>JBMHDM010000015.1:0-179699 GCA_049889395.1 Flavobacteriaceae bacterium
AATAGAATACAGCAAACTCAATGCTAAACAAAAAGAAAACTATAATTTCCATAAAGTGTCATCGGCACTAGCTGACTACGGATATAATTCAATGCGCCTAAGTGATGATTGGCAAGGTGCTGATTTTATAGCAATTAGCGGGGACGATATGATTAAGGTTCAGTTGAAAGGCAGGTTCACCATTGACAAAAAATATATTGGCAAGAATATATACGTAGCATTCATTGAAAATGAGACTATAAAGATATACAAACACGATGATGCTTTGGATGCTATTCCTGAAAATGTGAAAATCTCTAGATCTTGGTGTGATGTAGGAAATTACAGCTGGGGAAAAACACCTGCATACTTTGATGAAATAATTACAATATTATAATTATATCGTTCAACTTTATAGAATAGAATGTCAAAAAAGTTAAAATCCAAAAAATAAGATGATATATATATTATTAATTTGTTGTGTTGTTATTGTTATAATTTCTATTAAAATTTTTAACAATTCAAAGCGCAATAGTGAAAAAGAAAGGCAAGATGAAAAAATAAGGCAAGAACTTTGGAAAAAACAAGACAGGTTAGCTCCTTTAATCAGGCAAAAGGGAGAGGAAGATAAAGAATTATCTACTGAGAAAAATATAAAATGTGACGATGGTATAACTAGAACTTATAAGGGTTTTATGTATGGAATCATAAAAGATCATCAAGAAAGTATAAAAGTGAATTATATCTCAGAGGTAACTCATGAAATTGCGGTTAATTTTCAAATTAAAATGATTGAATTGAGTGAATTAAAAGAAAAAATCAGATTATTAACTCGAAGGTATACCGAAAGCTTAAATGATTCAGAAAAAGACATAATTATTAAAGAATTAGAGACACTTAGAAATCGAAGGATTGAAGTAGAAACCACAGCTAATGCTGATCAATATGTTGAAATTAATACAGAAGCATATATTACAAAAGAAAAATGGTTTTCTTCAGAGGGGAAATACCTAAATGTTGATGAGATTATTGAACTAAATAGAAAAAAAAATTCCTTGCAAGTAGAATATAAGGAGCGATATGAAGAAATTAATAAGCTCCAGATGGAAAAATTAATGTATGGAGTTTTAGATGATTTGTCAGAGCTAAATATTAAAAAAGACCCCATAAGAATTGATCCACCTCGCTACTTTGCCGCACCTTTGGCTTTGATTAATAATCATTGTTTTAGATACAGCGATGGAAATTCCATGTTGTTGTTTTCTGGTACTATAGATGGAGTAACTTATACAAATGGTTCAGCAGTGCAAAATGGAACATGTAAGTCCCAAAAAACAGAAAATTCACCTCCTTCCAAAGAACATTTAAAATCTAAATTAAACTTTAATGATCTTGATGAGGAAACAAAAAAGTCCATACAAGATCGAGCATTGTTTGTTGATGAAAACGGCACAATTGACGAAAACAGAGGGATGGGCAAAACACTAGCTAATAAAGTCAGGTATTTCATTGAGAATATTAATGGGATTAATGAAAAAGATATTTCATGGGATTTGACAAATAAAACTAAACCCGAAAATGATATTGATGGCCAATGGCACTTTAAAAATGGGTTACAACTTATGAAATGTTTCTCTGAAGAAAATTTTGAATTTGAGATGACTAATTTTTTGAAACAAAATAACATATCAAAGGACAGTGCAAAATATGAGGTTGGAATAGAACAAACAGTCTTAATAGCAAAAGAGCTTTATAAGTTAGAAAATTTTACTGTTGAAATTTCTCATTTTGAGAATGAGCACTATAAATTAGTGGTATTACGAGAAAATGAGATTAAATAACCAAACATTAAGAACGGCAGTTAAAGACTGGTTGTCTGATTTTGCTTCAGCCGAGATTCAATACGGTCACATTTCTAAATGGGATACCTCACTGGTCACTGATATGAGTAAGCTTTTTGAGAAAGCTTACAAATTATCCGATGATTATTTAAATATTATGGGACTTTCAATTAAACTCACTTCAAAACACAATACAAATCCAATAAAATCAGATGTTGATATGGTTGAGACAATAAAATTAAAATATTTTAAAAACAATGGAGCAAACGATTTAGACTACAATCCACTTTCTGGCAAAAAAGTTGATTTTCTCATAGCTAAGCCAAAAGACTTTAATGCAATAATTGAGATTGGGGATGAGGTTTTTTACACAAACTATATTGTAATAGAGGAATCCTTTGATCATGATTTAGATTACATTTATATTGGATTGTGTGATAATGAATTCAATGTAAAAAAATGGATTGACCCAGATAAGACTAAGTTGGAATTTATAAATAAACTATACTTATTGGGTGAGATATTGATCGATGAAGATTTATGTGAAGCTTGTTCAGTAAGGTATATAGATGATTTTGATAGTCATTATTTAGACGATTCTTATGAATACAAAAAGCTTTTGGAAGTACGAGAAAATTGGTAATTCAAACTCAAGTCTAATTTTTGTTGAAATAATTCCTTAAATCTTTTGGGACACTGTCTTGATGAAAATTAGAATGAAGTTCCCAATTCCTTGCTCCTCTTTTTGACTGAATAAATGAAATTATTATGTTGTTAGGCACATGATAGTAACCTTTTGGGTGTTTCCCTCTTTTCGGCACCACATTCAAATGAAAATCTAAATTAGGATTTTTAAGCAACTTTTGATATAATTTCTCATCTATAAAAAATCTCGTCATAGTTTTAATTTCAAGATTATTGTCTGAAAATAATTCTTCATTATCGCTCATTAAATCCTCATTTTGATCTTTAAAATCTGAATTAACAGAAAAGGTTGATTTTCTCTCTTTTGCTGTAAAATATTTAACAATAACAATTATTACAATAGCGACAAAAACTATCAGTAGTATTTTCATAATTTTAGTTTGTATTAATTCATCGATTTTCCTAATCTTTCAACCACAACTATCCAAGGCATTTCGTCAATGTTACTTATATGCATAGTTTCTATTACACCAAATATTTTAACTGATGCTTAAAGCACATCTCCCCTATTGATCCAAAGTTTGTATTATTAGTTGTGGAATAGCTAAGAAATGTTTGTTTAGTTAGGATTAATAGTAATAAGTCATCTAAATGTATCAAACTTGGACTAAAATTGCAAGAAATTTATACTATATTTAAATTACAATATCTTGTAAACTTAAAAAATGGATTTAAAACCTATAATATTTATCACAATGATCTTAACGTCTGTATTTTTATTAAAAGGTGTCACAGGAATCACAACTTCAACCTCAACTATAGTTACAATAATTTTTCTGATTCTAATTCTGGGAATACCATTATTATACAGAAGAAAAATGTCAAGAGGTCAACTTTCAAATATTTGTGTTACACTAGGAATCCTTGGTACTTTTACAGGAATTTTAATAGGCCTACTAAACTTTGACACCTCACCAGATCAAATTTCAAACAGTATACCAATGCTGCTTGGAGGGCTTAAAACATCATTTATTACTTCAGTTGCAGGATTGTTAACAGGACTTATCGTTAGGAATGTTAAACTTAAAAATAGTGAGGATTATGACAACTCCGAAGAATGGTTAAAAACTTTAATAGTCCTGAATAGAGAAATAAGAGATTCAATAATAGATCTGAATAAAGGAATTTTGAGTGATAGTAAGGACTCCTCTATTTTAACCCAACTTCAGAAAATTAGAATGGTCAACAGTGATGGTCTTGATGAACTAAAAAGATCTTTTAATCAATTTGCAGAGAAAGTAGTTGAGAACAACACTCAATCTTTAATTGATGCTCTAACTGAAGTTATGAAAGATTTTAATTCAAAAATTAATGAGCAATTTGGAGAGAATTTTAAAGAGTTGAACAACGCAGTAAAAGACCTTGTGGTGTGGCAAGAAAACTACAGGGATCATGTGAATAAAATTCAGGGAGAGTTTGAAAGAATCTCATCAAATTTATCAAAAGTAGATGAGACTATGGAAAACATTTCAGCCAATCACGAGATAATAATTCAATCCAACAAAGACTTAAAAAACATCATAGATGATTTTAGTTCTGGGATTGGGTCTTTTGCTGAATTAGGTGAAAGGGCATTAAACTCTTTACCTAGTATTGAAGAAAATTTAAATTCTATTACTGATTCTTTGCAAATATCATATGACAATTTTTCTAAATCTCAAGAGGAAATCCAAGGTAACATTCAATCATCAGTCGAAAACATGATAACACAAAACAGTGAAAGAATCCAACTACTGGATGAGAGATTGGGGCAAGAGTTAGAAAAATCATTGGAATCACTTGGGTCTAGTTTAGCAACGCTATCTAACAAATTTGCTTCAGACTACACTCCAATAACAGAAAATTTAAAACAGATTCTTGATAAGCTGGACCTTAGAAAATGAAGATAGAATTTGAAGACAATAACAATATCTGGGGCCCAATATCTGATTTGATGTCAGGACTAATGATGGTTTTCATTCTAATTGCAATTTCCTACATGATTAAATCAACAGATGCAGCTAGAGTGTACAAAAAAAATCAAGTAGAACTTGTAAAACGCTTAAATGAAGAATTAAAGGATGATTTAAACAAATGGAACGCTAGAATAATTGATAGTACTTTGAGTGTACAATTCCTTTCAAAAGATGGTGGGCTTGTGGATGGCATGAACCCCATTCTGTTCAAAAAGAATAGTCATAGGATAAGTAATTGGTTTAAATCAAACTTAGATGAATTTTTTCCAAAATTTTTCTCTATAATTTATTCAGACGAGTTCAGGGACATAATAGAGGAATTGAGAGTTGAGGGTCATACCGATTCTGATGAGGGGTATTTTTACAATGTAGAACTTTCTCAAGGTAGAAGTAGAGAGGTCCTAAGATATTGCTACAACAAAATTAATAATGATGTTCAAAAAAAATGGCTTGAGATGACAGCTACAGCGAATGGTCTATCATACAGTAAACTAATTTTTTATGAAAATGGTGAGGAAAATCAGAAATCTTCAAGGCGAGTGGAATTTAGAATCAAAACAAATTCCGAATCAACATTAAAACAAATCTTAAAATGAAACTCCCACGATTTGACAAGAAACAATATTTCTCTGATTTGTTTGATAAAATGGGGGCCAAATACAATAAGATTAAAGTTGTTGAAGAATGGACTCCAATTGATAACTTATTAAATGTTTTAATTAGTGATGGTGAGGTTGAAATTAGCGACGACTTAAAACTTCATGATTTCGCTTGTGCAGATAACTTTTTTAGAGTCAGAGGTAAAATAGTTCTTGCGTATATAAGGGACCAACAGAGACACCGAAGAGAAAAGAATTTTGATAACGGTACTACATACAAGTATCATTTAATTAACTGTGAGCACCTACGAACCTATGCTCAAAGAAGACTAATAGATAGATATGTTTTGAGAAGACCAAACTTTTTGGGAAAAAAGGGCGATGCTACTTTCAATGTTAATGTAATTGACAGGAGTGAAATAATTGAAAAAGGACTACAGGAAGAGTTATTAGTTTGTAAATTTTGTTTGAAAGAAACAAAATTTAATGGCTATGATTCTATTAATAATAGTGCTTCAAAAGATGACTTTGTACAAAAGTTTAATTACAAGGAGTTTTTTGATTCGACAGAAATAATCGTAAAAGATTTATGGAGTTTGAATCTTGGTGACGAGATGTCCTCAAATATTAACATCTATCCGCCAAATTGGAGGTCGATTAGTAAAAAAGTTAGAGAAAGTCAAAATTACAATTGCTCAAAATGTAAAAGAAGCTTTAAAAACCATAAAGAATACCTTCACGTACATCATATTAATGGTAGAAAAGATGATAACTCTTTTAGAAACTTGACTCCGTTATGTATTTCATGCCATTCTGATGAACCAGGACATGAATTTATGAAAGTGTTACACAAAAAATCAATCTTTAAATGTAACAACATAAAAAATTGACCGCTTGTAAAGCAAATACAGTAGCTTTATAATTTTAAGTAAACAGTTATCATTTACAAAGCAAATACGACAGTAGTTTGATAATACAACAAAACACTACAAAATAAAATCATAAAAAGACTAAAATGAGTAAAGTGTTTTTTGGAATTCAAAATTGGAGTTCTCTGTTTTTGAAAATTTATTAATTAAAACTAAATCCTATTTTATTTTGAAATAATTCCTCAGGTATTTTTGGATACTGTCTTGAGGAAAATTAGGTCTAATTCATTTCTAAATTTTGAATCTTCATAAGTTTGTGACTCTAAATTATTTTCTTTAATATTTTTTTTAAAAAATAGCTAAATCATCCAAAAAATAGTTCGATTTCACTCCCTTTGGCTCCACTTTTTATTCTCAAAAATAACTCTTTATTTATGGTAATACTTATTTAATTATATTTGGGTTTTGTTAACAACGCTAATTAAAATTCCGAAACTTAATGTATAAAACAATATTTGAGATTACCAAAATGGATTGTCCATCCGAGGAAAATCTAATCCGAATGAAATTGGATGGTATTTCAAGTATTGCGAATTTGGATTTTGACATACCAAACCGAAAATTAACCGTCTTTTACAACGGAGAAATTGATGAAATCGAAAAGTCCGTTTTCGAACTGAATTTAGGGGGAAAGAAAATCTCGACTGAACAAACCGACAAAACAGAGTTTAGTGAAAATTCAAATCAAAAAAAACTACTCTGGACAGTTCTCGGAACAAATTTCACTTTTTTCCTAATCGAAATGACAACTGGAATAATCTCAAAATCAATGGGATTAGTTGCCGACAGTTTGGATATGCTTGCCGACAGCTTTGTTTACGGAATTAGTTTGTTTGCGGTTGGCGGAACTTTGACAAGAAAAAAACAAATTGCAAAACTCGCTGGATATTTTCAAATAACACTTGCAATTATTGGATTTATAGAAGTATTGAGAAGATTTTTTGGAGATGAAAAACTTCCTGACTTTTGGACAATGATTATTATTTCGATTTTTGCACTTATTGCAAACGGAATTTGTCTATATATTTTACAAAGGTCAAAAAGTAAAGAAGAAGTTCATATGAAAGCAAGTATGATTTTCACTTCTAACGATGTGATTATTAATTTAGGAATAATAGTGGCTGGGCTTTTGGTAAATTGGCTGAATTCAAGCAAACCTGATTTGATTATTGGAACAATCGTATTTGTATTGGTAATTCAAGGAGCATTTCGAATACTAAAGTTGAGTAAATAAAAATTAAATACTAATCAAACAATTGCATAAAAACTCCTACTCAATCCAATTCAAATTAATCAAATCCTCTCCAAAATAGTTCGACTTCACTCCTCTTGGATCCACGGCATTATTCCCTAAAATAATTTTTATTTTAGGGAATAATTTTTAACAAATATTTTTAATGAATTTCTTTAGAAATTATAGCCAGAAATTAAAATACAAGTGAGCAAAGAAATAACGACAGCGGACTATTGAAAAAAGGATAATGCTATTTTTGGATAGATTGATTTTCCCATAAATAATTTCAACTACTAAGATTCAAAGTAATCAGTCAAATAGTTCAAATTGAAAATCTCGTAACCAATTTCTTGCGTAATCCTCTCATAAGTTGTTATCGCTGATCTCTGTTCAATGTTGAGATGATACTTCAAAATACATAAAAAAATTACGTGGAATACTTTGTAGCTATATCTTGGTTGAAATTTTTCTATCGAGCTAAACTGCTCTTTTATAAAGTCAAGATTGTTTTTTTTGTAGATTCCTAAAAATAGTTTTACCATGGTTAGTACATTGTAATGCCATTCTCGATAATACATTGGTATAACATCCGACTGTTTAAAATTTTCTGTGATCCATTCCATTGAAATAAAATTCCTAGATAAGATTGATATGATCATTAGTTCGTATACGTAGTCTATCGAATCATTTTTGATAAATCGATTTTTATAGTTTTCTAGTATCTCTAAAATTTTATATTTTGGCGCACAATATATTTTAATACTTATGTACCTACTCAACAATATGGGATGTAGTTTTTTTGAAATTAAAGAATCAAAACTATCAGTTGGTGGTTCATTGTTTAAGATTTTTTTCAATTGTAACAAAAGACCACTAAATAATACTAATTCAGTATCCGAAGAAGTTTCGTAAATTTCATTGACAAAATCACCATAGTTTTTATTTAACGATGAATAGTCAACAAAAGTTGTAAATATTGATACTTTGAAGTATTTCGTTTGGATAAAACTTAGATAATTAGTTTGTTGTTTACGCAACAAAAGTCCAACAGAATTACAAAAATATAGCAATTCGGAGTATTTGAAATTTATTGGGTTTAAGATTTCTAAATCAAAGATTTTTTTTAGAGTAGAAATTTCATTTGCTAATATTAGTTCTCTAATTGTTAGAACAATGACATCTAAAGAGTCATTGTCAATCTGTTGTATTGATTCAATGAAATCAACAAGTTCTGTTTGTTCATTATGGTTCATTAAATCGTAAGCTAACTCCTTTTGATACCAATTAAATTGTTTGGGAAATAGTTGTGAAAAATCTGCAAAAGATTCAAATCCATTAAACCTTGCCAAAATGTTTAGTGTTTTACTATTGGGTTTGGTTTCTTTATCCAATCCAAAAAACCTTCGCAGTGTGTTATAGCTAATTTCTTCGTCAATTGATGTTGAAATCTGTTCTGATAACTTGTGGCAATCACCACGATTTTTTATTTTAAAACCAATATTTTTTTCGGTTAATTTTTTTAGTTGATAAATCATAAAAATAATATTCTGTATCAAAAATGTATCATTTTTATGAAAAAAAAAAGCTAAGTTTATTTTAAATATTAAAAAAACTATCAATAGTGAGTCAAGAAATGTATAAACATGATGCTTTGCTACACCTAGTTTGGACAGTGGCTACTACTTCAAAAACAGAAGGAAGTGATAAGTATGTCACGCCTGAAGAGGACGATTATCTTGACACTGTAAGAAAGACAGAAGGTATTTCGATAGATTGGAATGATTTTAATGTAAAGAGAAAACAATTAGGTCATTGTGATGAAACAATTATAGATGAAGCTTGTAAGGCTTTACGTGGTTGTGGCAAAGAATGGCGAATTAAATGTCTTGGATACATGATTAGGATGTCATTCGTATCTGAAGATGGTGATCCAGAAAATAATTGTAGCGATGATGAATGGGACTTAATAATGAGAGCTCAACAAGAACTTGGATTGTCTGATGAAGATCGGCGTGGTTCTTATAATTCACTACCAAGAAAATAATCTAATCAAATTTTAAAAACTGATTAAACCCTTTTATCTAAAAAAATTAAAAAAATATAATTACAAATTAAACAACTTAATATGGGACTATTTTCAGGAAAAAGAAAGAGCGATGGAAGCTTTGATATGAGAACAAGTGGAAATAAGGGAAGAGCTTCAACTGTTGGAGGAAGAATTGCATCAGGCATAGTTGGTGGCATAATTGGATCAATGAACTCTTCGCCAGACACAACAATTGATGATGTTATTGAAGAACAAGAAAAAAAAGAACAACAAATGGAAAGACAAAATTTTTATGATCAAAAAGATGATAATTTGGTAAATATGGATATTCCTGAGACAGAAAAAGAACTTATAGACTTTATGGACTATCTAATATCAGTTGTAGGATTACATGGATGGAGTATGTCACAGGATGATGAACCTCAAAGAAAAAATGCTCTTTCAGATGCAGCTATGACAAAGATTGAAATGGGGCTTTTTAAATTAAACAGATTATCCTCACCCTATTATCAATTTTATAAAAAGAAATTTAAAGCATTTAAATTCAAAAGATTATTTAAGAAATATTTAATTTGGTTTATTATAGCTTTTGTAGTGATTTTAGGCAATTTAATTGTCGGCAACTTTTAGAAAATGGCCTATTGTTATTCTTGTGGCTACAATCTGACAGGAAAGGAGAACTTTTGCCCCAGCTGTGGGCAAAAATCGTCAGGAAATAATATAAAGCCCCATTCAAAAACACCTTTTTCCTACTCGTTTTCATCAAAAATTATCTTGGGGGGGAGTATTTTAACCCCTGACAAATTAATTATTAACCAAAATGGGGTTACCTACCTCAAGCGTAATAAATACCTCATTGGCGTGGATCGATCCTTTTTGGCTTTCAATGATATTTCTTTTGTTAAAATAGACCGAAGATTAATTAATTCAACCATTATAATTTCTAGCAAGGGGTCAAAAGGTATACGTGCAGAAAATTTTTCTATCTCGGATGCGAAAAAAATTGAATCCATAATAAAAAATAACAGGTATGTTTGATGAAAAAACAATAGCTGAGCTAAAGTATTATGTCTACCTATTGGTTAACCCGGAAACAAATACTCCCTTTTATGTTGGAAAAGGGGAGGGTAACCGCGTTTTCGACCATCTAAATGAGGCCAAAGAGGAAAAAAAGAGGACTGATAAGTTAGATCAGATTCAAGCCATTTTAAAACAGAACAAAACAATTGAACATGTAATTGTTCGACATGGGTTAAATGAAAAAACTGCCTATCAAATTGAAGCCAGTTTGATTGATACCTTTAGATTTTTTCCAGCATTTAATGCGTTTGCTGGTGGTAATATTCAAGGGGGTATGAATTCTATCGAAAATGGATTAATGTACTCAGATGAAATCAAACGTAAATACAATGCATTACCATTGAATTCTATACCAAAAGACACCATTATCATTAACATTAATACCTCTTACAAAAGAGCGTCAGGAGAGGATAAATTGTACCAATCAACCAAAGAACGTTGGCGAATGGATAAAGACAGATTAGATGGAGTTAAATATGTTTTAAGTGAATATAAAGGACTAATTGTAGAGGTTTTTGAAGTTGAAAAATGGTATCCCATCAAGCGTCAATACAATCCTGGGACAAAAAAAGCAGGACAATCCTATACGGGCTATGGATTTGACGGCAATGTGGCTCCTCACAGAATCAGAAATTTATATCTAAACAAGTCTATTGCTCACAAGAAAAATGGGTCTTCCTTCCCAATTATGTATAATCTTTGAAATCAAAATAATATGAGTATTGATAGTGTAAAACGAGAAATTGAAGGCTACAAAAGAGATATCGATCGCGAAAAATCTAGAATTGCAGATTACAGAGACGATATGGCTAAAATCCGAATTCGAAAAAGTAGAGACGCTGATCATTATTCACGTCGATTAAAGTCGGCTTCCTCCACAGCCAATAAACACAGTATTCGCGCTCAGAAAAAAAGAGATTGGGAGCGCTACGCTAGAGAGATTGAGAGAGAAAAGGATAGAATAACCAGAAGTCGCGAAAAAATCAAAGATATCCGCGAAAAAATCAAGCGTTGCCGTGAACGAATTAAAAGATTAAGATAGTTTTTGTACAGAAAACATAAAATAAGTTATTGTGAAAGTTCTTTCCAAATCACGTTTTAAGCTAGGACTTTCATGTCCAAATAAACTTTATTTTTCGGGGGATAGTTCCTACAAAAACAAAGAAGAGGATAACTCTTTTCTGGCGGCTTTGGCTGAAGGTGGATTCCAAGTTGAAGCTTTATCGCGGTTATTGTATTCTGGTGGACATTTCATCGATGCACCTTATGGTGCTTACCAACAAGCTTACGAACAAACTTTAAAGCTCCTAAAACTAGACGAAGTCATTATTTATGAAGCCGCATTTTTATTTGATGGTCTTTTTGCCATGACTGATATTTTGATAAAAAAAGGTAACCGCATAAAACTAATTGAAGTAAAGGCCAAATCATTTGATTCTACAAAAAGTGACACCTTTATTGGTGCTCGAGGTAATATTCGAAGTAGTTGGCGTCCCTATTTATTTGATATTGCATTTCAAACACATGTTGCTAAAAAATGTTTGCCAAACCTAGATTTTGTACCCTTCTTTTTAATGGCCGATAAATCTAAAGTTGCAACTATTGATGGTCTAAATCAAAGATTTAGGTTACCAAATAATGGAGATGTTCGACAAGATATTGATATTAGAATTACAACTGAAGAAGCCCATAAAACCTCTGTACTTTCAGAAATCAATGTCTCTTCTTTAGTAAAAGCCATTATTAATGATGAGTTTAAGTATACTGAGGATTTATTTTTTTCTAAAGCAGTTTCAATTTTAAAAAAGAGCTATCAGGCCAAAACATACCCTAATTGGCCTACCAACTACAGCCGTTGTAAATCTTGTGAGTTTAAAATTGATGATGAAACAAAAGATAAAGGGTTTAAATCTGGGTTTGAATACTGTTTCTCTAAACAACACCAATGGTCCTCACTTGATTTTAAACGCCCTAACATCTTTGAGATATGGAATTTTAGAGGTCAGAAACTATTAGAGCAAAATCGTTTTTTTTTAAATGAATTGACCCAAGATGATTTTAAGGTTATTGACGAACCAAATGCTATGAGTTCTAGAGAACGTCGCTGGGTTCAGGTTCAAAGGACTTTAAACCCACACTCAAAACCATATGTAGAGTTGGATGGTTTAAAAAAAGAAATGGAGTCCTGGACTTTTCCCTTACACTTCATAGACTTTGAAACTAGTGCAGTAGCCTTACCTTTCAACAAAGGAAGACATCCCTACGAACAAGTTGCTTTTCAGTTTTCTCATCATATTTATCATACCGATGGCACTATTGAGCATTCTTCAGAATATATAAACACAAATGCAGGTGAATTTCCAAATTTCAAATTTATTGAAGCTTTAAAAAATTCATTAAAAAATGATAAGGGAACCATTTTTCGTTTTGGAACTCACGAAAATAGTATTTTAAATGCGATAAAAGATCAACTAGAATCTGGTAATCACCCAAACAAAGCTGATCTGATTGGATTTATTAAAACCATAGCAACCCCACGAAATGATGAATCTGAGCCTTGGGTCGCATCCAGACCTATGGTAGACTTAAGAGTTGTGATACTAGATTATTACTATAACCCACTCACAAAAGGATCGAATTCCATTAAAGCTGTATTACCTGCAATTTTGAATTCTTGTACTTTTTTAAAAAAAAAATACACCAGTCCCATTTCTGAGATCAACATGACAAGTCTAAATTTTGAGGGCCATCATCGTTGGATTCAATTCGATGACGGAGAAGTCAGAAATCCATACTCGTTATTACCCCCAATTTTTGTTGAAAATGACCAAGAACAATTGAATCTGTTTATTTCTGGTTTAGAAACAATTTCAGATGGAGGAGCTGCCTTAACGGCCTATTCCAAACTTCAATTTACGGATATGTTAACTGAAGAAAGATTAATTATTAAAAAATCATTGCTAAAGTACTGTGAATTAGATACATTAGCTATGGTTATGATATTTGAGCATTTAAAAACATTTCTCTAGATCATGTTACCATTCTACAACCAATTTAGTTTTGTCATGTTAAACCGCACATTCAAGGCATTAATCTTGTTATTTTTGTTCTTATCCAGTTATCTCTCTATCAGTCAAACTATAATCAACACAGAAAATATGATTACTGATCTTGATGACAACTTTTCATACAATATGAATTTTCAGGGCGATTTAAATTTTGGAAATATTGATTTGATACAATTTAGTACGGCACAGCAACTTTCAAAAACTAATAACCAACATCTATTTCGTTTGCTTCTAAATTATGACTACATTAAAGAAAGCGGCACTGAAATATCATCAGATTTTACTGGTCAGTTTCGCTACAATTATAAAATTGGTTTTAATTCAATTTTTGGGTTTTTACAAGTTCAGAATATTAAGTCCTTACGCATGAACCATCGTTATATTTCAGGTGGCGGCTATCGCCACAGGATTATAAATGAAGATCAAAATTACTGGGATTTTTCTGGTGGAATGTTTTTTGAAGATGAATTGTATGACAAAAATTTAAGTTCTCATCAACAAATTTACAATTGGCGATATAGTCTTAGTTCTTTTTTAAAATATAAATTTTCTGAAGATTTTTTCATAAATATCTCAATATATTATCAAATAAATACCTCTAATACAAAAGATTATCGTCTTTTTATTGAACCTCGTTTATACTACACACTCAACAAGTTTGATTTGTTTTTGGACTGGACTCATAGATTTCATTCTACGCCTTATATAGATATCAAACGTACTGATAATAGCATTAATATTGGTGTAGAATTCAAATTATTATAAATGAATATTGTGAAATATTAAAGTATCAAATTAACTAATTTAAAATCAAATAATGAGATCGCGCTTAAGATATTACTTTGAAAATTTTATTGCCAGAAAATCAAATTTTGTTTATTTTCTGATGTTCGCCAGCGTTGTATTTGCTGTGCTTATGATCATATTGGAGTTTAGTCTTGGAATTATCGAAAAAGATTCATTATTCAACCTCTGGTGGAACAGATTAGAACGATTACTAGAAATCGAGGATTCTGGTTCAACCAACAAGGAACGCCTGGTTAATATGCTATATTGGGTCTTTAGTGTTGCGTTTTCGGGAACAATTATTGCATTTTTAGCTGCTAAAGTTTCAAGTTTTATTGAAGATCTTAAAAAAGGTCATTCTGAAGTTATTGATACAAATCATTATGTAATAATTGGTTGGAATTCTACTATTTTTAATGTGTTTCAAGAAATTAAGATTGCCAATGAAAATCAATCCAAACCTACAATTTTATGTTTTAATGGTATGAATAACATTGAAATGAATGCCAAGATTGATCTTGATTATCCCGATCAAAAAGGTCTTAGAATAATTACTCGATCCGGTGATATTTATAGCACCCAAGATTTAGCACGAACAAATATGGTGAATGCCAAGTCTGTGATTGTGTTAGACGACACTATAATTCCAAATTTTAATATTGAAACTACCATTTTGGCAGCCAAAATTAATTTAAATCAACGTAATATTCCACTCATTGCTCAAATGCATAAAGAAGAGAATATTGATTTATTGTCAGAAATTATGGACCAAAAAGTGTATCCCATCCATAAAAATAAAATTATATCTAATGTCACAGCTCAGGCTATGAGAAATAAGCATATTTCTGCTGTGGTATTGGATTTTTTAGACTACGATGGAGACGAAATTTACTTTTTCCCATCCAAAGATTTATCAGGTAAAACATTCAAACAGGCGTTATTAATGGTATCCAATATTACCTTGATAGGTATCAAAACTTCGGACGAAAAAGTTATTCTTAATCCAGATAAAGATTACATAATTCTTGAGGATGATCTTTTGGTCGTTATTTCTGAAGATGATGATGTTGATTTTGATCTCATCACTAGTACTAAGACAAACCAACTGTTAAATGATCTCAAAATAGCTGCTGATTGTACCTCAAAAAAAGAAAAACTATCGATTTTAGTTTTAGGCTGGTCAAAATTAGGCCAATTAATCACAAACAGAACCATCCCTTTTTTATCTAAGGGCTCCAAAATTCATTTTGCCTACAGAGAAGAACTAGTACATCAATCTCCAGCAAGCTTAAGCCAACACCATATTGAATTTGTTTCCACACCTTTGAGCCCAGACCAAAAAACTTCAATTAGCCAAATACTTAGTCAACATCAATTTGATGTTATTTTGATATTGGGACATGACGATGTTCTCTCTAATGAAGTTGCAGATACAAATTCCTTGATGTTGAATCTTTATGTACGGTCTATTTTAGAAAAGCAAACTAATACAAATTCTACTAGAATTATTCTTCAATTAAGTGATGGTTCAAAAGAAGAACTTATTCAAGATAACAAGTTTAATGAACTTATTGTTAGCGATACACTATCATCTTTAGTCATAACACAATTGGCCGACAATCCAAAGCTATGGTATGTTTTTGAGGAACTATTCAGTGAACAAGGATTAAAAATAAGTGTGTCATCAATATTTGATTATCTTGAATACAATCAATCAAATTCATTCAGTGTCAGGGAATTAATTTTGATGGCCCTTGAAAAAAATCAAACTTTTATTGGATATATCCTAAATGACCAACTTTTTCTTAACCCACCAAAAAATCAAACTTTTGAATTCAACGAAACTCTCGCATTGATTTATTTAGCTTAATGGTGAGATTTATATAAAATTATTTTAGTTAATTTTCTAAAAAGCTGATCAAACAGTTGAAACATACAAAAAAAAATTTATTATTGGGTTTTAAATCGCACCAAGCATCTTATGAATTTCAAAAAGAGTCTCTAAAGAAAAAGTCATATTTTATTAGGTCGCTCAAATTAGCCAAAAAATAGTACGATTTTACTCCTCTCTGCTCCACGGCATTGTCCCCTAAAATAAAATTTATTTTTGGGGATAATTTTATATTTTTGATACAAAACCAGGAATTCTATTAGCACCATCATATGAAACTAATAATAAAGCTAGGTATAATCAGTTTAATCCTCCTCACCGCGTGTAATGCAGAAGAAAACACAACAACATCTGATCAAACGCAAGGCTATAAGATGCTTCTCATAGGTAATAGTTTCTTTAGACCCTATGCCGAAAAACTTGATGAGGTTTCACTTCTAGCTGGATTTGAACAACATAATAGCATTCGTATAACCCGCGGAGGTGAAAACGGCAGACCAATCAATTTTTGGAATGATTCCAATACCAATGAACATTTACAAATTAAGGCCGCTCTTGACGAAGGCAATATTGATATTTTTGAAATGACAGCAGGTCATGAGCCTGAAGATCCAACTGAAGGTCACCGGGCTTGGATCAATTACGCTTTGGAGCACAATCCAAATATCACAATTTTTATTGCGATACCACAAATTGATTTTCCCGCTGATTGGTCTCAACGCGCACAAGAGTACGGGTATAACACCATTGAAGAATTGTACGATTATTTTGTGAATGATGTTGTAAATCATCAAATGGTAGATCAATTACGTATTGAATTCCCAGCTACCAAAATTTTTACTATTCCAACAGGTTGGACATCCGTCCACTTGGATCAAATGAATTCTGATAATGAATTATTAGATAATATCTCCAGATTTGGACCGCAACCCAGCTCCTTATTTACAGATGCAAAAGGCCATCAAGGAGATATCATTAGAGAAGTGGGCGCATTGTTATGGCTAAAAAGCATCTACAATGTAGATCTCTCAGCCTTTTCAAACGACACTGGTTTCCTAACCAACTTACACGCTATAGCAAATCAAATAATGGATAATCACAATTCCAATTACGGCTTTTAGATGCAAAATAAAAAGAAGGGGACGCATTCTTTAAAAACCCTGGGTTATACTTTTGCCCTACTGTTGGGATTTATTTGTGTTATATTTGGCTATAGAGATATTCCACTGGCAGAGCTCAAGGAAACGTATGCGCCACCCCCCTCCTCTTTTTTAACTATCGACGGCCTGCAAGTTCATTACAGAGATGAAGGCAGTCATAATGAGGATATCCCAATTGTTCTCATTCACGGAACAGGATCCAGTTTGCATACTTTTCAGGCCTGGACCCAAAGGTTAAAGCACAAACACAGAGTTCTGAGGATGGATCTTCCCGGCTATGGTTTGACCGATCCCTTTTTAGACGGTAATTATACCATTGAAGAATACAGTGATTTTATTAAAAAATTCTTGGATAAACTGGGGGTTGATCAATGCATCATGGGTGGAAACTCGCTAGGAGGACACATTGCCTGGCGCTTCACGTTAAAGTATAGTGAAAACGTACAAAAACTACTTCTTATTGACGCATCGGGCTACCCAAGCCGAGCAAAAAGCACACCATTGGCGTTTAGAATTGCTCAAATCCCAGTTCTGAAAAATATATTCACCTTTATTACACCAAAATTTGTAGTACGGCAGAGTGTTGAAAATGTATATCACGACAAGCGTAAAGTCACCAACAGTTTGGTAAATCGTTATTTTAAGCTTACCCTGAAAACAGGCAACAGACAAGCTTTTATCGATCGATTGTCCATTGATAATACTAGTGAAGTCTACCAAAAAATACCGCAAATTCAGCAACCTACACTTGTACTGTGGGGGGAACAAGATGGGCTAATTCCAGTTGAAAATGCCCATCGTTTTCATAGGGACTTGCCCAATGACACGCTGGTCATTCTAAAACATACAGGACATGTCCCTATGGAAGAAAGGCCCTCAGAGAGCTTAGAAGCAGTTGAAACATTTTTGAGACAATAGAACTTTAAAAAAATATCGCTTGAGCTAATTCAAAAGTATTGGAGTGGGCATCAATGATATCTTTTAAATGAATAGAATACCCCCCACCCATACTGACCTGAACAGGAATATGATGCCGCTTACACAACGATAAAACAAATTGGTCTCTGGTTTTACAACCCGCTTTTGTTAATGCCAATCGGCCAAGTTTATCTGTCTTCAAAACATCTACACCAGCCAAATAGAATATAAAATCGGGCTCAAAAATATCTATTAATCGGGGTAGGTGATTCTTTAAGGCCTTGAGATACGCCTGGTCTCCAGTATGGTCCTCGAGGGGCATATCGAAATCACTAATTTGCTTTTTAAAAGGATAATTCTTTTGACCATGAAATGAAAGCGTAAAAACGGAGTCTTGATGTTTAAAAATAGAGGCTGTTCCATCGCCCTGATGCACATCCAAATCAACAATCATAACTCTCTTGGCTAAATTATTATCTATCAAATAATTAGCCGCAATGGCCTGATCATTAAGCATACAAAATGCGCCAGGCCGATCACGATAAGCGTGATGAGTACCGCCAGCAATATTCATCGAAATACCATATTGTTGGGCAAAATGGGTATTTTGAATGGTCCCTTGGGCTATGATATGCTCCCTCATGATCAAAGTATCCGATAGTGGAAAACCGATTTGCCTAGCATCTAATTTGGACAAGGACAAATTGACTAAATTATTATAATAGCTTTCATCGTGTGTGGACAGCAACAGTTGTTTTTCTATAGGTGATGGTGAGAAAAAATTATCTCGAATACAGATGTTTTTTCTCAATAATTGCTCTGGTAACAACTCATATTTCTCCATTGGAAATCGGTGCCCAATTTTTAGTTGATGTTTGTAGATTGGATCGAAAGCAATTTTTAACATTTAACATTCATTTATAACGCCTGATAAAATTAGTGGAATTAAAAGTTATAATATTGTAAAACAGACACTTTAAAGTTTTTTTATGAAAATATTACTCATCATAGGTAGCGTTCTACTAGTTGGATTTGTAGGGATTCAATTGTTTGCACTTAAGAGCCAACACAATATTGAAACATACCCCTACAAGGTGATTGAAGAATATGATTCATTTGAAATTCGGCATTACGAGGCCCGTTTGTTCAGTACTGTGAAAATTTCTACTGGAGATTATAAATCGGCTTCAGGTCAAGGGTTTTCTGTTTTGGCAGGCTACATCTTTGGCGGTAATGACAGAAACGAAAAAATTGCCATGACTGCTCCAGTTGCCATGACCATAGAAGACTCCATGACCATGCGATTTATGATCCCTAAGAAATGGAACAAAACGCAATTGCCAAAACCTAACCAAAACAATATTAATTTTGTGGAAGAACCCGAAAAATTAGTGGCAGCCATACAATTCAAGGGATGGGCCAATAAAAAAAAAATTGAACGCTACAAAAAGCAGTTAAAAACTGCTCTTGATGCTCAAGGCATTTTGCATTCCAATAAATTTGAGCTACACGGTTACAACGCGCCCTATGAAGTGTTTAACAGAAGAAATGATATCATTGTAGCACTAAAACAAAAGCTTTAATTTTTGAAACAGCGAATAAAGTATTGCGCGGTCTGTAATACAGATTTCTCTACCATGTATAGGGTGCAGTATAACAACCCAAAAGAATGGGTATTTGTTTGTAAATCGTGCTTGCTCAAGGTTAAAGAAAATAATAGTACCTATAAATACGGTGGTACTTGGAAAAAATAAGGTTAAAAAAATAATTTGGCTTCGATAAATAATTTGTAAATCCTTTTTATTGTAATCATTAATAGAAAGAATTGAAACAGCTTCAATGCCTTGGATCTCATCTAAAATTCACAATAGACATTTAAAAACTTAGCCGAGGAAAAAATACCTCTCTGGCAGTATACTCTGAAAATAATGTCAGTTTAATCGCCAATACACACATCATAAAATAAAAAAAAACTGGATTCAATCGAAAAGTAAGAATGTGAAAATTCACTAATATCCTTTATTCTAAACTGTCGAAAAAAGTATAGCGCTTCAGAGAAAAAATCATGGCATATAGTTTGATTCTAATTATACACCTAAATCAATGTCATGAAAAAAATTACAACTTTATAAATTTTTTGGTAACTGACCCACTTAAATCCACAACAGAAATTAAATAAACTCCATCGCTTAGACTACTAACATCTATTTGATTGGTACCGAAAGTAGACATGATACGTTGCCCAATTATGGTACTGATCTCAATATATTTACCAGTCATATCACCTGAAATGTGTAATACATTAGAGACGGGATTCGGATAGATTACTAGTTCTGTAATTGGATCAGTAGGTGGCGGTGGGGGTGGTTGATTGATATTTATGGCATTAGGACTACCATTGTTATTGACACAATCCCAATTTTCAGCTAGTAAGTTGTCGAAGTCGGGAGCAATTAATTCCATAGAATTCCCTGTTTCAAAAGCGCAAGTTGGCCAAGGTTCTTCAAAAGTATAGTAGACCTCATCAACCAAATTATCAAAACGATTATAAAGCCTCACCGCATCAGTTGACCCTAATCCAAATCCTAGCTCACCCAAATATGGAATTCCTGGAAAGGCAGTACTGAATCGAATACCATCTTTGACCAAAATTAAATAACCATTAGGCGAAATTTGAGTTCCATCAGGAATGATAAAAGTATTATTATTGTTTGAATCTCGAACACTCCAGTTGGAAACATCGATGGCTGCAGAAGTTGTGTTGTACAATTCAATCCAGTCACCAGGATCAAAGGCGTCGGAACCACTATAGTTAATTTCATTGACAATCACTTGAGATTTTACTGTGATTGGAGCGCTGTCCCTGAACATACAGATTTCCAACCCATCTTTGATCACTATGTTGTAAGTTCCAACGGCCAGATTGGTAAATACATTGTTGGATTCGAAGTTTTGACCACCATCAATGCTGTACATGTATGGCCCTTGTCCTGATGTTGGTGTTATGGTAATCGTCCCATCGGCAGAAACTATCGATGATACTTGAGTTGTAATAATATCTGCTGTGGTAAAGGTACAAGCCTCAACAGTAACTAATTCTTCATAAACACATTGACCTGTAGAACCTTGAATCACAACTTGATAATCCCCAGGAAATAAGTTATCAAAAAGGTTTGTGTCAGAAAAAGTTTGTCCACCATCGATGCTATATTGAAATGGACTTATTCCAGAGGTTGGGTATAATCCAATGCTGCCATCGTTAGAGGTCGGTGAACTGGTGTTAGCGATATCCACATCTGTTGTAATAGTACAACCCGATCCATCTGGGCAAAATACATTTTGTGTTTTGCTGTCAAAGTCACCATCATTAAAAACAAGGGTTTCTCCAGCTGAGTTATTAACTAAAATACTGCCTTCTCCAAATCCGCAGCATATACCATCGCCATATGAATCGTAAACATACAGCGTAAAACAGGAACTGTAATCGATACAAATCTCTTGGGTGTAAACGTCTGTTCCAAAATCTAATGCACCGTCAGCTACAATACTGCCATTGCCCTCATCCATAAGTTTCCATGATGTTTCTTGAGGATAATTATCGGCATTAATGATGAGCGTAATCAAATCATAATCCGATTCTAAATTGGATGAAATAGAAGCCGAATTATTTGAAGTCTGCTGGTCAGATTGGGCATTTACGGCCGTTAAGTTTAAAACAATATCATTATTGGCAAACAAGTTGTCAGTAACTGGAATGGTAATAATTTCTTGATCATTGTATGGAATATTAACCGGAACCGAAATGTTGTCAACAACTACACCATTGGCTACCACCTCTATGGTAACTTCTTCAATAGTCATTTGACCTTTGTTTGTTAATTCTGCTGTTAATTCTAACTCGTCATTACAAACTGCATCGACTTCTATAATATCCAAAGCACCATCCAACTCATATAACTTGCTGATCGTTTCGGTAAGAGTATTATTGTTGTCGTACTCATCCTGAGGATGAGTAAGATTGACTGTAATGAAATAATCGCCAGGCAACGACATATCGACAGGAGCGTTAAATTGGAATTCACCCTCGCTAAATGGTTCAATGACATCGGTAATTAAAACCGTTTGTACAAAGACGTCATTGACAAACAATTCCAATTCAAAATTTGTCATGTTATTTAGGCCGTAATTGGCAATTGTGACGGCTATCAATTCATCTGCACCTAAATTGGAGGACGATTCAGGTTCAGATATTGCTTTTACACCTAAGTCATAATCGCCTTTGATTTCGGCCCAAAAAGAGACCCATGGTCTGGCTTGTTTAATAGCCAATTGGTCTTGAGCCGTTACTTTGTACTCAATATCCATCCCAAATCCTTCAGCACCAACCACGTCATATAAAATTGAAAACTCATCATGGATAACAGAAAGAAATTCTCTCATCTGATCTAAATATTCTTGATCCATGACCAACTCTCCTGGATTGACCAAGTTGGATAAGCGTAGGACCAAATAACCGCCACCTTGGTTGGGATTTTCGTAAAGCAGAATTTCTTCAGGAACAGAATTGGGATCTGGATTTGTAA
This sequence comes from Flavobacteriaceae bacterium, assembly GCA_049889395.1. Lineage (GTDB taxonomy): Bacteria > Bacteroidota > Bacteroidia > Flavobacteriales > Flavobacteriaceae > UBA3537. The sequence continues at coordinate 22,776 of JBMHDM010000015.1, forward strand.
TCAGTGACTCCCCAACTTGTGTATTGAGATAAAAAGTCCCTTCTGTTTCATAAATCGGATCAATACTAATCCCTACACCGTTCGATTTTTCGTCCTGGAAATTGGGGTGACACAGTACACCCATAGCCGCTACAAAATGATCAATTCTGTAAAAATCTCGTTCTTCGTAGGCCCTGAAATTCCACATACTGGCATAAACTTGTTTGATGGATTTCGATATGTGCCCTTCCTCGGGGTATTGTGTCTTCGAAGTGTACAGGCCCGCCCCGCTAAATCCCGGTAAATCTTCATTGTTTGTACTAGATCGACATCTGACGTTGGTTCCCTCGGGGAAAGCATCGTGCATGGCTTGTAAGTCCGCCATCATCCAAGGCGGCATGGGGGCATTTCTGATATCGCGCCTAAAATCTTTGAGACGTTCAATTCTGAAATTAATATCAGTTTGAAATGTTGGATTATCAATCATGACTTGGGCTTCTTCATAGAAATTGTTGTAAATCATGAATTGATCATAATAATAGAAAGGAATGCCAAATCCATTGGGTATCGTTCCTTCTGGGAATCCAAAAGTTCTCATTGTAGCTAGATTAGAACATTTAGCACCAAAAGAACGGGACATATCGAAAGTAATTTCATCTAATGGCATAATTTGAGTAATGCTCAAATCGCGAATAGGTGTTTGTTCTTCTGTTGGTCTCAGATCTTCATACCAAGCATTGACCTCATCCAAGGTTGCTTCGCGAATTTCATAACGATCAGCCTCAACCTTATAATAGACATAACCGTTGAGCAAGCTCGCTATCGATGGATTGGACAAAGGGTTAGCGATGTAGGCATTGGGGACGTTGTCTTGGATAGCTCTTAAATTGACATGAGACAAAGGCGTTTGAATTACAGATGTAATGATACCTCCTACTCTAGGTAAAGAATTGGGTAATGCATCATATAAAACGATATCTCGACTACCCGGGGTTTCATTCAAATCTTGCATGTGCTTAAAAAAACCATAGCCTTCTGCCTCATGAAATGGGATGTAGTTAACCTCTGCAAAAACATCGGTTTCTAAAACCACATCAAATCGAGAATCCTCAAATTCATCTGCATAATTATTCAAGTGATTATCTTCGTCGGCTTGACCAATGAAATGGTTCATATTATTTTGAAGAAACGGCATACTGGCCACAAGCAATTCATAAGTTCTCTGTGTGTCCTCAAAGTTATAAGCATCACCAAATGAAAAGTTGAAGGAGTATGTTCCTATAGTACCATTTGGAAGTATTTCATTGGGATTAAAAACGATTTCACCAGAACCATCATCTCCAGTTACAGAAGCCCCAATACCACTCCAAAAACTGGCATGAATAACATACGTATTACTATTGATAAAGTAAACTTGTGGCTCATCCGTATCTCTATTCAAAATTCCAAATTTGACATATAATTGATCATCCAAAAATGGCGCCCAACCAACATTATTTATAGTGGCTAATTCCATAAATGTATCGGCATCTGGAATAGATGTTGCACCGTCGACAAAATCGATGGGAGGCGCAAAGTTGAATGGAGAATCTGTGGGCATGTTATTGAACTCTGTTAGATCATCAATACCATCACCATCATAATCGTCAGGATTGGATACATCATGAGCTGTGATGGTGTAGTTTTCAAGTGGGTAAGCCCCGGCGGGTTCTGTGATAATCATTGTACCATTCACCCCCATTGTTAATGAAGTGGCCCAGTTAAAAGTCGGATTATGTTGAGCGTGTAAAATATAATATTTTCCTTCTTCCGCTTGGATTGAAAGCTGTACTTGACCCAACCCATTGACCGAATAATTGTCTATTGTAACAATTTGAGCCTGTGCTGTGTACGAAAATAAACAAAGCAGGCTAAAAAGCTTAAAGAAGATGTTTGATTTCAAATTAAAATGGTTAACTGTAATTATCGGATTGTAATATACAAATGTTTAACGTTTTGCTAAAAAAAAATAGAAGAAACTAAACCAATTGAATGAAGTGATTAAAGTCTAAAACTAATTTTGACAATCAAACTGAGAAATTATTAGATCAAAAGAAACTGTATTCTCTCCAACTTCGACTTTGTAAATTCGATTGTAAATACTTTCATCAAAAGCTTCAAGTTTTTGATTAGATAACAAACCTGCTAAAACTGCTGTAGTATTACTGTGCCCAACAACTAGTGCATCTTGTTTTTGGTTCAGTAGGAAATTTGAAAATGCCTCAAGATCGTTAGGACTATATAAATGAATACTCAAACTTTTAGAAATTGCAGTAGGGTTAGCTGTACTTTTAGTTCGTTTAAAATTGGTAGAATAAATAGCATCTAGCTCAAAATCATCAAGATAAGTGTCAAGAAATTTGGCCCTTTGATGGCCACATGTTGAAAGTGGTGGATCAGAATAATTCTGTGTGGTCAAATCTTTTTCTGAATGTCTGACTAAAAAAATTGTAAAGCTATCTTTGGTGTTCTGACTTAATAAATCATGGTTTAGGGAACATCCAAAAATTAAAAATAAGTTTAATAGAATTAATTTTCTCATACAATACAAAAAAAGTTTATTGAATTTGGTACTAAGTTAATAAATACAACACAATACATACAAAAAGTAATAAAATTGTGATTTACAAAATCGACCACAAAACACTAGTAATCGACCACAATTGCAAAAAAAGTTCTTATTTTTAAGCGTCACTTTAGCTTAAAAAAAATGGAAAAATACATTTACCTCTTTGCTGGATTGATTCTTGGCGCCATAATTGTTTATTTATGGTTGAAACAAAAATCACAGTCAAATAATGCACACCTTTTAGCAAAATTAGAATTATTAGAGTCTAACTCAGATTTAGAAACTCTAAAACAAAAGCTGAATCAAGTTGAAGAAAAGCTGGAGTTAAAGTCAAACGATTACAATGCCTTAGTTCAAGAGCATGCCACTGTAAAAGCACAATCTGAAACGTTGAAAGATAAACTCAATACCCAAAAAGAGGAAATCGAAGCTATGGGCAAAAAATTCAACACTGAATTTGAAAATATTGCCAATAGAATTTTAAAAACCAACACCGAAACCTTTTCAGAAACGAATAAAGAAAAATTAAAAACGCTTCTTGAGCCACTCGATCAAAACCTAAAGGCCTTCAAGCAAAAGGTTGAAGACGTCTATTTTAAAGAATCAAGAGAACGCTTCTCTTTGGGTCAAAAAGTTGAGGATTTGGTTAAACTCAATCACAAAATTAGCCAAGACGCAATCAACCTAACCAAAGCGTTAAAAGGAGATGTCAAGAAGCAAGGCCGTTGGGGAGAAATGATTCTTGAAAACATTCTAGAAGCCTCAAACCTTAGAAAGGGTAGCGAATATTTTATGGAATATCAACTTTTTGGACCAGACGGTAAACCTCTTCGCTCCGAAGTAGAGGGTAAAAAAATGCGACCAGATGTTCTGATAAAATACCCAGATCAACGAAACGTGATTATTGACTCTAAAGTATCACTAAATGCCTTTACACGATATTTTGAAGCCACCGAAAAAGAGGCTCAAGATCAGGCATTGAGTGAACACGTTGGAGCCATCAAAAATCACATCATAGCGCTAAGTTCAAAAGGTTATGACGATTTTGACAAAACTTTAGATTTTGTCATGATGTTTGTACCTAGCGAGCCAGCTTACATAGCTGCCATGAAAAAAGAACCCAACCTATGGGAATATGCTTACGAACGCCGAATCCTACTTATGAATCCAACAAACCTCATCACCTCGCTAAAATTGATCGTGGATCTTTGGAAAAGGGAATATCAAAATGAAAATGCCGTGGCTATAGCCAGTAGAGGTGCCAAACTGTATGACAAATTTGTTGGTTTCGTTGAAAACCTAGAAAAAGTAGGAAAACATATGGCCAATGCACAAAATTCATTTGATGATGCTTACAAACAGTTGAGTACTGGAAATGACAACTTGGTACTTCAAGCAACTAAACTCAAAAATTTAGGCGTCAAAAACAAAAAAAACCTAAATGATGCGTTGGAGAATGATGCTCAATCTTATAAATTAGACTAATTACACTTGAATTTTTCCAAAACCATAGAAAAGTTATTTCAAAATTACATCCCTAGCCCCTTTTCTATTGCCGTAATTTTGACCTTACTGACACTAATCTGTGCGGTACTCTTAACAAACGATCAAGACCAAACGTTCTATGCATTAGAAGTATTGTCGTTCTGGGAAAAAGGAATTTGGAATAATAATTTACTGGTTTTTGCATACCAAATGATACTGATCCTGGTCTTGGGTCATGTTCTGGTATTAAGCAAACCATTCAGGGCGTTGATTTCAACATTAACTCAAAGCATAAAATCTGCTGAAACTGCAGTGATGGTATTGAGCTTAGTCACCATGATAATGGCCTTCATAAATTGGGGATTGGGACTCATATTCGGCGCTATCTTTGCAAGGAAAATTGGCGAACATTGTCAAAAGAATAACATACCCATAAATTATCCTTTGGTTGGAGCTGCAGGATATGTCGGCTTGATGATTTGGCATGGTGGAATCAGTGGGTCAGCCCCAATAAAAGTTTCGGAAAATAATCATCTGAAATCTATTATGAGCGGAATTAGTGATTTAGAGGTGGTTAGTAACCTTCCAGAAAAAATTGGATTTGATTTAACCATTTTCAGTTACTCCAACCTTATAACATATTTGATATTGTTAATCATCATTCCGCTAGTTTTTTGGATATTACAAAAACGCTCAACTCCTCAAAAGGAACCCGTACAATTGATTTCGAACTCAAAAGAAAAGCCTATACAAACTTTAGATTCTGGGATTAAACATCCAAAAATTGATCACTCTAAAACTGTATCAATTCTATTTGGAAGCCTGATCTTAATTAGCTTTTATTGCAATTACTCTAATCAAGTTTTAGCCCTGCAGATCACACCCAATGCACTGAATCTTTTTATGTTTGGATTGGCCATATTACTTCATGGAAACTTCCAATCATTCCTAGAAGCTCTAAAACAGGCTGTCAAAGGGTCTTCTGGAATTTTAATTCAATTCCCCCTCTACTTTGGAATCATGGGAATCATGAAAGAAAGTGGCCTGATATTACTAATTTCCGATAGCTTTATCGCAATTTCTAATGAAACCACGTTACCCATATTTACATTTTTAAGTGCAGGACTGGTCAATATCTTTGTCCCCAGTGGCGGTGGCCAATGGGCCATTCAAGGTCCCATTATCGTTGAAGCAGCTATGCAACTAGGGGTCCCAATCGAGAAAGTCATAATGGCATTGTCCTATGGGGACCAAGTGACCAACATGTTGCAACCATTTTGGGCCCTTCCTCTTCTTGCTATAACGGGTTTAAAAGCTAAGCAAATTTTGCCTTACAGCCTTATCATGATGGGGATTGGAAGTATAATTTTTATAATAAGCTTGTTAATTTTTTAAATGATGAATCTTAAGTTTTATTCCTTGTATATTATTCTTTTGCTTATGACAACATCGTGTCATCAAAAAAAGCAGGTTTTACCCGACAATTTTTTTACTGTTGCCGCTATGAAAGATGTGATGTGGAAAGGCAAGTTAGGCCCAAAAATTGATTTGGACACTTTGACACCAAGCAAAGGATTGTATGGCCTAGGACCTGAAAGCTACCTGACTGGCGAAATTTTAATTGATAATGGTACAACTTACGTATCTCGGGTGGGCCAAAATAACGCCATGCAAGTCTTCAAAACAAATCAAACATCGGCACCATTTTTTGTGTACAGCCGAGTTCAAGGATGGGATAGTATATCTTTACCCGAAACTATAAAAACTATTAAAGATTTAGAATCTTACATTGGTGGGCTTTCAAAAAACAAAATCCAGCCGTTTGCTTTCAAACTACAGGGGACCATCAATGAAGCAGTGATTCACATACAAAACTTACCAAAAAACACAGCTGTTTCTTCTCCAAAAGAAGCACATCAAGGACAAGTCGATTACAAATTGATGAACGAACAAGCAACCATTGTAGGGGTTTACTCAACCAATCATCAAGGCGTTTTCACCCATCACGATAGTTTTCTACACATGCATTTAATTACAAATGACAAACAAAAAATGGGTCATTTGGACGCTGTTAATTTTCGAGAAATGATGATATATTTACCAAAATAATAGTTCTTATTATTTTGAACCCCAACCCGTTAATGCAATAATTTTATGAAAAATTTCCGTGTTCTCGTAAACGCCACCAAACACCTCTGAACCAGGCCCATATGCAAACACAGGTATAAGGGTCGCAGAGTGTCCGCCAGTAGAAAACTTTGGCTCGAGCTTGGAATAGCTACTGTAAACTTTCCCTTCGTCATTAATATAATTTTCCCCAGCTAAAGTAAAGCCACCTGTTTCATGATCAGCAGTGACAATGACCAATGTTTCACCATCTCTTTCGGCAAAGTCTAAAACTTTTCCAATAGTATCATCAAAATCAATTAGCTCCGTAATCAAATACTCCACATCGTTGTCATGACCTGCCCAATCGATTTGAGAGCCTTCTGACATCAGAAAAAATGGGGCATCATTTTGATGCAAGAATTGCATCCCTTGAAGGGTTGCTTGGGATAAAAAGTCCCCACGGGACTCGAGAACTTTGGGCATACCGTCATTGGCTAATATATATCCTTGCTTGGTATTTTTTTTTATGTCGTCGAAGGGCCGTAACGACAAAGTGTCTATTGCAAAATTTTCGCGAAATAGATCATCAATTAGGTTGACTCCATCTTGTCGATCTCTAAAAAATTCAAGACCACCTCCAGCGAAAAAATCCACATTGGAATGAGCCATTTGACTGGCAATCTCCTCCTCCATATCTCTATGGGCTGCGTGTGCATAAAAACTCGCTGGCGTGGCATGTGTAATTGAAGAGGTGGCTACCAAGCCTATTTTGACATCACTTTGCGCTGCTAATTCGGTTATATTTATCATATCCGTTTTATCATCTCCAACACCAATGGCACCATTGTAGGTTTTTTCGCCACAGGCAAAAGCTGTCCCACTAGCAGCAGAATCTGTAATGTCTTGTCTGGAAGAAGAGGTTTTAATCAGTCCAATCTGTGGAAAACGGGCATAATTAACCGCAGACTTTTTGTAATAAAAAGCAGAAGATATTTGGGATAAACCCGTTCCGTCTCCAACAAGTAAGACTACATTTTTTGGGAGAACTTTTGAATTGGATTCCTTTTTTTGATTACAACTACTAAACAAAATAATTGAGGCTAAAACAAAAAGTAGAGAAGCAGGTTTAATCATTTTCTATGTAGTTTAAAGTTTTTACAAATTTAGATTCACAAAATTAAATAAATATCAACAGAAAATCACTAAATTTGAAAACTAACCAATTTAATTAACATGATCCGTCCAAAAAGAGACAATTTTTATCTCAATAAGTCATTTCATTTTTTTTGTTGTTTAATTCTAATCGTAACCAGTCTGGATTCCAATGCACAATTGGGGTTCTGTAGTGGAAGTTCAGGTGATCCTATTTTTGAAGAAAATTTTGGTGCTGGGGTGGGTAATACCGCTCTTCCTCCTGGAACTACCACATATGCGTACGATTCAGGTTTCCCCAACGATGGATTTTATACTGTAAGAAATGGTTCTTTTGGAAATGGATACGATTGGCTAGAAATTAACGACCATACCCCCAATGATACTGATGGTAGATTTTTAATTGTAAATGCTGGATTCAACCCGGGTGAGTTTTATCGAACTACAATCAATGGCTTGTGCGAATTTACAACTTATGAATTCTCAGCATGGTTGATTAATTTGCTCAAAGTTCCTGGATTTTGTGTCGATCTTGGAATTGAAATACCAATCAATGTTAGATTCCAAATTTGGGATATTACCGAATCTACGCTATTAGCGAGCGGAGATACTGGAGATATTTATGCAACTGCTACCCCATCTTGGGGTCAATTTGGATTGGTTTTTCAAACCGTTGAAAATCAAGAATCCGTCATTTTAAAAATGCTCAACAACGGTGCTGGTGGTTGTGGAAATGACTTGGCAATTGATGATATTGAATTTAAATCTTGTGGCGACTCAGTTATTGTTACAGATGAAAACAACAATACATCAGTAACAGCCTGTGACAACGAAACGCCCTTTGACACGACCCTAACTGCTACTCCAGATTTTTTGGTATTCACGTCTCATTTCTATCAATGGCAAGAGAGCAGCGATGGAGATACATGGATGGATATTAGTGGAGAGACAAATCCAACTTTAGACGTTTCAATTACCGATGAAGGATTTTTCCGGACTAAAGTTGCCGAATATCAGGATAATTTAGACAATGATCAGTGTGTACTATTTTCGGAAGTATTTCAGGTATTTATCAATCCTAATCCTCCTACTCCTGTCAGCTCTGGAGATGTTTTATTTGACTGTGCTGTTGGGCAAGCTACGCTTTCAGTATCAACCTCAGAAAACACAACTGTCAGTTGGTATGATTCTCCAACTGGTGGCCAACCAATTCAAACAAACAGCCTAACGTTCATAGCTACTGAAGTGGGAACATTTTATGCTGAGGCCGTTGATGTTACTACAGGTTGTGTATCGATCGCGAGAACAGCTATTAGCACTGTCAATAATACCGATTCACCAACCGCAATTCCGTCTCAAAACTTTTGTGATTCTGTAACGCTTCAAGCAATTGAAATTGAAGGAACAAACATTCAATTCTATGCTGATGCATTGGCGACTTCACCTCTAAACTTTTCGGATATTATTAATGAAACAACTGTTGTTTATGCTTCTCAAACAATCGATGATTGCGAGAGTGTTAGCTTAGTTGAAATTTTAATAGTAATAGAAAATTGTGATATTATTATACCCCAAGCCATTTCGCCAAATAATGATGGATTGAATGATGTTTTTGAGATCCAGAACCTTTATGATATCCATGAGAACCATACATTGAAAATTTACAACAGGTATGGAAGCTGTGTATTTGAAGGTAACAACAATTCAAAATGGATGGGACAGTCGAAAGAAGGCGAAACTGTACCTGTTGGCACTTACTTTTATGTTTTAGAATTAAACAATTCTGAAAGCGAAATATTTACTGGCTGGGTGTACTGCAACTATTAGTTGAGTATGGATAGCCTATTAGCGTCGACGCATTCGGTTATTTCTAAACTCAACCATTTTAGTTTGAATAATATCTTGATATTCGGATTTGGTCACTTTAGTCCCCTTTGTTGGTGCTTCAATTTTGAGAACCTCATTGGTGTTCAAAATAAGCTTGGAACACAACATTGTGGTGTCTCCAGCACTAACTTCCAGTATTAGACCTGGCAAGCCCCAATATTCAGATGGTCCATGACGAACCGGAATTTGTGGAGAATACCATGCTTCTATTTGGGTAACCTCAACAGGTTTTTCAGTTGTTTCAGTAGCGTTTTTTGATTGACTAGTTCGCATTCTAGCCCAAGAAAAGGAATACCAAAGTAAATCATCTGTTGGGACAAAAGTAGTAGCCTTATAACACATGTAGCTGCCAATCGTTTTGGTTTCTCCTGATAACGTCCATTGCATATTTTGGAGATTGTCTTTAACTAAAAATTTCTTGCCATAGAATTCCTGTTGTTGTATTTGAGTATTTGTTTTGACGTTTTTATAGTTTTCGCCCGCTGCAAAGTTTTTACCCCATGAGTCGGTTGCGCCAGAAATGGCATCCAATTGTTCTTCTTCAACAAATAGGGATTCTTCCTTATTGAAGATTAATGTGTATTCTTTTTCCAATCTATTTTTAAGGCGGGCTGCAACTTGTTTTTTTTGAGCCTCACTCATTCTTGCCCCCCATCGACCCAAGTCTAATGTTGATTTTGAAACATAAACAGCTTTTCCTTGAAACGTACCCGAAGGCTTTAACTCTGCCTCAATCATAAAGAGTGGCGTAATTAACAACAGGGTTAGTTTTAAAACATTAGAAATCATAGCCTAAAAGTATTAGTGGTCAATACAAAACTAATGTAATATGACTTGTTGGGATTTTAGTTTATAAAAACATTAACACTATTGGCAAGCTTACAATTCTTGTGCTAACCAATTTAATCGAATAGTTAACCATTGTTTGAGATGATTAACTTCTTCTTGATAGGTATCATACCATACCGGATTTGGCCAAACATAGGTTCCTAGCGTTTGCCATGTATCATAGTTTATGGTTTGAGAATCATCGAGATATATGCTAGAGGAATCAATAAAAGAGTGGAAGTAATCTAAACTGTTATAAAAATATTCAAATCTCGTTTGAACTTGATTTTGAAAATAGGGATCTTCAAACATTCGACTAATCCACAAATTCTCTTTGATCCAGAACCCCTCAGGGTATTCGGGGTCTGCATAATCCACATTACCATAAGACAAATCAAAATCCCATAAGGGTCCCATTTTAATCTTTCCGCCGGGGCTATAAGTAAAATAAATACTTGAAAACCACTTGGCATCTACGGTCTTCGAAATTTCATTAATCAAAAACCAATCTACAAAGGAGTCTACATCAATATAAGAACGATATCCAGAATCTGGATCTGTAAAATTGGGTCCAAAAAGAGCACTTTCAAAATTATTTATATGTGATTCAATAAGCTGATATTCAGAAGAATCTAATTGAACTTCGGGGTCTTTTATGTTGAATACATTGGAAGGGTAATTTTGAGTATAAATTGTAGGGGTGAAATAAACATCATCGGGTGCTATTCTATAGTCTTGATCTATTTCAACTAAAAATCCTTCATCGCCAATGGGCACTCTATTGTTTGTTTTCTCCACTTTTTGAGCCACCAAATAGGTACCTTGATGAACATTGTTTATAAATAATTCTACAAATTCGGCACTGGGTGTATAATTCAAATGACTCAAAGCACCCATTTCAAAAGTAAGTTTATTACGCAATAACGTCTTATCAGAATATTCCGCCAAAAGGATCCAACGTCTGTCATCAGGCATACCTAAAACAGCGGTTTTGTTGTCAAATTCAATCTGATAGGGTTTTTTAGGATGCATCCATGTAGAATTACCCCGACCTCTGATTTTCATAGAGGCTAATTCTAAATCATCAAAATTTAAACCACCATAAATCGAAGAAAATCCTAATACATAATCGGTTTTCGAATCAATAGGGCTATTGTCTGTATTAATGTAGAGAATGGGCAGACCCGTAAAGTAAGTTAGCCTAATCTTATAGTTTGTTGTTATTGATTCGTCTGTATTGATCGCCGATATGATAACTTCTTTTCCGAAATTATGAGGTGTCACTTCGTTTTCAAAGACATCATTATCTAACAGAACTGTTGCATTAACTTGAGATATTGCTACACTGGCAACCAGATTGAAAATATCTACCTCAAAAGGAACATGAGCTGAAAAGGTATCAATTCCATTGAATTCTAGGTTGATATCCTGAGTAATCGAAGGATTATATTCAGATTTGAAACTTACAGATAGAATCTCTGCGGCATCGGCAGTTGGATTGGCAGGTAAAATACCACCAATTTCTTCGTCTTGACATCCTAAAACTATCAATAAAAGAAATATAAATTTTCTCATACTCAAATATATAACTATGTTTGTAATAAATTTAATTTTATTAAACATAATCATTGTCTAAATTATACTCTGACAAAAACTAATGCTATGACGTATTTTAAGTCCTTGTTAACTATCTTTCTAAGCCTCATTATACTAGCCTGTAACAATGAGGAAATTGGATCATCAACAGAAATTAACTCTGACAATGCCTTGGTTCTCAATGCCATGGAAGAGCTAATGGAACAATATGACAACTTTGGCAACTTGGAAAATTCTGAAAATCCTACTGGAAATATAACCTTGGATTTTTGTTTTGACTTCATTTATCCAATCAACTTTGAACTCAATAACGGCTCCGAAATTAGTGTAAACAACATCGATGAACTTATTGAAATTTTGTTTAACTCTAATGAGGAATTATATGTCAATAACATTATCTACCCTTTTGACGTTGAAATCTTCAACAATGAAACAAACAGCTTCGAGATCATCACCATTGAAAACGACGAAAGTTTTGAAATACTACTTCTAGATTGTGATTTTGACGGTGATGAATATGCCTGTACTGAAGAATTTGATCCGGTTTGTGTTGAAATCACGGGTCACGACAATGAGATTTATATCATTGCATACCCTAATTCTTGTTGGGCAGAGTTAGACGGTTTCAACGCTGATGACTTTCTTGACGACTGTGACTATGAAGGTCATTGGGAGCCCGAAGACGGCGATGGAGGTTTCGCCGGCGACTTTTTCGGGTTCGATTTGCCATGTGGCGAATTGGTGTTTCCAATTTCCGTTGTAACGCCTAACGGTGATGTTATTAGCGTTGATAATTATGAGTCTCTCATTCAAGTATTGGAATCTTGGTATGACGAAAACCCCAACACAGATGACGAATTTGAACTAATCTTCCCGCTTATTATAGAATTTGAAAATGAAACTGTCGAAATAACATCATATGAAATGCTCGAGGAAGTTTTGGAAGAGTTTTGTGACGAGGATTGGGATGATGAAGACGACGATGAGGACGACGATGAGGATGACGATGAGGAGGAGTGCGAGTCGTGTTCAGACGAAGAAAATATTGTTTGTGTTCAATATACTGATCCTCACAATCCAAACGATATCATTGTTGAAGCATTCTTAAACCCGTGTTATGCGGCTTGCGCTGGATTTAGCGAAGATGATTTTGTTGATTGCGAATAAAAAAATGTTATTTAATCAAAAACTAAATTCTAGGTAAGTCATTCTCATCTTTCAGAGGAAGATCTGAACGCCCCATAAGAAAAGTATCTACATGATGGGCTGCTTGTCTGCCCTCAGAAATAGCCCAAACAATCAAGGACTGACCTCTCCGAATATCACCTGCTGCAAAAACACCAGGAATATTTGTTTTAAAATCTTTTGTAGAGGCTTTTATATTAGTTCTAAAATCTGTTTCGAGTTGCAAGTCCTCAACAATTGAGGTACCTGGACCAGTAAAGCCCAAGGCCAAAAGAGCTAATTCACAAGGCCATGTTTTTTCGGAGTTAGGAAGCTCTTTTAGTTCAGGTCGTTGACCCTCTTTAAATATCCACTCTACTTCACAAGTAATTAAGCCTGTTAAATTACCATCCTCGTCACCAATAAATTCTTTCGTTGATATACTCCAAAAACGCTCAACCCCTTCTTCGTGAGAAGAACTTGACTTGAGTTTCATGGGCCAAAATGGCCAAGGTTGGTTGGCTGGACGGCCCTTTGTTGGTTTACTTAAAATTTCAAAATTTGTAACCGATTTAGCACCATGTCGATTTGATGTTCCAATACAGTCTGAACCTGTATCTCCCCCACCAATGACAATCACATTTTTATGTTGAGCAGAAATAATCTCTTCGAAAGACTTCAGCCCATCTATATATTCATTATTTAATTTCAAAAAGTCCATAGCTTGAACTACACCCTTGAGTTGAGCCCCTTTAATAGGAAGTGAGCGACGAGCTGCTGCCCCACCACAAAGCAATAAAGCATCAAATTCACGTCTCAAACTCTTTAATGAAACATCAACTCCGACATTTGTATTGGTTTTAAAAACAATACCTTCTTCTTCTAAGATTGTGATTCGTCTGTCTATAATATGTTTTTCTAATTTGAAGTCAGGGATTCCGTACCGCAAAAGACCACCTATTTTTGAATCTCTCTCAAAAACTGTCACGTTGTGTCCGGCTCTATTGAGTTGTTGTGCAGCTGCCAATCCAGAGGGGCCAGACCCAACAACTGCTATAGTTTTTCCAGTCCTGGTGGTAGGTTTCTGCGCTTTTATCCATCCTTTGTCAAAAGCTGTTTCGACAATATTTTTTTCAATATTTTCTATCGAGACAGGATCTTCATTAATTCCCAACACACAGGCCTGCTCACAAGGTGCTGGACACAAACGCCCAGTGAATTCTGGAAAATTGTTTGTGGAATGTAAAATTTTTGCAGCGTTTTCCCAGTTTCCACGATAAACTTGGTCATTAAAATCGGGTATTAAGTTCCCCAATGGACAACCACTGTGGCAAAACGGAATACCACAATCCATGCAGCGTGCACCTTGATTTTTTAGCTCCTTCTCTTTTAAAGGAATGGTAAATTCTTTGTAATTTTTTAAACGTTGGTCAACGGCATCATATGATTCATCGACACGCTTAAATTCCATAAACCCTGTGATTTTTCCCATATTATTAATTGTTTACTAGGTTTTCTTTTTCTAATCGTATTAGTGCTTGTTTGTACTCTTCTGGGAGGACTCTAATAAATTGTTGGTGTGAAGATTCCCATTGCTCCAGTAATCGTTGTGCTAAAGGACTCAACGTGGTATTGTAGTGATCTTCTATGAGTTGTTTTAGTTCATCAATATGAGCTTGTTCAGAAAGTGGGTCAAGGTTAAGGCCTTCTGAATTGCAACGCATTTTAAATGTTTTATTTGGATCATAAACGTAAGCGATACCACCGCTCATACCTGCACCGAAATTTCGGCCAACATTTCCTAAAATAACGGCTACACCACCAGTCATGTATTCACAACCATGATCACCAATACCTTCAACTACTGCTTTTGCACCAGAATTTCGGACACAAAATCGCTCTCCAGCAATCCCATTAATGTAAACTTCCCCAGAGGTAGCACCATAGAGTGCTACATTACCAACAATGATGTTTTCTTCCGGAACAATCGTAGCCTCGTCTGGTACGCGAATGGATAATTTTGCACCCGATAATCCTTTACCCAGATAATCATTTGTAGTTCCAATTACATTTAAGGTAAGGCCTTTAGTAGCAAATGCACCAAAGCTTTGACCAGCGGCTCCAGTAAAGTTGATTTTTAGTGTATTTTCTGGAAGTCCTTGAGCGCCATAAATTTTTGAAATCTCATTACTCAAAATAGCTCCTACAGCTCTATTTTCATTATTTATTTTAAAATCCAATACCGTTGGCTCTTTTCTGAATAATGCGGGATGAGCTTTATCAATGATTGTAAAATCTAGAGCATTTTCCAATTGGTGATCTTGCGTTGTGGTGTTTCGCAAAGGAACCGATTGATCTACTTCAACTTTATGAAGAATTGGAGACAGATCAATGCCTCTAGATTTATAATGATCTATAGCTTTATTTCGGTCTAATTTTTCAACCTTACCAACCATTTCGTCAACTGTTCTAAACCCAAGTTTAGCCATAATCTCTCTTAGTTCTTGGGCAACGAAATACATAAAATTAACTACATGCTCTGGTTTCCCTTTGAATTTTTTTCGTAAATCTGGGTTTTGAGTAGCGATACCCACTGGACAGGTATTCAGATGGCAAGCTCTCATCATAACACATCCAGAGGCCACAAGCGGAGCAGTAGCAAATCCGAATTCCTCTGCACCTAACAAACAAGCTATGGCAACATCTCGACCCGTTTTGAGCTGTCCATCACATTCGACAACAATTCGACTTCTAAGATCGTTCATGACTAGGGTTTGTTGCGCTTCGGCTAGACCCAATTCCCATGGCAGTCCAGCGTGCTTTAAAGAAGTTAATGGAGAGGCTCCTGTACCCCCATCGTAGCCTGAAATTAAAACAACATCGGCTTTTGCTTTGGCAACACCCGCTGCAACAGTTCCAACTCCAACTTCAGAAACTAACTTAACATTAATTCGAGCATCACGATTGGCTGATTTAAGATCATATATCAATTGAGATAAATCTTCAATCGAATAAATATCGTGATGTGGGGGTGGTGAGATCAATCCCACATAGGGCGTGGAATTTCGAGTTTTGGCAATGTCGGGATTAACTTTTGGTCCGGGTAATTGGCCCCCTTCTCCAGGTTTAGCGCCTTGAGCCATTTTAATTTGAATTTCCTTGGCGTTGGTTAAGTAGTTCGATGTTACGCCAAATCGACCTGAAGCCACTTGCTTTATGGCACTATTTTTCCAATCGCCATTAGCATCTTTATAAAACCGGTCTTGATCCTCGCCACCCTCTCCAGAGTTACTTTTACCTCCTATTCTGTTCATGGCTATGGCGAGATTTTCATGCGCTTCTTTACTAATTGAGCCATAAGACATCGCACCCGTTTTAAATCGCTTAACAATATTTGTCCAGGGTTCTACTTCTTCCAATGGAATGGGGTCATAATTGGCAAACTCAAATAACCCTCGGATAGTCATCAGTTGTTTAGACTGGTTGTTAATAATTTCTGAGTATTCTTTATACTTCTGGGGTTTATTTGTTCTTACGGAATCCTGTAATTTGGCGATAGATAGTGGATTAAAGAGATGATGTTCGCCATTTCTTCGCCAGCGATATTGTCCTCCAATTTCCAAATCTAATTCGGCATTTATATCTTTTTTGAGGTATGTTTGATTGTAACGTTTAGAAATTTCTTTTTCAAGTTGATGTAGATCTACACCCTGAATCCTAGTCGCTGTGTTTGGGAAATATTTATCTACAACTTGGGTATTAATTCCAATACATTCGAACAATTGCGAGCCTCTATAGGAATTAAGTGTAGAAATTCCAATTTTGTTCATAACCTTTAAAATCCCTTTGCCAACAGCTTTATTGTAATTACTAATAGCTTTTTCGGTATCTGATTTCGGGTCTGTTCTTAAAACTTCATCCTCTATAATTTCATTAACCATGTAGGGGTTAATGGCGCTAGCGCCATAACCAAATAACAATGCAAAATGATGAACCTCTCTTGGTTCAGCGGATTCGATAATGATACTAATTTTAGAGCGTTTACCCAATTTTTGCAACCCACTGTTAACAAATGAACAAGCCAACAGTGCTGGGATTGGCGCCAATTCTTTAGAAACATTTCTGTCTGAAAGGATTAAAATATTAGTTCCTTTGTCAACTTCAAAGGAAGCAAATTGTAAAAGCTTTTCTAAGGCCTCTTCTAAACCGTTATGACCTCTATTGACCGCATAAAGCATGGGAATTGAAGCTATTTTAAAATTGGGGTTGTCGAAACTCTTAATTTTATCTAAATCTTGTTTGGATATAACTGGGTTTTGAATTTTTAATTTTTTACAGTGAAATTCGTTTACATCAAAAATATTAAAATCACTTCCCAGTGTCAAACTGATATCTGTAATTAGCTCTTCACGAATTCCGTCGAGTGGTGGATTTGTTACTTGAGCAAATAACTGCTTGAAATAATTATAAATTAGCTGCGGTCGTTCAGATAACAACGCCAAAGGCGTGTCACTTCCCATGGATCCAATGGGTTCTTTACCCAAATTGGCCATTGGTAGAATGATTGTGTTGATGTCTTCTTGTGTGTAACCAAAAAGGACTTTTCTTTTCTTCAAAGTCTCTTGGTTTAAAAATACTGGACAATCGTTGTATGGGATTTGTTTTAAATAGACTAAATTTTCACCTAACCATTTCTGGTAGGGGTTTTTGCGAGCTATTGACTCTTTGACTTCTTCGTCATTCACGATACGGCCTTGATTCATATCAACAAGAAACATTTTCCCTGGCTCTAATCGGCCGTGAAATTCCACATTTTCCGGTACGAGTTCAACGACTCCAATTTCAGAAGACATAATAACATAACCATCTTTGGTTACCGTATATCTGGAGGGTCTTAAACCGTTTCTATCCAATACCGCTCCAATGTAGTCTCCATCAGTAAAAGGAATTGATGCTGGACCATCCCAGGGTTCCATCAGACAAGAATTATATTCATAAAAGGCTTTTTTGGAGGCAGACATTTCAGAATTCTTTTCCCAGGCCTCGGGAATCAACATCATCATGACTTCTGGTAGCGACCGACCTGTCATCAGTAACAATTCGACGACCATATCCATGGAGGCAGAATCTGATTTTTGTGGCAAAACAACAGGGAAGATAGCTTTAATTTCCTCTCCAAACCATTCGCTTTCCAACAATGATTCTCTGGATAACATTCGAGAAATATTACCTCTCAAGGTGTTAATTTCACCGTTATGACACATGTATCGAAAAGGTTGTGCTAAATCCCATGTAGGAAAAGTATTAGTCGAAAAACGCTGATGAACCAAAGCTAATCTTGTTACAAATAGAGGGTTTTTTAAATCCTTGTAGTATAATTTGATGTCCTCTGGAATGAGAAGACCTTTATATATTATAATTTTAGTTGATAAGCTCGGTACATAAAAGAAGTTCGATTCGGAAATTTTGGATGAAAAAATCTCATGCTCCGTTTTTTTACGAGCAATGTACAATTTGAGATTAAATTCAAAATCAGTCTGTTCAATTGAAGACTTTCCGATAAAAATTTGTTTGACAAGCGGTTCTGTTTTGGCAGCAATATCGCCAAGAACAGTAGGGTCTACAGGGATTGATCTCCACCCCAGAACGGTTAATTCTTGATCTTTAACATGTTTTTCAAAGATAGTTTCACAATAGTCACGTTGGTTAATTTTCTTTGGAAGAAATACATTACCAACAGCATAATTTCCAAGCGCTGGTATGTCAAAATCACATTCACTTAAAAAAAGTTCATGCGGAATGTCGGTGAGAATTCCAGCACCGTCACCTGTTTTGCCATCAGCACTTACAGCCCCTCTATGCTCTAGTCGTTCTAAAATTTGCAACGCCTTATGAATTATATCATTTGACTTTTGACCTTTGAGACTGCAAATAAAACCAGCACCACAATTGTCGTGCTCAAATTCAGGTAAATACATTCCTTGTTTCTTCAACATAGCTGTAAATTTTGATTGTAAATTTTGAATTGAAAGTGTAATATAAGTACTAAATTGATATTATGATGCAACTCCAAATGATTATTACGACATCCGTATTTTGGGTTCAATTAATTATTTTTTAAACATTTTTTCATTGAGATTTTTACCAATTTAATAATTGAAAAATCTTAAAATTTTCTAAAAGAAACTTAATCGAGACTTTCAAAAAAAATTTACACATTAAACATTAAAATTTTAAATAAAAAAAGCATACCCCCCTCAAAACTTAAATATGAAATTCGTATTTAAATTAAATTTATTTATGTACCCCTTTAAAATTGGGGTATATTTTTTATAAATAGATAAAAATTAAATATAAACCCTATTATTTTAAGGGTTAAACATTTATTTAATATAATTTTGATGCAAAATCAAATAACAACCATTTAACAAATTAATTATGAAAAAGATTTTTACATTATTATTGGCCACAGCTTTTTTTGCAGGTTTTGCCCAAAATCAAGAGCCCACATTATCGCTCTCAGGAACTGTAGATGCATACTTCCAAACCAACTTAACATCACCTGACGATCTGGGAGATTCTTTTGGAACATCCTTTGCAAACGAGACAGGTTTTGCTTTAGGAATGGCAAATCTTGTTGCCGCTTATGATATGGAAAAAACAGGCGTCGTTGCCGATGTTGTTTTTGGCCCTCGAGGTGAATCTGCAGTTGGCGGATACAACCTAAACCAATTGTATGCCTATTGGAATGTGACAGAGACTACAACTCTTACTATGGGGCGATTTAATACTTATTTAGGGTATGAAGTTATTTCACCAGCTGGAAATTTCAACTACAGTACATCTTACATGTTCTCTAGCGGTCCCTTCTCAATGGTAGGACTCAAAGCAGATTTTGATCTTGGTAGCGATTTTAGTCTAATGCTGGCTTTCATGAACCCAACCGATGTCAACAACAACACTACAGGTGGATACGCTTTGGGTGCACAACTAGGATATGCCGGACAGTTCTTAAATCTGTATTATGACAATGACGAAGTTTTAGGATTTGAAATTGACTACACTGGCGGATTTGACCTTTCAGAAGAATTATTCTTAGGGATTAATGCTGCCTACCAAGTTAGTGATGATGCAGGTTTTTACGGGGCTGCACTTTACCCACAATACACTTTTTCTGACAGCTTGTCCATTGGATTACGTGGCGAACTTTTTGGATACCACGAGAAGGATGAAGAGGACCTACCAAGCGTATTCTCAACAACACTTACTGGTAGCTACACCTTAGAAAATTTGACTATCAAACCCGAAATTAGACTAGACGCCTGGAGCGAAGCCGAACCATATTTCGACAATGATGGAGTGGATACAGATTCTTTAGCAGCATTCACAATAGCCGCTATCTATACTTTCTAAATATAATTTTTGTTTGTGATTAGTAAAAAAGCCCAAAGGAATTACTTCCAATGGGCTTTTTTTTATGCAGAATTTCTACTGGCATTAATGATACCATAAAGCGTACGAGTTACAATTTTTTCAAAAACGTCTATTTGTTCTTTGTCAAGATTTTTTTGTTTTTGTAAAGATTGTATTTTTCTCAAGGCATATTGCTGAATGGTGACTAGCGGTAAAACTATAGATTCTCTCACTTCGATGGAGGCTTTACCGCTTGGCTCATTCTCCATGAGAGATTTTTGATCAGAAACGCGCAGTAATAAGTCTAGAGTTAGTTTATATTCTTCATAAATAATAGTCCAAAACTCTCCAAATTCCTCATCGTCAGCCATATATTTTGTGAGCGGAAAGAAAGACTTACTCAGCGACATCATACTATTTTCAATAAGGGTTTTGAAAAAACTGGACTCCTTGTACAACGCCACTACTTTATCAATCTGACCACGGTCTTCAAAGGCTTTTATGGCTGTTCCAACTCCGAAAAACCCTGGAACATTTTGCTTAAGTTGACTCCAAGATCCGACAAAGGGTATCGCTCTTAGATCTGAAAAAATAAGTTTATCCGATTTAGAACGTTTTGATGGGCGACTACCAATATTGGCTTTAGCATAATACTTCAGAGTGCTAATTCTTTCCAAATAAGGAACAAATTTTGGATGGCCTTTGAAATCTTGATAGGCTTGATAGCTTATTTCTGCCAACTCATTCAATGTCTCACGATTCTGATCTGATAATGCGTTATTTTCGGATTGTAACTTATTGGATAAACCGGAGCTTATGAGCTGTTCCAAATTATACTTTGAAGAATCCGGCGTACCAAAATTTGAGCTAATAGTCTGTCCTTGAATCGTTAGCTGCACTTCGCGATCCCCAATAGTCGGACCGAGTGAAGCATAAAATTGATGTGTTTTGCCACCGCCTCTAGCCGGTGGCCCCCCTCTACCATCAAAAAATACAACATCAATGTTGTACTGTTTGGATATGGCGGTAAGGGCTTCTTTAGCTTTAAATATAGCCCAATTAGCCATAAAATACCCGCCGTCTTTTGTTCCATCGGAAAAACCAAGCATAATGGTTTGTTTCTGTCCTCTAAATTTAAGGTGTTTTTTGTAAGCTTTGTTGGTATACAATTGCGCCATGACCTTTGGCGCATTTTCAAGATCAGTTACGGTTTCAAATAATGGTACAATATCGATAGTTAGTTTATCATTAAAGGCTACCAATTTTAACATAGCATATAATTGCATGACGTTTAAAGCCGTCTGATTATTACTAATAATATATCGATTAGCCCCTTTTTCACCATTTTGAGATTGAATATCTTTTACAACTTGGATGGTTTTTAGGGTATTGTGAACCAATTCGTCTTCAAATATCGAAATATCCAATTCAGCATCAAGATTAGAAATAACATCAATTTGTTGCTGTTCATCTAAATCATTATAATTTTCTGGAAATATAGTATTCTTTTGTTCCAAGCAAGTATCAACAATTTTAGAAAAAACAGAATGATGTATTCGACTATCCTGACGAATATCTAGTGAGGCAAAATGGTAACCAAATAATTGTGTTTTGTTGATTAAACTTGTTATTTCACTCAAATACAAAGAATGAAAATCGCGTTTGACTAGCTGGCGTAACTCTTTAAGCTCTTTGACGAAGTAATCAAAATCAAACTGATTCGGATTGGACTGACTGTTATAAATACTATCGATTAATGCACCGATCCGACTTTCAACGCCTCTGAAAGTTAATTTACGTTTGAGTTTTTTTAAATCCCGTGCATAGCTCTTAAGTAATGTGCTTTTTAACAACCCAGCGACTTTTAGGGTAGTATCTGGAAGAACAAATGGATTGCCGTCGCGGTCACCACCTGGCCAAAAACCAACATTTATAATTTCATTTTGTAGGTTCTTGTTGTCATAAATATTTTGTTGAATGTAGTCAAATATCGATCCAAATGAGTTATAGAATACATGCTCCAAATACCAAATTAGGTTAACCGCCTCATCGTATGGGGTCGGTTTTTTGTGCTTAAAGAATGGGGTTTTGCCCAATTGAGCCAAAAGATTATTGATGCGTCCAATGTCATTGTCCTTAATAGCTTCAGTCAGATCAGTAATTATCCCCAGTACAGAACCAGGATAAAATTGTGTCGGGTGAGCTGTAAGTACAATACGTACTTTAAATTCGTCCAAGTAAGCTTTTAATTCCTCTAAATTATTATCAGAAAAAGCCTTTTCTTTTAAACTTCGAAGCGTTCCAATTCCATCCATGTTATTGATGACTGGGAAAGCAGCATCTTCAATAGCATCAAATAAAACAACCTGGCGTTCAATATATTGTATAAACCTAAACAACAATTTAATTTGACTTTTCTTTGTTCTTCTGGCTTGATATTTTTGGAAAAATGTTTCAACAATGGTTGTTGGATCATCACCGGCAGCATAGCCCTTCTCGCAAGTTTCCTGAAACAAAGGAAGCAAAACCCCTGTTTTGGTGATTTGATCAAATGGCAGAGTCATGAATATACTGTTGTATATTTGGAATTTTGACAATACATTTCGCTTAAATCTTTCTAATTTTGGTCTAACAGCCATTGGACGATACATTAATTAGCTACAAATATAGCAAAGCCCCTTTCCTTATCCGATGTAAACTTGCCGAATTATGGAATTGATAAAATTTGAGAACTTATTTGAAAAAAATTAAATGAATAGCTCTTATTATTGGTTATTTTACTTCTTACTTTGAAAGGAGCCGCTCTGGAACCCATAATTCTTTATCAATTTAAAACTTGATTTATCTAATTTGAACTTCCCAATATTGTCATAAAAACAATCCAAAAAAAAAGTTTATCCGTATATTGGTAACATAAAAATTTATGACCAAGATGAGTAAGCCTAACTTTATACAAGATTTATCAATACCCACTATCGCGGCGCCAATGTTTTTAATTTCTGGACCGAAGATCGTTATAGAGTGTTGTAAAAACGGAATTGTTGGCACTTTTCCAGCCCTAAATCAAAGAACAACGGAAGGGTTTGAGGAATGGGTTGTAGAAATTAAAACTGCTCTAGAACAGTTTGAAAAAGAAACGGGACGAAAGGCTGCTCCGTTTGGTGTAAATTTAATTGTACATCAATCAAACCCTCGTGTTCAAGCGGATTTGGCCGTGTGTGTCAAACATCAAGTTCCGATCATCATCACCTCTTTGGGCGCAGTGCCGCAACTTGTGGGCGCAGTTCATAGCTACGGTGGATTGGTATTTCACGATGTGATCAAAAAAAGACATGCTCAAAAAGCAGCCGATGCTGGGGTAGATGGTCTTATTTTGGTGTGTGCTGGCGCGGGCGGTCATGCTGGAACATTGAACCCTATGCCATTTGTAACAGAAGTCAAACAGTTTTTTGATAAAACAATCATCCTCTCAGGGTGTATCTCCAATGGACGAGATGTGGCTGCTGCCCTTCAAATGGGAGCAGATTTGGCCTACATGGGAACCCGATTTATTAACACAAAAGAAAGTAAAGCACCAGAAAATTACAAAAATATGATTATCGACTCTGGAGCAAGTGATATTGTATATACTGCTGCGATTTCGGGAGTCTCTGCTAACTTTTTACGCCCCAGTTTAGAGGCTATGGGAATAACAGAAGAGATGTTATCCAGAACCAAGAAAATTGATTTTGGTAAAGAACTGTCTGCGGCGGAGAGTGAAGCCAAAGCATGGAGTACCATTTGGTCTGCAGGACAAGGCGTTACAAGCATCCAAGACAACCCCACTGTGAAAGAACTTATTGAAAAAATGAAAGATGAATTTATCAGTGCTATCAAAGCACATAATAAGTTACTTGAGATTTACGAGTAATAAATTTGGATTTTATTTCATCCGTTTAAAATCAATGTGGCAATTCCAACATAGAAGCCAACCTGTAGACGCTTCAAGAGTTTTATCTTTTTTGGCGAATTCAAAAATATTTTTGAGAAAAAACCCGATAGCATTACAAAAGTGGAGAAGACAATAAAAGAAGTTGTTATAAAAAGAAATCCAAGTCCATAAAACTGTTTAAATAGAGAAATAGAGTCACTAAATATAAAAGCGGGGAAAAAGGCTAAAAAGAAAATAGAAACCTTTGGATTTAAAACATTCATTATAAATCCTTGCTTAAACAAATCAACAAAATCTTTTTGATTTAATTCATTAGATACTGTTGTTGTAGTTGATTTTGATTTATAAACTTTGAAGGCCAAAAATAGCATATATGCCGCACCAAAAACTTTCAGAATCCAATATAACTCCTCATTAGCTTTAATAAAAGAAGACAACCCAAAAGCCACCAACGAGGTGTGAATCAAACAACCTGACATCAATCCTGCAACCACTGCCATCCCAGATTTTCTTCCATAGGCAGCACTCTGAATGATCACAAAAATATTATCGGGACCTGGCGAAAAGGCCAATGCTGCGGTGGCCAAAACAAATGATATCAGAACATTATAATCCAAAACTACAAAGAATCATGCCTTTTAATCAGCGCTTTATTGATACTTTTAATAAGTGAGGGGCCTTCATAGACAAAGCCCGTGTAAATTTGAACTAGATCGGCACCAGCTTCGATCTTTTCTATGGCATCTTCAGCAGAATGAATACCACCTACTCCAATAATTGGAAATGCCTTTTCACTTTTTTCTGATAAATATCGAATGACCTCTGTACTTTTTGATTGGATGGGCTTACCGCTTAATCCACCATTTCCAATGGCCTCTAACTTTAATTTAGAGGTTTTTAATCCATCTCTAGAAACGGAGGTGTTTGAAGCAATTACACCAGCAATTTTAGTGTCTGCAATCAAGGCTATAATATCATCCAATTGCATGGTATTTAAATCTGGAGCGATTTTTAAAAGAATCGGTTTTGGCGTCTCAAAAGTACCATTTAAACGTTTCATCTCCAGAATCAATTCTTCTAGGTAGTCTTTATCGGTTAATTTGGCATGACTACCAACATTTGGACAGCTGACATTCAAAACAAAATAGTCTACATAAGGATGAAGTGCTTTAAAACAAGCGGCATAATCATCTGTGTAATCGTTGGGGTGTGTCGCAGTATTTTTTCCAATATTTCCGCCAATAATCAGGCGTCTTGAATTGGATTTTAAGTTTAATATCATAGCGTCTAATCCCGCATTATTGAACCCCATTCGATTGATTAGGCCTTGGTCGTCTTTCAATCGAAATAAGCGTTTTTTGGGGTTACCTGCTTGGGGCATAGGCGTAACGGTCCCTACTTCTATAAAGCCAAAACCAAAATTGGTCAACTCCTCAAAAAGGACTGCATTTTTATCAAACCCTGCAGCCAATCCGACGGGGTTATTAAATGTCAACCCAAATAACTCACGCTCGAGAGCAGGATGCTGGACTAGAAAAAGAGAGCGGATTAGCGTGGAGACCATAGGAATTTTAGACAAAATCCTAATGGCATTGAATGTAAAATAGTGAACAGCCTCTGGATCAAACCTAAACAGTATGGAACGAATGACTGACTTGTACATAACCCTAATTTTGAGCACAAAAATACATTAAATTGTCACACCAAAAAAGAAACCAAATCCATACTTGTCACTTTGCACAAGGTTAATTATTTTTGAACAAAGTCAAAAATAATGCTCGACAAACAACACATCCTAGACCGATTCTTAAGATATGTCACTATTGATACAGAAAGTGACCCTAATTCTAACACCACCCCCAGTTCTGAAAAACAATGGGTATTAGCCAAACAATTGGCCGAAGAACTCCAACAAATCGGTTTAGTAGATGTTAGCATCGACCAGAATGCCTATGTGATGGGAACCCTCCCTTCAAACGTCGATCATGATGTCCCAGCTATTGGATTTATTTCTCATTTTGATACCTCTCCCGATTTTACGGCTGCCAACGTCAAGCCACAAATTATTGAAAATTATGATGGAAAAGATATTGTCTTAAATAAAAAACAAAATATTGTACTATCCCCAGATTATTTTGAAGATTTATTAAGCTACAAAGGTCAAACCCTTATCACCACCGATGGTACCACCCTATTGGGTGCCGACGACAAAGCTGGTGTTTGCGAAATTGTAAGCGCCATGGAATACCTCATCCAACACCCTGAAATCAAACACGGCCCCATTAAAGTCGGATTCACGCCCGACGAAGAAATTGGACGTGGCGCTCATAAATTTGACGTTAAAAAATTTGGAGCCGAATGGGCCTACACCATGGATGGCAGTCAAATTGGAGAGTTGGAATATGAAAACTTCAATGCTGCCAGTGCAGATATTACCGTAAAAGGTAAAATTGTACACCCTGGCTACGCCAAAGACAAGATGGTAAATTCCATGTACTATGCCCAACAGTTTATTGATGCCTTACCCAAAGACGAAACCCCAGAAACTACCGAAGGTTATGAAGGTTTTTACCACTTACATGCTATGGCAGGTAAAGTCGAAAAAACAGTTTTAAAATACATCATTAGAGACCACGATTTGGACCGCTTCAACAACCGAAAAGCCAACATTGAACAGCTGGTACAACATTTTAACGACAGCCAAAAAAACGCCCATTTTGAAGCGATCATCAAAGATCAATATTTCAATATGAAGGATAAAGTCACACCGGTCATGCATATAGTAGATATTGCTGAAGAAGCTATGAGAGCTCTAAACATCACGCCACTCATCAAACCCATTAGAGGTGGTACAGACGGCTCTCAACTCAGCTACATGGGACTACCCTGCCCCAATATTTTTGCCGGAGGACACAATTTCCATGGTCGATACGAATATGTACCCCTAGAGAGTATACTCAAAGCTACGCAAGTCATTTGCAAAATTGCAGAATTGACACAACTTAATTTCACAAAAAACCCCACGCCAATAGCGTAGGGTTTGTCAGTATTAACTAAGTTAACTTATTTCTTTGCTGCGGTATTGAGCTTTTGTGTCATCTCCATAGAAATAGCAGAGCGGTCAAACTTAATTTTTCCTGCCAAGGTTTCTATCACACAAGAATCGTCCTTGTCATTCAAAGCTGCCACCTTGCCATGCATCCCCGACTTGGTCACTACACGGTCGCCTTTCTTCAAAGCTGCTCCAAACTGTTTCTCTTTTTTGGCCCGTTTCATTTGGGGTGCAATCATAAAGAAATAGAAAACCACCAAAATCAAAATAAAGGGCAAGATATTACTCAATCCTTCCATAATAAGTATATATTGTAATGCGTTATTGTTTTTTAACTTGTGGTACAGCCACTGAAGCCGTAGGATCAGGCTTTATAAAAGCCGTAATTTTAACCTGCTCTCGTCCTTTTTCCGTATTGGTCGTCAAAGTAACTGTTTTGGAAACTTTATTGGCACCCTTACCATTAAACTTAACCGAAAATTGAGAAGATTCTCCAGGCATTAACGGTTCTTTACTCCAACCTTGAGGAACGGTACACCCACAGGTGCTTTTGATGTCAGTCACGACCAATGGTGACTTCCCTGTGTTGGTGTAAGTAAAAGCCGTTTCAACAGGGGTTCCGTTCTGGATTTCACCAAAATCGTGTAATGTCTTATCGAAAGACAGCACAGGGAAAACAACGGCCATAGCATCTCGCTCGGCGGCTTTTTCAACATTCTCTTGGTTAATTTTTTCAGCGGCTTTTTCCTTGCAAGACGTTAGTGGCAATAGAGCCAAAACAAAAACACTTAATAGAATTCGTTTCATAAAAATATTGTTTTTTAGGTTAATTGTTTAAAATGCGCATAAATTTAATAAAATTACTGCAAACCTCGACCTTTCTTCTTCAAGGTTTTTTTGGTGTCGTAATCTTTAGCCATTTTATCCAATATACCATTGATAAATACATTGCTTTTTGGCGTGGAATAATCTTTGGCTAATTCAACATATTCATTTATGGTAACTTTCACTGGAATGGTCGGAAATTCATTCAACTCACAAAGGGCCATTTGCAACAAAATAAAGTCCGTTGAAGCGATACGATCTTTATCCCAGTTTTTAGTATTGGCAATAATGGCTTCAGAAAAACGATCTTGGTGTTCTAGCGTCGATTTCAACAATTCAAAACCAAAGCGTTGATCTTCATTGTCCTTAAAGAGTTGTGGACAAAAATAATCAGACCGAACTTTAGCATTAAATTTTTGAAATAATTTAACAATGAATGTATTCACCACAGGCAAATCGTCAATCCATGTCAAATTTTGGTCTTGGAGGTAATCATATAACTTGGGGTTGGGAGCTACAATTTGCTTGTAAATCTCTACAACAAATTGTGTATCGGCCTTTACAGATACATCAGGACTCCTCATGTAATCATCATATAAATCACTCTTAATCAAGGATCTAAATATCAGTTCAACATACTCACCATCTTGTGACCAATACTCTACTTTGTGGGCTTTGATTTCCGCTTGAAAAGACTCATTTTGTGTTAAGGCGACTAATAATGAATTGTTAACAAACTTCATGTTAGGATTAACATCCTCTGCTGTGATGAGGTGCTTTCTTTGGGCTTTGCCTTGTTGTTCAATCGCACGAATTCTAATGTGCACCATAAGTGACAATAAAGCCAAATAAAGTTTATACATATTCTTCATGTTTTCATCAAGAAGACCATCTAACTGGTCTGGCGTCGTGTTACTGGCATTTGCAAACAATACTTGCATGACTTTGGCACGAATGTGGCGTCTGTTGAGCATAACTTATAAGAACTTAACTTTTTTGGACAATGATATGAAATAAATTGGCTTCATTTTTTTGCACCCCAAAAATAGTGTTAATTATGGGGGTTTGAATTAAAAAATTGTTTTTTTTTGACAGAGTTTTTAAAAGCTAGAATTATCTTTGTCAACAGGCAGATATGAAAGAACTACAACACATTAATAAATATTTTTTTAAGTATAGATACAAGGTAGTTCTTGGGGTATTCATCGTAGCTTGCGCAAAGATTTTTTCACTCTTCACACCACGACTGATAGGTGACATCATCACCCTAATAGCCAATCAAGTCGAAACCCCAATGCAAAACGAAGACTTTAAAAGAGCCATTCTACTTAAAATCCTTATGATCTTAGGAGCCGCAATAGCTACTGGCACCTTCACTTTTCTCATGCGACAGACCCTAATCAATGTTTCAAGATATATCGAGTGTGATCTTAAAAATGAAATTTTTGATCACTACCAAAGGCTGTGCCTAACGTTTTACAAACAAAACAGAACCGGCGATCTCATTAATAGAATTACAGAGGATGTTGGTAAAGTACGGATGTATGTAGGACCAGCTCTGATGTATACTATAAATACGACATCTCTCTTTATCGTGGCTCTGATATACATGTATAGTAAAGCACCCACCCTGACGCTTTATACCATTATACCACTGCCAGTCTTATCCATTTCAATTTATTATTTAAGTCAATTTATTCACAAAAGAAGTACCGTTGTACAAGCTCAACTATCGACTTTATCCTCTGCAACGCAAGAAGTCTTTAGTGGAATTGCAGTCACAAAAGCGTACGCTTTAGAAAAACAAACCAAAAAAGATTTTACAGTATTATCCAATACACAACGTCAAAAAAGATTGGATTTGACTAAAATTCAAGCGTTCTTCTTTCCTTTGATGCTTTTACTGATTGGTACCAGTAATTTGATTGTAATTTATGTCGGAGGGCAGCAATATATAAATGGTGAAATTACGGAACTTGGAACCATTGCAGAATTTATCATCTATGTCAATATGTTGACATGGCCCGTAGCTTCGGTAGGATGGGTAACTGCATTAGTACAGGAAGCTGAGGCCTCTCAAAAACGGATTAATGCTTTTTTAAAACAAAAACCGACTATTGAAAATTATCAAACAAATCCTTGTGTTATTAATGGTAAGATTGAATTCAAGGATGTTTATTTTATCTATAAGGATACCGGTATTGAGGCGCTCAAAGGAATTAATTTTTGTCTTGAAGAAGGGAAAACCCTAGGAATAATTGGGAATACAGGGTCTGGAAAAACTACTATTTTGGAACTTGTCAGTCGGCTATATGATGCTACCAAAGGCGAGATTAATATTGATGAAAAAAATATTAAAACGCTCAACTTAAACGACTTAAGATCGGCTATTGGCTATGTCCCACAAGATCCTTTTTTGTTTTCGGAGTCCATTAAAGACAATATACGATTTGGAAAACTTAAAGCTACACAAGAAGAAGTGATTGAGGCTGCCAAAAAAGCTGTTGTTCACAACAATATTATCAAATTTGACCAAGGGTATGAAACTGTATTGGGTGAACGCGGAATCACGCTTTCGGGAGGTCAGAAACAACGCATCTCAATCGCCAGGGCTTTTATTAAATCCCCAACTATTCTGTTACTAGATGATTGTCTTTCTGCTGTTGACACTGAAACGGAAGAAGAAATATTAAGTAATTTAGAAGACATTACTAAAAACAAAACCACAATTATTGTAAGCCATAGAATTTCGTCCATCAAAAAAGCAGACCAAATTATTGTTTTGGATCAGGGTGAGATTATTCAGCAAGGTAATCACAATGAATTGGTTGTAAAGTCTGGATACTACAGCGAATTGTATAAAAAACAACTCAAGGAGATCGTCGACTAAAATTGATTTTCAATATTCTTATAAATAATACGACATTATTGTTGGCAAGGTCATATATTTTTTAGACTTTTGATACAACAAAAAATCAATGATTATGTACGAAAGAGAACAAGATATTTTGTCCAAAGCATTGCGAGCCGGAAGGAGAACTTATTTTTTTGATGTCAAATCAACTAAAGCTGAAGACTACTATTTGACCATAACTGAAAGTAAAAAATTCACCAATGAGGATGGCTCTTTTCATTTCAAAAAACATAAAATTTATCTCTATAAAGAAGATTTTAATGAGTTCAAACACATTTTAGAAGAAATGACAAGTTTTATCATTAAAGAGAAAGGAGAAGATGTCATTAGCGACTATCAGAACGAATTCAATCCATCCGATTCATCAGAAAAATCTTCAGAGGACCAGAACGACAATCAATTCACGGATGTCAACTTTGATGATATATAAAATTTGAAACCAAGATAGACTTAAAAACCGCTTTGGAAAGCGGTTTTTTTTATATTTATAAAAAATTTTTCATGAAAATATATGCGTTATTGCTAGGGCTACCGATGTGGGTTTGGGCTCAATCAAATTCAAATTTAGATTACTATTTCCCAAAAAAAACTACCTATAATAAAACTATCCCCACACCTGAATCTGTAATTGGTCATCAGGTTGGAGAATGGCATGTGTCTCACGATAAATTGGTTCAATACATGTACGCATTAGCCGATAAATCTGATCGTATTGCGATTGAAAATAGAGGGACAACTTTTGAAGGAAGGCCACTATTGTTGCTTGTTATTACAAGCAACAATAATCATAAAAATCTTGAACAACTTAGAGGGGAACACCTCAATGCTATAAACGGGCAACAGTCAAAATCATTTGATGAGCGTCCAATTATTGTCTATCAAGGGTTCTCCATTCATGGCAATGAGCCTAGTGGATCAAACGCAGCATTGCTTCTGGCTTATCATTTAGCCGCTTCAGAATCTGAAGATGTTAAAACCCTACTAGAAAATAGTATCATACTTTTTGATCCTGCCCTGAACCCTGATGGGCTTCAACGCTTTGCGCATTGGGCAAATTCTAATAGAAATACAAACCTGAACCCCGATTCTAATGATCGTGAATATCATGAAAACTGGCCAGGCGGGCGTACCAATCACTACTGGTTCGATATGAATCGAGATTGGTTGCCTGTGCAATTGCCAGAGTCCAAAGCACGTATAGAGACCTTCCACAAATGGATGCCTAATATTTTGACTGATCATCACGAAATGAGTACCAATTCTACCTTTTTCTTTCAACCTGGAATTCCGTCTCGAACTCATCCATTAACGCCAAAGTTAAACCAAGAGTTGACCAAAGAAATTGGGACTTATCATGCCGCAGCTCTAGATCAATTGGGGTCACTGTATTATTCGGAAGAAAACTATGATGACTTTTATTATGGAAAAGGATCGACTTTCCCAGATGTTAATGGCAGTATCGGTATTTTGTTTGAACAGGCGAGTTCCAGAGGCCATGTTCAAGAGAGTGATAATGGTATTTTGACATTTCCCTTTACCATCAGAAATCAATTGACTGCAGGAATCTCAACATTAAAAGCAGCTTTGGCCATGCGGACAAAAATTTTAAAATATCAATTTGATTTTTTTCAAAATACCACATTAGATTTAAAATCAGAATCGGGACAGGCTTATATCTTTGGAGATGCTAATGACCCAGCAAAAACTTATCACTTAGCAGAAATTTTAGACAGACATCAAATAGACCTCTACCAATTAAAAGAAGATAAGACTATTGATGGACAATTATACAAAAAAGAGAGCACGTACGTTGTTCCTAAGCAGCAGCGAAATGGCCGATTGTTGAAAGCTATGTTTGAAACACGGACTAGGTTTCAGGACAGCTTGTTTTACGATATTTCGGCTTGGTCCTTTCCTTTAGCTTTTGACGTTAATTATACTTCATCTGGAAAAACCAAGTATGCATCTGATAAAATACATCCAACACCACCAAAAGGTAAATTGGACATTAAAAGCAATTATGCCTACCTTATGCCTTGGTCGGATTACTATAGTCCAAGAGCGCTACAATCATTGCTTTCAAATGGCATTAGAGTAAAAGCAGCTCTACAACCCTTTTCTAGTGGTGGGAGAAAATTTGATTACGGTACCATTTTGATTCCTGTTCAAAATCAAATTCTAACAGCGAAAAAATTGGCCGTATATTTAGATGAATTGGCACAAAAAAATCATCTTAACATCTACGGTATTAACAGTGGTGCTACCACTGGCCCAGACCTGGGTAGTAATAATTTCAAAACCTTAAAAATCCCATCCATCGCCCTGATTGTTGGGGCGGGCATAGATGCTTACGACGCCGGAGAAATTTGGCATTTAATGGACACCAGATACGAAATTCCAATCACCAAATTAGATGTTTCATACCTTGAGCGCACAGACTTGAATCGCTATGATTGCATCATTCTTCCTAACACCTATGGACTGAACAATTCTACAGCTAAAAAGCTTGAAAAATGGCTGGACAATGGCGGCACTTTGATTGCCTATCAGAATGCACTAAAGTGGTTAAAATCTAATACTCTTTTTGAAATGGAACTGAACACCCAAAAACTTGTTGCAGAAAATATAAGCTTTGAGGATCGTTCTAAATTTCGAGGGGCGCAAGGTATTGGGGGTGCAATTTTTGAAGCAAATTTAGATCGTTCACACCCTATTAATTTTGGATATCACAAGGACAATATAGCCTTATTTCGAAATACTACAATATTCATTAAACCAGATAAAAACAGTTATAATAATCCTATTAAATATACCGATGATCCGTTGTTGAGTGGGTATGTTTCAAAGGAAAATTTGGAGTTAATAAAAAATAGTGTTCCCTTTAAGCTTTCTCAAAATGGAAAAGGAAAAATAATAGGGTTTACAGATAATACCAATTTTAGGGCATTTTGGTATGGCACCAATAAACTATTGATGAATGCTGTTTTTTTTAGAAATCAATTTTAGTTATTGAACACTTGAACCATTTGGAGTGTGTAAACTGGGTTCAAGTAAAATGACATCATTTCCAGAAACGCCACCTAAAATCAAACATTCACTTTTGAAATTAGCAATTTGTTTTGGCGCAAAATTAACGTTAGCTACAACTTGTTTTTCAAGCAAGTCTTCGATCGAATACAGTGATGTAATTTGTGCGGAAGATTGTTTTATGCCAAGTGGTCCAAAATCAATAACAAGCTGATAGGCTGGTTTTTTGGCTTGTGGAAATTCTTTAACTTCAATAATAGTTCCAACTCTTAAATCGGTTTTTTGAAAATCTTCAAATAAAATATCGTTCATTTATACGTAACTTTACATTGTAAAGATATACATTTTAACTCAATTTATATGGCTAGAACTCCCTCCAACATGTTACCCTTAGGAACCCCTGCACCATCCTTTGAATTACTTGATACTATTTCAGATAAAACCATTTCAATAGAAAATCTACGTGGTGAGAATGGAACCCTAATTGCTTTCATTTGTAACCATTGTCCTTTTGTTATTCACATTAATGACAGAATGATTAAACTCGCAAACACCTATCAACAGATAGGAATTGGTTTTGTTGCTATTTCTAGTAATGATGTGGAAAACTATCCTCAAGATGGTCCTTTAGAAATGAAACTTCAAGCTCAAAAACTCAATTATCCTTTTCCGTATTTATACGATGAAACTCAGTCTGTGGCCAAGGCATTTGATGCTGCCTGCACCCCAGATTTTTATTTGTTTGATGAAAAATTATCATTAGTTTACAGAGGACAAATGGACGATTCTAGACCAGGAAATGATATACCAAACGATGGCGTAGATTTGGAAAATGCTATAAATTGTTTGTTGAATAATACACCAATTGATAAAATTCAAAAACCAAGTATTGGGTGTAATATTAAGTGGAAGTAATCAATCCTCTAGCTTAACAATATACAGGTCTCGATATTCCAAAATAAATGCTGAAACATTAACATACCCATCACCACTTCTGCTTTGGGAATACATGAATTTATTTTGCAAATATGTCGTTTGAGGAGATGTAATTTGCTCATAAACAGAACCAAAGGCCGCCAGTCTTAATAATAAATCTAATGTTAAATCAAATCCTCTTATAGCATAACGCGTTGGGTAAGCACCATATTTTTGTTTGTAGCGTGTGTCAAAGGCAGTGAAATCATCCTCGCTATAATGAACCGACGCAAATTGGAATTTTAGGTTAGATAAATCCGTATTAGAAATATTATTACCCATGAATGCTCTATTGTAGTTCGTTGTCATTAATATTAATTCGCGTTCAACCTCAATTTCAATATCCTCATCGTTTTCATCTTTTTCGATTGTTATTCCATTTAATCCATTGAGCATACTCGAAACATTAGATGCAAAACTTTCATTATTAGTTTCTAAAAAGACTAATGTTCTTCCGGGTTCTAATATTTTTTGAACCGTCTCGAAATCAATGTAGTATTGATCGATACCATTTTCATCACGTTCTGAGGTTAAGATGTTAGCATCTGGAAAAGCGGCTCTTATTTTTGAGGATCTAAAGCCATTTTTAGAGTCTGAGATGATTAATGTTTTGTGGGGTACCGTATCTTTTTTGGCATGTCGTAGGAGTTTATCTGCCATCCAATCATAGTTTGGTATGGATTGAATAAAATTAGGGGAATCTAACTTTAGTTTGACAAAGGGAGATACAACAGCGGTTTTACTTTTAGACAACTGTTTGGTTACGATGGTTAAATTTGAAGCAGTAAGTGGACCTAGAACAAAGTCGTATTTCGAAAAATCTCTAGTTTCAATCATAGAACGAACCACCTGCTCGCTGGCTTGAGTATCATAGACGTCCATAGTGGTCGAAATCCCTAATCGTTTAGCTGAATCTAGTGCCATTTCCACACCTGAGTAGAATTCTGTAGCAATACGGATATAACCATCACGTTTGATTTGTTCTTTAGCCAACTCGATCGAATCAAAAGCTACCGAATTGGTTTTAAAAGGTAGGACTAAAGCTATAGATTTTGGCTCAAAATATTGTAACTGTTCGGCAAGATTAGTGCTTTCGATTGCAGCCAAATTAAGGCCCTCTAAGTTGGATTTAGGAACCTTAAGTATCATCCCTTCAGTCAAACCTGTTTTGTTCAACACAGGATTCAATTGTTCTAAACTATCTTTAGAAATACCTAATTTCTTGAACAATCTGTAAAAACCTTCTCTCGGAAGAACTTTATAATAGCCGAAGCGTTGGTCAGAAACATCTTGTTCATCGGACATTTCTATATTAGGAACATTCAAAATTTGGCCTTGTTGTATGATATCTCCTAAACCAGGGTTTAATGCCTCTAATTCTTGCACTGAAATTCCGAACTTATAGGCCACACGCCATTTGCCCTCTTTGGGCAACACTATGTAGGTTTGCAATGCTTCTGGTATTACAGAAACTGTTTTTGTTTTGTATTTAGGAATATAAATTTTATCCTTGAACTGAAGGTCCTTGACTAATAACTGCTGATTATGTTTTTTGATATCATTAATAGTAATATCATATTTTTCAGCAATGCTGTATAATGTTTCCTTGCGTTTAACACGATGTAATTTGTATGATATTACCTCTCGAACTTGTGTTGTTTTAGAACTGATATCTTTCACAGCATTGGGTATCACTAAAACATCGTCTTTGTTTAATTGGTTTTTGACATCTGGATTTAAAATCAAAATATCATTGGTTGTCACGCCATATAGTCGCGCTATGGATTCCAAAGTGTCCTGCGAATCTACAGTATGTGTACGAAGCGGTTGTGCAAAAATCAAATTTGCATTGATAAGAAAAAAAAATACTAGAAAAATCCTATTCATTCTTTTGTCATGGTAAGCTCGATTACTAAATCTATGAAGCACTTTTGAGAAATCCAAATCTACTCCCACTCAATAGTTGCTGGTGGTTTGGAACTAATATCATACACAACCCTATTTACACCTTTAACTTTATTGATTATTTCATTCGAAGTTTTTTGCAAAAACTCATACGGTAAATTGACCCAGTCTGCCGTCATACCATCAGTACTTTCAACCGCTCTCAAGGCCACACATTTTTCGTATGTTCTTTCATCGCCCATAACTCCCACACTATTCACTGGAAGTAGTATGGCACCAGCTTGCCAAACTTGGTCATAGAGTCCCGATTGGCGCAAGCCGTTTATGAAAATATCATCTACGTCCTGTAAAATTCGAACTTTCTCTGGGGTTATATCTCCCAGAATCCGAATTGCTAAACCCGGCCCTGGAAATGGGTGACGCCCCAACAATTTTACATCAATACCCATTGAAGCCCCAACTCGGCGAACTTCATCTTTGAACAAAGCTTTCAGAGGTTCTACAACTTTTAGCTTCATGAAATCAGGTAACCCACCAACATTGTGATGGCTTTTTATAGTCGCGCTTGGACCGCCTGTGGCAGAGACACTTTCTATGACATCTGGATAAATTGTACCTTGTGCCAACCATTTCACGTCCTCTATTAGATGAGCTTCGTCATCAAAAACTTCTATAAAAATGCGACCAATAGTCTTGCGTTTTTGCTCAGGATCATCTATTTCAGATAGGGCTTCCATAAATCGTTGAGAAGCATCAACCCCTTTAACATTAAGCCCCATTCCTTCGTACTGTTTAAGGACGCTACTAAATTCATTTTTTCGCAATAAGCCGTTATTGACAAAAATACAATACAAATTGTCGCCAATGGCCTTGTTGAGCAAAATGGCTGCCACAGTTGAATCGACTCCTCCAGAAAGCCCTAAAACAACTTTATCGTTTTTAAGTTTCGTTTTTAATTCAGCAACCGTTTCCTCTACAAAAGAATCTGGAGTCCAATCTTGTTTCAAACCGGCTATTTCTACAAGAAAATTTTGCAACAACGTTTTCCCATCTGTTGAATGATAGACTTCTGGATGAAATTGAATGGCATAAGTAATCTCGTCTTGAATCTTATAAGCTGCATTTTTGACATCTTTCGTGCTTGCCAGTAATACACCACCTGTTGGTAGTGTTTTAATGGTATCACTATGGCTCATCCAAACTTGGCTTCCCTCCGAAACGCTTTTAAACAGTGTCTCACTTTCTTTTATATAAGACAAATTTGCTCGACCGTACTCTCTTGTGTTGGATGGGGCCACGTTTCCACCTGAAAAATGGGCTAAATATTGCGCGCCATAACATACTGCCAACAAAGGTTTTTGTCCCCGAATGCTAGTCAAATCAGGGTGAAGTGCATCACTACCGCGCACCGATTGTGGACTGCCCGATAAAATGACGGCTTTGTAATCCGATAATTGAGACGGAATTTTGTTGTAGGGGTGAATCTCGCTGTAAATATTTAATTCTCTAACACGCCGGCCTATTAGCTG
Organism: Flavobacteriaceae bacterium; assembly: GCA_049889395.1. Lineage (GTDB taxonomy): Bacteria > Bacteroidota > Bacteroidia > Flavobacteriales > Flavobacteriaceae > UBA3537. The sequence goes on from JBMHDM010000015.1 coordinate 61,155, forward strand.
TGTATATTGCGATCCAAAATCGAGAATGAGTACCTTGTCATGTTGCATGCTCAAAATTACTATTTATCTGTAAATCTTGAAATTATTATTATTAAAACTTATAAAGAAATTACAGCAAATCCTTTATTGAAGGGATCTAATTCAGATTTCAGCTTATGGATAAAACTTTCGCCATAAAGATTATAAAAAAATGAAAAATTTATCACTCTTTCTTGTAGGTCTACATTGGGAAACAATTCGGATTGAAGTGATAGTGCAGCTTCAATTTGTGTCTTGTGTTTTCGTTTTTCGGCTTTCAATAATCGCTTTTCCAAATCAGCCAACCCTTTAATCTGCTTTTTCTCCTGAGCTGCAACTGCACCCAGAAACGAGGCGTCGGTTTGTTTAGCAATGTGGTAGAGATTTTTAAACTGTTGTTTCAGATATTGTTTTTCTTTTGAAAAATCAATCAAATTGCTTTGAGTTTTAACAATACGGGATGTTAAGTCTTCAGGAGATAAAAATAAATCTTGTAAGGATAAATTTGACTTTCGAAGGTTTTGTTGTTGTTTTTTGGAGAGCACTACAGCTGAATTACGATGAAGCAACAGCGGAAAATTTAACTTAAAAGTCTCAAAACACGATTTGAGCTGTAGCCAATATGACAGCTCTCCACCACCTCCGACATAACATAAATTTGGTAAAACTGTTTCTTGATAAAGGGGACGCATAAGAACATTTGGCGAAAATCGTTCGGGATGATCTTCTAGTTCTTTTAAAATACCATCCAAATTCCAACTCAAATCTGTATTTAAAACGCGATAACTACCACCATTGATTTCAATACGCTCTCGGATATCATTTGTTATGTAAAACAAATTCAAAGATCTAGGATTCACTTGAATTTTAAAGTTTGGATTGACACGCTTCAAGGCTTGATTGGTCGTTGTAACCTTACCAAAAATGATCTGCTCTTTCAGTTCTTGGATCATAGTAGGCTTGAATAGTCGCTTTAGTTTTAAATCATCACCATCAATGACAATGAGTCCATCCTCGCCAAAAAGCTGATGAACTAAAGCCCTTGTTGCATCTGCCAAATTGTGTTGATTTAAGTACGAATTTTGAAACATCTCAATCAATGCTTTTGAATGCTCATCACGTTCCAAGTGGGCAGAAAATTGATCGAAGAGTTTGTTTAATTCTGTCGTCGATAATCGTCCTACAGGACCTTGTGATTGTCGTTGCCATTCTAGGCAATGCTCGCCAAAATGAAAGTGATTAACTTCATCAAAATCGTGATCTTCTGAAGCCATCCAAAACACTGGAACATACTTGTGATTGGGGTGCCTATCATTTAGAATTTTCGACAGGTTAATCACAGAAATTATTTTGTATAGGAAATACATTGGGCCTCCCATTAGATTGAGCTGATGTCCAGTAGTGATGGTAAAAGTGTTTGGGTTTTTTAGAGCTTCAATTTGTGAAGATGTTAGTTCTCCTGGGTTCAAATGTCTATACTGAGCAGTAAGACAATCGGCCAATATGGTTCTAATTTGAACAGAAAATGTTTCGCCTTTACTGGCCATTTGAACGACCAAATTATCTAATGTAGCGGGCGCTTGATAAAAAGACGCCAAAGCGGGATTTTCATCCATCACCGCCTCAATAAGTTTTGGTAATGTTTGTGTCTCGTGATATGGAATGCAGGACAATGTCATATAAGATTTTGCGTCTATAAAGATAATTGAATTAATTGTTTTGTAAAACAATTACACCACCTCAGCATACAAATCAAAGTCTGCAGCATCGGTTATCTTAACTGTGGCGAACTCACCGGTTTTGAGATATACCGACGTGGCATCAATCAAAACTTCGTTGTCAACATCTGGAGAGTCAAACTCGGTACGACCGACAAAATATTGTCCTTCTTTTCTATCAATGACAACCCTCAGAGTCTGGCCGATTTTGGCTTGATTTAACTCCCATGAAATCTGCGACTGTAATTCCATAATTTCATTGGCACGGGCCTGTTTGACTTCTTGTGGCACATTGTCTTCCAGACTGTAGGCATGGGTATTTTCTTCATGAGAATAAGTAAAACAACCCAAACGCTCAAAACGTATGGCTTCAACCCATTGTTTGAGGATTTGAAAATCTTCTTCTGTCTCTCCAGGATAACCAACAATTAACGTGGTTCGGATAGCCATATTGGGAACGGATTCACGAAATTGCTGCAATAATTTGGTGGTTTTTGTTTGTGTGGTACCCCGGCGCATACTTTTTAGAATTTGATCTGAAATGTGTTGCAACGGAATGTCTAAATAATTACAAATTTTTGATTCATTTTTCATGACCTCCAAAACATCCATTGGAAATCCTGTTGGAAAGGCATAATGCAGTCGAATCCACTCAATTCCCTCTACTTTCACTAGAGCTTTGAGCAGTTCTGCAAGGTTTCTTTTGTTGTATAAATCCAAGCCATAGTAGGTCAAATCTTGTGCAATCAGTATTAATTCTTTGACGCCATTAGCCGCTAATTTCTCAGCCTCGATGACTAAATTTTCAATGGGAGTAGATCGGTGTTTACCCCGCATCAATGGAATGGCACAGAAACTACATGGTCGATCACAACCTTCTGCAATTTTGAGGTAAGCATAATTCTTGGGGGTAGTTGTCAATCGCTCTCCAATAAGTTCGTGTTTGTAATCCGCTCCCAAAGCTTTGAGCAATTGTGGCAGTTCTGTTGTACCAAAATATTGATCTACGTTTGGAATCTCTTTGACTAAATCAGGTTTGTAACGCTCACTTAAACAACCTGTCACGAAAACTTTATCGACCTCACCTGATTCTTTCTTTTGAACAAAATCTAATATGGTGTTAACACTTTCTTCTTTAGCATTATCAATAAATCCACAGGTGTTAATGACCACAATATTACCCTGTTTCTCATGTGCAACTGTTTTTCCGTTGGCTTTTAGCTGCCCCATTAGAACTTCACTGTCATACACATTTTTACTACACCCAAGCGTAACAACATTGATTTTATTCTTTTTCAAAGATTTAGTTCTCATTTATAATTTATTTATAATTGGGTGGTGATGGGCGTGGTGAATTGTGTTTTTCAAATACATAGCCCCAGCTGTACAAATTATTTTCTTCAAATGGCTTGGTAATAAAGGTCAATCCCTTTGGCTCGCCTTTAGTTGTTAGTCCCATCGGAACAGTTAGGGCGGGATATTCTGCTACGGCAGCATAAGATGCATGATAGTTATTAATGGATAGCAATCCATCTAGCTGAAATTCCAAGAAAAGCGTATCAAAATATTTCTGGCCGTTGATTTTTAAGGTTTGTTTTATGGTTTCAAATTCTTCTTCAGTTGCAAAATCATTGACAATTCCTTTGAATAATTTTTGGCCATAAGGTGATCTTGACAAACTGTCTTCTTTATTAAAATCGATAATGGATTGAACGCCCTTGTACGGCATATTCAAATTAGCATGATTTTTAAAGTACAACGGTAAGTCGGATTTCATGTCCAAATTAAGAAGTCGTAAAAATCCAGGAAGATCAACATTATTAGATTCAACCTCAATGACCTCGGCGCCTTTTGACTTCAAAATTTTGACTGCATTGGCATATAAAGTGTCATTCATCAATGTTCTGATGGCACCAAATCGTTTTCCTTTAAGATTTGATTCTTGAATATGTTTTAAGTCAATTTCTGAAACTTTTTTGGATTTATAATCTTCCGAGTCGTAGCCTGTAATAGCATTGTAAAGTAGAATGTTATCGATAACATACTTGGAAATTGGTCCAGCTGTATCTAGAGTACTTGAAATGGGTACAATACCGGTTCGGCTCACTGCCCCTATTGTTGGCTTGAGTCCAACTGCCGCATTTTGACTTGATGGCGACAAGATTGAACCAGAGGTTTCACTACCAACAGCGGCGGCGCAAAAATTAGCAGCTACTGCTACAGCACTTCCAGAGCTAGATCCTCCAGTGTCTAGAGTCTTTCGCCCGTATGGATTAAAAGTTTGACCTCCAACAGCACTGTAGCCGCTAGGGCAATCGCCACAAAAGAAATAAGCCCACTCACTAAGGTTGGCTTTTCCCATTATGAGCGCACCTGATTCTTTGAGTTGTTGACTCAAAAAGGAATCATCAGTAATATTATTCATCAGGGCGACCGCACCAGCGGTTGTAACCATGTGTTTGGTATTGATATTATCTTTCAATAAAATTGGCATCCCGTAAATGGAAAAATTGGACAACTCTTTTGGTCTGTTTTGATCTTTTATTTGAGCTGCTTTTATGATATCTGGATTAATTGAAATAACAGAATTTAATGACCTTTCGTTTTCTCTATCCAACGACTTAATTCTGTACAAATAAAAGGTCACTAACATTTCATAATTAAATTTTCCTTTAGAAATATGGCCTTGGATCGTTGGTATATCTTGATCAATGATGAGGGGCTTCAATGATTCATATTGATCTACCGAAAACGTTTTGAGATGTTCTTCAAAAGGGGCCCAAATCGCTTCAAGATTGAGATGTTGCGAATCTTCAACTTTGAATGTTCGAAATGATTTTTCTGAGATATCTGTTAATGTGTTGTTAGATGGTTCTGTGTTACTTTTACACCCAAAAACAATACTTACCAAAAAGACAATAATTATTTGTTTCATATTGATTATTTAAAAAATGAATCTACAAATTCAAATTTATTGAAAACCTGAAGATCTTCAATCCCTTCCCCTACTCCTATGTATTTTACTGGAACTTGAAATTGGTCACTAATACCTATAACGACTCCACCTTTTGCGGTGCCGTCTAATTTTGTGACTGCCAAGGCATTAACTTCGGTAGCGGCCGTAAATTGTTTGGCTTGTTCGAAAGCATTTTGACCTGTAGAGCCATCTAAAACCAATAGAATTTCATGCGGTGCGTTTGGTACAACTTTTTGCATAACGCGTTTAATTTTAGTCAATTCGTTCATCAAATTAACCTTGTTATGAAGTCGTCCAGCAGTATCTATAATGACAACATCAGCATTCGAACTTACTGCGCTTTGTAGTGTATCAAAGGCTACAGAAGCTGGGTCGCTACCCATGTTTTGCTTGACGATAGGAATGTCTACCCGATCTGCCCATACTTGCAGCTGATCAATGGCGGCAGCCCTGAAGGTGTCAGCAGCACCCAACACAACGTTTAACCCTTGCTTTTTAAACTGATAAGCCAATTTCCCAATAGTAGTTGTTTTACCAGCACCATTGACACCGACAACCATTATGACGTGGGGTTTTGAATCTGAATCTACCAAAAAATCTATTCCTTCACCACTATGTGTTTCGGACAATAAATTGGCAATTTCTTCTCTTAAAATTAAGTTGAGTTCGTCCGTTCCCAAGTATTTGTCCCGGGCCACACGTTGTTCAATTCGATCAATAATTTTTAGAGTTGTTTGAACGCCTACATCACTAGTGACCAATACTTCTTCAAGATCATCAAGTACGTCATCATCTACTTTGGATTTACCGGCTACAACTTTTCCAAGTTTGTCAAAAAAACTAGATTTTGATTTTTCTAGTCCTTTATCTAGAGTAGCTTTTTTGTCGGATGAAAAAATTTTTTTAAAAAAACTCATATTGATTCTTGTAAACAATGCATTGGTTATCTTGCAATATAATTAAAAAAATAAAAGCCGCTTTGAAAAAAGCAGCTTATGAGATATATTAAATAAAATGATTACTTCTTGCTCAAAAAATCATTGACTTTATCTGGAGACATGATTGACTCTACGAAAGTGTAAGCTCCAGATTTTGGAGATTTTACCATTTTTATTGCTTTAGTCAAACGTTTTGATCCGGTTTGGAGTGTTGCTACTGATTTCTTTGCCATGGCTTAATACTTTATAGTGAAATTATGATAATTCCTTGTTATTTAATTTCTTTATGCACCGTCATACGCTTTAATATGGGATTGAATTTCTTAATCTCCATACGATCTGGTGTATTTTTTTTGTTTTTTGTTGTGATGTAACGTGATGTCCCGGGTTGACCAGATGCTTTATGCTCTGTACACTCTAAAATAACCTGAACTCTATTTCCTTTCTTGGCCATAATTTCTAAGCTTTAGTTGGATTATTTTAAAAATCCTTTTGATTTTGCTTGTTTTATAGCTGCAGAAATACCAATCTTATTGATTGTTTTCAACGCAGCAGCGGACACTTTTAAGGTGATCCATTTATCTTCTTCAGGAATGTAAAAGCGTTTCTTAATAAGGTTCGCGTTGAACTTTCGCTTTGTTCTATTCAATGCATGGGAAACATTGTTTCCAACCATGGCTTTTTTTCCTGTAAGTTCACAAATTCTTGACATGATATCTAATTTTGATGTTTTGTTGTCTCAAAACGAGGTGCAAAAATACGAAATCTTAAATAGTTCGCAAATTTTAAATATCAATTTTTAAAAATTTCTTTTTGCATCATCGTTAGCGCCATGTTAACAGCTTTGATGATTACCCGTTCCCGTTGTTTACCAAAAATAAAATGATTTGAATAAACGCCACTTGGTGTAGCTAACGCAATGTAGACAGTTCCTATTTCGGCATTAGAATCTCCTTTACTTGGGCCAGCATTTCCAGTAGTAGCTATGGCATAGTCAGAATTAAATTGCTTTTGAACGCCTACAGCCATAGCTTCTGCTACTTGAGTGCTAACCACAGAATAATCCCTAATAATTGCTTCAGATACACCCAAAATTCCAACCTTAACGTTGGTGTCATATGCAACTAGCCCACCTTTGAAATAAGATGATGCGCCAGAATTTGTAGTAAATTTAGACGCTATTCTACCACCAGTACAACTTTCAGCAACTGAAAGTGTTTTACCTTGCTTAATAAGTTGATTTCCAATTATTTGCTCGATTGAATTTTCATCTTCGAAACCCACAAAAATATCTGAAATTTGAGGCAGAAGTAAATCCAATTGAGTTTGAATCGACTGACTGACAATTGCTTTGTCCGGCCCTTTAGAGGATAATCTCAATCGAACCCGACCCAAATTGGGCAAATACGCTAATTTGATCGAATTAGGTAGCTTGTTTTCCCAATCAGAAATACGATCTGCAATGACACTCTCTCCCATTCCATAGGTCAAAATGGTTTTGTGAAGTATATAGGGCAAATCAAAAGTTTTAGACAAGCGTGGAATAACTTCATTGGTCATCAGCGCTTTCATTTCAAAAGGAACTCCAGGCATGGAAATAAAGATGGTTTTATTTTTTTCCATCCAAAGCCCAGGTGCTGTACCGGATTGATTCATCAGAACAGTTGCTTTTGAGGGTACTAATGCTTGGTCTAAATTAACCTGAAGTAACGGTTGTTTAATGTATTTGCGCCATATTTCTTTGATATGCTCAAGGACTTTTTCGTTTCTGATCAATTTATCGCCAAAAAATTCTGATAAAGTTTTTTTAGTAATATCATCTTTTGTGGGACCTAAACCCCCAGTCATTAGGACCAAATCCGCTCGTTCTTGAGCTTCAGAAAGCGCACTAAGAATATGATCCCTATGATCTTGAACAGAGTTGATCTGATTTACCGAAATCCCAATTTTATTCAATGATTTTGCAATATAAGCCGAATTAGAATCAACAATTTGACCTATAAGGATTTCATCGCCAATGGTTATAATTTCGGCTTTCATCTATTTAACTTTAATGGAAAAAAAGGGTTCGTTTTCGATATAGCCTGTTAAGACATCGTTGGGCGATACAGCTGAAACACCAGCAGGTGTCCCCGTAAAAATAATATCTCCAATTTTCAAAGTAAAAAATTGTGAAACATAGGCTATTATGTCATCAATACTGTGCAACATGTCTCCGGTATTTCCTGATTGAACAGTGGTTTTATTGTTTTCTAAACTAAAAGATAGTGAACTCAAATTTTTGTATTTGGACTTTGACACCCACTTACCGATTACTGCAGAGCCATCAAATGATTTTGCTTTTTCCCAAGGAAGACCTTTGGATTTCAAAGTTTGTTGCAAATCTCTGGCAGTGAAATCAATACCCAGACCAATTTGGTCATAATATTTGTGAGCAAATTTTCGATCGATATACTTTCCGACCTTGTTGATTTTTACTAAAATCTCAACTTCATGTTGAATATTTTGTGAAAATTCAGGAATAAAAAAGGGCTGCTTTTTGAGTAAAATCGCAGTATCAGGTTTTAGAAAAACTACAGGGTCTTTGGGTTTTTCATTGTTGAGTTCAGCAATATGATTGCAGTAATTTCGGCCAATACAAATAATCTTCATCTATGGTAGTTTCTGATTAAAGGACCTTAGCTTGATGTTGGTTAGTATTTTTTTAGTGTAAAGTGGGAAATCAGCATCCAAAAGCCAACCGAAATATCCGGGTGCGTTTGTTAAAACCTCAGTTACTTTTTTGCCCTTGTGCTTACCAAAAGAAAAACATTCATCACCATCTGAATCAAATACTATAAATCCTGCAAAATCGGCTGATTTTCTACGACTGCTAAATTCGGCTAAAAATTGAGCATCATTTTCCAGTTCGTCATATCGGTCGAGCTGTGCTTTTAGAACTTGGTATGTGGCAACAGTATCGGCTTCTGCGCTGTGCGCGTTTTCTAAAGATTTGTTGCAGTAAAATTTCAGTGCAGCTGTTAATGTACGCTGCTCCATTTTATGAAAAATGGTTTGGACGTCTATAGACTTGCGGTTTTTCATATCGAAGTCTAGATCGGCTCGAAGTAGTTCTTCTGCTAATAGTGGGATGTCAAATCGATTGGAATTAAATCCACCCAAATCTGAATCTGCTATCCACGAATAAACATCTTTGGCTATCGCTTTGAACGTTGGGGCGTTTGCCACTTTCTCGTTTGTAATACCGTGAACTGCAGTGGCTTGAGCTGGAATGTCCATCTCGGGATTTACCAGCCAAGTTTTCTTGTCTTCTTTACCCTTGGGGTAAACTTTTAAGATTGAAATTTCAACGATTCTGTCCGATGTAATATTGATCCCTGTTGTTTCTAAATCAAAAAAGCAAATGGGTTTTTTTAAATTTAATTGCATGTGTTTAAATCGTTCGATTGTTGTCCCAAGATTCTAAAATATCCTTGATGGTTTTGAGGAATTGCCCTCCCAAAGCGCCATTTACCACACGGTGATCATAGGAATGTGAAAGGAACATTTTATGTCGAATACCGATAAAATCACCTTCATTGGTTTCAATAACAGCGGGTACCTTGCGAATTGCACCAAGAGCTAATATTCCAACTTGCGGCTGATTGATAATGGGCGTCCCCATGATGCTTCCGAAACTACCGACGTTGGTCACGGTATATGTACCATCTTGTATGTCATCTGGTTTGAGTTGATTGGTTCTGGCTCGATTGGCCAAATTATTGACTTGCTTGGTCATCCCCATAAGATTCAATTGGTCTGCATTTTTAATCACTGGAACGATTAAATTACCATCGTCAAGTGCAGTTGCCATACCAAGATTGATTGATTTCTTCTTAATAATTGTCTCACCGTCGACTGAAATATTCATCATAGGGTGAATTGTTAGGGCCTTGGCAACAGCTTCCATAAATATGGGCGTAAAAGTAATTTTCTCTCCCGTTTGCTGTTCAAAATTTGTCTTGACTCTTTGTCGCCAGTTCCAAATTTTAGTCACATCTACTTCAATAAATGACTGGACATGAGCAGACGTTTGGACAGAATTGACCATGTGTTTGGAAACAAGTTTACCCATTCTAGTCATTTCTATAATCTCATCCTGAGCTGATTTAATTACAGTTGGGGGTGACAAATTTGGAGAGGTAGTGGAAATGTTTTGAGAAGCTTTGGTAGGCGTTGTTATATTAGACCTGTTTTTTAGGTAAGATAAAATATCATTTTTGGTCACCCTTCCATTTTTACCTGATCCATCTAACTGATCTAACTCTGTTTGCGAGATCCCTTCTTTTTTTGCAATATTTTTTACTAGCGGTGAGTAAAATCGTGAACCATTGGAGTTGACAGGTGTTTCTATGAACTGTGCCGTATCTAGAGGCTTTTCGATTGTCGCTATTACTTCAGGAGCTTGATTAAATTCATTCAGAGCGGATTCTGCTATTGCTTTAGATTCGTCAGTTGTTTGATTATCAGATCTATCCCCGTCGGTTTCAATTATAGCAAAAGTTTGACCGACCTGAACAACAGCATCGACCTCAAACTTCTTTTCGACTAAAATACCACCAACCTCGCTTGGGACATCGCTATCTACCTTGTCGGTTGATATTTCGACTACTGATTCATCCACATCAACGCGGTCACCGATGTCTTTTAACCAAGTATTGATGGTTGCTTCAGCGACGCTTTCGCCCATTTTGGGAAGTTTGAGCTCAAATTTTGCCATAATTATGTTGTTGTTTGGGTCATGTATAGTAGGGCAAAACTAAAGAAAATTGTCGATATATTCAATTGTTTAAAAATATGATCTGTATTCAAATTGATCAAAGTGGACAACTTCTCCACGGCGATTCGAGCTATCACTACCAACAAAATACATGGCTTTCTTTGGCCAAATTTTGAAAAAAATATTTGGTTTTTTTATACTTTGAATTTGATCAATGATGGCTTTGTATGTTTGAGAATTAGCATCTAATATTAGATCTGTCTTTTTGGTACTTGACAACATATTGGTGTTAGAAATCGTTTGTATATCTAGTTTGGAAAATACGCTACTTTCAGAATGGGGCTCAAGAATTAAAATGTCTTTTGATTTTGAAAAAATAGACTGACGATTCTCAAGCTTGGGCATGAGTTGTGGTATTAATTCTGTTGCCAAACGAACCGCAAAATTCAAAATGAAATTCGACTTAAAATGCTTGTCATGAAATAATTGCATGGCGCCGTAAAACCATTTTAAATAAGTCTTATCTTTAAGTGTGCTTTCACCTTTAAAATGTATAATGCTGGTGTCTGCAAAATAGTAGTTTTTTCGACCAATTTTTTTGGCACGATAACACAAGTCTATGTCTTCTCCGTACATGAAAAAATCTTCGTCAAATCCTTGCAATTTGTCGTAAAGTGATCGCTCCATAATCATAAAAGCCCCTGTAAGAATGTCTACCTCGCCTGTCGATTTTTCGGATAGATGATTGGTATAGTAGTGCTTTGAATATCCAAAAAGTTTTTGAAGTGCAATCGCAATAGTTGGTACATTTCGTTTACTTTCTGGAAGAAAATTTCCTAATCCATTGATCATTCTGCAACCCAAAATTCCAAGTTTTGGTTTATCTGATACGAAGTCTAGGATTTTGTGAAAGGTATCTTCAGCGACAACGGTATCGGGGTTAAGAATACAAACAAATTCGCCTTGGGCAACTTTCACAGCTTGATTGTTGGCTCGTGAAAAACCAATATTATTTTTATTTTCAATTAGAATAACATTGGGAAAATATCGTTTTATCATGGTACAACTATCATCTACAGAATCATTGTCCACCACGATAATTTCTGCAGAGATTCCCGCCAAAGCTGATTGAACACTTTGGAGGCACATTTCTAAAAAATAGCGCACATTATAATTGAGTATAACGACAGATAGTTTCAAGAATTATGATTTTAGAGAAATTTCCAATGGAACTCTGTTGGTTATGCTTCTGCCCAAGGTGACCTCATCAGCATATTCCAATTCGTCTCCCACTGAAATACCACGAGCAATGGCCGAGCATATGACATTGTATTCTTGAATTTTTTTGTAGATGTAAAAATTGGTCGTATCACCTTCCATAGTAGAACTTAGAGCAAATATAAGTTCCTTAACAGTTCCTATTTGAACTTTTTCTACTAGGCTTTTAATATTTAAATCATTAGGGCCAACACCATCCATAGGGGATATTTTACCGCCAAGAACGTGATAAATTCCTTTGAAACTGGCAGTACTTTCAATGGCGAGAACATCTCTGATGTCCTCAACAACACAAATAAGATTGTGGGTTCTGTTAGGGTTGGCACAAATATCACAAATATTGGTATCTGAGATGTTGTGGCAAGACTGGCAAAAGTTAATTTGGTCTCGCATTTCTGCTAAAGTTTTTGTAAGCTGATGCGTTTGAGATTCGGGTTGTCTCATAAGATGTAAAACCAGTCGTAGCGCTGTTCGCCTGCCAATCCCTGGCAATTGAGCCATTTCATTGACTGCATTTTCTAACAATTTAGATGAAAATTGCATAAGTTAAACTGTTAATTTTGCTTTATTTAGTGTGCCTTCATTCCCTGTTGAACAAAAATTTGTCGAGATGTCAGTTAAGTTGTTGAAAGAAAACTATACTTTTGAAACAAACCTGACAAAGATCTTCAACTTTACAAATATAAATTTATTGCATTGAAAGGACAATATATTCTACTACTGACTTTTGTTTATTTTGTGTTTCTTATGATTATTGCCAGAATCACAGGAAAAAATGACAGCAACACCGACTTCTTTAAAGCGAGTAAGCAATCACCATGGTACTTGGTAGCTTTTGGGATGATAGGGGCTTCTCTTTCTGGAGTGACCTTTATCTCAGTGCCTGGCTGGGTACAAAGCGCTCAGTTTAGCTATTTTCAAGTTTGTTTGGGATACATTGCAGGGTATATTGTTGTGGCCTTTGTGTTATTACCCATCTACTACAAATCAAATCTAACCTCAATATACGAATATTTACAGCAGCGATTTGGTCAAGTGAGTCACAAAACAGGGGCCTTTTTCTTTTTTATTTCGCGTGTTTTAGGCGCTGCATTTCGTATGTATTTGATGGCCATAGTGTTACAACAATTTGTTTTTGATCAATGGAATATTCCTTTCGAATTCACTGTGATATTATCTATTATGTTGATATGGGTCTACACCAATAAAGGGGGTATAAAAACTATTGTTTGGACGGATACTTTACAAACTTTTTTTATGGTCTGTGCAGTCATATTATCTATCTATTTCATTAACGATAAATTGGGTTGGCGTTTTACAGAATTTCTAAATTCAAACGACTTAGACCAATACAATTCTATGTTTAGAACAGATAATATATTAGCCAGAGATCACTTTCTTAAATCTTTCTTTGGGGGCATGTTTATTACAATTTGTATGACAGGTTTGGATCAAGACATGATGCAAAAGAATCTGACTTGTAAAAATTTAAAAGAAGCACAAAAGAATATGCTTTGGTTTAGTATTGTCTTAACGCTCGTGACCTATTTATTTTTATTGTTAGGGGCGCTTTTATTTATATATGCCGAACGCTTTGGAATTGATTTGCCTTTAATGGATGGACAACCAAAAACAGATTTATTATTTCCTGAAATTGCTCTAAATAGTGGATTAGGGTTGACCCTGGCAGGCACGTTTATAGTGGGGTTAATTGCCGCAGCTTACAGTAGTGCTGATAGTGCATTAACATCTCTCACAACTTCTTTCTGTATTGATATTTTGAATTTTGAAAATCGAACAGAATTAGAGCAAAAAAGTATCAGAAAGCAAACTCATATTGGAATGAGTATTTTACTCATTCTTGTCATCATTGCCTTCAAACACATCTTAGATTCCAACGTCATAGATAGCCTTTTGACTGTAGCTGGTTATACGTACGGACCACTACTTGGTCTTTTTGCATTCGGAATTTTTACAAACTATAAAGTCAAGGACAAATATGTGTGGCTTGTAGCCTTGTTGTCTGTTTCTATTTGTTATGGTTTTGGACAAATTTCTCCAGAGCTCATCGGAGGTTATGTTGTTGGCTATGAGTTGTTGCCACTCAATGGTATTTTAACCTTCATAGGGTTGATATTGATACGTAGACAGTAAAACTAACGTACAGGCAATTTCATAGCTAATATGATGCTGTTCTAAAATCTTGTAAAACACTGGATTTTCTGTACCTGGATTAAAAATAACTCGCTTCGGGTTTAGCATCAAAATATAATCCACAAAACTTTCTTGGCGTTTCGGGTTTAGATAAAGTGTGACCGTATGAATATGTTCAAAATATTTTGGTTCAGTATCAATTTTAACACCACTTACAAAACCCGGTCTCAAACCAACTGCCACTACAGGCATATTGTTTTGTTTCAACAGTTCTATGGCTTTGTATGAATACCGCTCCGGCTTGAGAGAGGCACCAAGGACTAAAGTTTTAAACGACTCTACCACTTGATAATAACACTACCCCATGTAAATCCACTTCCAAATGCCGCCAAAACTACCGTATCACCGGCTTTAATTTTCCCTTGCTGACAAGCCTCACTCAAGGCGATAGGAATAGAAGCAGCAGTGGTATTACCATAATTTTGGATGTTATTAAAGACCTGATCATCAGACAATTGAAACTTCTTTTGAATATATTGAGAAATTCTCAAATTGGCCTGATGTGGTACTAACATATCTATATCAGATACGCTTAAATCATTGGCTTCGAGGCCTTGATTAATGACCTCACTAAATCGTCGTATGGCATTTTTGAATACGAACTGCCCATTCATATAAGGCCTGTAACTCATATCGTCGGGGTCGTTATCTTCAATAATTTCTGTAACCCAGCGTTTTCCCATGCCTGGTGCTTCTGCAGCCAATTCCAACGCATGTTCGCCCTGTGAGTGTAAATGGGAAGACAAAATCCCTCTGGTATTATCGATTTCTCTCGATAAAATAGCTGCACCTGCACCATCTCCAAAAATCACAGATATACTTCTTCCTCTTGTTGAAATATCAATACCACGAGATTGTAATTCGCTGCCAATAACCAAAACATTCTTGTACATCCCCGTTTTGATAAATTGATCCGCTACAGAAATACCGTACACGAAACCAGAGCATTGGTTACGTACATCCAAAGCGCCAACAGTGTCTATTCCTAAAGCTTCTTGGATTTGAACACCAGGTCCAGGAAAGTAATAGTCAGGACTTAGAGTGGCAAATATGATAAAGTCTATCTCTTGTTTATCAATACCAGCATTATTAATGGCATTTTCAGCCGCTTTAAGGCCCATACTAAAGGTTGTGTTGCCATCCCCTTTAACGGCCCAACGCCTACTTTTAATACCAGTCCGCTCTTGTATCCATGCGTCGTTGGTGTCCATCAATTGCGACAAATCGTCATTGGTAACTATATTTTCTGGAACAAAATGCCCCATACCTATTATTCTTGAGTTGTACATGAAAATTGTTTATTGTTTTACAAATATAAACTTTATAAAATGTCAGTTTGTCACATTTTTAAAAATGGTACTCTTTTTGACAGAAGTTTAACACAATAACTAATATATAAATTTAAATAAAATGAGCAAAGGGACGATTAATGTATCAGTAGAAAACATTTTCCCACTGATAAAAAAATTCCTATACAGTGATCACGAAATATTTTTACGGGAATTGGTAAGTAATGCTACAGACGCCACATTAAAACTCAAACATTTGACTAATATTGGTGAGGCGAAAGTAGAATATGGAAATCCAAAAATTGAAGTTAAAATTGATAAGGATCAAAAGACAATTCATCTTATCGATCAAGGAATTGGTATGACGGCCGATGAAGTTCAAAAATATATCAATGAAGTGGCTTTCTCGGGTGCCGAAGAATTTTTAGACAAATACAAAGACAAGGTTGAAGATTCTGGAATCATTGGGCATTTTGGGCTTGGGTTTTATTCCGCTTTCATGGTAGCCGAAAAAGTGGAAATTATTACCAAATCTTTCAAAGACGAGCCAGCTGCCCATTGGACTTGTGATGGCAGCCCAGAATACACATTGATTGAAAGCGATAAAACAGACCGCGGTACGGAAATCATTCTTCACATTGCCGAGGACTCAACTGAGTTTTTGGAAGACAGTCGTATCAAAGAGCTGTTGAATAAGTACAATAAATTTATGCCAATCCCCATCAAATTTGGCACGAAAGAAATCAATGATCCAGAACATGAACCCCAAACCACTACGGACAAAGACGGTAAAGAAACAACCGAACCCCAACGAAAAATTACCGTTGATAATATTATCAACAATCCAAATCCTGCTTGGACAAAAACGCCATCGGATTTAAACAATGAGGATTACAAAAGTTTTTATCGCGAGTTGTATCCCATGCAATTTGAAGAACCTCTATTTAGTATTCACTTAAACGTAGACTATCCGTTTAACTTAACAGGAATACTGTACTTTCCAAAACTGAGTAATGATCTGAATATACAAAATGACAGAATTCAATTGTATCAAAATCAGGTATTTGTAACAGATAACGTAGAGGGTATTGTTCCTGAATTTTTGACCATGTTGCGTGGTGTTATCGATTCGCCAGACATTCCGCTGAATGTTTCTAGATCTTATCTGCAATCAGATGGTGCTGTTAAAAAGATTTCATCCTATATTACAAGAAAAGTAGCAGACAAATTAAAATCGCTATTCAAAGACAACAGAGAGGGTTTTGAAGCCAAATGGAACGACATCAAAATAGTAATTGAATATGGAATGCTTTCTGAAGAAAAATTCTTCGAAAAAGCCGAAGCTTTTGCGCTTTACCCTACTGTTGATGGTGACTACTACACTTACGAAGAGCTTTACAATAAAATAAAAGCTAAACAAACTGACAAGGATGATAAATTGGTAATATTATATGCCTCCAATGCCGAAGAACAACACAGTTACATTCAAGCTGCAAAAGCCAAAGATTATGAGGTGTTACTACTGGACTCACCAATTGTTTCACATCTGATTCAGAAACTGGAAGGCGCCAAAGAAAACGTTACTTTTTCTCGTGTCGATGCAGATCATGTTGATAAACTCATCAAAAAAGAAGATCAGGCTATTTCAAAACTCACAGAGGCGGAACAAAAACAGTTAGACGATCAACTAAAGGCTGTTATTCCTTCGGAAAAATTTATTATTCAATTGGAAGCTATGGACAGTACTGCCACACCATTTATGATTACACAACCCGAATTTATGCGTCGTATGAAAGATATGCAGCAAACTGGCGGGGGTGGAATGTTTGGCATGGGAAATATGCCAGAAATTTATAACCTGGTTGTAAATACCAATTCTGAGCTAATCAGTGAAATATTAAACACCAAAACCGCCAAAAAGCGGGAGCGCTTAATCAATCAAAGTTTAGATTTGGCACAACTATCTCAGGGACTTCTCAAAGGAGAAGCGCTAACAAACTTCATCAAACGAAGTTATGAGATGATTAAATAAACTAAACCTCATTATAACTCAAAAAAGGCGGTCAAAAACCGCCTTTTTTTAATCAATTGGAAAATTAAAATAGGTGTTGGGAAAGGGCTCGTCTATAAGTGTGAAATGCCACCACTCCTGTGCATAGGATCTAAAGCCATATCTTTTCATCACTTTCTGTAGTAACTGTCTGTTCCAGACCTGCTTTGGGGTTAACATCGAATAATCTAAATTCGATATTTCTCCAAAAAAATCATACGGACTGCCCATATCTAATTCTAGGCAAGTATTGAAATCAATAAGTGTAAGATCGACTGAGCTGCCTCTACTGTGACCAGAGCGGCTTGCTATATATTGTTGCTCAAATAACATGGATTTGGACAAATTGGGGTAATATTGAGCTTTCATCAGCGTATCATTTTGATTTTTGGCCCAATGTACAAAATGATTGACCGCCTGTTGTGGGCGATAACCATCAAAAAATTTTATCCCAAATCCATAAATTTTCAATTCATTTTGAACCTTTACCAATGCTGTTGTTGCCGCCATGCTCAAAATCGCTTTTTCAGAATGATATCCTGGTACTTTTTGACCTACAAAATTATTGGTTTTAGCATAACGAAGGTCAATAACCAAATCTGGTATTACTGTTTGAACCTCCATAAACCCTTTTGGAAGAGCGGATTGAGAATACGCGCCATACGATAATACTAAAAAAAGATGTATGATAATTTTTTTTTGTTGCATGACTTGAGAACTTGTGCTAATTTAGAAAAAAAATAAAGAATGCTTTTCGACACCAAAAATTGTCATGATTTTCAGTTAAAAGATGCAGAGGTCTCCTATTATCCAAAGTTTTTTGATCTTGAATCTTCAAATCAATTTTTTAATCAATTGCGCCATCAAACGCCGTGGCAGCAAGATGATATTAAGGTTTTTGGTAAATGGTACAAACAACCCCGATTAACCGCCTTGTATGCCGAAAATAATACACCCTACAGCTACTCGAACATCACCATGCACCCTACCCCTTTCTCGGGTCTTCTATATGAAATTAAAGAACAAGTCGAACAGACCTCTAAGGTTCGATTTACAACATGCTTACTAAATTTATATCGTCATGGCCAAGACAGTAATGGTTGGCATTCGGATGACGAAAAAGAGTTAGGTGTTAATCCGATTATCGCCTCTGTAAGTTTCGGTGCGTCGCGTAGTTTTCATATGAAACATAAAACAGATAAAACTCAAAAATTAAAACTAACTTTGGAGCATGGCAGCCTTTTGATGATGAAAGGCCCTACACAACACTACTGGTTACACCAAGTACCAAAAACCAAAAAAGCGGTTAAGGAACGTATTAATTTGACCTTTAGAATTATAAATTAAAATCTGATGATAAAAGTTTTTAACATATTAATTTGCCTGTTAGTTTCAGGATCAACACTAATTGCACAAGAATATTCCACACAAGAATTGACTATTAATCCTCACATTGATGGAACTTTACTACTTCCTAAAAATCAAAACAGCTCGAAGTTGGTTATTCTCATCGCAGGGTCTGGGCCAACAGACAGGGACGGGAATCAGTCCTTCATGAAAAATGATAACTTAAAAAAAATTGCCGAATTTCTTTCAAGTGCTGGAATTGCTAGTTTCCGATACGATAAACGAATCGTCAAACAAATTCGCAGCGGAAACATTGATAAGAACATTTTATTTGATGATTTCGTTACTGATGCCAGGTCCGTAGTAGATTATTTTAAGTCAAAATATGAGACTATAATAATAGCAGGTCATAGTCAAGGTAGTTTAGTTGGACTCTTAGCAGTAGGAGAAGTCGCCTCAGGTTTTATCTCGCTGGCTGGTCCTGGAAAATCTATAGACGAAGTCCTTATAGATCAAATTTCAAAAACAGCCCCAATGTTTTTGGAGGATACTAAAAGAGTTTTAACTTCTTTAAAAAAAGGACAAACAACTGATGACTACCCACCAGCTCTGGCGTCCATATTTAATGTGGATATTCAACCCTTTATGATCAATTGGATGCAATATAATCCAACACAAATTCTGTCCGAACTATCTATTCCAAGTTTAATTATAAATGGAGATAAAGATCTTCAAGTAGGAGTTGATGAGGCCACTATGCTACATGAAAATGCGCAAGATGGAACGCTTATTATTGTCAAAAACATGAACCATGTGTTATTTAATATCGATGGAGGAGACCTCGAAAATGCAAAATCTTATAATGACAATACCCTAGAAATTGCGGATGAGGTCAAAAAAAATATGATTATGTTTATTGAAAATCTATAAAAAAAGCACCGAAGAACGGTGCTTTTCATTACTAACCAACCAAAGTGTATTATTAAATACAATCTTTATAAAACAAACTTACAATCAATAAATGTATTTCACACTAGGTTTAACAATACTTTCACAAAAAGGAAAAAGCATCATTTCTATGATGCTTTAACCACTAACCAACCAAAATATATTACTAACAAAAAAATTAAATAATACATAAACAATAACACAACTACCGTGCCAAAAAAATAAGTCTCTAATGAAATACTCAAAAAGACCAAAAATTGATGTCCCCTTACAACCGATTGACCTTTGGCTAGATCGATTTTCATTTCTTCTATTTTTTTTAATCTGGTTCTATGCCTTATTTAATTTTTTTAATCTACCCGACAGTATCCCCCTACACTTTGACGCACACGGAAACGCTGATAGTTTTGGCTCAAAAAATGGGATTTGGATTTTAATGGGTTTAATGACTTTTATGTTTGCTGGACTTTATGTTTTGGGAAAATTTCCAAATCTACACAATTATACCGTACAGATAACGGAAGATAATGCCTTGAAGAATTATCGTTTCAGTACTAGAATTTTGCGGATTGTTAATCTATTTGATTTACTACTTTTTGCCTACATTATAAAAAAAACAATGACTTACAACGGAGACAACTCCTCTGAACTCGGATGTTGGTTTCTACCTTTTGTTTTGGGAGTTAGTGGTGTTTTTTTAATATTTATTTTTATTTACGCCAGTAAATTGAACTCAAAATAATATAACTATGAATAATACAGTACCAATTTTTACAAATGATACAATAGTTTTCGGATTATTAATGATGGCTTTAGCTTTTATTTTTTACACGGAATCCAGAACCTCTGGATTTTGGCCTAAATTTTATAAAATTGTTCCTGGGCTGTTCATGGCATACATGATTCCTGCAGTTTTTACAACCCTAGGCTGGATCGCTCCTGAATGGGAAATTTCAACAAAATCTGGAGACGTTGTGCAGCAAAGTAGCGCCTTGTATTTTGTAGCTAGTAGATTCCTACTTCCAGCTGCATTAGTGCTAATGACTTTAAGTATAGATTTAAAGGGGGTATTTAGCTTGGGTTGGAAAGCCCTTATTATGTTCTTCACAGGAACGTTAGGAATTGTGATTGGCGGCCCCATCGCAATTTTGATTATTTCCTCCATTTCGCCAGAATCTGTTGGTGGTGTTGGTCCAGATGCCGTTTGGCGAGGCCTATCTACACTGGCCGGAAGTTGGATTGGAGGAGGTGCCAATCAAACTGCCATGTTGGAAATATATGGCTACAATCCCAAGTTATATGGTGGGATGGTTTTTGTTGATATTGTTGTGGCCAATATTTGGATGGCTTTGCTGCTAATAGGAATTGGAAAGCGAGAACGCATCAATAAATGGCTTAAAGCCGACGTTACAGCCATTGAACAATTAAAACAAAAAGTATCACATTTTACAGAAAGTATTAAAAGAAATCCTAGTCTAACAGATTTAATGATCATGTTAGGAATTGCATTTGGTGCAGTCAGTTTTTCTCATTGGTGTGCCAGTCAAATGGCACCATATTTCAAAGCGTATGTACAAACTTTTTCTTCGGAGACCACAAGAAATATCTTCACATTTTTAGGCTCATCGTTCTTTTGGATGATAAGCATCTCTACTCTAACAGCCATTGCGCTCTCATTTACCAAAGCCAAAAATTTTGAGGGTGCAGGCGCAAGCAAATTGGGTAGTGTAATGATCTATGTATTAGTGGCAACTATTGGGATGAAAATGGACTTGAAACTAATTTTTAACAACACTGGACTTATAGCAATTGGCATGGTTTGGATGAGCGTTCATGCCATTATTTTAATCTTGGTAGCAAAGATGATTAAAGCGCCTTATTTTTTCCTAGCCGTTGGTAGTCAAGCTAATGTGGGTGGTGCTGCATCTGCACCAATTGTAGCCTCTGCTTTCCATCCTTCATTGGCGACAGTTGGCGTCCTTTTAGCTGTATTTGGCTATGCTGTAGGCACATTAGCAGCTATTGGGTGCACAATTTTAATGGCTTTAGCTTCAGGGAACGCATAAGAATATTTATATTTGATTTTTATCAAAATTATGAGAACTGTTTTAACAATTTTACTAGCCGCGATAACGTTTGGCTGCTCCTCAAAACCAAAATATAATACCACCATTACTGGTTTTGTTAAGGGACTACAAAAAGGAACACTATATCTACAAAGTGTTAAGGACACAGCCTATGTAACATTAGATTCCATCAATATTGATAAGGAACAAAAATTCGAATTAGGCTGTAATCTTGAGGAACCAGAGGTTTTGTATTTGAGTTTATCCAAAATCAACGAAGCAGAGCGAATCTCATTTTTTTCGAGTTCAAAACCAACAGTCATTAATACGACCCTCAAACGATTTATCTCAGATGCCAAAATCGAGGGTGGTGTACAACAATCCGTCTTAGCAGAATATAACACCAATATTATTCGATTTAAAGAAAAAGAGTTAGAATTGTTAGAAACATCACTCAATGCACAGCGCCTTGGCAATGACAGTCTCTTTAATATTACTGAAGAACAGCGTCAGATGAATGTAAGGCGAAAATATTTATATAGTATAAATTTTGCCGTAAACAACAGCAACAGTGAAGTAGCACCTTACGTAGCCCTAGCAGATATTTATGATGCCAAGCTAAATTTTCTAGACACTATTTACAACAGCTTGAGTCCAACAATCGCCAAATCAAAATATGGAATCATGCTAAATGACTACATCCAAGACATTCGTTCAGAGGAATAGTTTTTGAAAAAATTAAAGTGAATTGAGTTTTTCAATCATAGCTTTACCTTTAATCTCAAGTTCGTTTGTGATGGACTTAAAATGGGCTTTTTGATTGTCAATGTTTTTGGCGTTTACTTTTTCAATCAAATCATCAAAGGTGGCAATAGCATCGTCAATTATGGCTTCACTTTCGGTTCTGCCTTTATTTGGGTTAAGCGTTTCCCATATATAAACTGCTTCTATGATATCTCCTAAAACGTAATTGATATCTTTTTTTAAATTCCTAATATTTGCCATGATAGTTTTATGTTTAATTACCGTCGTAAGATACAAAATTTCGAGGTGTTTCGTACAGGGTAACCTCTAAATCGAGATGGGGATCTAAAACAGCTTTGAGTTTGTTGTAAATAACCACCACAATATTTTCTGCTGTTGGATTTAAGTTTTTAAATTCGGGGACATCCAAATTAAGATTTTTGTGATCAAACGCGTCCTCAATTTCTGATTTGATAAAATCTTTAAGAATTTTTACATCAATGACATAACCTGTTTCAGGGTCAATTTCGCCAGTAACACTGACGATCAAGTCGTAATTATGACCATGAAAGTTTGGATTATTACATTTGCCAAAAATGGCATCATTTTGCTCAAAACTCCAATCTGGACGATACAAACGGTGAGCCGCATTAAAATGGGCTTTTCGACTAACGGTGACCTTCATATTTTGGATTTAAATGTTTGTAGAATTTTTCAAAAATTATTTTGAACCAAGCCGTGTACAACTGGGGATTTAGAGCGATATCAGATTTGACCGCTTCCAATGGCATCCACTTCCAATCGGCTACTTCATCTGGATTAATAATAGGTTCACCATCGTAATTCCCCACCATGATGTGATCCAATTCATGTTCAGTGAGTCCATTGTCAAAAGGTGCTTTGTAAATAAATGATGTCGTTTCAGTCAATGGTGTTACAAATCCCATTTCTTCTTCAAGTCTTCGTTTTCCAGCTTCCAAATTAGATTCGCCATCTCTTTGGTGGCTACAACAGGTATTGGTCCAAAGCAAAGGAGAATGATACTTGTGTGCCGCTCGCTGTTGGAGCATTAATTCATGCTTCGAATTAAAAATGAAAACCGAAAAAGCGCGATGAAGAATGGCTTTTTCATGAGCTTCCATTTTTGGCATCAATCCAATTTGCTCGTCCTGCTCGTTGACTAAAATAACTTGTTCCTCAATCATAACGCTAAATTATCAACTAATTTATGATATTCTATTAATTAATTCCTAAAATCTTAATTAGTTGGGACTTAACTCGTACAACAAAGTATTTAATCATAGGAAAATAGGTAAGTGATTTGTGGTATATTTGCCCAAATTTATCATTGATGTCATTTTTAAACGAAATTAAGCGCCGTAGAACATTTGGAATTGTGTCTCATCCCGATGCTGGAAAAACCACACTGACGGAAAAATTATTACTATTTGGAGGCGCCATACAAGAGGCAGGAGCCGTCAAAAGTAATAAAATAAAAAAAGGGGCTACTAGCGATTTTATGGACATCGAACGACAGCGAGGAATATCGGTTGCAACATCAGTATTAGCGTTTGAATATAGAGGCGTTAAAATTAATATTTTAGACACCCCAGGACATAAAGACTTTGCCGAAGATACCTTTAGAACACTCACCGCTGTAGACAGCGTTATCGTGGTGATTGATGTAGCCAAAGGTGTTGAAGAACAAACCGAAAAACTGGTGCAAGTCTGTCGAATGCGAAATATCCCTATAATTGTTTTCATCAATAAACTAGATCGTGAGGGTAAGGATGCGTTTGACCTACTAGACGAGGTCGAACAAAAATTGGGGCTATCAGTTACACCATTGAGTTTCCCAATTGGAATGGGATATGACTTTAAAGGGATTTATAACATCTGGGAAAATAATATCAATTTATTTACAGGCGATAGTAAAAAGGATATTGAGGAGACTATTGAAATTTCTGACTTGTCTGACGTTATTCTAAACAATTTGGTTGGAGATAACGCTGCAGAAACCCTTCGTGAAGAAATTGAATTAGTCGAAGGTATTTATCCGAAATTTAATAAAAACGACTATTTGAACGGGGATTTACAGCCTGTATTTTTCGGATCGGCTCTTAATAATTTTGGCGTTCGAGAATTATTGGACTGCTTTGTTGATATTGCCCCACCACCCCGTCCCAAACAGAGTGAAGAACGTATTGTTCAACCTGATGAATCTAAATTTTCTGGATTTGTATTTAAAATTCATGCCAATATGGATCCCAAACACAGAGATCGTTTGGCCTTTGTGAAAATTGTTTCTGGAACATTCCAACGAAACACCCCTTACTTGCATGTTAGACAGAACAAAAAATTAAAATTTTCGAGTCCTAATGCTTTTTTTGCCGAACGCAAAGAGATCGTTGACACGTCCTACCCAGGTGATATTGTTGGACTCCACGATACTGGAAATTTTAAAATTGGAGATACTCTAACAGCTGGTGAGATTTTGAATTATAAAGGCATTCCAAGTTTCTCACCAGAACATTTCCGATATATCAATAATGCCGACCCGATGAAAGCCAAACAACTTTACAAAGGGATTGACCAGCTGATGGACGAAGGTGTGGCCCAATTATTTACTTTAGATCTCAACGGACGGAAAGTGATTGGTACTGTCGGTGCCCTACAATACGAAGTCATTCAGTATCGTTTAGAACACGAATACGGGGCCAAATGCAGCTATGAAAGCCTAAACGTGCATAAAGCCGCTTGGGTCGAACCAATTGACGAAAAAGGTGAGGAATTCAAAGAATTCAAACGCGTAAAACAACGTTTTTTAGCCAAAGATAAACAAGGACAGTTGGTGTTTTTGGCCGATTCTAAATTTTCTTTACAAATGACTGAACAAAAATATCCCTCTATCAAATTTCATTTGACGTCTGAATTTTAGTTCTTTTTAAAGATTTTCTGTTGGTGGATACGCACATCAAAATACGCTTGAGTAAGGCAATAATGGTTTCTTGATTTTCTAGGTGTTGGTTTATGGATTTCACAGTAATTTGGGGTATTATTATTTTTTAGATAAATAGCATCCACAAAATTACTTTGATTTATTTTAAAAAAAATCCCACATTACTGTGGGATTTTTTTTGTTATGCTTGTCCAGTTGGCCCAAAATTAAGAGGCACTGGTGGCTTATCATAGTCCTTAATTTCACCATGAGCTTGCTCAAAGCGCTGAACGTTGTCTTGCAAGGCTTTAGACAAGCGTTTAGCATGTTGTGGTGTCAAGATTATTCTCGATTTCACTTTACTTTTCGGCACACCAGGCATGATATTGACAAAATCAACTACAAATTCAGAGACAGAGTGATTTATAATGGCCAAATTGGAATAGGTGCCTTCTGCTACAGAAGCATCGAGTTCTATATTGATTTGTCCCTTTTGTTTTTGTTCTGAATCACTCATAATCTATAAATTATAGGTCTCTTTCTCTTGTTTGGCTTTCATTAAGCTTTCCAACTCTTCACTAGAACCAACAATCATATTGTTGTAGGCTCGAAGTCCTGTTCCTGCTGGGATACGATGTCCAACAATGACATTTTCTTTGAGACCATCTAATGAATCGACTTTGCCGTTAACTGCAGCTTCATTCAATACTTTCGTAGTTTCCTGGAAAGAAGCAGCCGAGATAAAGGATTTGGTTTGCAATGATGCTCTTGTTATTCCTTGCAGAATAGGAGTTGCAGTGGCAGGTCGAGCATCACGAGCAGAAACTAAAGTCTTATCTTCACGCTTCAAGATTGAATTCTCGTCTCTTAACTGACGAGCCGATACGATTTGACCCGCTCTAAGCGTTGCAGAATCACCAGCATCTTCAATGACTTTTTTACCAAAAATATTATCATTTTCAACAATGAAATCTGATTTGTGAACCAATTGATTTTCTAGGAAAATAGTATCTCCGGAGTCTTCAATTCGCACTTTACGCATCATTTGACGAACCACGACTTCAAAGTGTTTATCATTAATTTTTACCCCTTGCAGACGGTAAACTTCCTGAACTTCATTAACCAAATACTGCTGAACAGCCGATGGGCCCTTGATATTCAAAATGTCATTTGGTGTAACAGATCCATCAGATAATGGCATACCGGCTTTAACAAAGTCATTTTCTTGAACCAAAATCTGATTGGATAGTTTAACCAAGTACTTCTTGATGGCTCCTGCTTTGGATTCAATTATAATTTCTCTGTTACCTCTCTTAATTTTACCGAAAGATACCACCCCATCAATCTCACTAACTACGGCTGGGTTGGATGGGTTTCTAGCTTCGAATAGTTCGGTTACTCTTGGCAGACCCCCTGTAATATCACCCGCTTTGGATGACTTACGTGGTATTTTAACCAAGATTTTTCCGATTTCAATCTCTTCATTATCTTCAATCATCAAGTGGGCACCAACAGGGAGATTGTAAGAACGAACTACGCCACCTTTACCGTCCTCAATATGAAGTGTAGGAATTAATTTTTTATTTCTAGATTCTGAAATTACTTTTTCTTGGAATCCAGTTTGTTCATCAATTTCTACTTGGTAAGTGACCCCTTGCTCAATATTTTCAAATTTGACTTTTCCTGAAAATTCTGATATAATTACACCATTGTAAGGATCCCACTGACAAACGACAGTTCCTTTTTTAAGCTTTTGGCCATTTTTAACAAAAATTGTTGAGCCGTAAGGAATGTTGTTGGTACTTAAAATGATACCGGTTTTCTTATCGACTAATTTAATTTCAGATGTTCTTGAAATGACAATATTGATGTCGTTTCCTTCATTATCTTTTCCTTTAACGGTCTTAAGATCTTCAATTTCAGCAACACCATCAAATTTGACTGTAAGGTTATTTTCCTCAGAAATATTTCCTGCAATTCCTCCAACGTGGAACGTACGGAGAGTCAGCTGTGTTCCTGGCTCACCAATCGACTGAGCGGCTACGACTCCAACAGCCTCTCCTTTTTGAACCATTTTCCCAGTCGCTAAATTTCGTCCGTAACATTTGGCACAAATACCTGTTTTGGCTTCACATGTTAAGGGAGAGCGAACCTCAATTGAATCAATGGGGGAAGCCTCGATTTTTCCTGCTATAACTTCGTCTATGTGCTCACCAGCGCCCACAAGCAGTTCTTGTGAAATTGGATCATAAACATCATTTAATGACGTACGACCAACGATTCGCTCTTCTAGTCTTTCAACAACTTCTTCATTTTTCTTCAGCGGTTCGACCGTAATTCCACGGAGTGTTCCACAGTCGTCTGAATTAACAATTACGTCTTGAGAAACATCTACCAATCGACGTGTTAAATAGCCTGCATCAGCTGTTTTTAATGCCGTATCTGCAAGACCTTTTCGTGCCCCGTGAGTGGAGATAAAATATTCTAAAATTGAAAGCCCCTCTTTAAAGTTGGATAAAATTGGATTTTCAATAATTTCTCCTCCTCCAGCATTGGATTTTTTGGGTTTAGCCATCAAACCACGCATACCGGTCAACTGACGAATTTGTTCTTTGGATCCACGAGCTCCAGAATCAAGCATCATATACACCGAGTTAAACCCTTGTTGATCTTCTCGAATACGCTTCATAGATAATTCCGTAAGCTCCGCATTAGTTGAAGTCCAAATATCGATAACCTGATTGTATCGCTCATTATTTGTGATTAGTCCCATGTTGTAATTGGCCATGATACCATCTACTTGTTTATTAGCGGCATCAATCATGGTGTGTTTTTCTTGCGGAATGATAATATCTCCTAAACTGAAAGACAAACCACCTTTGAAAGCGAAATTGTAGCCCAAGGATTTGATTTCATCCAAGAATTCTGCAGTTTCTGGAACAGATGTCACTTTGAGAATACCGTGGATGATGTCACGAAGTGATTTTTTGGTCAATACTTCATTGATATATCCTGCAGCTTCTGGTACTTTTTCATTGAACAATACGCGACCCACAGTCGTAGTTATCAACTGTGAGGTTAATTCGCCAGATTCATTAAAATCTTTGGTTCGAACGCGAATTTCAGCATTCAAATCTACACGTTTCTCATTGTAAGCAATGATAACTTCTTCTGGTGAATAGAAAGTTAAGCCTTCTCCTGAAATTTTTAAATCCTTTGTAGATTTTCTCAATTTGGTCATGTAATACAGACCCAATACCATATCCTGAGAAGGTACAGTTACAGGAGATCCATTGGCAGGATTAAGAATATTATGAGACGCCAACATTAAAAGTTGGGCTTCTAATATAGCTTCTGGTCCGAGAGGAAGATGAACCGCCATTTGATCTCCGTCAAAGTCGGCATTAAAGGCCGTACAAACAAGTGGATGCAATTGAATAGCTTTGCCTTCAATCAGTTTAGGCTGAAAGGCCTGAATCCCTAATCGGTGAAGCGTTGGCGCACGGTTTAGGAGTACAGGATGTCCTTTAAGAACATTTTCCAAAATATCCCAAACCACTGGTTCTTTTTTATCTATAATTTTCTTGGCGGATTTTACAGTTTTAACAATTCCTCTTTCAATTAATTTTCTAATGACAAAAGGTTTGTATAATTCTGCAGCCATATTTTTTGGCAATCCACATTCGAACAACTTTAACTCTGGTCCAACAACAATTACTGACCGAGCAGAGTAATCGACTCGTTTTCCAAGTAGGTTTTGACGAAAACGCCCCTGCTTTCCTTTCAATGAATCTGAAAGTGATTTTAGTGGTCTGTTGGAGTCTGTTTTAACAGCAGATGATTTTCTGGTGTTGTCAAACAGAGAATCCACAGATTCTTGCAACATACGTTTTTCATTTCTCAAAATAACCTCTGGTGCTTTGATCTCGACCAAGCGCTTCAATCGATTGTTTCGAATAATCACACGTCGATATAGATCATTCAAATCAGAGGTTGCAAAACGTCCACCGTCTAATGGGACTAACGGTCTTAGTTCAGGTGGGATGACTGGAATGGCTTTCATAATCATCCATTCAGGTTTGTTCTCACGATTTTGATTACCATCTTTTAGTGCTTCGACAACTTGGAGGCGTTTAAGGGCTTCCGTTTTGCGTTGTTTAGACGTTTCAGTATTGGCTTTATGACGCAATTCAAAAGATAATTCTTCCAAATCAATTCGAGAGAGTAGTTCAATCAAACACTCCGCCCCCATTTTTGCAATAAATTTATTGGGATCCGAATCTTCTAAATATTGATTCTCTTGAGGAAGAGAATCCATGATATTTAAATATTCTTCCTCGGTGAGGAAGTCCATTTTTTGAACTGGTTCGCCTTCTTCATTTACGGCGTTTCCTGGCTGAATGACCACGTAGCGCTCATAGTAAATGATCATGTCAAGCTTTTTGGACGGAAGTCCAAGAAGGTACCCAATTTTGTTTGGTAACGATCGGAAATACCATATGTGGGCTACTGGAACAACCAAATTGATGTGTCCCACACGTTCACGACGTACTTTTTTCTCTGTAACTTCAACTCCACAACGATCGCAAATAATCCCTTTATATCGAATACGTTTGTATTTCCCACAAGCACATTCGTAATCTTTAACAGGTCCAAAAATGCGCTCACAGAACAAGCCGTCTCGTTCTGGTTTATGAGTTCTGTAGTTAATAGTCTCTGGTTTTAAAACCTCACCTCTAGAATCTGCTAAAATAGATTCAGGAGAAGCTAAACCGATTGATATTTTATTAAACTTCTTTTGCGTTGTATTATCTTGTTTTCTTGCCATTTTATATGGTATATGATAATTATTCTTCTAATCTTATGTCTAATCCTAACCCTTTCAATTCGTGCATGAGTACGTTGAAAGATTCCGGTAATCCTGGTTCTGGCATAGGTTCGCCCTTAACGATAGCTTCGTATGTTTTGGCACGTCCAATGACATCATCAGATTTTACAGTCAGGATTTCTCTGAGGGTGCTGGAAGCACCATATGCTTCGAGAGCCCAAACCTCCATTTCTCCAAATCGCTGTCCCCCAAATTGGGCTTTACCACCAAGTGGTTGTTGTGTAATAAGCGAATAAGGACCAATAGATCTGGCATGCATTTTGTCGTCAACCATGTGACCTAGTTTAAGCATGTATATAACGCCTACTGTTGCGGGCTGATCAAATCGATCACCAGTGCCGCCGTCATAGAGGTAAGTATGACCAAATCGAGGAATCCCTGCTTCGTCTGTGAACTCATTAATCTGATCTAGTGTGGCACCATCAAAGATTGGTGTAGCAAAAGTTCGTCCAAGATTCTTACCTGCCCAACCTAATACAGTCTCATAAATTTGACCAATGTTCATTCGAGAAGGTACCCCAAGCGGGTTCAACACAATATCTACTGGAGTACCGTCTTCAAGGAAAGGCATGTCTTCCTGACGTACTATTCTGGCCACAATACCTTTGTTACCATGACGCCCAGCCATCTTATCACCAACTTTAAGCTTACGTTTCTTGGCAATGTAAACCTTTGCCAATTTTATAATTCCAGCTGGTAATTCGTCTCCAACAGAAATTGTAAATTTCTCACGTCTCAAAGCCCCTTGTAGGTCGTTCTCTTTGATTTTGTAATTGTGTATTAGATCCTTGACTAATTTGTTCAGTTTAGAATCAGTTGTCCATTTTCCACCAACAAGGTGTGCATAGTCGTCTACAGCGTTCAGCATTTTTAGGGTGTATTTTTTTCCTTTTGGAAATACTTCTTCACCCAAATCATTAAAAATCCCTTGTGCTGTTTTACCTCCAATAATGGTAAAAAGTTTTTGAACCAAAATAGACTTTAGGTCTTCAAACTTAATGTCGTAGCTGTCTTCTAATTTAGCAATATCTTCTTTGTCTTGAGCTCGTTTACGCTTGTCTTTGATGGCTCTAGAGAAAAGTTTTTTGTCAATAACTACGCCGTGCAACGATGGAGAAGCTTTCAAAGAGGCATCTTTTACATCGCCTGCTTTATCTCCAAAAATTGCTCTCAGTAATTTTTCTTCGGGTGTTGGATCACTTTCTCCCTTTGGTGTAATCTTTCCAATTAAGATGTCTCCAGGCTTAATTTCAGCACCAATACGAATCATTCCGTTTTCATCTAGATCTTTGGTGGCCTCTTCTGAGACGTTAGGAATATCATTTGTTAATTCTTCGTTTCCTAATTTTGTATCACGAACTTCCAAAGAGTATTCGTCGATGTGAATGGAGGTGAAAATGTCATCTCTAACCACTTTTTCAGATATCACAATAGCATCCTCAAAGTTATAACCTTTCCAAGGCATAAAAGCTACTTTCATGTTACGTCCTAGAGCCAGTTCTCCATTTTGTGTGGCATACCCCTCACATAAAACTTGTCCTTTAGAAACGGCATCCCCTTTTTTGACGATTGTTTTAAGGTTAACAGATGTTCCCTGATTGGTTTTCCTAAACTTTGTCAGTGGGTAAGCAACAGTATCGGAGTCAAAGCTAACCAAGTCTTCATCTTTTGTTCTGTTGTATTTAATAACAATTTGGTCGGCATCAACATACTCTACAATACCGTCTCCTTCAGCATTGACTAAAACTCTGGAGTCGGAGGCGACCTGTCTTTCAAGACCAGTTCCAACTATTGGTGCTTCTGGACGGAGAAGTGGCACAGCTTGACGCATCATGTTGGATCCCATCAAAGCACGGTTAGCATCGTCATGCTCTAAGAAAGGGATTAATGAAGCAGATATCGATGAGATCTGATTCGGAGCAACATCTGTGTAATGAACTTGTGAGGGTTCAACAACTGGAAAATCGCCTTCTTGTCTGGCGATAACCTTATCTAAGGTTATTTTTCCTTTTCTGTCAACTGGAATACTGGCTTGAGCAATAAGCTTGTCTTCTTCTTCTTCAGCACTAAGGTAGATTGGATCGCCCTTAATGTCAACTACTGCGTCTTCGACTTTTCTGTATGGTGTTTCAATGAATCCCATTGAATTAACTTTGGCATAGACAGACAACGAAGATATTAATCCAATATTTGGTCCTTCAGGAGTTTCAATTGGACAGAGTCTACCATAATGTGTGTAGTGTACGTCTCGAACCTCAAATCCTGCACGTTCTCTGGAAAGACCACCTGGTCCAAGGGCAGATAATCGACGCTTGTGCGTGATTTCAGCCAAAGGATTAGTTTGATCCATAAATTGTGATAGTTGGTTTGTCCCGAAGAAAGAGTTTATCACAGATGACAAAGTTTTAGCATTGATCAAGTCAATTGGTGTAAATACTTCGTTATCACGAACGTTCATACGCTCACGAATTGTTCTTGCCATTCGGGCTAATCCAACGCCAAATTGTGACGATAACTGCTCTCCTACTGTTCTAACGCGACGGTTTGACAAGTGATCAATATCGTCGATCTCAGCTTTTGAGTTGATCAGTTCGATTAGGTATTTGATGATAGTTATGATATCTTCTTTGGTCAAAACTTGTTTGTCCATTCCAATATCCAGATTCAGTTTTTTGTTCATTCTGTAACGTCCAACTTCACCTAGGTTGTACCGTTGGTCACTAAAGAATAGTTTGTCTATAATTCCACGAGCTGTTTCTTCATCAGGTGGTTCGGCGTTACGTAATTGTCGATAAATATGCTCAACAGCTTCTTTTTCAGAGTTTGTTGGATCTTTTTGAAGCGTGTTATGGATTATGGCATATTCGCCTTGTTGAGAGGATTCTTTGTGCAATAAAATGGTTTTTGCACCAGACTCTAAAATCTCTAAAGTATTTTCTTTATCAATAATGGTATCTCGATCCAAAACAATTTCGTTTCTTTCAATTGAAACCACTTCACCAGTGTCTTCATCTACAAAGTCTTCATGCCATGTATTTAGAACACGAGCAGCTAGTTTTCGGCCAAGTACTTTTTTAAGACCTGATTTGGATACCTTAATTTCTTCAGCTAAATCGAAGATTTCAAGAATATCTTTGTCTCGTTCAAAACCAATGGCCCGGAATAATGTTGTTACGGGTAATTTTTTCTTTCTATCAATGTAGGCGTACATGACACTATTGATGTCTGTGGCGAACTCAATCCAAGATCCTTTAAAAGGTATAACTCTTGCGGAGTATAATTTAGTTCCATTGGCATGGAAAGATTGGCCAAAGAAAACACCAGGAGATCTATGTAATTGTGATACTACAACACGTTCAGCACCATTAATACAGAATGTTCCGCTGGGTGTCATGTAAGGAATGGTACCCAAATAAACATCCTGAACAATAGTCTCAAAGTCTTCGTGCTCAGGATCAGTACAGTACAACTTTAGACGTGCTTTTAAGGGAACCGAATAGGTCAAGCCTCTTTCAATACATTCTTCGATAGTGTACCTTGGGGGATCTACGAAGTAGTCCAAAAACTCTAGTACGAATTGGTTACGTGTGTCTGTAATGGGGAAATTTTCCATGAAGGTGTTGAATAATCCTTCATTGGCTCTTTCATCTGATTTTGTTTCTAACTGGAAAAAATCCTGGAAGGATTTGATCTGTATGTCTAAGAAATCCGGATATTCGGTTCTATTGACTATGGATGAGAAGTTTAATCTTTCAGCTTGTTTTGCTAACATCGACGGACGAATTATTGATTAAAAAATATATAAATTGGTGTGCATATGACTTTATACACAAAAGGGTTTAGGTCTCAGAACGTCTTGTCCTGTGACCTAAACCATTGTTTGGTGGTTGAGGTTAGCTTACTTAAGCTCGACCTCTGCACCAGCTTCTTCTAAAGAGTTTTTCAAGCCTTCAGCTTCATCTTTAGAAACGCCTTCTTTGATTGCACTAGGTGCATCATCTACAAGACCTTTAGCGTCTTTTAGCCCTAGTCCTGTTAGTTCTTTTACAAGTTTAACGACGGCTAATTTGGAAGCACCTGGAGACTTCAAAATTACATCGAATTCTGTTTTCTCATCTTCGGCTTCACCACCAGCAGCAGCACCACCAGCAGCAACAGCAACAGCTGCAGCAGCAGGCTCAATGCCGTACTCGTCTTTTAAAATTGTAGCTAGTTCGTTAACTTCTTTTACTGTTAAGTTTACTAATTGTTCTGCGAAATCTTTTAAATCTGCCATTTTTCTATCGTTTTAATAATGTGTTTTGTTTTTATTTATAATTGTATGAGTGCGTACACGGTTGTTTATCCCTCTCTTTGAGATAGGGTTTTGATTATACCTGAAAGTTTTCCACCACCAGATTGTAAAGCTGATACCACAGTCTTGGCTGGAGATTGAAGTAATCCAATAATGTCTCCTATTAGCTCTTCTCTAGATTTGATGTTCACTAACATGTCTAATTGATCGTCACCAATGTAAACTGCTTCTTCAATGTAAGCTCCTTTTAAAAAGGGTTTTTCTGATTTCTTACGAAAAGCTTTGATTACTTTGGCAGGTGCATTACCCGTTTCAGAATACATGACTGAAGTGTTACCTTTCAATGTTGATGGTAGTTCTCCAAAGTCTTTTTCTGAAGCTTCCATTGCTTTTTCAAGCAAGGTGTTTTTGACAACAGATAACTGAACGTTTGCTTTAAAACAGGCTCGACGCAAGTCCGATGTTGTTACGGCATTAAGTCCAGAGATATCTGTGAGGTAAAAATTAGAACTCTCTGCTAATTTTGCCTTAAGGTCTTCTATTACTTGTGATTTTTCTTCTCTTGTCATAATAAATAATTTAAAGCTTAATTAGCAACTGATTTTGAATCTACAGCAATGCTTGGACTCATGGTGCTAGACATAAAAATGCTTTTTACATAAGTTCCTTTTGCTGCTGTTGGTTTTAACTTGATTAAAGTAGAAATTAGTTCTTTGGCATTGCTCTCAATTTTGTCTGCTGTGAAAGATACTTTCCCGATTGCAGCATGAACAATTCCTGTTTTGTCTACTTTGAAATCTATTTTCCCTGCTTTAACTTCAGATACTGCTTTTGCGATATCCATAGTCACTGTACCTGTTTTGGGATTTGGCATCAAACCACGAGGGCCTAAAACACGACCTAGAGGTCCTAGTTTACCCATTACGCTAGGCATGGTGATGATAACATCAACATCTGTCCAACCCCCTTTAATTTTATCAAGGTACTCATTTAGTCCAACGAAATCTGCACCAGCATCTTTTGCTTCTTGTTCTTTGTCTGGAGTGACTAAGGCCAATACTTTAACGTCTTTACCTGTTCCGTGAGGAAGTGAAACAACACCCCTTACCATTTGGTTAGCTTTCTTGGGGTCTACTCCCAACCGAACTGCAATATCTACAGAAGCATCAAATTTTGCATTTGATATTTCTTTTACCAAAGCGGAGGCTTCTTCTAAAGAGTAGAACTTACTCTTGTCGATTTTGGCCAATGCTTCCTTTTGTTTTTTTGTTAATCTTGCCATTTCAATAAAAATTTATTTGGGTGCTTCACCACCTTTAACAGTTATACCCATCGATCTGGCGGTTCCTGCAACCATCTTCATGGCAGATTCAATTGTAAATGCATTTAAATCTACCATTTTGTCTTCAGCTATAGTTTTAACTTGATCCCAAGTAACTTTAGCTACCTTTTTGACATGCGGTTCGCCAGAACCTTTTTTTACTTTGGCCGCTTCCATTAGTTGAACTGCAGCTGGTGGCGTTTTGATTACAAATTCAAAAGATTTGTCTTTGTAAACAGATATCACCACTGGTAATACTTTACCAGGTTTATCTTGGGTTCTTGCATTAAATTGTTTACAAAACTCCATGATATTGACCCCTGCAGCACCTAAAGCGGGTCCAACCGGTGGCGATGGATTCGCAGCACCTCCCCTTACTTGTAGTTTGACTACTTTGTCTAGTTCTTTTGCCATTTTTTGTTTTTAATGATTTGTATTTAAGTTGGAAGCTGAAAATACAAATCGCGTTAATTGTAACAATTTTTAAATTTTATCTACTTGCATATAGCTTAGCTCTAATGGGGTTTTTCTTCCGAAAATCTTAACCATTACCTCAAGCTTACGCTTTTCTTCATTAATTTTTTCTATGGTTCCATCAAATCCATTAAATGGACCATCAATTACTTTAACGGTCTCACCAATTGTAAATGGTATCACCACATTTTGATCAGCTTCCATGGATAACTCATCAACTTTCCCGAGCATCCTGTTAACTTCTGCTGGTCGTAACGGTACAGGGTCACCGCCTTTGGTTTCCCCTAAAAATCCGATAACATTTGTAATGGATTTTATAATGTGAGGTATTTCGCCACTCAAGTTGGCTTGGATCATAATATAGCCAGGGAAATAGACTTTTTCTTTCTGAACTTTTTTGCCATTTCTTATCTGAATTACATTTTCGGTGGGAACAAGAACCTGATCGACAAAATTTTCTAGACCTAGCCTTGAAATTTCTGTTTCGATATAGGTTTTAATTTTATTTTCCTGCCCACTTACTGCACGAACAACATACCACTTTTTATCTTGCTTCACTTCTGTCATTGTCGTGATTATTACTTAATCCAATTAAAATATTCCTCAATTACACGTGCAAAAACTGTATCTACCCCCCAAATCGCCAGTGAAAATATCACAGAAAAAAGTGCTACTAAAACAGTCAAACTGTATCCTTGAGACCAAGTAGGCCAGCTGACGTTGTTTTTTAATTCTTCAAACGATTCTTTAAAATATTCTACCATTTTATTTTTCTTTGGGTTGGTTGGGTTATTTTGTTGTTAGTGCATGATCCAAATTATTTGCACGGGTTGAGAGACTCGAACTCCCGACACCTGGTTTTGGAGACCAGTGCTCTACCAACTGAGCTAAACCCGTAAATACAAGTTAAGGTATCCTGGTAAATCAGGACACCTTGACTTGCATTAATCTAACAATTATTAGTCTAAAATCTCAGTTACCTGACCTGCACCGACTGTTCTACCACCTTCACGGATTGCGAAACGTAGTCCAACATTCATGGCGATTGGCTGAATCAATTCAACCTCAATAGTCAAGTTGTCTCCAGGCATTACCATCTCTACTCCAGAAGGCAAAGCTATGTTTCCAGTAACATCAGTTGTACGCACATAAAACTGTGGTCGGTAGTTGTTATGGAATGGAGTGTGACGTCCTCCTTCTTCTTTTTTAAGGATGTAAACCTCTGCTTTGAATTTAGCATGGGGTGTAACCGAGCCTGGCTTACAGATTACCATACCTCTTGAGATTTGAGTTTTCTCAATACCTCTAAGAAGGATACCGGCGTTATCTCCAGCTTCACCTCTGTCAAGAATTTGACGGAACATCTCAATACCAGTTATAGTAGAAGTCAATTTTTCTGCACCCATACCAATGATCTCTACTGGGTCTCCGGTGTTTGCGATACCAGTCTCGATACGACCAGTTGCAACTGTTCCACGACCAGTAATTGAGAATACATCTTCGATAGGCATTAAAAAGTCTTTATCGATGTCTCTTTCAGGTAACTCAATCCAGTTATCAACAGCTTCCATAAGTTCCATTACAGTGTCAACCCATTTTTGTTCTCCATTGAGAGCGCCAAGAGCTGAACCAGCTACAACAGGTCCGTTGTCTCCATCATATTCGTAGAAGTTTAATAAATCTCTAACTTCCATATCTACAAGTTCAAGTAGTTCTTCATCATCGACCATGTCAACTTTGTTAAGGAAGACAACAATTCGTGGAATACCAACTTGACGTCCTAATAGGATGTGCTCACGAGTTTGTGGCATTGGTCCGTCAGTAGCAGCTACAACTAAGATTGCACCATCCATTTGAGCGGCACCAGTTACCATGTTCTTTACATAATCGGCGTGACCTGGACAGTCTACGTGTGCATAGTGGCGATTTGCTGTTGCATATTCTACGTGTGATGTATTAATTGTAATACCTCTTTCTTTTTCTTCTGGTGCATTGTCAATCTGATCGAATGAACGTGCCTCAGAGAGTCCAGCATCTGATAATACTTTAGTAATCGCTGCTGTTAAAGTTGTTTTTCCGTGATCTACGTGCCCGATTGTACCGATGTTTAAGTGTGGTTTCGAGCGATCGAAAGTTCCCTTTGCCATGATTTAAATTTTAGTCTTTGTTATATTAATAATATTAGTGTTCAAAATTAAGTCTTAAAAAAAAGAGCCAATGACGGGATTTGAACCCGTGACCTCTTCCTTACCAAGGAAACGCTCTACCCCTGAGCTACACCGGCTAAAATTTAGAGCGGGAGACCGGGTTCGAACCGGCGACATTCAGCTTGGAAGGCTGACGCTCTACCAACTGAGCTACTCCCGCAATAGTATTTTAAATCCTATCTTATAAATGTGGGGAGAGCAGGATTCGAACCTGCGAAGGTAAAAACCAACAGATTTACAGTCTGTCCTCGTTGGCCGCTTGAGTATCTCCCCAATTTAAATTGGTTTCAAAATTTCTAAGAACTTGAGCCGATGGAGGGACTCGAACCCACGACCTGCTGATTACAAATCAGCTGCTCTAGCCAGCTGAGCTACATCGGCATTTTTGATGTTTTTACGCAACAAAAAAGCCCGTTATTTCTAACGGACTGCAAATGTATAGGTATTTTTTAATGTTTCAAAACATTTTTTAAATATTTTTTATTGATTGTGTTGACGTTGTTTTTCTTTGTGTTTCTTTAGTTGACGTTCCAAAATATCTGCAGTAATATCGACTCCCTCTTCAAAAGTTTTACATTTTTTTTTGGCCATTAAACTGTCTCCTGGAATGAAAAGTTTGGCTTCAAAGATTTTATTTTCTTTTGCCGATGTGTTTTCAATTTTTAAATATACATCTGCTTTTATGATTTTTGGATGAAATAAATCCAACTTATCCATTCGCTTTTGTATAAAGTTAAGAAGATTTTGGTTGATACTGATATTAACAGATTGAATATTTATTTTCATGGTATTTTATTATTAGGTTAGTTATTTTTTGTTTGTCGTGGGTGCGATTTCGCATAAACTTTCTTTAGTTCTGATATGTTGTTATGGGTGTAAACTTGCGTAGCTGCTAAGCTGCTATGTCCCAACAGCTCTTTCACGGCATTCAAATCTGCTCCTTGATTTAGTAAGTGAGTTGCAAAGGAATGCCGTAAAATATGTGGGCTTTTCTTGACCTTCGACGATACTGTTGTAAAATATTCATTTACAACTCTGTACACTAGGGTGTTATAAATTCTTTGTCCTTTGATGGTTATAAAGAGTGGTGCAGATTGGGTTGATTTTGAATAATTATGGTGTTCCTTTAAATACACTTTTAGGGTTTCCATGACGGGTGCTATCAAAGGGATGTATCGTTCTTTATTGCGTTTACCAAGAACTTTAACTTGTTTTTGATCAAAATCTATATCACTTAAATCCAAATTAATTAATTCTGAACGTCGCATACCTGTAGAGTATAACAATTCTACAATAAGTTTGTTTCGGATTGTGGTAAATTCATTTCCCATGTTCTGACTCAAAACCTCATGAATCTCTTGTTCTGAAAAGGGAATATGTACTTTTGTCTGAACTTTTAAAGCTTTATGCTTGGCTAACGGTGAGGTTTGTATGTTTCCTACTTTTATTAGAAACTTATAAAAAGAATTTAAGGAAGACACTTTTCTGTTTACAGATCTATTTGACAACCCTTTATTGACCATCGTGATTATCCATGAACGAATTTGAGAATAATTAACCGACTTCAAATCTTGAGCAGCAAAAACTTCGTGGATATAGTCTTGAAATTCTTCTAAATCCTTCTGGTAGGCCATGACCGTGTTTGGAGAATAATTCTTCTCGAGATTTAAATAGTCAATAAAATGGGGAATAGCCATAATTACAAATTGTTGTTACTAATATAATAAAATACTATAAGATTTGGTTGCGCTAACATCAAATGATTGGCGTATTTTTCATAAAGTAGTCTTTTATTTTTGAAAAAAGAGTTTTAGTCATTCATGACGCAATACAATTGGGGCCATTAAAATTTAGGTAAAAAAAAACACCTTTCTCAAGGTGTTTGATTTTTTATGAAATAGAGTGATTACAAATTTTCAGCGTCTCGAAGACTTTGAATATACTGTGCTTTTTGTATTTCAGCTCTACGCTTAACTGAAGGTTTCGTAAATTGCTTTCGTGTTTGAAGGGAACGTTTGGTTCCGGTTTTGTCAAATTTTCGCTTGAAACGCTTCAGCGCTCTGTCGATATTTTCTCCTTCTTTAATGGGTATTATT
Source organism: Flavobacteriaceae bacterium (assembly GCA_049889395.1). GTDB lineage: Bacteria > Bacteroidota > Bacteroidia > Flavobacteriales > Flavobacteriaceae > UBA3537. The sequence goes on from JBMHDM010000015.1 coordinate 101,719, forward strand.
AGCATAAACTTAAAACCTCCTTTCTTTAAAATTAGATTGCAAATATAGTCTTATTATTATACATGCAAAAAATTATTTTAAAATATTTCTTGCGATAACTAATTTCTGGATTTCTGTCGTTCCTTCCCCTATAGTGCAAAGCTTAGAATCTCTAAAAAATTTCTCGACTGGAAATTCTTTAATGTAACCGTATCCACCATGAATTTGGATGGCTTCGGTAGCTATTTTTACACAAGCTTCACTGGCGTACATTTTGGCCATTGCGCCAGTAGTCGTTACTTTTTCGCCATTATTTTTCATGGATGCAGCTTTGTGGATGAGTAATTCTGAAGCTGCAATTTCTGTGGCCATATCTGACAACTTGAACGATATGCCCTGAAAACTAGAAATGGGCTTGCCAAATTGCACCCGTTCTTTAGAATATTTCAAAGAGGCTTCATAAGCACCTTTAGCAATCCCCAGTGACAGCGCTCCTATAGAAATACGCCCGCCATCCAGTAATTTTAGGGACTGAACAAATCCCTCACCTTCCTGACCTATAAGGTTATCTTTGTGTATTTTGCAGTTATCAAAAATGAGTTCTGCTGTTTCACTTGCTCGCATACCTAGTTTATCCTCTTTTTTACCACCGCTAAACCCAGGAGTTCCTCTTTCGACTATAAAGGCAGACATTCCATGCGAATCGCCTTTTTCTCCTGTGCGTGCAATAACTACAGCTACATCGCCACTCTTCCCATGAGTGATGAAATTTTTGGATCCATTCAAAATATAATAATCCCCATCTTTTACAGCAGTCGTATTCATACCGCCGGCGTCGCTTCCCGTATTATGTTCGGTTAATCCCCAGGCACCAATCCATTCTCCGGAGGCTAGTTTGGGTAAATATTTTTGTTTTTGTTCTTCGTTACCGAAATAAAAAATATGACCCGTACACAACGAATTATGAGCTGCTATGGACAAACCAATCGAGGGGTCTACTTTTGATATCTCTTCAATAATGGCTACATATTCATGATAGCCCAAGCCAGATCCACCATATTCTTCAGGGATAAAAATTCCCATAAAACCCATTTCGCCAGCTTTTCTCATGACATCTCTTGGAAAATGCTGAGCCTCATCCCATTCCATGATGTGTGGCCTTATGTACTGCTCAGCAAAATCACGAGCAGCAGTCGCAATTAATCGTTGTTCTTCTGTAAACTGAAAATTCATTTGAAGTGATTTATATACAAATATAATTTAATTATGTCAAAATATTTGACTGGAAAATCCTTAAGTTTTGTTAATTCGTCTAAAGATTTATAATGTTCTTTTAACAAGCGTTGTTCAATTATTTGATCGGCCAACTCATAATCAATGTATGGAATTTGAACCAATTCTTCTTGAGCTACTGTATTGATATTTTTCTTTTGAATTAAACGGGGATTTTTAATTTCAAATTCCTGAGTGAGTTTTGTGTAAACTTCTTCGGGTAATCCATAAACCGCTGTGAGTTCAATCATATTTGCAAATCCACCTTGGAAAGTATTTCTAAGACGAATAATGCGTCTGGACAATACTGGACCTATTCCCCTGATACGCTCTAGCTGTTCAAGCGTTGCCGTGTTTAAATCTAGCTTTGATTTTGGCTTTGAAGTGCGTATGCGGCTTCGTTGAGAATTAATCACCCATTGCGGAAACCTAAAATAGGGCTCTATTGCTTGAAGTAAACTATCGGATACTTTTGTCACACGTTTAAAATCTTGAACGGAATTTATCCATAGATTTTTTGATCTAAAATTAGTAAGTCGTTGAAATTCAAGGTTAGAAAGCCCTAATACATAAGCTTTGTATGGTGTTAAAAATTTGGATTAAAAGGAAAAATTTTAGAACCACTCAGCGCGCTAGATTGCTGTTTAAGAGCCTCGTATTCTTACTTAAATATTGAATTATCAGACCATTTAATAGTGGCGCTTTTAGTACGGATTTTCGGCCAAAACATTCCAAAAAATTGAAGGGATATTATGATCAATATCAGTACAAAAACAGCACGTTGTTGCCGTTTAGTTAAAAGATTTGGGGAAAACAATGTCAAGCTAAAATTACTATTTTATAGCATCGAAGTATTTAGAAAGTTCTTTTTTAACTTTAGGCGCCAAGATTACAATTCCGACCATGTTAGGAACCATCATGGCAAAAATCATCGCATCGGAGAATCCTATAACAGAGCCCAAACTAGCAGCAGATCCTACTATCACAAATAGACAAAATAAAATCTTGTAGGCATACTCCATTTTTTTAGATCGCCCAAACAAATAAGCCCAGCCTTGAAATCCATAATAGGACCAGGAAATCATGGTACTGAAAGCAAAGAGCACTACCGCTATCGTCAATACATATGGGAACCAAGAAATAGCCGATTCAAAAGCACTAGATGTTAGTAAAATAGCTTCTGCATCGTTTAAACTGGCATTGGCTGAATTGACATTGCCAGTGATGATTAGTACTAAGGCTGTCATGGTACAAACCACTACCGTATCTATGAATGGCTCCAACAGTGCCACCAAGCCTTCAGATGCTGCATATTTTGTTTTCACAGCAGAGTGTGCAATTGAAGCCGATCCAATTCCAGCTTCATTTGAAAAGGCGGCGCGTCTGAATCCTTGAACCAATACGCCAATGGCTCCACCAGCAACGCCTTCTGGACTAAAAGCACCAGAAAAAATCTGTCCGAAAGCATCACCAATCATATCCAGGTTGGAGAAAATCACAAACAGAGAAGCCGTGACGTAGATGGCAACCATAAAGGGTACAATTTTATCGGTTACTTTTGCAATTTTTTTAATACCACCGATAATGACAATTCCAACCAAAACTGACATTACAATTCCAAACAACCAACCTTTGCCATGAAGAACTGAAGCTTCTCCCCCAGTGATATTTTCGACCAACTGAAAGGCCTGATTAACCTGAAACATATTGCCACCGCCAAACGATCCTCCGATGACAAATATGGCAAACAAGACCGCCAAAATTTTTCCTAATTTTTCTAGTCCTTTAGATTTTAAACCTTTGGTAAGGTAGTACATGGGACCCCCGTAGACAACGCCATTCTGGTCAATATCTCTATATTTGACACCTAGGGTACACTCTACAAATTTGGAAGCCATGCCCAGAAATCCCGCAACAATCATCCAAAACGTGGCACCAGCACCACCAATAGAAACCGCAATGGCTACTCCAGCAATATTTCCCAATCCTACAGTGGCAGACAATGCTGCTGTAAGCGCCTGAAAATGAGAAACCTCACCCGCATGACCTTCTACGGCAATAGTTTCTATACTATCATCACCTGGTGTAGCATCTCCAGCAGCTTCGAGGGTCTCATGATGATCTAAATCGTCATATTTCCCTCTGATAATATTGATAGATGTTTTTATCCCACTGAAATTGATAAACTTAAAATAAATGGTAAAATAAGTGGCTCCTATGATGAGTGGAAATAAAACCCAAAAGACCTTAATATCGTCTGTAAATTCTATTTGGTAAAAAATAAAGTTAACAAACCACCCTGTGGCTTCTCCAAATTTCTCGTCAATAATTTGATCTATACCCTTGTCTTGTGCAAAGGAAAATAGTGGAAAAGTTGAGGCTAGAACAGAGAGAATTTTGTATTTCATAATTACTTGGCTTAGTGTCTATTAATGTGGCAACAAGATGACAAAAAAATACGAGTTATGCAAGACACCAAATGGAATAAGGATTACTGAAATTGTTTTATCTAGGGGTTTTAAAACATCAATCAACGGTCTGGACAAAAAAATAATCAAAAAAAATAATCAAAAGTTGTGACTTCATAAAAAAACAGCCTAACCAACCTCAATATTATACATCGAATTGAGCGTTTGAATTTGCTCTGGTTTTCCCAAGACAATAATCTTCGAACCAGGAACCAGCTTTTGATCGGCCTCAGGATTTATGTGATACTGACCCGTTTCATCTTTGTATCCAATAACATTACAACCCGTTTTTTTTCGCAAATCCAATTCAATGATGGTTTTAGTATTGGAAGGATCATAAAGCTGTTCCACAGCAACCTCTTCAATATTAATCGTTTGGTCTCCAACAATAGACAAATTATCAACAAACTCCAACAAGTCTGGAACCACAACCAAAGAAGCCATTTGATCGCCACCAATTCGATCGGGAAGGATAACGTTATTAGCACCAGCCAACTTGAGCTTACTGTGAGAGGAGTCATACGAAGCTCGACTAATAATTCTCATATCCGGATTTTTCTGACGAGCCGATAGAACAACAAATACATTTTCTGAGTCGTTAGGTAAGGCACAAATCAAACAAGAGGCACGATGGACCCCCGCTTGTACTAAAACTTCATCCTCACTGGCATCACCATGAATCACGCGAAACCCTTCAGTACGAATTTTTTGAAGTACCAGCTCATCCTTTTCTATTACCACAAAATCACGCTTATGATCAGACAATTTCGTCGCGGCTTGTTTTCCATTTCGGCCATACCCACAGATAATAATATGACCTGAAAGGGCGTCTATTTTCTTTTGCATTTTCTTGAGTTTTAAATCTTTGATATCATTGATTGAAATAATATATTCTGTAATAACTTTCAGCGCGTAACCCACTATGATGACACTCGTTAGTATGAGTCCAATGGTAAAAAGTTTAGCTTGATCATCTAAAGGCTGAACTTCCCCGAAACCTACTGTTGTTACGGTAATAACGGTCATATATATCGCATCTAACCAAGAGAATCCTGATAGTAATTTAAAGCCGATCACTCCCGAAATTAATAGACAAATCAATAGAATGACAGCAGTGTAGAGTTTAGATCTAAAAATTTGTACTAAAGGATTTATCATATGTTAAATATCAAATACCGAACTGCGTTTTGAAAAGATGATGTCTTTTATCTTTAGCCAGAATGCCAAAAATAAGTAGAGTGCAAATCCAAAACCAATGGTAACAAAAGTGACATAAATAAATGAGGTTCTAACAACCTTGGCGCGCATTCCAAAACGATCGGCAATCCTTTGACAAACATAAAAACCATGTCGCTGGAAAAAGAATAATATCGGATACAACAACTTCATACTGCAAGTTACACATTTCGATTCAAAAGTGCACTACCAATAGCACACTGCATGCAATACCGAAAATCACAATAATGGGATTTGAGTTCTAAGAGAGCTTGAGATTCCAGAGCAGATTTTGAAATAGGACTCAATTTTTGGAATTGCCTAATAATTGAATTTTGTTCTGAAGGGATCGATCTTAAAATGGATAACAGACTATCCTGTGATAAATCAAACGCCTTGTTGTGAACGTATTTCATTGGAATGACAGCATTAATAACGATTATCAATAAAGGATCTTGACATTTGCTTTGATCGTTTTTTTGAAGATTTCTCAAAAGTATAATGGGTATCCCAAAAGGCTGACGTTCCACAATCAAAAAATAAATGAAAATCGTTGTAGCGCTCCAAAGTCATGAGTTGAGAAAAAACAGTTTTATTGGTGTGATACAACTGGGCCAAACGAATGGTTGGGAAATTTTGTGGACGAAGTCGAAAAAATTGCATGCCGATTGAGCGTGAATGATTCAAAGTATATTTGTGCTTTATAAATTGATATCGCTCCAATAATTGGTTGGGATAATTATCTTCAAATGCTGTATTCAAAAGATTAGACTGACCAAAAAGTAAGGCCTCCAAATCGATTAAATTGTGTTGTATTTTTCTAAAAACGGAAAAAGGAAATGATTTTGCCAACTGCCAAAATGCTTCCGAATTCACTTTAGAGCCAAAGGCACGAGCCAATTGTAAAAACAGGACGGCCTCCCAATCATGATTTGTTTTTTGAAGCAACTGCTCAACAGGTTTGGACTTGCGTTCCAAACGTTCGAAGTACAACCGCTCTAACCAGTTATCAATTTGAAATTGTCGAACAGATTTAAAATCTTTCTCGCAAGGAATCCAACTGTTATATGATTGTTTTAATTGTTTAAAATTGTTCAGAACAATGATGTTGATATATTTTTTCAATTCCAAGGTGGGAACCTTTGTATTGTTGGACCTGAAAATCTCAATATTGTGTTCCCAAACTACATGAAGAATTACATTGTCGTAAGCGAAATTTGTTTCGTGATGGTGAACATACCAATCGGATGATTTGTCATGAATTTCAACATTACCAGCCCAAAGTTGATCATCTATATAGAGTTGAGCATTAAAAAAATCGGGACCCGAATTCTCATTGGGATATCCTACAGATTTTATTACAATACATTGATTATCTGTAGTTTGTAATGCTATTGGGGCGAATTTTTTATGCTGCCAGACGTATTGTAAAAAGTCTTCTTGCATGAGCTAAATTTAGCTATTTTATAAAGAAATAAAAATTTTATGGACGGAAACTAATCCAAATACCCCATTGATTTCATCCAGTCGTCATTAAACATTTTCCCCACATAGCGACTGCCATGATCGTGAAATAGTACGACGACCACATCATCTGAAGTAAAATGCGATTTGAGCTGTAAAACACCTTTGATGGCAGCACCTGCCGAATTTCCCAAAAACATCCCTTCTTCTTTGGCCAAACGTTGGGTATAAACCGCTGCATCTTTATCGGTTACTTTTGTAAAACCATCTATAAGGTCAAAGTTAACATTGGCGGGTAAAATATCCTCTCCAATACCTTCTGTTATGTAAGGATAAATTTCATTTTCATCAAAAATGCCGGTTTCATGATACTTTTTAAAAACACTCCCGTAGGTATCTATACCCCAAATTTTTATGTCTGGATTTTTCATTTTGAGATAACTCCCTACTCCAGAGATGGTTCCACCAGTACCTACTCCAACCACGAAGTGAGTCACTTTGCCGTCTGTTTGTTCCCATATTTCTGGTCCTGTACTTTTGAAGTGGGCCTTACAGTTACTGGGGTTATCATATTGATTGACATACCAAGAATTTGGCGTTTCTTCTGCCAAACGTTTTGACACAGAATAATAGGATCGTGGATCTTCTGGTGCAACCGCAGTTGGACAAACCACTACCTCAGCACCAACTGCTTTTAGGATATCCATTTTCTCTTTCGATTGTTTATCAGACAGTACAAAAATGCATTTATAGCCTTTGACTATGGCAGCCAAAGCTAGACCCATACCGGTATTTCCCGAAGTGCCTTCAATAATGGTTCCGCCAGGTTTTAAACGACCATCGGCTTCAGCGTCTTCGATCATTTGCAGCGCCATGCGGTCTTTGACAGAATTTCCAGGATTAAATGTTTCATATTTGGCCAGTACCAAGCAAGGTAGTTCAGCGGTTAAGGTGTTGAGTTTAACTAGGGGGGTGTTACCAATTGTTTCCAGAATATTTTTGGCGTATTTCATGTGGCAAATTTACTGTAAATCTAAAGTTAGAACAAATGTAATTTTAATCAAATTTAATGGCTTTTACTGGTGAGATTTTTGAAATAATATAAGATGGAATAATCAGCACCAGCAAACAAATAATTAAAGTAGCGAAGTTGAGCCCAAAAATTGCAAAAGGACTGATAGCAACAGGTGCTGTTGATACATAATAAATGGAAGGATCTAATGCAATGGGAGAAAAATAATGTTGTATGGCAAGCAACAACAGACCGATGGTATTGCCTATGATTAAACCAAAAAAGGCCAAATGTCCAGCCGTGTAAACAAATATTTTTTGAATACTCCAATTGGTAGTTCCTAATGCTTTAAGAATACCTATCATTTGTGTTCTTTCTAGGATTAACACAAGTAGGGCTGTAATCATATTAATCACGCCAACTAAAATCATCATAACGATAATTCCATAGGTGTTTTTGTCAAAAATAGAGATCCATTCAAAAATTATGGGGTATTGCTGTTTGATGGTTTCAACATTTAAATGTGATGGTGTTTGAGCATAAACCGCTAAACCTTTGTCGTCCAACTCATCATAATGATCTATAAATACTTCAAACTGGCCAATTTCTGATCCAGACCAACGGTTTAATCGTTGTACATGATTGATATCGCCAATTAGAAATGTTTGATCTAACTCCTCAAAGCCAGAATTGAAAATGCCTACTACATTGTATTTTAGAATACTTGGCGGACGAGAGGTATCGGATTTTAAAAAATACATTTGAAACGAGCTTCCCAAACCAAATCCCAATCGATTGGCCAAATATTCTGAGATTAAAACATCATTATTATAATCTGTTGAATAGGTTGGTAACTGGCCTTGAACCAAAAAATCGGACATAAAGTCCCAATTGTAATCTGAACCAACACCTTTTACAAAAAGACCCTCAAAATCTGTTTCGGTCCTGATGATACCAAATTTGTGTGCGACCGCTTGAATATGACTGACCCCCTCAACAGTTTCAAATGTGGGATAAAAATTTTGATTTTTTGAAATTGGAATTTGTGCGCCTTGCGAGGCGTTACTATCAAAACTTGAAATGGTCATATGACCATTGAAAGCAACGGCTTTTTCTCTAATTTTTTTTTGTAAACCTACATTTATAGCAACTGCGATAAGCATGACAGCGATACTGATCGCAATGGCAGAAATCCCAATTTTTATTATTGGCGACGAAACACTACTTTTATAGGACTTTGCACGAATCAGGCGATTTGCTATGAAATATTCAAAATTCAAGGATGTGACCAAATTTAAATTTATCAAAAATACTGTTTTATTATTTGTTATTGTACTGCTGTATTGTGGAAATCATCTAACTTCACAAAACCCCAAAAATATAATTGTTGGAGCCAATCAAACAGCAGCGTATCTCCCCTATCTTGAAGGAAAAAATATAGGAATAATAGCCAATCAAACCTCAGTCATTTTTAAACTTAAATCGGATTCAACTGAAACAAAAAGTTATAATAAGAGTAATTATACGCACCTTGTAGATTCGTTGTTGAGCATGGGCGTTCAAGTCAAAAAAGTATTTGCACCAGAGCACGGCTATAGAGGTACATCAGATGCTGGAGAATATGTTAAAAACGGTGTGGATATTAAAACTGGACTTCCTATCGTTTCATTGTATGGAAAAAACCGGAAACCAGATCAAAAAAATCTTAAAGATTTAGATGTTGTTATTTTTGATGTGCAAGACGTTGGGGCACGATTCTATACTTTCACCTCAACTTTACATTACATAATGGAAGCTTGCGCTGAGGCCAATATCACTGTAATCGTTTTGGATCGACCCAACCCCAATGGGCATTACGTAGATGGCCCAATTTTGGATTTGAAATACAGCAGTTTTGTTGGGATGCATCCGATCCCAATTGTGCACGGCATGACCATAGGAGAATATGCTTTGATGATTAATGGTGAAGGCTGGTTAAATAATAGCGTAACCTGCGATTTACAAGTCATTCCCATGAAAAATTATGATCGAGAAATATCTTACGATTTACCCATTATACCTTCTCCAAATTTACCCAATTCAAAATCCATAAATCTTTACCCTAGCTTGTGTCTGTTTGAAGGCACCAATGTGAGTGTTGGTCGCGGAACTGATCAACAATTTCAAGTTTTTGGAAGCCCCGATTTAGATCCCAAAATTTTTGAGTTTAAATTTGTTCCAGAGCCAAAAACGGGAGCCAAATATCCTAAGCACAACCTAACCCAATGTTATGGCAAAAATCTGAAACAGACCGAATTATTAGGAAAGATTCAACTTGAATGGCTAATTAAAGCTTACCAAAATACAGCTGATCCTTCAACTTTCTTTAATTCCTTTTTTACTAAACTGGCCGGAACTACAACACTTCAAAAACAAATTGAAAGTGAATTGTCGCCTGAACTTATAAGAAAAAGCTGGGAGAAAGGTTTGATTGATTTCAAATCAATTAGATCGGATTACCTTCTGTATCGGTAGTGGGTTTTCTGTAGGGTTGGAACGGTTGTTTTAGTAATGATTTTAAGTTTCCATTACTTTTCGCATCAGGAAACGTATCAACACCGTATATTAAATTTTCTCTTTCCAAATAACTGTAAGTTCCGAACAGACGATCCCATACCGAAAAAATGTTCCCAAAATTGGTATCGGTGTGTGGTAGTTTATAATGATGGTGAGTTTTGTGCATGTCTGGGGAGATAATAATGTAACTCAAGGCTAAATCCAATGTTTTTGGAAGTTTAATGTTGGCATGGCTAAATTGAGTGGCCACTAAAGACATGGATTGGTACAACATCACAATGGCGATTGGTGCGCCAATTACAAAAACGCCAACAAGTGTAAAAAAATAGCGTACAACACTCTCCAAAGGGTGATGTCTATTTGCAGTGGTTGTATCTACGTTATGATCAGAATGATGAACCAGATGAATCATCCAAAGGGGTTTAATTTTGTGTTCCAAAAAATGTGGGAGGTATGCACCAATTAAATCCATTAAGAACACCCCAGATAAAGCGAATAACCACAAGGGCATTTCGGGTAACCAATATAAAATACCAAATTGATGCTCGACTACCCAATCTGCAGACTTGAGCAGTAAAAACGCTAAACTAAAATTAATTATTATGGTTGTGCCTGTAAAAAACAAGTTGGGCAAAGCATGCCGCCATTTTTTATAATTAAGATTAAATAATGGCAAGGCACCTTCCAATATCCAAAATAAACTAAGCCCTCCAACTAATAAAATACTGCGGTGAAGAGAAGGGATTGTTTCGAAATAGCTTAAAATTTGTTCCACACTTTACTTTTTTCAAATATAGGATTTTTTAAAATCAACAACAATTAAGCTCGAAGATATAAAAGCTTAAAAATCAAACTTGTAGAACGCTCCAGCTGTTATCTGAAAGCCTTGGGTAGGATATTGAAGCCATCTTTGGTAGTTCTGTCCCAAAATATTATTTAACTTAATTTGTGCCAACCACCGTTCAGTAACATTATGGGCTGCAGAGATATTCAAATCTATAAAATCCTCTACCCCAACAATCCGGTCGAGGTCGTTGTTCAATGCCGTGGATTGGAATCGTTCAATATCGAAACGTTCTCCAACATAAAACAGCTGCAACCCCAAATCTAACTTTGAATTGGGACTCCAGTCAACGCTTATCTCAGCCTCCAATTCGGGCAAATTCCATACCTGCTCTTCGGATTTTGTTTTGAAAGAATTAAATGTAATTTGAGTATTGAAATGGAATGCATCATTCAAATATCCTTCTATAAACCCAGAAAATGAATATGTGTCTACGTCATCATATATAGTATCGAAAGAATTCCCATAAGAATATCCTAAACCTGAGAAAATTAAAGGTTCTGTATTTTGCTGAAACATCAATAAATCATTTTGCTTGAAATATTTAGCCTTTAAATCAAAACCTATTTCTCTACTCAATCTACCTTTGACGCCCATGCTACTATTAAAGATGTTAATTGTTGGTTTCAACAGCAATGTGGGAGATATAAATGGGTTCTGTTCATACAAATCTAGATAGGTGTTCTGAACCAAATCGCCAACTATTTTGGCGTATGCTACAATAATGGACTCTACAACATCGTATTGAGCCACCAAGTCCGGGACAATACAAAATTTCTGTTTGGATGTCTGGTTTGTCAATAAAAAATAGGTTCTAAATCCTGCTGAAACCTTAAAATTGGGTAAAGTAAAATCAAAGGATGGGGAGAAAGAAATTATAGTGTTACCGTAATCGATGGATTCTGAGGTCGTATATTCCCTGTCGAATGTTCCCTCAAGAAAATTTATTCCCAAAGTGGCATCTAATGGAATATCTATAAAATCGAACTTAAGATCCATATCATAGACCAAGTTGAACTCACTGGAATCAAAGCGGTCTTTTAGAGTATGTAGCTTCAAGGTAGCATCAGCCAACCAGCTATTAGACAATTCATATTGGGTTGAAAATTCGAAAATTGATAAGGTTTGTTTGACGTTTGAGTGTTGAATCATATCCGCAGGTAACGCTTGCGATATCCCATACCAATTGGACATAAATCGCTTGAAATCACCTTTGACATTCAGATTGGATTCTTGAGAATTGGATTGGTAAAAAACTGTTGCAAAATTGGTAGAAAATGAATCATCTAATACAACTTCATCGATACCACCTTGTGAAGAAAAATGACCAAAATGACCACCTACTCTACTGGTTTTGTCCAAGTCATGATTTAAAAACAAATTTGCAGAAATATTGGTGTAATTTCCAATTGATAAAGCCGCTACGTTATTGAAACTTTTTAAAGCTCCCCGTTTGAGTAATCCAATAAATTTGGATTTGGCAGGAGAGAATGTAGAGGCAACAGGCACAGAAAAAATCTGGTAGTCAATCGGCTTCTTTTGGGTCTGATGAATGGGTTGTTGGGGTATTATTTTTAGTTTAAACGCATCTGAAAGCGTCGGTGTATAGGGTTTAATGACACTTACTTTTTGGGTGTCCAAAGTATCTTGTGAACTTTGATTTTGAGATAATACATTGAATATCCCAATAATAAAAGCAAATAGTATGTATAGCTTATTTGTCATCCAATTGTTATTCTTTAAGGGTATTTGGTGTGTTGTTAGTCGACTCTAAAGAGGCATTAGTTTGACCAATAGTCTCTTTATATTGATTCAACAAAGCTTTAGCTTCTTCTGTAATGTCTGCAAAAGATTCGAAGTTATCAATGACACTTTCTAGTATATAGGTTGCTTGAAATGTATCTTCTAAGGCATAAAAATTTTGAGCCATTAAAATGAGTCCTTTTGCAGCAAATGACTTATTATTAGGGTATGTTTTTATAAGTTCTTGAATCAACAAATTTGAGTTTTCAAAATCAGAATCTTTATGCTTGAAATATGCTAAATAATAGGTTGCTTCAGCACCATAATTGCTGGATGATAATTGAAGTATAGTTTCGAAAGAGGTTTTGGCCAAACTGTCTTTTTGTTGTGCCAATGCAGAACGTGCTTTGATGGCCAAAGCATCCTTTTTAATAAGGCGATTGGTTCTAGTGTCATTTAAAACATTGTTCGAATATTCTATAGCCATGTTGTAAGATTCTTCTTTGAAAAATACTTTCATCAGGTTGGATTGTGCAAAGAGAGTATTTTGGGGATTTTTGGATTCCCGCTCCAAACGTTTGAGCAATGAAGTGACTTCCATATTTTGTTCTAAAGCGATGACACAAACTTTCTGCAAGGCAGGCTCCGTAAATTCGTTATTGGACTGATTGATCACAAACTCGTAGTGTGGCAGAGCATTAATCTTAAGATCTTGACTATAATACAAATCAGCCAAATAAAAATGAGCTTGAATTTGACGACTTCCTTGGGTGTAATTCTCAATGTATGAATTAAACAAATTAATAGCACGTTCGATGTTGCTTTCTAAATACTGTTTTTCGGCAGCTTCATAAGCAGCCGATTCCAGCTTAATTTCGGTTTTGCTTACATAGGGTAATGTCCCCACCCATTTTGCATAATCGTTAACTTTTCCGTCGTCAATGTACAACGAACGAACTGAACTAATGGCTTGGTAGGCCTCTGGTGTTGCAGGATACTGCTCTGCTACTTGCTTTAAAACAGCTAGTGCTTCTAAGTTATCAGATTGGTTGTAAAGTAAGAGCCCCTTCCGTAATAATGATTTTGAAACCAATTTGCTTTTGGGGAAATTTACAATTACATTGTCATAAAATTCCACTGCAGATTTTGACTTATTAAGTGTATTGTAGGTGTTGGCCAACTCAAAATTTATATCATCTAAATATTTGGAGTTTTTATAAGTCAATACTGATTTTAGCGTGGAAATCTTAGTCTTAGTTTCCCCTAAAAATCCATAACAAATAGCCATTTGGAATGTGGCATAATCTGAAAAAGGGTCCTTGTTTTGGATCAATTTATTATACCATTCAATAGCTTTCGTGTAGTTTTTGGATACAAAATAAGCATCGGCTTTGCGTAGATATGTATCGAACAGCAATAGCTCGTCCCTATTTGGTTTGGTAACATAATTCTGAAAAGCTAATATAGCCTTTTCGTATTGTTTTAATTTAAAATAAGTGTACCCTAAATTATATTCTAAATGATTGTTTTCCAATAAATTAGAATTTGGATTAATCTTACTCTTAAATTCAAGATATCCGTCTAATGCACTTTGAAAATTCAATTGATTAAAATCAATTTCTGCTTTCCAGAAGTATGCTCTTGCAGAAAGTTCAGGGTCAATTCCACTTGAAATTACCTTCTCGAACAATGATTTTGCAGGCAGCAATTCATTTTGATTATATAACTCTAATGCCCTGTAAAAGGCTACTTTTTGGTAAACTGGTTTTAGAGCATTTCGCATGTTATCCTCTAACAACATCAGGGCTTCCTTATAATTTTGCGAAGATACATATGAATCAACAAGGAGCGATTCAATAGTATGGGCAAAAGGTGATTTTGGATATTGATTTAAAAAATCTGTCAAGACTTGTGAAACCGAGGCATAGGGATTCCCTATGTCATAACTTAGCTTGGCATAATTGAGCCATGCGTCTTCTTGAATTTTTAAATTAAATGTCAATTCTGATGCGCTTTTGAAAGCATTTAGAGCCTCCTCTTTCTGATTATTTTTAATGTAACATTCGGCCAAATGATAGTAGGCATTTTGAGCTAAAGCATTAGTGCCACCAATAATTTTATTGAATTCATCAATGGCGTCTTCAAATAAATTCTGCCTGTAATAGGCATATCCAAGCTGATAAAAATCAACATGAGTCCATTTCCCATTTTTGCCTTTGTACTGCTTTAAATATGGAATTGCTTTGTCGTAATTCTTTAGATAAAAAAAGCTTTCACCAATGATTTTGTTAAGCTCTGAGACTTCATTGGGACTGGTATCGTCAAGAGCTTTTAATGAAGCGTCAATAGCCTCTTGAAAAGCACCTAGTTTAAATTTCAAATCTGCTTTAAAATAAGCCAATTCCTCACCAAACTGTTGTTCTACATCCTTACTTTGAAACAGTAATGAGGCCGAATCATAGTCGTCCTGTTGATAGGCCATAAACCCTAAATAATATCGGGCTTGTGAGCCATATTGGTCTGAAAATTCAACATTTTTAAAACAGGTTTTTGCTTGTTCAAAATTGTCTGTTCGAAAGTTAGAATAACCATATCGAAAGAAAAATAGCTCTTTTTGATGTGTCTTCAGGTTATCTGGTTCTACGTTTTGATACCATTTTTTGGCATACGCAAATTTGGTTTTATTGAAATAATAATTGCCAGCTTCCAAAAATATTAGATTTCGACGTGGGCTTGTTGGGTAGTTATCCAAGAAAGATTCCAGCCGACTCTGAGCCGAAGGAAGATTAAGCCGAATAGCGCATACCGCCGTGAAATAAGAAGCATTATAAGTAATTTGAGGACTATTGCTTTTGGTTACCAAGTTTGAGAATAGGACTTGAGCGGGTTTATACTGACCAATATCGAACAGGGCTACGGCACGATTAAAATTTAATTGATCCGTTGAACTGGATTTGCTAATTTGACTCTGTGATATCCAATTAAAACATAAAAAAATTACAATAAGTCGTAATTTATAAGTCATAGCTTTTGGTACAAACATCTTGTTCAAATATAAACTATATAACGCAAAAAATTTATTTTAATTACATCTAAAGTTGAAAGTAAAACTTTTCGTTAAACTAAATTTTATTGAAATTTGATATTTGTATCAATTAGTGATACTTTTATGGAAAATATTCAATATAACAATGTCCTCCTCCGTTCTAAAACTAGAAAACGTTTCCATTTTTCAAAGTAAAAATATGATTTTGAATGCTGTTAATATCGATATCAAAGAAGGTGATTTTGTCTATTTGATTGGAAAAACAGGATCTGGAAAAAGTAGTCTTCTGAAAACACTTTACGGTGATTTGACTTTGACCAATGGAAAAGGACAAATTGTAGGCTTCGATTTGGCGGCAATGAAAGATAAGGACATTCCATTTTTGAGACGAAAACTAGGGATCATTTTTCAAGACTTCAAACTACTAAATGACCGTACCGTTAGTAGCAATTTAGAATTTGTACTTAAGGCGACTGGGTGGAAGGATCGTAAACTGATTCAAAATCAAATTGTTGCAGTTTTAACCAAAGTAAGCATGCAAACTAAAGGACACAAATTTCCTCATGAGCTTTCTGGCGGTGAACAACAGCGGGTAGCCATTGCCAGAGCACTATTGAATGATCCTGAACTCATTTTGGCAGATGAACCAACTGGTAATTTAGACCCTCAAACTAGCATTGAAGTTATGCAAGTTTTACAGGAGCTTAATAAAAAAGGTAACACCATTTTTATGGCCACTCACGACTATGCTTTGATCTTGAAATATCCCAGCAAAACTCTAAAATGCGAGGACAGTAAAGTCTTCGAAGTGGTTCAGCGAAAAGCTGTTTAGTCAGATTTTTTTTGATTGTCGTAAACATGACGGTTTTTGACAATACCTTTTCTAAAAACCTGTCTTAAAGACATTCTAAATTTAGCATCTAATTTTAATATAAAATCCATTAATCTTCGATTTGGTCGCCCCCTAAAACTGGTAACATGAAAACGATCTTTTTCAGACATTGAATAATCTGAAAAATAATAATTTGAAACACAACAACGAACACCTGATGAATTTATTTTGGATACCGAATGCCATGATTTGTGATGGGTTGCCATGACTACTAACCTATTGAATTTACTCTCTATGGTCAGAGGATCCTGTTTGAGACCGTTGGACCAAAGTTCCAGATGACCACCATTTTCTAACGACCAATTTGGCGTAACATAATACAAAAGGTTAAAAACACGCCACCGCTCTCTATCCTTATCATGTGAATTGTCTAGGTGTGGATTAAGAAAATTTGCTTTTTTCATAAGAGATAAACCGCCAGCGTAAAGATTTTTATCTGCATAAAGAGATTTAATATTCAAATTATCGCGAAAAAAATCTAAAATTCTTGAATCCTGAAAAGCGTATGTTATGGCTTTCATCAAACCATCATATTGATTCATTTGATAGGCCACATATTTATACTCTCTGATACTTTTTTTTAAAACAGATTGATCTGTTGTAGGAAATTTATCATAAATTTCGTTGGCTATTGATACTGGTAGTAAATCATCAACAAAAAAATATCCAATATTATCAACAGATTTTTGGTATGATGTAATGATTTCATCTTTTTTTAATTCTAGTTTTACTAAAATTAAATCTGCTAAACTTGCTGGTGTGTGAACCATTTTGCGAGTGTTTGTATCATTTTTTTTAAAAGTAACTCATTTGTAGTAATAAAAAAATAAAAATTGTAATTTGTACGACTATTATTGTCTATGCTTTCCATTCTAGTTCCGATTTACAACTGCATTGTTATTAAATTAATTGAAACCATTCATAAACAATTGGAGCGTTCTAATATTGACTACGAAATTATTTGTTTGGATGATGCGTCAAAAAGTCATTTCACAACCCAAAATAAAGTTGTAGAATCATATACAAATACCCGTTATATTGTGTTATCCCAAAATACAGGTAGAGCGATTGCCAAGCATCAATTGTGTCAAAAAGCGACCTACCCTTGGATTCTGTTTTTAGATGCTGATGTGGAAATAACCAACCCACAATTCATTCAAAATTATCTAAGCCATATTGATAGCAATTTTGACTTCATATTTGGTGGATTTACTTACAAGACAAATCAACCTGATTCGGATTCCGTACTTCGGTGGAAATATGGCAAAGCACACGAGAGTGTTCCTGCCAGTCAGAGAAATAAACTACCCTACAAGGTGACAATTGCGGCTAATGTTTTGGCCAAAAAAGAAAGTTATTTGTCACTTGGCATAGACACTTTTGGGCAAAACTATGGTATGGACCTTTTGATAGGAACCATGCTGAAGAAGCTCAAAAAACATGTACTTCATATCGACAACCCCGTGTATCATATTGGTTTAGAGCAAAATAAAGTTTACATACAAAAAAAAGAACGGGCGGCTAATTCGTTGTTAAAACAATATTATGATGGTGTCAAAGAATCATCAAATACACTTCTGAATACATTTATTGCGTTAAAAAAATTTAAACTCAATTTTTTATTAGCTGCCCTTTTCCGATTCTTTAAACCAAAAATGATAAAGAATTTAACAAGTTCTAATCCGAATATCAAAATTTTTCAATTTTACAGAATATCATACATGTGTTGGAAAGATTTAAATCCCTGACTATAATTGTTTTTCAAACAAAATATTAGCCCATATCTTGGAAATCTGATTAATTGAAAATTTATCGACACTTGTCTTGGCATTTTTCCTACAACGATTGTAAAGGATATGATTTTCAACCATTAAATTAAAAGCCTGAGCTAACGCTTTGGGTTTATGATTTTCGACTAATAAACCATTGTTTTTGTGTGAAATAATTTCATTAGGCCCTGCAACGCAATCGACTGAGACTACTGGCACTCCCAGTGCCAAACTTTCGATGAGTACCATAGGAAACCCCTCAAATTTGCTAGTTAGGGTAGAGAAAATAGCTTTTGAAATAATTAAATCTGGTTGACTAGTGTATGGGACAAAATGAACAAAATTTGATAGTTCAAATTTATTAATTTTGGTTTTTAACTTTAAAACATCAGGGCCATCGCCCAAAATAACCAAATGAATATTGTTTTGTTTTAAATTAGAACGTTTATAGGCG
Source organism: Flavobacteriaceae bacterium (assembly GCA_049889395.1). GTDB lineage: Bacteria > Bacteroidota > Bacteroidia > Flavobacteriales > Flavobacteriaceae > UBA3537. The sequence continues at coordinate 120,433 of JBMHDM010000015.1, forward strand.
TCCAACAATAAACTGATATTTTTTATTGAATCATCCACCCGACCAAAAAACAAGATGTAATTTTGGGGTAAATCAATGATCTTTTCAGGCTGAATTGACTGAATTGATGGCAAAGCATTATAGACTGTACTAATGTTCTCAAACTCATATTTCTCGTAAACAAGGTTATGAACAGCTTTTGAAACACATGCTATGGACGTCGCATTCGTATAAAGTAGCCGCGAAAGGAATTTTGATGATGGAAAATAATTATTCAGAAATGAACTATGAACGACATATATGACATTCTGATTGGCATAAAGCAATTTATTGATCATAAATTGTTTGAAAAATGTTGGTCTTGCACGACTGTCAATAATATAATCAAATTGTTCTGTTTGAAGATAATTATAAAACACCCAAAACCGTTTAATTCTACCCCAAACACTATCATTTTTTTCTTTTAGAATTCCAAGATTTAACAACACGCCTTTAAAGTCATAATCGATACTATTCATAACAGAAATAAGGTGTATCTTATGACCTAATTTCGAGAGTACGAAAGATAAATTTGCAGAGGATTTTTGAGCACCTCCCCCACCCAAAGACGATGTTACTATCGCTATTTTTAGTTGGGATTTACTCACGTGACTGGGAATATGTGGTGTCGTAGTTTTTATCATTTAACAAAAGGCGTTTTCTGGGTCTGAAATATTCAGAGAAAATACTTCTTGTGGAATCAACTACATTGGATTTAATTTGCAACAGATTGGCCATACTATGAAAAAAATCGTCTGTCATGTATGATCGATCCGGAGCATAAGTTAGATTGGCTTCTTTTTTATAATCTTCAGATTGCCACAAAATGAAGGGAACCTCATACATGCTTTTTGTGGCTACATCTTCATTGTGACCCGCAAAATCAGCATCTTGAAATAACTCCTCTCCATGATCGGACACATATAAAACTGCACTTTGAGTATTTAATTGTTTAATTTGTTCTATAATCGAACGAATTATAAAATCATTGTAATAAACTGCGTTATCATAATGATTGACAGTTTTAATATTTGAGGGAGAAGCATGCCTAATATTTGGTGGGTTATCTCTAAAAATAATCTGATTTTCTGGGTAGCGATTTTGATACAGCATGTGGGTACCAGCTAGGTGAATTACTATAAATTTTGGAGCAGAGCTGGGTGATTCCAATAGAGTATTCAATTCTGGCAATAAGGATTCATCCAATATTCTGTTATGGCGCCCATGCATAGTGGTCAAGAAATTGGTTTTTTGAGAAGAACGAGCCATTTTAGTAATCAAACTTTCATACATTCCAATTGGCCGTTGATTAGATAGCCAATGGGTCTGAAACCCTGCGGTATTTGCTAATTGAACAATCGACCCCTGTAAAATCAGATTTGGATTTTCGTAATTACCCAAAGTGAGCATTTTGCTAACAGATTCAATAGTATGCGAATTGGAACTTATGACATCATTGTAAATCCAAAGTTCATCTGATAACTTACTTAAATTTGGCGTGGTCTGACGTTGATAACCATAAATACCTAAATTTGAGCGGACAGTCGATTCGCCTAGTATGAGAACAAATACACCAGACTCATCTTTGGTCAGAGGAGATGTGGCGTCTCTAAAATTACCCTTTGGATTGTTGGCGTAGTCCTCTAAATTCTTTGAAACTTCTGAATACTCAACATAGGACTTGGCAAACAAGTATGGTAGATTATATATAATGTGAGTTGAAAATTTTAAATAACCAATACTGATTATAATGATCAAAATTATCTGTAAAGAATATCTTGAAAAAGTGGATGCAATGGTTTGATATTGCTTATTTAGTTTCTTTAGGGAAAAAATGATTAAACAAAATAGTATGACTGCTGAGACAATTTCATGGAAGCCTATGTAAGATTCTAAAAATTCGATGGATTCATCTGAATTACTGTCGAAAACTAAATAAAGTGTTGAAGCACTAACAAACACTTTAAACAATAAATAATACAGCGTTTCTAGGATCAACATGACACTAAATCCAACGTAGGCGATGAGACCACAGAAACGTCTTATTTTATGATTTCTGACCAGAAGTGAGAAACTCACTAAAACTAATGCAAAAAGGCAATTCTCGATGACATTAAAAATGATTTCGTGCTCATATTTGCATTGAACTAAAACAAGCAAAAAAGCCAATAACACTATTGCTAAGTAGCTGAAATACAAATTTTTGAAAACATTTAAACGCTGCATCTTATTGTGGTTTTATAGCGAACGATTATGACCGAAAAGATTATTCCTGAGAATGAACATTACAACCCCTAAATATATCAAATTGCTGAAAAATAATCCCATTACAACACCTTCAATTTGATTTGTTTCTATTAATTGCTGACCAAAAATATAATACAAAATTAGACCCAACAACTGTGTGAAAACAAATTGAGTGATTTGTTTTTTGGCTAAAAACTTAAAAGACATAATATTAGCTATAAATCGAGTAAAATCTGCAAAAAGTTGCCATTTAAACAGTAGGGTCATTCCAAGAAATGTCTCATTATAGATGAACAAAACGATATATTCCCGAAGGATATAAACCAAAATCATTCCCGTTGTGACCAATGGGATTAATGATTTATAAATTGACTTTAACTCTGTTCGAAATTCAAAAGTGGTTTTAATCTGAGCATATCTGGGAAGAATATAAAGCGAAAAAACTGCCAATAGAAATTGCATATAAATTTTTGAAATGGAGGACATCGCCGTCCATATTCCTGCGTCATTCTCACTTAAACGTTCAGAAATTGATGTTCTAAAATTAATATCAACCAAATTTGAACATACCGTTGCAACAAAAGAAACTAATGTAAACCCAAGAAGCACCTTGAGCATTGGTGTTTTAAAATTCAAATTGGTAAAACGAATGTATTCATTTAAAGTTTTACCAAAAAGTCCAATCGTTATGATAAACTGAATAATTGGGGTTATGGCAATGGCCAATAGTACACCATTAATATTATGGTAATATAAACTAACCAATAGTAAAAGAGATGCCAAAGCATACCATATAATTTCAATTTTAGCATGAATTTTATAGCACGACAGCCCACTAATAACACCATAAAAAATACGGTTCATGGCAATACAAGGAACCACCACGGCCATTAGCTTAAAAACAAGCTGATATTCTTCGGAAAATAATAACCAAACCGACAGTTGTGTTGCACCAAAAAAAAGGCCTAAAGACAGCACCAACGTGGACAGCCCAGAAAGAACATAAACTGTTGAGAATAGCTTTTTTAGTCCATATTGATCAGATTTATACTCGGAAACATACTTCACCACACCGTTGAATACTCCAAAAGTGGACAAACTGGTTAATATCCCAGATAAATTTCTAATTTGACCCACTTTTGCAATACCTGACTGACCGGTATATTGAGCCAAAAGGTTTTGAACAATTAATGAGATCACTAATCGAATACCGACCACAATAGTGTTCAAAGATGTGATCTTAAGTATGAGATTATTAGAAATAAATTTTGGTAATTTCAAAACGAAAAATGGTTTACTAAAACATATGAATATGTTCTAAACGCCTGACTTTAATATTTGTTGCGCATATTAAAAAGATTTTAAATTTACTTTTTTTTCTTCAAAATCAAATAATATAAATTAATACCAAAAATTGCAGCATTAGAAAGAATAACTGGAGTGGATGATATCTTTAAACCATAAACGATGAATAACATACAGGCAATAGAATTGACAATACGCAAAGAGTTCAACGTCTTCATGGTGAAAGAACTCAGAAGAATAACTGTAGCTATATATCCGATCCATTCTGTGGTTGGGATGCCTAAAAACTCCATTTATGACAATTTATGACGTTTTCGATCGACCTCCCGTAGCAATACTTTTCTAAGTCGTAAACTATTTGGAGTCACTTCAACATATTCATCTTTTTGAATGTATTCGAGGGCTTCCTCCAATGAAAATTTTATGGCAGGTACAATTCGAGCCTTATCGTCCGCTCCAGCACTTCTCACATTGGTAAGTTTTTTGGTTTTAGTTACATTGACAACCATATCATCCTGTCGAGAGTTTTCTCCAATGACCTGTCCTTCATAGATCGCTTCTCCGGGATCGATAAAAAATTTACCCCGTTCTTGAAGTTTATCAATCGAATAAGGAATAGCTGTTCCATTCTCCATAGAAACAAGAGAACCATTTTGACGTTCTGGAATACCGCCTTTTAGTGGTTGATATTCTTTGAATCGATGTGCCATAATGGCCTCCCCTGCTGTAGCGGTTAGAAGTTGATTTCTCAACCCAATAATTCCTCTTGAAGGAATCACAAATTGGCATATCATACGTTGTCCTTTAATTTCCATGCTCAAAAGTTCGCCTTTGCGCAGCGTAACCATTTCAACCGCTTTTCCAGAAAGTTGTTCTGGAAGATCAATGGTCATTTCCTCAACGGGTTCGCATTGAACACCATTTTGTTCTTTAATTATAACTTGTGGTTGTCCAATTTGAAGTTCATAACCCTCTCTTCGCATGGTTTCAATGAGAACTGATAAATGTAAAACACCACGCCCAAAAACCATAAATTTATCTGCGCTATTGGTGGGTTCTACTCTTAGGGCTAAATTCTTTTCTAGCTCTTTTTCTAATCGTTCTTTCAAATGTCTTGACGTCACGTACTTTCCTTCTTTGCCAAAAAATGGAGAATCATTAATTGTAAACAACATGCTCATCGTAGGCTCGTCTATAGCAATGGTTTCCAAGGCTTCTGGCGCGTCAATATCTGCTATAGTATCTCCAATTTCAAATCCCTCCAAGCCGACTATGGCACAAATTTCACCAGCAGAAATTACATCTACTTTTTGGCGGCCCAACCCTTCAAAAACATACAGCTCTTTAATTTTTGATTTCAAAATTCTGCCATCTCTCTTTATTAGAGATACAGCTTGATTAGTCTGAAGAGTCCCGCGCTGTAGGCGGCCAATGGCTATTCTTCCTGTGAAAGACGAGTAATCTAATGATGTAATGAGCATTTGAGTATTACCCGGTTTAAATTCTGGAGTAGGAATATGATCAATTACCATATCCAAAAGGGGTTTGATTGTTTCGGTCTTTTTGGTCCAATCTTCACTCATCCAATTGAATTTTGCTGAGCCGTAAACGGTCGGAAAATCGAGCTGCCATTCTTCCGCACCTAATTCAAACATTAAGTCAAAAACGGCTTCATGAACTTCATCAGGAGTACAATTTTCCTTGTCGACTTTATTGATAACAACACAAGGTTTTAAGCCCATTTGAATAGCTTTTTGAAGCACAAAACGAGTTTGTGGCATTGGTCCTTCAAAAGCATCAACAAGAAGTAAAACACCGTCTGCCATATTTAAAACCCGTTCTACTTCGCCTCCAAAATCGGCGTGCCCAGGTGTATCAATGATGTTTATTTTGGTATTTTGATAAACTACCGAAACATTTTTTGAGGTAATCGTAATGCCTCTTTCGCGTTCCAAATCGTTATGATCCAAAATCAAATCGCCTTTATTTTCGTTGTCTCGAAATAATTGGCAGTGGTATAAAATTTTATCGACCAAAGTAGTTTTACCATGATCTACGTGTGCAATAATTGCAATATTCTTTGTTTGATTCATTCCAAAAGCATTAGGAATGGCAAAGGTACACTTAATTTTAGGACTATATCGACCGATTCAAAGAACCTTAACAAACAAATTTAATTATATTTGTAGCCGAAAAAGATACGCCAATGCAATTGCACACCATTCCTAAGTTGAAGCACACAGATTCTGATCAATTCTTTTTATTGGCTGGACCCTGCGCTATTGAAGGTGAGGACATGGCACTGAGGATAGCAGAGCAAATTTGTAAAATTACAGATGAACTAAAAATTCCATTCGTTTTTAAAGGGAGTTTTAAAAAAGCTAACCGTAGTCGAATAGATAGTTTTACGGGCATTGGTAATGAGAAAGCTTTAAAGATTTTAAAACGGGTTTCTGAAACTTTTGACATCCCCACTATCACTGACATTCATGAAGTTAGTGATGCGACAACGGCCTCAGAATATGTCGATGTATTACAAATTCCTGCATTTTTGGTTCGACAAACCGATCTGGTAGTAGCAGCCGCAAAAACGGGAAAAGTTGTTAATCTCAAAAAAGGACAATTCATGAGTCCGGAAGCGATGCAACATGCGGTAAAAAAAGTAAAAGACAGCGGGAATGATAAGGTTTGGATTACTGAAAGGGGGAATATGTTTGGTTATCAAGATATGATAGTAGATTTTAGAGGAATCCCAACCATGCGCCAATATGCACCTACTGTGTTGGATGTTACACACTCACTTCAACAGCCCAATCAGAACAGTGGGGTTACGGGCGGTAGACCAGAAATGATTGAAACCATTGCCAGAGCCGGAGTCGTTAACAATGTCGATGGATTATTTATTGAAACTCATTTTGATCCTGCTAATGCTAAAAGCGACGGGGCCAATATGCTTCATTTAAATCATTTAGAGCAATTGCTTCAGAATCTTGTTGCTATCCGAAAAACGATTCAATCTTTTTAGCCATTAATTCTTTATTGGGCTATTATTTTCTATGCTGTTAAAACCATATTTATCAACCAGATAAATTAAGGATGTCATGGTGGCGGCACCTAACTCCAGTTCGCGTTTATTTACTGCATCAAACGTATCATTCGAGGCATGATGATGGTCAAAATATCGTTGTGAATCGGGACGTAAACCTGATAGAACAAGATCGTTATTTTTAAGTGGCCCTATGTCTGCACCGCTACCACCCTTTTTGAAATAATGAATCAAGTAAGGTTCGAAGAGTGGTTTCCATTTCAGAATTTGATTGATTTTATAATCAGGACCATCAAAGGAAAATCCTCTTGGGGTGAATCCACCAGCATCACTTTCTAGTGCAAAAATGTGTTTCTCGCCTTTGTTTTTAGCAATTTCAGCATATTTTCTTCCGCCCCGTAGTCCATTTTCTTCATTCATAAAAAGTACCACTCGAATAGTTCTTTTGGGCCTAATACCAGTTTGTTTAAAAAGACGTAGAACCTCCATGGATTGTACACATCCGGCTCCATCATCATGAGATCCATCTCCCAAATCCCAAGAATCTAGATGTCCGCCAACAATAATAATTTCATTTGGAAATTGGCTGCCTTTAAGCTCTCCAATAACATTATATGATAAAACATCTTTGAGCTGCTTACAATTTTGCTTAAAATAAAACTTAATCTTAGGATCAATTTTCAACATTCCACTCAGCCGTTCGGCATCATTTGTACTTATGGCAGCTGAAGGAATTCTGTTTTTGACTGGCGTATCGCCATATGACATTGCGCCAGTGTGAGGAAGGTCATCTAGTCGTAAGTTCATAGATCTCACAATCATACCGACTGCACCATATTTGGCAGCTTCTTTGGCGCCACTGTAGCGTTGATCTACACAACCACCGTAGGCCTCAAATGTAGAAATTAAATCAGGTTGCATGGGCCTGTTAAAGAACACAATTTTCCCTTCAATATCGGAACGTGGTATGGCTTTCAATTCATCAATTCCCTTCACTTCAATTACTTCAGCCTTTAACCCTTGAAGTGGGGTAGCTACAGATCCACCCAATGCACATAAATTGACTGGGATAGTTTTTCCAGGAGCAGTCTCTATGTATGAAAATTCTGGATTGCCTCGAACCCATTTTGGGACCATCACTGGCTGTAGCCATACCCGATCTAACTCAAGTTTTTCTAACTCTGTTTTGGTATACTCAATAGCTAACTCGGCATTTAGGGAACCCGATAAACGGCCTCCAATTTCATTGGACAAATAATCTAACCACTGATAGCTTTGCCCATTTGCTAGGGATGCTTTGTAAATTTTCTGAAGTTGATCTTTATCATTTTGAGCGATTATTGTAAACCCAAAACTTAAAAGAAAAAGTGTGATTTTTATGTTCATGTCCTTGAGATTTGTTGTAAATATAACTTTTGAAGTATTAGATTTATAATAATAAAATCATAAAATACTTATGCTTTGCTGCCAAACATTCGAACATCTTCATCGGAAATTACTGATGATCCTAAGATTATCAGACGTTCAACAACATTTCGTAATTCGCGAATGTTACCAGTCCAGTCATAGTTTTTAAGAAGTTTAATCGCTTTTTCTGAGAACTGTTTTGGAACAGTACCTTGATCCTTAGCAATTTGAGCACAGAAAAAATCAATTAGTAGAGGGATATCGTCCCGTCTGTCGTTTAGAGCGGGTACTCTGATGATGATGACCGCCAATCGGTGGTACAAATCTTCCCTAAAACGGCCCTCTAATATTTCCTTTTTTAAATCTTTATTGGTGGCAGCTAGCACACGAACATCGACTTTAATATCTTTATCACTTCCCACACGCTGAATTCGGTTTTCTTGTAAAGCCCTCAATACTTTGGCTTGAGCAGATAGACTCATATCGCCAATCTCATCTAAAAATAAAGTTCCAGAATTTGCGGCTTCGAATTTGCCAGCTCGATCTTTATTGGCACTTGTGAAAGCACCTTTTACATGTCCAAACAACTCGCTTTCAATGAGTTCGCTAGGAATGGCAGCGCAGTTGACTTCAACCATTGGACCTTTGCATCGCTCGCTTTTTTGATGTAACCAGTGTGCCACTAGTTCCTTACCCGTTCCGTTGGGCCCAGTAATTAGAACACGTGCTTCGGTTGGTGCTACTTTATTGATAATTGTCTTGATATGTTCTATGGGTTGGCTTTTACCAACCATATTATATTTTTGGCTAATTCGTTTTTTGAGTTGTTTGTTTTCTTTGACTAGAGCTTTTCGGTCTAGGGCATGTCTAACTGTATTAAGAAGTCGATTTAGGTCTGGGGGTTTTGAGATATAGTCAAAAGCTCCGAGACGCATGGTGCTTACAGCGGTTTCTAAATCACCATGTCCAGATATCATAACTATTGGCGTTTCTGGTTTGAGTTTCTTTATGGCTTCTAAAACTTCAACACCATCCATTTTTGGCATTTTAATGTCACATAATACCAAATCAAAATCTTCTTTTTTTATCATTTCAACTCCTGATAAACCATCACCTGCTTGTGAAACTTGGTATTTAGGATTTTCTTCAGAAAGAATTTTGACTAATACTCTTCTAATAGCCTCTTCATCTTCAATGATTAGTATTTTAGACATGGTCTTGTTTCGTTTTGATGATTTAAAGTTAGTATTTTAACCACTTCAAGAGTTCTTTGTAGGTTGGTTTTTTTCCGTACATTAAAATACCAACACGATAAATCTTGGCGGCAAACCAAACCGCAAATACAAAAGTCATGGCTAAAATAAATAGCGATAATATTTGTTCCCACAGTGGTACACCAAAGGGAATCCTCATCAGCATAACTACGGGAGAGGTAAAGGGAATGAAAGAAAACACAGTTGAAATAGTGCCATGAGGATCTTCAATTACTGTAAACACACCGACATAAACGGCTAATATAAGCGGCATCAAAATAGGAAACATAAACTGCTGGGTATCTGTTTCATTATCTACGGCTGCTCCTACGGCAGCATACAATGAACTGTAAAGAAGATATCCCCCAACGAAAAATAATACAAATGCGATAACTAGGTTTAGTATGGGCAGGGCATAAAATTCGGTAACTATGTTTTGAATTTCAGAATTAGCTACCGAATTAGTTACTGCATCATTAATAAGTTCTTGTTGTGGGGTTTGAACAGGTGCTAAGTCTATTCCAAAAATTGTTGTGGAAACCAATAACATGACAAATCCTAAAATGACCCAAACAACAAATTGCGTTAATCCAGCTAGTGAGGTTCCGAAAATTTTACCCAACATCAATTGAATGGGCTTTACAGATGAGATTATGACCTCAATAATACGGCTTGTTTTTTCTTCAATTACACTCCTCATGATTAAATTCCCATATATGATTATAAACATAAAGAGAAGATAACCAGCGGCACCGCCAAACATGAGTTTCATGGCGCTTCCTGCTTTCGAAGTCTGAACGCCTTCAAAGCTTTCTTGATTTAAACTAATATTGGTGTCAGCTGCCTTAATTTTTTTCAAATCAACACCAGCTTGCCTTAATTTAAGTTCTTTAAGTTGGGTTTCTATTTTGGCTTCTAGAGCTGTAATAAATGTCAATGAAGGCGAATCTTCGGAGTAAAACTTAATATGCTCAGAAATTGAATTCAAAGGAAGCTGGGGAATATAAAGCAGTCCATAGGCATTGTTTTTGTTGGCTAGTGACTTTGCAGTGTTCAAGTCCATGTCTTGGACTAAGTCGTATTTAGTTTGAGAAGTCGATGACAATGTTTCTTTGAATAACCCAGATTGATCTAACACAATAATATTTCGAACCTTATCATTATTAACGTTACTCAGATATGCTACAAAAAGGATTAATGCAACTATAATTAAAGGGCTCAAGAATGTCATCAAAATGAATGACTTGTTTTTAACTTTAGCCAAATATTCTCTTTTGATGATTAATGGCAAGTGATTCATAATCCGTTATTTTGAATGGTTTGAATAAAAATATCATTAGCATTTGGCACCAGTTCTTTATAATGATTTATGTGGGCATTTGTACTCAAAAATGATACTAATTCTTGAGAGCTTTCTCCAGTTTTCAACTTGATATTAAGTTTGAGATCGTCATCCAGAGACTTAAATTCGGCTTTAGATACCGAATATCGTTCAGAAATTAACTGTTTGAGTTCTGTCTTATTGGTTGTAGATAATCCAACCTCAAAGGTATTGGTTTTATGGTTACGTTTGATGTCAATCAGATTACCGTCTAATATTTTTTTAGATTTATGAATAAGGGCAATGTGGTCGCACAATTCCTCCACAGATTCCATCCTGTGGGTAGAAAAAATAACTGTCGCTCCATCATCGCGAAGCTGTAGAATTTCGTCTTTAATCAAATTGGCATTAATGGGATCGAAACCTGAGAAAGGTTCATCGAAAATCAGTAATTTTGGTTGGTGTAGCACCGTAACCACAAATTGAATCTTTTGAGCCATTCCTTTAGAAAGTTCTTCTATTTTTTTATCCCACCAATGTCCTATTTCAAGTTTATCAAACCAAAATTTTAAACGCTTTTTAGCTTCAGAGTATGATAGCCCTTTAAGTTGTGCAAGATAGAGTGCCTGCTCCCCCACTTTCATAGATTTGTACAGACCCCGTTCTTCTGGCAAATAGCCAATGTATTGCACATGATGTGGTTTTAAGCGCTCACCATCAAGAATAACCTCACCGCTATCGGGCATTGTGATTTGGTTAATGATTCTAATGAGCGTTGTCTTTCCTGCGCCATTTGGACCCAAAAGTCCAAAAATACTGTGTTTAGGAACTTGAATAGTAACGTCTGAAAGGGCGTTAAACTCTCCAAATTGTTTAGAAATCGCGTTGGCTTCTAAAAGGTTTTGCATGATTTTTAGTTTACAAAATACGACACCATTCAGAGGTGATTGTTACATTGTAAAGCTAACAAAAATTTGTAGAGAATTACAAGTGTTACGAAAACATATCTTTTACCTTCTCAAAGAAGGACTTATCGGAGCTTTCCGGTTTGGGTGTAAAATGCTCGTTGTTTCGCATTTGTTCAAAAAATTTCTTTTGATCTTTATTGAGTGTTTTTGGGGTCCATACATTAACATGTACCAGGAGATCACCCTTGTTGTAACCATTCAAATTAGGTATTCCCTTACCACGCAATCGCAATATTTTCCCAGATTGAACACCTGGCTCAATTTTCAACCTAACTTTTCCTGTGACAGTATCTATTTCAACAGAAGCTCCTAATATGGCATCTGGTAAACTAACATAAAGATCATAATGTAAATTATCTCCTTCACGCTGAAGCTTTGGATGTGCTTCTTGCGAAATGGCGACTAATAAATCACCTGAGATTCCGTTTCCTGGGGCTGCATTTCCTTTGCCTGTTACTTTCAATTGCATACCGTCCTCAACTCCAGCTGGTATTTTGATGGACACTGTTTCTTCTTCTATCACGAAACCATTAGCATCAGCATTTGGAGGACGATGATCAATAACCTGTCCAGAACCACCACAAGCGGTACAAGGCGAAGCAGTTTGCATACGGCCCAATATGGTATTCGTTATACGATTAACCTGTCCAGAACCGTTACAAGTGTTACAGGTCTTATAGGAAACGCCTTGAGCTTGTTTTTTGCGTTTTACTTTAATTTTTTTCTCAACACCGTTGGCTATTTCTTCTAAAGTGAGCTTGACTCGAATTCTTAAGTTAGTCCCACGAGGTGTACGTTGGCGTTTTCCGCCAAATCCACCAAAGCCGCCACCAAAAGCGCCACCAAAAATATCACCGAATTGGCTGAAGATATCATCCATATTCATACCCCCACCGCCAAATCCACCAGCACCCTCAAATGCTTGATGACCAAATTGATCGTATCGTGATTTTTTGTTGGGATCGCTTAGTACTTCATAAGCCTCCGCAGCTATCTTAAACTTGTCCTCGGCTTCTTTATCATCTGGATTTTTATCTGGATGGTATTTGATTGCCATCTTTCGATAAGCTTTCTTTATTTCTGTAGCTGAAGCGTTCTTTGATACACCTAGTACTTCATAATAATCTTGCTTTGCCATGCTTTGCTATTGTGTTGTTTATTGACCGATAACGACTTTTGGAAATCGAATGACTTTTTCACCTAATTTATATCCCTTCTCAATCACATCTATAATTTTTCCTTTGAGATCTTCGCTTGGAGAAGGAATTTGCGTTACGGCTTCATGGTTATCGGCATTAAAGGTATCGCCTTTTTGTACCACAATTTGACTTAAACCCTTCTGCTCTAATGTCGAGATGAGTTTGTTTTTAATCAATTCCACACCCTTGGAAAGCTCTGAATTTTCGTGTTTAGAAATTTCAACAATGGCACGGTCAAAATCATCCAGAACTGGGAGCAGGGCTTGGATGACGTCTTGACTTGCTGTAGAAAACAACTCTACTCTTTCTTTTGCAGTCCTTCGTTTATAATTTTCAAATTCTGCAAACAAGCGCAAGAATTTATCTTTTTCACTGGCTAACTCTTCTTTTAGCTGATTCTCTTGGGATATGATCTGATCATCTTCATTTGACTGAATATCAACAGCTTCAGCTTCTGTGTGATTGATTTTTGACTTCTTTTTACTCATATTGTAAATTTTTCTAAACGACCTAGGACAAAATTACTGCCATTCTGTAAAAAATGTCAAAATGTCACTTCTTTTTTATTAAAATTTATGGTAGTTCTGTTAATGGCTTGTTTAACAGGTGACTCAGGGCTGCAGAAATTTCATGAAACTGAAATTTGAATCCCGTAGATTGAATCTTATTTGCACATACACGTTGACTTTCCAGTACGATGGCACTCATTTCTCCTAAAATGAATTTTAAAATAAATTCAGGGACCTTTGGAAAAATCAAGGGTTTGTTCAAAATTTTTGCAAGCGTTTTAGTGAATTCAATTTGTTGAACAGGGTTGGGAGACACGGCATTGTAAACCCCCTCGATTTCATGGTCCATGACATGACAAAACATTTGAATCAAATCGTCTCTATGAATCCAGGATTGCCATTGCTGACCAGAACCTAGCGGGGAACCCACATAATTCTTTATGGGAGTCATTAATTTAGGAAGTGCCCCAAATTGCTCATCCAATACAATTCCAATTCTTAAAATTGAGACTTTTGTTTCACTACTGTGGAAAGGGATTGTCGCATCCTCCCAACTTTTTACAACAGATCGCAAAAAGGAATTATCATCAAACTTATCATCTTTCTCTTCGTAATATTGAGTTTTTGAGTCTACATAAATACCAATCGCACTCGCCGATATGAGATGTTTGATTGTTTTTTTTTGAGATTTTAGGGCTTCGAATAAAACCTCGAGGGAGGTTGTTCGACTATCCATGATACGACTTTTGGCAGATTTACGCCAGCGTTGGGCGATTGGTGCCCCAGCTAAATTTATAATAGTATCAATCCCTTTCAGACATGAGACGTCAATCTCTTTTTTTAGAGGGTTCCAATAAAAGATGTTAGGATTCTTCTGATGATTTATTTTGGATTGCTGAGTCGTCAAAATATGTAAGTCATAACCTAGTCTGGAAAGCGTTTCAACCAAGGCTTTTCCAATCAATCCTGATGCTCCAGTAATGAGTATTTTTTTTGACATATTCAAAATTATTGAAACCTTGTAAGCTATTGTGTTAAAGTCATGCGGTTTAACAAATATTTAAGTCAATAACTACTCGAAATTATTGCATGGGTTTTGTGGCTCGTAGCATTTCACGCTTTCCCGGAGGACCTGGAAGTCGCTCTACATTGAATCCAACCTCTAGCAGGGCGCGTCTGACACTGCCTTTTGCGGAATAGGTAACCAAATGCCCTTCTCTGTTTAGGGCGTTGTACATTTTGAGAAAAATATCTTTAGTCCATAAATCAGGTTGGACTCGCGGACCAAAAGCATCATAATAGATGATATCAAAAGCACTGCAATCTTCTATTTCATAAAAAAATTGAAGTCTTTTTTTTAAACTGAAATTGGAATTTATTTGAATTGACTTGTTCCACGAACAATTATGAATGGATTCAAAATCATGTTTAGTGTCGGGCATAATTTTTGAATAATCCAATGTTTTTAGTTCAAGTTCTGGAACAGGATATGCTTCAACAGCATGATAATTCACTTGTACAGAAAGTGTTTTGGTATTGATTAATGTTAACAAAGCGTTGAGGCCGGTCCCAAATCCAACTTCCAAAATAGATAGCGTCTTCTTTTTTGGAAAACGCTCGATAAAACACTGTAACCCAGAGTAAATGTATACGTGTAATGCTTCTTGGAGGGCACCATGTTTAGAATGATATTGCTCATTCCAATCTGAAATATGAATTGTTTTTGAACCGTCTGCAGTGGTAATTATCGAACGTTTCAAAACAAAAGGCTTCATTTATTTGGCTAAGAGAACGCCATCTGCTTCAAAGTTGTAGGTTTTTTTAGGTGATGTGATGGCAGCTATATCTTCCTCGGATGCGCCAGAATCCTCTGCATAATGCTGTAAATCTGCTACAGAAGTTTCAGAAAGGTAGGCCTTGCCATTGATAATCACCTCCCCTTTTGCATCCAAAGGCATAAAAAATCCGTAATCTTTGAATCGAACCATAACCTCATCACCATTAGCTAGTGGTAAAGTCATCCAACATCCTTTTTTTGAACAGACTTCTTTAATCGTTCCTTTGAGTGTAACTTGCATCGTATCGGTTTGATGTTCAATATTTTGGACAACCTCGTCCAAAGTTAGAACTTGATTGGTTTCAAAAGTATCTCCAAAAGAGAAATATGTTTTCGAATCTATTTTTACGGGAATGCGTTCCGTTTTTTGATTTTTACAGCCTAATAGTAATACTAAGATAATGAGTGAAAATCTTCCTAACATGTCTACGAATTAAATGCATTCAAATATAATAACTTTTTGGTCATTGCTGTAATTTGATGACTGAATTTAGTAGTTTTGCTATGTAATTTTGAATTAAAAAAATGAATGCGATAAAAGTCACCAAAACTACAAAATCAAAAATCTCTGATGTTGATTTCAATAACCTTGGTTTTGGAAAAGTTTTTTCGGATCATATGTTGGTCTGTGATTTCAAAAATAATCAATGGGGTACTCCTGAGGTTGTTCCGTTTCGTCCATTGAGTTTAATGCCTTCGTCAAAAATTTTCCATTATGGCCAATCCATTTTTGAAGGTATGAAAGCTTATAAAGACAAGGATTTAAACACTTGGTTATTTCGCCCTGACGAAAATTTTAAACGCCTGAACAAATCGGCCAAAAGGCTGGCTATCCCTGAATTGCCCGAATCCATTTTTTTTGAAGGACTTAAGGCGTTACTGAAAGTGGATGATGCTTGGATTCCCACTGTGGATGGGAGCTCACTCTACATTCGCCCTGTAATATTTGCTACAGGAGAAGGGTTTCATGCCTCACCTGCAGATGAATACAAATTTATTATTGCAACAGCACCTTCTGGGCCATATTTTTCGGGGGACGTTAAAGTTTTAATTGAGGAACATTACTCACGCTCGGCCAATGGTGGTGTGGGATATGCCAAAGCAGGTGGAAATTATGCTGGTCAATTTTACCCCACACAATTGGCTATTGATCGCGGGTACAACCAAGTTATTTGGACAGATGACATTACGCATGAATATATTGAAGAAGCTGGTGCTATGAACATCTTTGTTCGTATCAATGACACCCTAATTACGGGGCCTACGAGCGATCGTATTTTGGATGGTGTGACCCGGAAAAGTATTATTGATCTTGCCAAGGTTGAAGGTATTAAGGTCGAAGTCAGAAAATTTACGGTAAAAGAAGTCGTTGAAGCCTCAAATAACGGCAGTTTAAAGGAAATGTTTGGTGCAGGAACAGCGGCCGTAATTTCACCAATTTCTGGATATGGCTATAAAGACAAAGACTATGAATTACCAAAGCTAGAATCTTCATTTGCTTCTAGATTGAAATCACGAATTATTGCTATTCAAACTAACAAAACCGAAGATTTGTTTGGCTGGCGATACAAAGCGTCTTGAGGTTAAGATTCTAATGTTTTTTTAATATTAGGCTTGAAGTAATTTGGCCCTTTCATGACCTTTCCATCCTGTCTATAGATTGGTTCTCCGTTAGCATCCAACTTACTCATATTGCTTCGTTGTATTTCATTAAAAACAGCTTCAATTTTGTGTTGAAGACCATGCTCTATGATAGTACCACACAAGATGTAAAGCATATCGCCCAAGGCATCAGCAACCTCTACAAGATCATCGGATTGTGCAGCTTCAAAATATTCTTCATTTTCTTCTTTCATTAAGTCATAACGAAGTTTATTCTTTGCGTGGCCTAAATTTGCTTTTGGTGTATTTCTGTAACCAATTTTAAAGGCATCATGAAACAACTTAACAGCTTCGATTTTCTCTTTCATCTAAAGATTTTTTGTAGTTTTACGTTCAGGAATTAAAAGTACAATTATGTTCAGTCAAGGGCAACTTATTTTTGCAATTCTTTTTTTTATAACCTTTGTTTTGGTAATCGTAAAATCTTACAGCAAAGATATTTCATTGAACAAAAGTTATTACAAAGGCAGTATTTGGATTCTACTTATTTTTATTGCTTTTATACTCGGGATAGCCGCAATAAAATTCTTTCTTGGGTTATAACCCACACCCTTCTTTTATTCTTTTCAATTCATAACTAGAAAATATTTTGATGCAGATTGAATTTGCATTTCAACTAAATATTTAAGTCATAGAAGTGTTGGTTCACAATAAATTTATAATTTTATGAAAATTTGAAAATACAACATCCCAATGAAAGCGTTAAAAATTACAGCAATCCTACTTTTGTTTTTACTCATAACCGGCGTCAGCTATGTTGCGGTTCAACCAGGTAGTTATGACATTCACCGAACCCGAACAGTTTCTGCTCCAGTTAGTCTAATTTACAAAACCGTCAATGATTATAAGAAGTGGGTAGATTGGTCGCCTTGGAAAGCCAAAGACCCGTCACTTGAGTTTGAATTTCCAGACCAAACTATTGGTGTTGGTAGCCACTACAAATGGACTGGTAAAGACGGTAAAGGTAAAATGACTACATTGGCAACAGCCGTAAATGACTCGATTTTGCAAGAGCTTAAATTTGAACAATTTCCGCCTTCGCTAGTGTATTGGAACTTCAACTACAAATCACCACAAAGTACAGAAGTTACTTGGGGTATGCGCAGCGATGATGTCCCTTTTTTATTGAAATTTTTCGCCATGATAAGCGGAGGAATGGATAGGATGATAGGCCCCGATTACGATCAAGGACTTGAAAATCTTGATTATTATTTACAAAAACAAATGGCAGTTTATAGCGTAGAGGACAATGGAATAACGGATTATGGCGGAGGATTTTATCTTTATCTCACGTCCAGTATTACACCTGAAAATATTGATACGGTAATGAGAAAAAATTATACGAGCATTTACAACTACATGGCAGCCAATTCCATAAGAGCCAGTGGAAAACCTATGAGCATTTATCAGTATCGAAATGCAGAAAATGGTAATATGATTGTTAGTTGTGCTGTTTCAGTTAATCAAAATTACAATATTAAAGACGCTAGTGGAATTTTGTGTGGATATATTCCAAGAACTAAAGCCCTAAAAACTACTTTGTTGGGTAACTATGAAAACTTAAGTGACGCTTGGACACAAGGATATCAAATGATGAATAAATTAAATTTGAGTCCATCTTCCATTAAGCCTTTTGAAATATACATCACTGATCCGGATAAAACGCCTAATCCTGCGGATTGGATTACTGAACTTTACATCCCTTTAAAATAACAAACCATGAAACAGATTTTATTGGTCTTTATTGGAGGTGGCATAGGTAGTGCTACAAGATTTGGTATTGGAAGATTGTTAAAAAATACAATCGGTACATTTCCGATTGGAACTTTTTTTGTCAATATCGTTGGTTGTCTTTTAATTGGCGTTTTAATGGGTTGGGGGTTAAAAAATCAAAACATAAACGAAAATCAGACACTCTTATTGATTACGGGGTTTTGTGGAGGGTTTACTACATTTTCAGCTTTTGCAGCAGAAAATCAATTTTTTCTCAAGAATGGAGAATTCACTCAATTTTTAACCTACACCCTAGCCTCATTAATTTTAGGGATTTTGGCAGTCATTTTTGGCCTATTTATTTCAAAACATCTTTAGATTTTAGGGCTTGATGTAGCGCTTGACTCCAGCTGTAACCCGAATTGGAATGTAATTATCTCTGGGGACAATGGGGCATGAATAACGTTCATTATAAGCACAGTAGGGATTGTAGGCTCTGTTAAAATCCAACCATAAACTATCTGAATTGGGGATTTGCAGATCCAGATAACGTCCACCACCATAGCTACTCATTCCATTAGTATCGTCCAAAAAAGGTAAAAATAATTCATTCGATTGATTCTCCATCGCTGATTTATTTTGATAAATGTTTAGGCGATATTCGTTTCCCTTCAAATTGAAGATTAAAATCCCATAAACCCGTTCTTTTGAAACCCTTTTAGTATTGGTTTTCATGTCAAAAAAATTAGAGTTAGGCGTTCTTTCAATTTTAGCTCGAACCACAAAATTGGAATCCAGAGGGAAAAAATCTAAAGTCGAAAACTGTTTTAAGTCTTTTGCATTCAGTGGAGAGGTAGAGGCATCTTTAAAAAGGGCATTCAAATTCTTTTGAAATGTTGAATCAAATTTATGTATAACCTTTTCATTTTTACAAGATAAAATGATTAATCCAAAAAGACTTAATAAATGTATTATTACTTTCATACTAAAGGGGCCTTAAGGGCTGATTTGAAACTACATCTGATAAAATAATTTGAGTTTTGGTTTCTCCATAGGAGATCAATTCATCTATAAAATTCTCCAAATGCTTTTGGTCTTTGATGACAACTTCCATCACAATATTTTCGTTTCCTGTGATTCGATAACAATTTACAACCTCCTTATAAGTTTTAATCTTGTGCAAAAAGGGTTTTAAACGTCCCATAAAAGCCCGAACTGTTATTAGTGCTCTAATACCGTGACCGATTGTGTCATAGTTCACTTTGGCATGATAGCCTGAGATGACGCCAGAGTCCTCCATTTTTTTTATGCGTTCTGCTACCGCGGGAGACGATATCCCTACATGCTGTGCAATGAAAGTGTTAGAAACGCGGGCATTACTTTGTAATTTATCAAGAATTTTGGAATGAATGGCGTCTAGTTTCATTTTAAAATATTTTTATCAAAAATACTAAAATATTAAAGTTATAATTAATTTTCAATTTAAAAAATAAATACAATACAGTCCAAACCCACCTAATTTTGTATTAAATAATTTCGCCTAAGATGTATATACCTTCTTGTCATTCCGACTTCTACAACGCTTTTTATGACAAAGCCCAGGAAATCCGTGTATTATCGAAGGCCATTTCAGATTATCTCTCAAAAGATCTCTCACCGCTTACCACAGCTAGGCAGGAAAATCCCTATATTTATTTTTCTGGCGATATCGTACAACAATCTGCATCTCTTTCTGAGCAAATTGCCAAAGCAGAACAATCGACGCAAACTGACAGAAGACAACACCATGTGTTGACCCTTAATTGGCTGACATATCGATTGATTGAAAACTGTAAGCGTTTGGAACATTGCAACAGCAATGGTAAAGATTTTTTATTGCCCTTAAAAATAGAGCTAAAAAAATTTAAATCATTACAGAAACATTGGGGTTTACTGATGTAATGATTTTGATATACTTTCCATAAATATCTGTTTTTCTCAAAAATTGTGACTTATTAAATTAAGCTGTGTCCAAAGTCTTGAAGGGAGTAGATAGCTTCCAATTAAATTTAAATATTAATACCCATAATTTCCATCAAGATGAAAAAACTACTTATAGGTGCCATGGTGTTTCCTTTTGTATTAGCCAATGTATCTGCGCAAAACTTACCAACGAACCCCAACCCTGGGAAATGCTACGTCAAATGTATTACTAAAGATGTATTTGAGGATATCACAGAAACTGTTGAAATATATCCATCCTATAATACCATAGAGGTAGTTCCAGCCACGTACAAAACAATTGAAGAACGTGTTCTAGTAAAAGAAGCCTCCAAACGATATACTTATGTCCCAGCAGTTTATGAAACTGTTACAGTTGACTACTCTAGCGGCGGTAATGCAAAAAAAATTACAGTAACACCTGCCACATTTGGATCAAAAATTCAATCCTTCATAGCATATCCTAAAACTTCTGGGTGGGAATACAAACAGCTCGAAGATTGTGAGTCCTTAAATAAAGAAGATTGTGTCGTGGCATGTTATGTAGAACGACCTGCTCAGGTTCAGGAATATTCAGTCACTACGTTAGCTATAGATGCATCAACGACAAGTGTAGATATTCCAACACAAAATAGAACATACAAAAAACAAGTTTTGAAAACGCCAGCCAAAACAATAGAGGAGGTTATTCCAGCAGAATACGGCACCATAAAACGTCAAGTTGTAGATCAACCAGCAAGAACAATAACTAAAACGGTTCCAGCCAAAACACAAACAATTTCAAGAACCATTCTAAAAACTAAAGGAGGAATTACAACCTGGGAAGAAGTTGATTGTAAGTTACTGGACCCAAATATATTGCCTGTCTTTTATGAATTAGCAAGTGCACGCCTAACAGCTGAATCAAAACGAACCATAGACGATACGCTGTTACCAATTTTGCAATCAAAAAATGTAAACATAGAAATCATGTCTCATACCGACTCTAGAGGTAACGATACGTATAATATGGCTTTATCACAACAACGAGCTAATTCGGTTGTCAACTACTTGGTCTCAAAAGGAATTTCAAGAAGTCGATTGACGGCCAAAGGCTATGGCGAAACAAGACTTGTAAATCGCTGCTCAAATGGTGTAAAATGCTCTGAAATAGAGCACAAACGCAACAGACGAACAGAGTTTAGGGTTTTAAATAATTAATAACTAAAATTATTTGATTCCAAAGCATTAGAAACTCGCTATTTATCCCTAATGTTCCAAAATAGAGGTACCTAAAGTGCCTCTTTTTTTATATTTTTCCACATAAAATACAGGACTTTCCTTAGTGATTTTTTTTACCTGTATCCCAAAATTATGTTTCAAATCGTCAGACATTAAATCAAAAAACTTATAATGTAATTGCCAGTCAAATTTGGTAAAGTTGGTGTTGAGTGGTTCTAGTAAATCTTGTCCATAATAAATAGAAGTATCGAGTAATTCAGAAAGTTTAAACATAAAATCTGCAATTGTACTGTTATCAGCAGAAAGCTGAAAATCGTCAACCAAATATTGTGGGCTATCTGTGCCCCAGTCAAATTGTGATGCGTTCCAGAATTTACTTTCGTCATCAAAGTTCATCATTAAAACGTCTATTTTTTTGCTTGAAGTTTGTATTCTTAAATCCAATTTTGATAAAATATCCTCGGCAATAGAAAACATATCCTGAGTGTGTTTTACTTTAAGATCGTATGATTTATTAAGTGACTCTGGAATATGAATTTGAACGGGACTAACTTGCATCAGATAACCCAAAATCTGTTGCAAGCTTCCATAAATTTGATTGAAATTTTGACCCCGAAAGACGGCAAGTCCAGAAGGTAAATTTGATTCAGAAAGTGATAGTTCAAAAGGTTCATCCAGATTAGTTTTAACCGCTTCCATAACATAGGGATTAACATTTATAAATTCCTTAGGATTAAACTTTTTTTGATTTTGACTAATCAAATATTTAAGATTCTCCGAATTTAAATTTGCAGGATTACCACTCCAAATTAACTCTGCTTGGGCATTTAACAAGACGGCATAGGGCAAATACCTAACATTGTAGCGTTCAAAAGTTTGTCCGTCATAATCAATGACAGATGCAAATTTACTAGGGTGTTTTTTTAGAAATTTTTGTACACGACCTTCTGTTTCCTCAGAAATGGAAACGACATACAGCTCGGACATAAATTGATCTTGTAGAACCTCCAAATAGTTTGAAACTGCAATACAAGGACCGCACCATGTCGCCCAAAATTCAATCATGAATAATTTAGTGTTTGGCGAATCAGGATGAAAAGCTGAATCTTGTAAAAATGAAGATACTTCCACTTGAGATGTACTGAATTTGGGCCAAAAGAAAATGGTCAGCACAAAGTAGGTTATAACATGATTAATGCGCATCGATATGGAATTTGTTGAATTACAACAAATATCATGCTATTCTTATTTGAGCCGTTATTAAATTAAAAATGTTTTCATTTCTTGTTGCAACTCTTGAGCTCTTTGAGCTGCTGCAGCTGCAAAATCCATTCCTTTGGAAGCATATATAATTCCTCTGGAGGAGTTGATAAGTATACCAACATTTGAGTTTAAACCATATTGACAAACTTCACTCAACTGTCCGCCTTGTGCACCAATACCAGGGACTAGAAGGAAACTGTTGGGAACAATTTGTCTAATTCGTTTGAAGTATTCAGCTTTAGTGGCACCAACAACATACATCAAACGGTCGGCATTTTTCCAAGTTTTAGAAATTTCAAATACGGACTTATATAATGGAGTATCGTTGTTCTCTAGGGTTTGAAAATCAAAAGCGCCAGAGTTTGAAGTCAAACCTAACAAAATGGTAAATTTGTCTTCAAATTCTAAAAACGGTTCAATGGAGTCTTGCCCCATGTAAGGTGCGACGGTCAAACTATCAAATCTTAAATCTTGAAAAAAAGCTTGAGCATACCTTTTACTAGTATTACCAATATCGCCTCGTTTGGCATCGGCTATAGTAAATATTTCGGGATAGTTCTTATTCAAATAATCGATGGTTTGCTTAAGGGCCGTCCAACCTTTGAGACCATAGGCCTCATAAAATGCAATATTGGGTTTATAAGCAACACATAGATGATGTGTGGCATCAATGATAGCCTTATTAAATTCAAAAATTGGAGATTCAGTTTTCAATAAATGATCTGGAATTTTATCCAAATCAACATCCAAACCGATACAAAGAAAAGATTTCTTCGCTCTAATTTCCGATACCAATTTTGAAATTTCCATACTGTTATATTACGTCTGTATCTGCCTTAAGTTTTTCTGTATTCTCTGCTAACATTAGCTCATCAATGATTTTTTGAATATCACCATTTATAATATTAGACAAATCGTAAAGTGTCAATCCAATTCGATGATCTGTGACTCGCCCTTGAGGGTAGTTATAGGTTCTGATTTTGGCACTACGATCTCCAGAAGAAACCATGCTTTTTCGTTTTTCAGAATCGGCAGCTTGTTTTTTAGCCAGTTCCATTTCATAGAGTCTAGAGCGCAATACTTTTAAGGCTTTTTCTAAGTTTTTATGAGACGATTTTTGATCCTGACAACTGACGATCATTCCTGTTGGTTCGTGATGAAGTTTAATAGCAGAATAAGTCGTATTAACTGATTGACCCCCTGGCCCTGTTGAAGTCGTTCTTTCAATCCTAACTTCAGACATATCTAATTCAACATCAAATTCTTCAGCCTCTGGCAGTACTATAACAGAGGCGGCACTTGTATGTACACGACCTTGTGTTTCGGTCTGTGGAACGCGCTGAACACGATGGACGCCTGCCTCGAATTTTAAAGTCCCATAAACATCCGCACCAGAAACTTCAAAGATTATTTCTTTAAATCCCCCTGAAGTGCCTTCGTTAAAGTCTACAACATCAACTTTCCATCCTTTGGACTCGCAATATTTGGTGTACATTCGATGAAGATCACCTGCAAAGATGCTGGCCTCGTCGCCTCCTGTTCCAGCTCGAACTTCAACAACAACATTTTTGGCATCTTCTGGATCTTTGGGGATGAGTAAAAACTTGATTTCATCCTCCAATTTGGGGAGTTTCGATTTGGCTTCTTCAAGTTGCATTTTGGCCATTTCTACCATTTCAGCATCAGTGCTCTCGCTGATTATCTCTTGGGCTTCTTCGAGATTAGATAATAACAGCTCATAAACTTGGCCACGATCTAATATTTTTTTTAAATCCTTATATTCTTTGTTAATCTGAATGTATCGCTTTTGATCTGAAATGATATCGGGTTGAATAATCAGATCGTTGATTTCATCAAATCGTTGTTTTATTATTTGGATTTTTTCTAACATGGGTGGCTGCTAATGTGGGCAAAAATACAATTTTAAGACTAATTTTTAACAAAAAGCTAATATTCAAAAATGCCGTATTCGCTTTTGATAGTCAATTGCTTTGACGTTGAAGATTCTACTCGTCCAATAATTTTGGCATCTATTCCAAAAGAATTTGAAATGTCAATAATGTCTTTAGCTATTTCAGATGGGACGTACACCTCCAATCGATGTCCGCAGTTAAAGACTTGATACATCTCTCTCCAATCTGTTTTAGATTGTTCTTGTATTAGTTTAAATAGGGGCGGCACCTCAAACATATTGTCTTTTACAATGTGTAATTGATCTATAAAATGAAGAATTTTAGTTTGTGCTCCTCCGCTACAATGAACCATTCCGTGGATGGATTCAGAGGTATATTTTTTCAGGATAGCTTTCACCACAGGGGCATATGTTCTGGTGGGAGATAATACGAGTTTTCCAGCATCTAACGGGGTACCTTTAACAGGATCTGTAAGTTGAATTTGACCAGAATAGACCAAATGGTCAGGTACTTGTGGGTCAAAAGTCTCAGGGAATTTATCTGCTATTGATTTGTGAAAAACATCATGTCTTGCTGATGTCAATCCATTACTGCCCATACCGCCATTGTAAGACGTTTCGTAAGAGGCTTTTCCAAAAGAGGCTAACCCCACTATGACATCTTCAGCTTGTATGTTGGCATTATCAATGACATCGCTTCGTTTTAGTCGAGCTGTAACTGTAGAATCTACTATGATAGTGCGAACCAAATCGCCTACATCAGCGGTCTCTCCACCAGTAGAATGAATATTAATCCCATAGGATTTTAATTCTTCAATAAGCTCTTCTGTACCGTTAATTATGGCTGAAATAACCTCACCGGGAATGAGGTTCTTATTTCTACCAATGGTGGATGATAAGATGATTTGATCTGTTGCTCCTACACAAATTAAGTCATCAACATTCATGATTAATGCATCTTGAGCTATCCCTTTCCAAACCGACAAATCGCCAGTCTCTTTCCAGTAAGCATAGGCTAATGCGCTTTTAGTTCCAGCGCCGTCGGCATGCATCACCAAACAATAATTGGGATCTTGAGTCAAATGATCAGGGACAATTTTGCAAAATGCTTTAGGGTATAGTCCTTTGTCAACGTTTTTGATGGCATTATGGACATCAGCTTTAGAGGCTGAGACCCCTCTTTGGGCGTAGCGTTGGTTTGTTTCTTGACTCATTTTGGTATGATGAATGACAAATATAGCAAAGAAAATATTTTATCTAGTAAACAATAATTCTCGATATTTGACAAGGGGCCAAATTTCATCATCAATTAATAATTCTAATTTATCACAGCTATATCTAATATCGTCAAATAGCGGCTTAACTTTGTTGCAATATGCCTGTGCTTTTTTGATAGATTCTGAAATACCATTGGCCTTTTTACGTTCATTAATCATAGCTGTAACTCCCGAGTTAATTTTCTCTATGTGTTTAGAAATGTCTGCAATGAGCAACAACTGTTCACTGGCGTAGGTCTTAAAATCCTTGCCATAAATGTCCTTTAATCCTCTAACATTGTGGATGAGTATGTTCTGATATTTAACAGCAGTCGGAATGACATGATTTCGAGCAATATCGCCTAGAACTCGACCTTCAATTTGAATGCGATGGATGTAGTCCTCAACCTCAATTTCATAACGGGCTTGAATTTCTACCTTATTCATAACCCCTAACTGCTCATATAACGAGATGGTTTTGGGGGAAATCTTAACCTTTAGAGCCTCTGGCGTATTTTTGTTGTTACTCAATCCGCGTTTTTTAGCCTCTTTTTGCCAGTCTTCTCCATAGCCATTTCCTTCAAATAAAATATTTCGAGATTGTTTGATGTACTCTCTTAAAACATTAAATATAGCTTCATCTTTTTTGAGACCTTTTTTGTCAATCAATTTATCCGCTTCCTTTTTGAATTCTTGGAGTTGTTGGGCAACAATGGAATTTAAAACAGTCATAGGATTGGCACAATTGGCCGTAGAGCCAACTGCTCTAAACTCAAACTTATTTCCTGTAAAGGCAAAAGGTGAAGTTCGATTCCGATCTGTATTATCTAATAAAATTTCGGGTATTTTACCAACGACATTCAACTTTAAATCTGTTTTCTCTTGTGGGGATAGCTTGCCTTTGGTAACGCCTTCCAATTCACTCAAAACTTTTGTCAATTGCGCACCAATAAACACAGACATTATGGCTGGCGGTGCCTCATTGGCACCCAAACGATGGTCATTACTTGCAGATGTAATAGAGGCTCTTAACAATTCCTCATTATCATGAACGGCCTTGATAGTGTTAACAAAAAAGGTTAAGAATTGCAGGTTACTCATTGGAGTTTTTCCTGGAGACAATAGATTGACTCCAGTATCTGTGCTTAAACTCCAATTGTTATGCTTGCCCGATCCATTGACACCAGCAAATGGTTTTTCATGAAATAAAACTTTGAAATGATGACGATCGGCTACTTTTTTCATCAAATCCATGAGGAGTGAATTGTGGTCTACTGCCAAATTGGCTTCTTCAAAAATTGGGGCCAATTCAAATTGATTTGGAGCTACTTCATTATGACGGGTTTTTACTGGAATACCAAGAACAATTGACTCTGTTTCCAAATCGCGCATGAAATTTAATGCTCTGCTGGGTATGGTTCCAAAATAATGGTCATCTAATTGTTGGCCTTTTGCGGAAGAATGCCCCAAAAGGGTTCTACCAGTCAGTTCTAAATCTGGCCTAGCAACTGCTAGGGATTTATCAATTAAAAAATATTCCTGTTCCCATCCCAGAGAGGCCGTTACTTTTTTTACATTTTTATCAAAATAACGGGCTACAGCTGTTGCTGCATTATCAACAGCGGTGAGGGCTCTGAGTAGGGGTGTTTTATAATCTAGAGCTTCGCCCGTGTAAGCCACAAAAACGGTCGGGATACAAAGTGTTGTGCCAAAAATAAAGGCCGGAGATGTGGGGTCCCATGCTGTGTAACCTCTGGCCTCAAAGGTATTTCTAATCCCTCCGTTAGGAAAAGATGAAGCGTCTGGTTCTTGCTGAACCAATTGATTGCCTTCAAAGCGTTCCAGAGATTGACCAGAACCAACGGTCTCAAAAAAGGCATCATGCTTTTCAGCTGTTGATCCAGTTAGAGGTTGAAACCAATGTGTGTAATGCGTGGCCCCTTTTGATAATGCCCATTCTTTCATTGCATTAGCAATTTGATCGGCAATAGCCCTATCGATAGTTTGGTTTTTATCAATGGCCGTAAGCAGGTTTTTGTAAGTGGCCTTTGGTAATGAATTTTGCATGGCCGAAAACCCAAATACATGAGAACCATATATTTCTGAGCGTTTCGGATTTTCATTAATAGCTAAAGGAATTCTATTCATAGATGCTTTTAGAGCATCGAATCTTAGTGTAGACATGGAAATATTTTATTGTTTGTACTTACAAAAATAAGCTTATAGGAGTCTTCAACGATACTAACTGCTTTTTTTTATTAACAATTTTTGTAAAAATTTAATCTTAAATTATAGATAATTAGTTATAACCCCTCAAAAATTAGGGGATACGTAAAAAAAATAGTCATGTTGATAAAAATAACCCTAAAAAATTTAGTGTATTGTTTACAGTACATATATTTGTGTCCAACATTCATTAAAACTTTCTAAACAACAAAATTATGGCAAAATCTAAATTGGAATACATTTGGTTGGACGGATATTATCCAACACAAAATATGAGAAGTAAAACAAAAATTGAAAACGATTTCAGCGGTAAATTGGAAGACTGTCCAATTTGGTCTTTTGATGGCTCCTCCACCAGACAAGCTGAAGGGAATTCATCTGACTGTTTACTAAAGCCCGTAGCAATCTATCCAGATCCTGCCAGAAGAGATGGTTACCTAGTTATGACCGAAGTTCTAAACGCAGACGGGACACCTCACGAATCTAACGGAAGAGCAACGATTGATGATGAAGACGATGATTTCTGGTTTGGTTTTGAACAAGAGTACTTTATTATGGACACCAAAACACAACTGCCATTAGGTTTTCCGGTCGGTGGCTACCCTGCCCCTCAAGGTATGTACTATTGTTCAGTAGGCGGTAAAAATACACATGGTCGTGATTTGGTTGAAGAACACGCTAATTTGTGTATTGATGCTGGCCTTAACTTTGAAGGTATTAATCAAGAAGTTGCTTCAGGCCAGTGGGAATTTCAATTATTTGCCAAAGGAGCCAAAAAAGCAGGTGATGAGATTTGGATTGCACGATACCTCCTAGACAGATTGACTGAAAAATATGGATACTATATTGAATATCATCCAAAGCCACTTGGCAAAGATATGGATTGGAATGGCTCTGGAATGCATGCTAATTTCTCCAACACCACATTAAGAACCTGTGGATCTCAAGAAACTTACGAAAAAATCTGTGAGGCCTTCCGTCCTGTGGTTAATGAACATATAATGGTTTATGGTGAATTTAACGATCAGCGATTGACCGGACTTCACGAAACAGCATCTATAAATGATTTTTCATACGGAATATCTGATCGTGGTGCATCAATTCGAATTCCAATTATTACTGTTGAAAAAGGATGGAAAGGCTGGTTAGAGGACAGACGTCCTGCCTCTAATGGGGATCCATATAAAATCGCAGCCCGAATTATTAAAACTGTAAAATCTGCTGACCTATAAGTTATACCATATTTTCAATTCCAAAAAACGGCTTCATTCTGATGTAGCCGTTTTTTTTGTATATTATAACAAGATGTTACCCCATAATAGTCTTGAAAGCTCCAAAAACTTGTATCAAAAATTAGATTTTTTAAAGAGATTACAAAAAGAGGCATCATTTTTGGTGGTTACTATATGCCCAAAAATTTTTGTAAAACTTTAAACCTGCGATTATAAAACAACAACTTCAAAAAATGTTATGTTTGGATTTATTCCTATCCCAAAACAACAATACAACACAACAAACTAAAATTGAATGCCTCAAGATTCTTCCGCTTGTTAGTTGGGATGTGTTTAGTGATTATTATTTTCAAAACCTTATTGTTTCAAAAAAGCAAATGGATTTAAAAAAAATTAAAAACTTTGCTCGAAAATACGGATGGTAAAATGACATCGAAAAACTATTTAAATCCGTAGACTTTAGCGCCGTTATTCTAACCGATATTCATCAAAAAATTATGTGGGTAAATGAAGGGTTTTCGTCAATGACGGGGTATTCCAAAAAGGAGGCTTTTGGTAGAACTCCAAAATTTCTTCAGGGCCCAAAAACCTCACAACAAAAAAAATAGAACTAAACTTTCGCATTAAAGATGATAAACCATTTTCGACTACAATACTCAAATACAGAAAAAACAAATCTACTTACAATTGTGCCTTACACATTGTTCCTCTTTTCAACAAAGACACAACCCACTTCTTGGCGCTAGAAAGAGAGGTTTTATAAATGTTTTGCAACTGCTTCTACTGCAGAGATAGTAAAATCAAGGTCATCATAAGACAATGCATCAGTAATAAACCAACTTTCAAAGGCGCTTGGGGCAATGTATATCCCTTGTTCTAGCATGCCATGGAAAAAACTCTTGAAACGCTGATTATTTCCCGTTGTTGCGGTTTTAAAATCAACAACCTGTGTGTTTGAAAAATGCACAGAAATCATAGATCCTAATCTGTTGATGGTGTGTGGAATATCATTGGCAGTGAGTGTTTTTGAAATTCCTTTGTGCAGATAAGCTGTTTTTTGATTCAGTCTTTGGTAAACCTCATCATCATTATTTAAATCTGTTAGAAGGGCATAACCAGCTGCCATCGCTAAGGGATTTCCACTCAGAGTTCCAGCTTGATATACAGGTCCTTCTGGGGCTAAATGACTCATGATTTCATCTTTACCAGCAAAAGCACCTACTGGAAGTCCACCGCCAATTACTTTTCCAAAACAAACTATATCAGCCTTGATACCTGAAAGTTCTTGGACACCGCCTTTGGCCAATCTAAATCCTGTCATAACCTCATCAAAAATGAGTAAGGCCTCATTTGTATTACATAAGTCACGAAGCCCCTCCAAAAATCCATCGACAGGCGGAATACATCCCATATTCCCTGCCACAGGCTCTACAATAATGGCTGCAATATCGTTTTGGTTAGCCTCAAAAATTTCTTGAACGGCTTTAATGTTATTGTATGGCGCTAATATGGTGTCTTTGGCTGTTCCTTGTGTTACACCTGGGCTGTTGGGACTACCAAAGGTTATTGCGCCACTGCCTGCTTGAATAAGGAAAGAATCGGAATGCCCATGGTAACAGCCTGAAAATTTGATGATTTTTTCTTTTCCTGTATAACCACGGGCCAGTCTTACGGCACTCATGCAGGCTTCTGTTCCTGAATTTACAAAACGAATTTTATCAATGTTTGGCACCATCGAAATGGCCAATTCCGCAATTTTAGTTTCAATTTCGGTAGGCATTCCAAATGAGGTTCCTTTTTTTGCTTTTTTTATAACAGCATCTACAACAGGTTTGTAGGCATGCCCTAAAATCATAGGACCCCAAGAATTGATGTAATCTATAAGACGATTACCGTCTTCGTCATACAGATATGCCCCTTCTGCCTTTTGGACAAAAATGGGTGTTCCGCCGACTGCTTTGAAAGCTCGTACAGGTGAGTTTACCCCTCCAGGAATGACAGCGTTTGCTGCGCTAAATAATTGACTACTACGTTGATATTTCATACAATTTAATTCGGTGAAATAATTAAGATTTGGCCTATGCTTAAAGTATTTGAATTCAAGCGATTTGATGACTTTATTTGCTCAATTGAAATGTTGTACTGCTTGGAGATTGAATAAAGTGTATCTCCTTTTTGAACGGTGTGGGTTTTAGTGTTTGGGACATTATCCGTTGAAGTAGTATTTTTTTTATTAAAAATATCATACTCGTATAATTTGTAACGTTCTATTAAGCTAATGAGTTTTTTTGGATATTTAGGATCGGTTGCATAGCCAGCTTTTTTTAAACCTCTCGCCCAAGATTTGTAATCTGTAGGTTTGTATTTGAACAAATTGGCATATCGTTTTCTATTGGCTAAAAAGAGAGAATGATCTCTGTAGGATTGATTGGGATCATTGTATTTCCTGAAACATTCTTGAGCTCTATCATCGTCATGATAAATCCTAGGGCCAGTCCAATCGTGACACTTAATGCCAAAATGATTATTAGCTTCTCTAGCCAATCTTCCCTTTCCTGAACCTGACTCTAAAATGCCTTGTGCCAGTGTGATACTAGCCGGGATACCATATAATCTCATCTCATGTATAGCTGCAGTTTTGAAAAAGGCAATATATTCAGTTGTTGAATTATAGTTTGGTTTAATAACAACTGGTGGCGTTTCAGGGGTTTGAGGCGATGGAATATTGACTTCAACTCTTGTATTGCTTTTTTCTCTAGCCTTTTTTCGAGCACCGCAACTCGACAAAATGATCATAGATATCAACATAAGTGTAAATCGATTTGTCATTTTATTAATCCTCTTTGTTGTTTTAATAACCGTTGATTCATCCCTGCTATACTTTGCAATCCGCCTGTGTGCAATACTAAAATTTTGGCTGTTTTTGAAAAAAATCCTTTTTTTAATAAATCAAATATTCCGTACATCATTTTTCCCGTGTAAATCGGGTCTAGCGAGATTCCAAAATTTTGCTTGAAAAAATTCATAAAATCAATTAGTTCAGAATCAACCTTGGCATATCCTCCAAAATGATAATTATGGCACAATTCCCAATTGGTTTGTTTTACAAATTTACGAATATCTTGACTTAAAAAAGAACCTTTTAGGGCTGGAAAACCAATTATTTTTTGATGGGGCAAACTGGAATTTATCAAGCCGGAAATCGTTCCCCCTGTTCCAACAGCACAACAGATCACATCAAATTGTTCATCGCTTTCCGTTAAAATCTCCTCACAGCCTTTGACCGCTAATTCGTTCGTACCCCCCTCTGGAATAATATAGGCGTATGGGTAGTTTTGCTTTAGTTCTTTCAAAAAATTATCACTGTCTTTTGTTCTATAAAGCTCACGAGATATAAATTTAAATTTCATTCCACAAGATTTTGCAAAATTCAAAGTGGGATTCATCTCTAATTTTTGAGCCAATTCCTGTCCTCTTATGAGACCAATTGTAGGAATATTTAAGGCATTTCCAGCAGCGGCTGTTGCTGCAATATGATTTGAAAAAGCACCACCAAATGTCAAAATACTATCAAAATTACCTCTTTGAAAATATTCGATATTATATTTTAATTTTCTAAACTTATTACCTGAAACAAAAGGATGAATTTGATATTCTGGTTTTAAATAAACCTGAGTTGTGAGTTGAACATTTTTAACGGAATCCTCTTGAAGTATCATTACATTTTACTTTGTCTGAACAAAAATAAAAAATAGTGTCATGACCCCGATAATCCACAACTCCTATTTTTGTGTAGAAATTACTTTATATTTGTTTAATATGAAAAGAAATCCCCCAGTTGAAGATGGTGATTTTTACTTAACCAAGGAAGGTTACCGCTGTTTTACAACACAGTATCACCTAAAAAGAGGGTTTTGCTGTGAGAGCAATTGTAAGCATTGTCCGTATGGATATGACCCCAAAACAAATACTAAACAAAAAGTATGAATACATTAACTAAAACTTTTCAGGACGAAATACTAGAGGGAATTCCAAATACATTACCCCCTCTAAAACCCTTTGATTCATCGTATAATCATGCGCCAAAACGAAAAGCTATTTTGAACTCAAAAGAAAAACAATTGGCACTTAGGAATGCCTTACGTTATTTTGACTCAAAATTTCACGCAGAACTATTACCAGAATTCAAAGCAGAGCTAGAGACCAACGGAAGAATTTACATGTACCGTTTCAGGCCAGATCATAAAATATTCGCAAGGCCTATCAATCAATACCCGGCAAAAAACCGTCAAGCTGCAGCCATAATGCTTATGATTCAAAATAACTTGGATGACGCCGTGGCTCAACATCCTCATGAATTGATTACTTATGGCGGTAATGGGGCTGTTTTTTCAAATTGGGCACAATACCGATTGACCATGAAATATTTATCTGAAATGAATGATGAGCAAACTCTGGTTATGTACTCAGGCCACCCAATGGGGCTTTTCCCATCCCACAAAAATGCACCAAGAGTAGTCGTTACCAATGGCATGATGATTCCCAATTACTCTAAACCAGATGATTGGGAAAAATTCAATGCGCTAGGGGTCACACAATTTGGTCAAATGACCGCAGGGAGCTACATGTATATTGGACCTCAAGGCATCGTCCATGGCACAACCATTACTGTATTGAATGCCTTTAGAAAAATTAAAAAATCGCCCAATGGAGGAATTTTCTTGACAGCTGGACTAGGCGGTATGAGTGGCGCACAACCCAAAGCTGGTAATATTGCAGGGTGCATAACAATTTGCGCTGAAGTTAATCCGAAGGCAACACATACCAGACATTCCCAAGGATGGGTAGATGAAGTTTATGAGACCACAAAAAAACTAATTGATCGTGTTAAAATCGCCAAAAAAAATAAAGAAACGGTGTCTTTGGCCTATCAAGGCAATGTCATCGACGTCTGGGAAGCATTTTATGAAGCTAATATTTTTGTAGATATAGGTAGTGATCAAACCTCATTACACAATCCATGGTCGGGCGGGTATTACCCGGTCGGTTTATCTTTTGATGAGGCCAATACTATGATGAATAAACAACCTGAACAATTTAAGAAACTGGTCAAAAAAAGTTTACTGAGACATGCTTCTATTATCAAAAAACATACTCAAAAAGGGACCTATTTTTTTGATTATGGCAATGCATTTTTGTTAGAGGCTTCCAGAGCTGGAGCAGACATATTAAAGGAAAACACACAAGATTTTATTTACCCAAGTTATGTTCAAGATATCATGGGTCCCATGTGCTTTGACTACGGATTTGGTCCATTCCGATGGGTTTGTGCTAGTGGAGAAGAATCGGATCTAGCCAAAACAGATGCCATTGCTTGCATGGTTCTTGAACAAATGATTTTGACAGCACCTGATGATATTCAACTACAAATGAAAGATAACATACAGTGGATTAAAGGGGCACAAAACAACAATTTGGTAGTTGGCTCACAAGCCAGGATTTTGTATGCTGATGCTGAGGGAAGGATAAAAATTGCTGAAGCCTTTAACGCTGCAATTGCCAATGGAGAGATTGGTCCTGTAATCTTAGGTAGAGATCATCATGACGTTTCCGGAACAGATTCTCCCTACAGAGAAACGAGTAACATATACGATGGCTCAAGATTTACAGCTGATATGGCTATTCACAATGTCATTGGAGATAGTTTTAGAGGGGCAACATGGGTTAGCATACACAATGGTGGCGGTGTTGGCTGGGGAGAAGTTATTAATGGTGGATTTGGTATGGTTCTTGATGGATCATTAGAGGCATCGAAAAAGCTTGAGTCCATGTTATTCTGGGATGTCAACAATGGTATTGCCAGACGTAACTGGGCTAGAAATGAAGGAGCTATATTGGCCATTAAACGTGCAATGGAAAATGAACCTAACTTAAAAGTTACTATCCCTAACAATGTAGATCATTCACTTTTTCAAAAAGTATAAAATCATTTAATAGACTTAAGTTATGAAATTACATGTTTTACCCATCGCATTCGCGCTATGTCTAATCACCTCTTGCGATTCAGTACGCGTTGTAGCAGATTATGATCGATCTGTAGATTTTAACAGCTATAAAACCTTTGCTTTTTTCAAGGATGGAATTGATAAAGCCAAAATTAGTGATCTGGACAA
The DNA here is from genome assembly GCA_049889395.1 of Flavobacteriaceae bacterium. GTDB lineage: Bacteria > Bacteroidota > Bacteroidia > Flavobacteriales > Flavobacteriaceae > UBA3537. Next base: position 156,181 of record JBMHDM010000015.1, read on the forward strand.
ACGCCGTATTTTACGAGCCATAGAATCCGAATTGATGGCTAAAGGGTTTACAAAATCAGACACACCAGATTTATTAGTAAATATTTTTACTAAAGAGCGCCAAGAGGTTAATGTCTACAACCAAGGTTGGGGCATGTACGGTTGGGGTTGGGGCTGGGGTCCAATGGGCTGGAATCAAACTAATGTAACGAATTCAACTAGAGGCTCCCTATTTATAGATTTGATTGATGCGCAAAACAAAGAACTGGTTTGGCAAGGCATTGGTCAGGGTTATTTGACTTCTAGAATGGACCGTAAAGTGGAACGAATCAGAGAGTTTGTATCATCTGTGTTGGCTAAATATCCCCCAGAACGCAAATAACTTCTAGGCTTTTACATCCATAATATCCCGGAGCGTGTTGCCAATAAGCATAAAAGCCATGACCAAAATCATTATACAAAAGCCTGGAATGAGTGCCAAATAGGCTTTTCCCAAAATAATTTCATTGTAGTGAGACTTAATCATAGCGCCCCAACTAGACATAGGAGGTTGGGCACCAATTCCTAAAAAACTCAACCCGCTTTCAATGAGTATAGCGGCAGCAAAATTAGCAGCAGAAATCACTATGACTGGGGCCAAGACGTTGGGAAGGATATGCTTAAAAATAATTCGAAAATCAGAGTAACCCAATGCTTTGGCAGCAATAACATACTGCTGTTCTTTCACACTCATTACTTCACCCCGAACCACACGTGCAATCTCTACCCACATGGTTAATCCTACAGCAATAAAGACCTGCCAAAATCCCTTACCCAAGGCTAGTGTAATCGCGATAACCAATAGTAAAGTGGGTATGGACCATGTTACATTTATAATCCACATAATTAGGGCGTCTGCTCGGCCGCCAAAGAAGCCAGCTATGCTCCCCAAGGTTATTCCAATGATCAAGGAGATTAGAACTGCTACAAATCCTATAAAAAATGAAATTCGAGACCCCACTAATATTCGACTCAACAGATCTCTCCCGTACTTGTCAGTGCCTAAATAAAATGTTCGTTGTTCTACAAAAGGCCTTTCTGTATTTGAAAAATCTAAAACTTCGGAGGTAGCATATGATTCTTGACCATTGTACGGTTGATAAATTACTGTATGACCATCAAAACGATGCGATAAAATGGGCCATTCAAAATTGGGAGATTTCGTTCCAAAAAACAATTTGTCAAAATAATTTTGAGACTCTATTTGTGTGGAGGGTTGAACTAGCATGTTGACTTTAAAACCTGGTGGTTTGGAATGAATACTCAAATGCATTTGATTGGCAAAACGGGAAGAGTCTGGAGCCAGGACATAGGCAAAAATGGCAACAAATGCAATGACCAAAATAAAATACATACTGGCAACACCAAAAAAATGTTGTTTAAATTTTTGGAGCGAACGGTCTGTAAATCCTTGCATCATTTTTAGTTAGTCCTTCAAAACTGAAAGTTTATTGACTTTAAGTGTGCTATTGAGATCCGTCAAAACATTGAGCGCTTCTTCCATATATATATCCTTAGCCAAAGATTCATGCCAACGTTCCCGATTGATTTTAAATACCGAATCTTGCTCCATCATAGGCAATTCATAAGGGAGTGATTCGAAAGTAAGATTTGTAGAATAATCTTTTAAACTATCAAAACGTTCAGACTCTTTTTTATTTCGTGCTAATTCGGCGTCATAGTCAATATACTTTAAACTATACAAGTCTTTGGAGCGTACTTTCTGAATCCATTTGGCGTTTTCGTCAATGAGTTTGATTTCGGGACTTTTCGCCATGCGTTCCTTGCTACGTCTTATGGTGGTCTCGTAATCAATAGGGCTATCCCATAGATCATAAGATGCTGATTGAATTTCGTCCCATTCCAACGGATTGTCTTGGTCTTTTTCTCCCATATCGATATAACTGTATCGATCTGGTACAACCACGTCGCTTTTTACACCCTCAAGTTGAGTAGATCCACCATTGATGCGGTAATATTTTTGGGTTGTAAATTTGAAAGCTCCCATATCGCCGTTGGTGTTATTTTTGATCATCATATTTAGATCGATTACATTTTGTACCGTTCCTTTTCCATAGGTTTGCTTGCTACCTATGATAACAGCTCGCTTATAGTCTTGCATGGCCGCAGCTAGAATTTCTGAAGCAGAAGCCGAAAATTCATTAACTAAAATAACCAACGGTCCGCCCCATTCTACAGAATCGTCTCTGTCGCTAAGAACCTGACGGTCCTCACCCGTTGAACGAACCTGTACGATAGGGCCATCTTTTATAAATAGGCCACCTATATCAACTACAGTTTTCAAAGAACCACCGCCGTTGTTTCTTAAATCTAAAACCAATCCCTCTACTCCCTCTGCTTTCAAACGTCGTATTTCTTGCTTGATATCTGAAGTTGCATTTCTGCTATTTACATCTTGAAAATCAATGTAAAATTTGGGGAGATTTATCACACCGAATTTATAATCCCCTTTCTCAACTACACTTGATTTGGCATAAGTTTCTTCCAATTCAATTTCATCTCTAGGTATCATAAGGTCTTCGATGGTCCCATCTACTCTTTTGAGCGTGAGGATAACATTTGTTCCTTTAGGTCCTTTGATGAGTTTAACCGCATCGTCCAGACGCATTCCAACAACGCTAACGGCCTCTTCTTCGTTTTCTTGACGTACTTTCAATATGATGTCACCAACTTGAAGTTTATTTTGACGCCATGCCGATCCGCCAGAAATCAGTTCCGTTATGCTGATATTGTCCATTCTCTTTTGTAATCGTGCCCCAATCCCTTCATATTTTCCAGACATAGCTGCATCAAAGCGATCTTTATCTTGTGGAGCAAAATAAAACGTATGTGGGTCGAATGATTCCGCAATAGCGTTTATATACATCGATAGCCAATCTTCACGGCGCATGTCGTCGAAATAAACAGCTGTTTCTTGTAAACTTCGTAGCGTTGATGCACGAGATTCCTCCTCTAGTTGTTGTAAAGTTTTCGGAGTAAAATTATCGTCCTTAGATTTTGATTCCTGTTCTGACACCAAATCGTGGTAATTAGCTAGCGTACTAAATTTAAGTTGTTTTCGCCATCGGTCTTTCATGTCATCTGTGGAGGAGACAAAGTCTAATTTTTCGGAATCGGACTGATAAGTCTCGTCAATATTATAATTAAATGGGGTATTTAGGACCGCCTCATAAATGGTTCTGGTTTCTTTTATTCGGGCTAGCAATTTGTCATATACGAGATTAAAAAACTGGACATCGTAATTCTTTATCTGATCATCGAGTTCCGTTTCATATTGTCTGAAGGTCTCGATATCTGAGGCATAGAAATAATGTTTAAAGGGGTCAACTTGATTCAAGAATCGCGAGTAAACGTCTTTTGAAAATTCATCATTAAAATCTTTGGGTTGAAAATGTCCTTGTTCTAACAAATATGTGACCAGTTGCATTAATAATTTATCCTTGTCTGGATTATCGAATGTTTTCGTCGTAAAACTGCAAGAGGCAAAACCAACTAAAATCGATAGTAAAAAGATGTTAAAGTTTCGTTTCATGTTATAACCGTATTGGGTGTTTACACTAAATTATCGGTATTTGTCCAATAATCAGGCCAACTTATTGATAATTTTTTGTTAAAGCAAAGAAAGCAGCCGAATGATTCAAAATTACTTACTTTTGTTAATGAAAACAAAGAAAAAATGACAAAAAGACCACTAATTTTGGTGACCAATGATGATGGTATCACCGCGCCAGGAATTCGAACACTCATTAAGGTTATGAATTCTCTTGGAGACGTGATTGTAGTCGCTCCAGACAGCCCCCAAAGCGGAATGGGCCATGCCATTACCATCAACGAAACGCTCTACTGCAGAGAAGAACATATCGACAATGGTCCGCAAAAAGAATACAGTTGCTCAGGAACACCAGCAGATTGTGTAAAGTTGGCCGTTCATGAGCTATTGGGCAGAAAACCCGATTTATGTGTTTCAGGTATTAATCACGGTTCAAACTCTTCAATCAATGTCATTTATTCGGGAACAATGAGTGCTGCGATAGAAGCCGGAATGGAGGGGATTCCCGCCATTGGTTTTTCTCTGGTCAATTACAGTTGGGATGCAGACTTTAAACCTGCTGAACCCTACATAAAAAATATCTGTCAAAATGTACTTGATAATGGTCTTCAAAAAGGGATTATTTTGAATGTCAATTTTCCAGGCCTACAAAACGAACCGATAAAAGGGGTTAAAATTTGTCGCCAAGCTAATGCCAACTGGATTGAAAAATTTGACAAACGCCAGAGTCCTATGGGACGTGATTATTATTGGCTAACAGGTGAGTTTGTTAATAAAGATAAAGGGCAAGATACCGACGAATGGGCTCTGGAAAATGGGTATGTATCGGTCGTTCCTGTACAATATGATTTGACCGCACATCATTATATTCAAGAACTAAATAATTGGTCTTTCGATGAATAAAAAACAACTAATCATAGGCCTTGTTTTCGGATTATTTTCCAATAGTTTGGGATTAATCATAGTATTATACTTAACTGGAAACCTGTCAAACAAAGCTGGTGGTCTGACGGCTGTTTTGGCCGCAGCTTATCACGAAGATTTTTTAGGTAAACTGATCAGCTTGGGTGCTATTTTAAACTTGTTGTGTTTTTTTTATTTTTTAAAAAAACAACAAGACTCCCGTGCAGCAGGCGTTTTAGTAGCAACCATTTTAGTGGCTGTTTTTACATTTTTAATTAAACTCTAAAATGAAGTACTACATCATAGCTGGCGAAGCTTCAGGTGATTTACATGGTTCTAACCTTATTAAAGCATTGAGTGTTGCTGACTCGAAAGCTAAGTTTAGGGTTTGGGGTGGCGATTTAATGGAACAAGCGGGTGCAACGTTAGTCAAACACTACAGAGATTTAGCTTTTATGGGCTTTTTGGAAGTGCTATTAAACCTACGAACCATCTTAGGAAATATTCGTTTTTGTAAATCAGATATCGCAGAATTCAGTCCGGACGTTATCATTTTTATTGATTACCCAGGATTCAACTTGCGAATGGCCAAATGGGCCAAAGCCCGTGGTTTTAGAACCCATTATTATATTTCGCCACAAATTTGGGCCTGGAAAGAAAATCGTATCCGTCAAATCAAACAGGATGTGGATCAGATGTATGTCATTTTACCGTTTGAAAAACCGTTTTACGAAGACAAACATAAGATGGCTGTTTCGTTTGTGGGTCACCCTCTTATTGATGCTATTGCCAACCGACCAAAAGCTAATCTCAAAACTTTAAAAGAATCTTATGGTCTTGGAAATCAACCTATTATAGCACTACTGCCAGGCAGTCGGCAACAAGAAATTCAAAAAATGTTATCTGCAATGCTGTCCGTGGTAGAGGCTTTTCCCGACTACCAATTTGTCATTGCTGGAGCGCCTAGCCAACCCGAAAAGGTTTACAAATCCTACATTAAAAATGATCGTATTCATTTTGTTAGCAATGCTACCTACGACCTGCTCAGTATAGCCGATGCTGCTTTAGTCACCTCTGGAACCGCCACCTTGGAAACTGCTTTATTCAAAGTCCCTCAAGTTGTCTGTTACAAATCTAGTTGGTTGTCCTACCAGATTGGAAAACGCGTTGTGAAACTGAAATTTATTTCCTTGGTTAACCTGATTATGGACCGTAAAGTGGTTACCGAATTGATCCAAAATGAGCTAAACACCCAACGCCTAACAGCTGAACTCAAACACATTTTGGAGCCTAAAACCCAAAAACTACTACAGGTCGATTATAACGACTTGGAACAAAAACTAGGCGGCCCAGGTGCTAGCCAAAAAGTGGCAGAATTGGTGATAAAAGATTTGGGGTGATTTTATTTGTGTTCTACACTGCCTAACACACTGAACCGCTTCATTATCTAGATTAATATAGTTTGCTACCTGATAACAATTATTTAAATTGGCGCTCCCAAATCTTATGCTATGTTGTCTCATCCACTCCGTTACCCCTTCCCCAAATTAACTTTGGCTCTTATTGTGGGGATTATGTTTCAGGATATATTTCATCTTACTTTAGAAATTGTCTGAATCTTTGTCATAGTTCCAGGGATTGTATGGATTATAACACAATTCAAAACTGCCATAACAAAAAAAATATGGGGGCGTTGGGCCAGTTTAATGTTGGTAATCTGTTTTGGCGCTTGGTGTGGCGTTATGAATCAGCCCACACGACACTCGGATCATTACAGTCATATGGTTCCACAGAAAAATAAAACCCTTAAACCCGTTGTTATACAGGTTAATACGATATTGAATCCCACCAAATACAATCTACGATTTTATGCCAATATAGTGCAGTGGGATAGTACAGATGTGTTTGGAAAAATATTACTAAATATTAAAACAGATACATTAACACCTCCATTTGTGGTGGATTATATCACAGGAGAGAATATTTCAGAGCACAAAATTGAGTCCATTAACCCTATTTATAGAATTTCAAATAATAATTTATTGTTGATTGATTCTTTAGGGATTTATAAATTTAGATCTCAAAAATTTGATTGGGTATTGATGCAATATAGCCCCAAAATACATTTCGAAACTATGATTGAAACCCTGCAACCGAGGCTTGTTATTGCGGATGGTAGTAATTATAAAAGCTTGATCAATAGGTGGAAAAAAACCTGTAAATCTAAAGGCGTTAAGTTTTATGACACCGCCACCAGTGGTGCATTTATCTATCCCTTAAAATGATTTTAAAATGAGGGTTTAAAGTCTTTGGAGTATTGGTTAAAATCCGCTTGACTTGTAATGGTTTTATACAAATCCTCGCCAAAAAGTCTAAGGTATAGCTCTAGTTGGGGTGCTGTTCTGTATCCAGGTATAGGGGCTAAAAATTCTGCCTTTTCGCCCAAAAAAACAATAGTTGGATAGGCCGATACACCAAAATACTGTGCCAGTTGATGCTGACTGTTGCGGCGCTTAGCTTTGGCAGGGTCATAGTTTGGATTAACAAATTTTTGTGCTTTAAAATTGACTTCTTCATTGCCTTCAGCATTAAATTTGACAGCATAGAAATTGGCATTTACGTACGCCGCTAGTTTGGTATTGGAAAAGGTGTTTTTGTCTAACAGCCGGCAGGGTCCACACCAAGAAGTATACATGTCAATCATAATTTTTTTTGGGTTTTCTTGTTGTTTGGCCAAAGCCTGATCCATTGTTAGCCACTTAATCTCTTGAGCTTGTATGGAAAGGCAACCAAAGGCCACAAGAATGAAAAATTTATAGGTTTTATTAAACATAATTTTCAATATAAAATTGAGATCGTTCATCTTTATTCATTCCAGCAGTTTGCGCTACAAAGTTATCTCTTTCATTTGTGGTTTTAAAAACCCATACACAAAAACTGTCTTTGCTGTGGTAAATGGCTTTTAGCTCGTCATCAATAAGACACAATTCTGCTGGAATATCTGCTTTTATACAAATCATTTTATAATGATTTTAGCGTACACCATGCATCAATTTTTTCAGCAGTGGGTGCAACACGAGTGATACTAATCCTATCGCTATGGGTACGACGGTGAAAATCAAAAAGAACGTAGAAAGACTGTATTCTTTTGTGATATTTTCAACCTCAGCGCCTACATAGTGTGCCAGTTTGTTTCCAATGGCTATGGCCAAATAATAAACCCCAAACATAAAGGCAATCATTCGCACTGGCACTAGCTTACTCAAGTATGATAGCCCCATAGGAGATAAACACAATTCGCCTAACGTATGGAACAAATATGCAAACACTAACCATGCCATACTAAGCGAACCAGATTCTGCACCAGCTGGGACATTTCTAGCCCCAAAAGCCAGAAAAGCAAATCCTAATCCTAAAAGGAATAATCCTAAAAAGTATTTTACGGATGCTGGAGGGTTGTAGCGACTGTCCCACCATTTGGTGAAAAGTGGTGCAAATATGATGATAAACAAAGAATTTAAAATGGCAAACCAAGTTACTGGAACTTCCGTATTAGTAGATTGAAATTCTGTGTATAATTTAAAAATAACAATGGCCCAAACAATTAAAAAGCTAAAGCCTAGAATAATATTTGACAGACCAATCCTATTAAATGTTTGGCGAAACAAACTCCAAAGCACGTAAGTTATAATGACTAACGGAACAATGGTCACTATCAAATCAATGGCTTTAAAGACACCCGCTGCACTACCCTCCAAAATTCGGTTGGTAAAATCTCTAGTATAAATGGGAAGCGAGCCTGCGGCCTGTTCAAAAGCAGCCCAAAAGAAAATGGTGAATAAACAGAATATGGTAAATGCAATCATCCGATCTCTTTCAATTTTTGTGTAGCGTGGGATTCTTATTATGAGTAACATAATGAAAGTAATCGCTGCCAATAACGCAAAAAACAACGAATCTTTCATTCCTGCAACAGTAAAATTAAGCGTATCGATTTGGCCTATTTGACTTAACGGATCATTGATGATAAAAATTAGCGCCGAAATACTAAAAATCCCGATGAGGAGATAATCTACAGCACGAAAAGTATTAAGCTTAACTTCAGCTTTATTGGCTTTGGAATATTTGTTGACTAATGTATCCTTAGTGTCTTCTTGGACGTTTTGAGGTTTTGACCCAATATCGCCAAAAAGTGGTTGGGCATAATAGAATTGTAACATGCCCAATAACATAAATATACCAGCCAATCCAAATCCATAACTCCAGCCTACTTTTTCTCCTACCCAGCCACACAGCATAATACCTAAAAATGCCCCTGCATTAACGCCCATATAAAAGATATTGTAGGCCCCATCTTTTTTATCGTCGTGGCCATCGTACATTTTAGAGATTATTGAGGTCATATTGGGTTTAAAAAACCCGTTTCCTAAAATCAAAAGTGCAATTCCTATATAAAGAAATGCAGGTGTTTCCACGGCCATCGCTGCATGTCCAAGGGTCATTAGTAGAGCGCCGATAACCACTGCCATTCGGTAGCCAATTTTATTGTCCGCTAACCAACCTCCAACTAGTGGTGTGAGGTAAACAAACATGGCATAGGTCCCTAATAGCGATAACGCTGCTGGTGTACTCCAGCCCCAGCCAGGATTATCACCAGTGACTACTCCAGTTAAAAAAATCACTAATATGGCCCGCATGCCGTAATACGAAAAGCGCTCCCACATTTCAGTAAAAAATAATACAAATAGACCTGCAGGGTGTCCTAGAACTTGGTCCTTAAAAATTTGATCGTTGGCTGTATTCATAATATGGTTAGTTTTAAGATTCTAAAATTCGTTCGTTTTCTTCTGCATTGTGAGTTAATCTTTTCAAGGGTTTTAAAATTAAGATAAATAATGCCCCTACGATGACTGTGAATATCAATATGCCAACAAATATGGTGTACTCACCAAAATCGCTGGCTGCCTCTCCTACGATTCCTGCTACCTTACTACCCAAACCAGTTGCAGCAAAATAAACACCCATCATAAGAGAAGCATACTTTACTGGGGTCAGTTTTGTTATAAAAGACAGCGCTACTGGAGATAAACAAAGCTCTCCAATGGTGTGGAACAAATAGGCCAATACCAGCCAAATCATACTTGAAGAGCCTGATTTTTCAAATTCCATGGCAGCAAAAACCATAAAAAGAAATCCAAAACCCATGATAATTATCCCCAACGCCATTTTAAATAACGAACTCGCCTCTTTCCCTTTCAATTTTCGTTTGGCCCAAATAGAGGCCACTAGCGTGGCAAATAGGATGATAAAGCCAGCATTCAAACTCTGAAACATAACAGTTGGTATCTCCCAACCAAAAAGGTTACGATCAGTATTGGTTTCGGTATAGAGGTTCATCAAACCTCCAGCTTGTTCAAAGGCACCCCAAAATACGATAACCATGATGAATGACAACAAAAGCACAAGAAACCTGTCTTTATGTACTTGAGAATTTAATTCTTTGTATATCATCATCAATAGCACCACAATAGCGGTAAGAAAAATAAACAACAAACCATACCCCCATTCAAGCTTATACCAACCATAAACAGATAACAACAGTAATGCTATTGTTATGCTTACATGTGTTGGTGAACTAAATAATTTTCCATAGAGTTGACTGTATGAAATCTCACTCGGATCGTCTTTTGGTTCAACAAAGTTACCAACATGAACCAAATATTTTTGACCATAAATGTAATTAATCAGTCCAATTACCATGACTACTCCTGCTAGACCAAATCCAGCATGCCAACCCCATTCATCAACAACCAAACCTACAATTATAGTTGCTAAGAGTGATCCTAGGTTTATGCCAATATAAAAAATACTAAATCCCTTGTCTCTACGAATATCACCTTCTTTATACAATCCACCGACCATCGTTGAAATATTAGGCTTAAGTAAACCAACCCCCAAAATGACTAAACCGAGTCCGGCATAAAACGCCCATAAATCTGTCAAAACCAGAACACCATGACCCAAACACAAGATAATAGCGCCATAAAGGACCGCTTTCTTTTGGCCAATTAACTTATCTGCAATCATTCCACCAGGGATAGACATGACATATACCAACATCGTGTACCATCCGTAAAGAGCCAAGGCCTCCTTGCTAGTCCAGCCAAGTCCTTCTCCACGGGCATCATCCCCAAGTGTTGATGCGGTCATGTAAAGTACGAGTAGGGCACGCATTCCATAATACGAGAACCGTTCCCACATCTCTGTTAAGAATAGAATATACAGCCCTATGGGATGCCCAAAGAGTTGTTTTTGATTGTGAAGTTCTGTTGTATTTGTCATAATAATTTAGTGTTATGGTTGGTTAGTATTATCCTTTGATTTTAATGGTTTCTTTTTTATTGGTTTTGGATTCTGTTTCAATTTTATCACCCAATGTTTTCCCAATAAAATGAGTGATTTTTTTGTATAAATGGAGGCGGGTGTTCCCACCATAAATTCCATGATTTTTATCGGGATAAATTCCCCATTCAAATTGTTTATCGGCTTGGATTAGGGCTTCAACCATACGCATGGTGTGTTGCAAATGTACATTGTCATCACCAGATCCATGAATCAGAAGATAATCGCCTTCTAATTTTTCGGGATAATTAAACGGTGAGTTATCGTCATAGCCACTTGGATTTTCTTGAGGCGTACGCATGTAACGTTCGGTGTAAATGGTATCATAAAAACGCCAACTGGTTACTGGTGCTACAGCTATAGCCATTTTAAATACATCGCTTCCCTTGAGTAAACAGTTGGTGCTCATGTGACCGCCAAAACTCCAGCCCCAGATACCAATTCTTTCGGCATCTATGTAAGGTAGGTTTCCCAATTGTCTGGCTGCTGCAATCTGATCTTCGGTTTCATATTTAACTAAATTCATGTACGTAGATTTTTTAAAATCGGCGCCTTTGAATCCAGTTCCACGGCCATCGACACAGGCGATTACATAGCCTTTTTGAGCCAACATTTGATACCAATAATCATTGGTGCCATTCCAGCGGTTAGCGACCTCTTGAGAGCCTGGTCCAGAGTACTGATACATGAGCATAGGGTAGGTTTTGTTGGGGTCAAAATTTACGGGTTTAATCATCCACATATTCAGCTCATTACCGTTGACTTGAATGGTGCTAAATTCTTTTTTGGAGGTTTTATAATTCGCCAATTTTTCGGCAACCTTATCGTTATCTTTAATGCTTTTAATCAAGGCTCCGTTATTAGCCTCATTTAAAGTGTATTCTGTTGGTGTTGTAGAATTAGAAAATGTATTGATGAAATAAGAAAAATCGGCACTAAATGAGGCACTGTTAGTTCCTTCGCTTTTGGTTAAGCGTAACTTGTTTGTTCCATCTAAATTGATGGCATAAACATCTCTGTTAATAGATCCATTTTCTACGGATTGATAGTAAATTCGATTATTTTTTTTATCGTATCCATAATAGGCGGTCACTTCCCAATCCCCTTTTGTAACTTGATTGATGAGTTCTCCGTATTTATTATAATGATAGATATGATTAAAGCCATCTTTTTCGCTGGTCCAGATGAAGCTATTATCATTTAAAAATGTTAGATTGTCGGTTACATCCACATAGGCCTTATCGACTTCCGATACAAGAAGTTTGGTCATTGTACTGTTGGCGTTTATGGCCCAAAGATCCAACTCGTTCTGGTGACGATTCAAAAATTGGGCACTTAAAATATCCGCATCGTTGGTCCATTTAATCCTTGGAATATAAAAATCGTTGTAGTCCTTATTAACCTCAACAAGATCGGTTCGATTCGTTTCAAGATTATATATGTGTAAGGAAACAATTGCATTGTTTTCACCAGCTTTTGGATACTTAAATACCTGTTGGGTTTGATACAAACCTTGTCCATAAATATCCATAGAGAACTCTGGCACTTCAGTTTCATCAAATTTTAAGTAGGCCAATTTGTTGCTGTCCATATTCCATTCGAAAGCTCTAACAAAAGCAAACTCTTCCTCATAAACCCAATCAGTAATCCCATTTATTATCTTGTTTTTTTCGCCATCATTGGTAATTTGTTGGGTTTGATTGGTCAATAAATTTTTTACAAAAATATTATTGTTGAAACCATATGCAACTAGTGTTCCATCAGGTGAAAATGTGGGTTCTTGTATCTTTTGACTTGAAACCTTTGTCAAGCGCTTTGAACTCAAATCATACACAAAAAAAATACCTAGTGTAGATCGCCTGTATACCGATTCTACGTCGGTAGCCAGTAATATTTTATTCTCATCATCGCTGAAAGTGTAATTGGTAAAATAAGACACCTCATCCAAGTCTTTGGAGTCTACAAGTGTTTTAATTTTTTTCAACGATATATAATCATAAACATCAACTGATGTGGACTGCGTTTCTCGGTTGAAGTTCAGAACAGAGTATTGATTACCATTGTTCATAGAATGTAAAGCGTCCATTCGTTCAGTACGAAAGGCGCCTTGCCAAATTTCGTCTAGGGTGATTAATTTTTCTTGAGAAAACCCAACGATTGAAATCGATAGATAAATAAGTGAAAGGATAGTCTTTCGACGCATGTGTTTAGTTTGAAAAGTGATATCAATTTTACTAAAAAAAAATCACAATTCCACAGTAAAAAACCGATTAATCTGCATTTTAACAAATCGCTTTTCTGATAAGGCGGAGAATAGTATCTTTGTTTATCAAAATTAAATTATGCAACAATTCGTTTCTGGGTTTTCAAAATTTACCAAAACTGAAAAGATTAACTGGCTGATTTCCAATTACTTTGATGGAAATTTGAGGGCCAAAGCCGTTTTAGAAACTTATTGGAATTTGGATCAAAAATTACAGCAACTCCACGATGAATTTATAGAAAATACAATTTCGAATTTCTATATGCCATTTGGTATAGCTCCTAATTTTTCGATTAATGGTACGCCTTATACTATTCCTATGGCAATAGAGGAGAGCTCGGTCGTCGCAGCGGCAAGTAATGCTGCAAAATTTTGGATGTCCAGAGGAGGATTCAAAGCAACCGTCAAGTCAACTGAAAAGATTGGGCATGTACATTTTACATTTAAAGGAAATTTTTCTGATTTAAAATCTTCTTTTCAAATTTTAAAACCAAGTCTTATAGCCGCTACAAAATCTATTACCAAAAATATGGAACGACGTGGGGGCGGCCTTTTGGATATTAAATTAAAAGACTGCAGTCAAAATATGGCTCATTATTATCAGTTGGAGGTTTCTTTTGAAACCAAAGATGCTATGGGAGCCAATTTTATCAATTCTTGTTTGGAGCAAATTGCCAACACATTTGAAGAATTAACCGTTTCTCTTCCTGGATTGAAGGGTCACAAACCAAATATCGTGATGAGCATTTTGTCAAACTATGTGCCTAATTGTATAGTTCGAGCCGAGGTCTCTTGTCCAGTAGATGATTTAAGTTTACAAGACCATTTTGAGGGAAAAGAATTTGCCAAAAAATTTATTCAAGCTGTGCAAATTGCAGAGGTTGAGCCCTATCGAGCAGTCACCCACAATAAGGGAATTATGAATGGTGTTGATGCTGTAATCATTGCGACTGGTAATGATTTTAGGGCTGTAGAAGCTGGCGTCCATGCTTTTGCGGCTAAAAATGGACAATACAGTAGCTTGTCCCATGCGAGCTTAGAAAATGGCTTATTTAGATTTTGGATGGATATTCCGCTAGCGCTCGGAACAGTTGGAGGACTAACGGGTCTTCATCCAATGGTCAAGTTGGCCCTAGAAATGCTCGGAAACCCATCTGCAAAACAACTCATGGAAATTGCAGCGGTGGCAGGATTAGCTCAAAATTTTGCTGCCTTGCGTTCACTAACAACAACGGGGATTCAAAAAGGTCATATGAAAATGCATTTGCTCAATATTTTAAATCAATTGGGGGCTACGACCACTGAAAAAGAAGCGATGATTAAACATTTTAAAACCCATGCCGTTTCGCACGGTGCTGTAGTTGAAGCCCTTAAAACCTTTCGTGATTGATGCAAGAATTTTATAGTCATGGAAAATTACTTTTGACCGCTGAATATGCTGTTTTGGACGGCGCTAATGCCCTGGCGCTCCCCACAAAGTATGGACAAACTTTGAAAGTAAAACCTATTGATACTTCAGAAATCCGCTGGAAAAGTTTTGACCATAAAGGAAAGCTTTGGTTTGAAACCGTTTTGCTATATCCAAATTTTAAAACCACCTCAACAAATGAAACCGCAAAACGACTTTCACAATGTTTTAAAGTGATTCAAAAATTGAACCCCGATCGATTCAGGGAAAGTGGTTTTGAAATGCACAGTAATTTGGAATTTCCTCAAGATTGGGGATTGGGGTCTTCCTCTACGCTGATTAATAATTTGGCCCGGTGGGCCAATATAGATGCATTTGAACTACTCGAAAACACCTTTGGTGGTAGTGGTTATGATGTGGCCTGTGCGCAACACCCCCACCCTATTGTATATCGGCGTCAAAACAAAAAAATATATGTGAAAACTGTGGATTTTGATCCACCATTCAAAAACCAATTATTTTTTGTTCACCGTAACCAAAAGCAAAATAGCCGAGAGGGCATCGCTCACTACAACGCCCTAAAAGCAACTCAGTATCTTGATTGTTCTGAACTAAATTCAATTACTAATGCTATTTTAAACAGCTCCACTTTGGAAGACTTTGAGAAGCTTATCTACAAACACGAAACCATTATTGGCAACCTGATTCAACAACCGCCACTAAAAACCACCCATTTTACTGACTACCCCGGAGCCATAAAAAGCTTGGGCGCCTGGGGTGGAGATTTCTTTTTGGTGACGGGACAGATTTCTAATTTAGAATACTTCAGAGCTAAAGGTTATAACACCATCTTTTATTTTAGAGAATTAATTCTTTAGAAGATTTATGAAATAATTGGAATACTTTTAGAAGATAAAACAAAAAAGGGACTGATTTACAGTCCCTTTTTAGCTATTTTACAATTAAATTTTAATAGAATACGGCTCTATTATCTTTAATTTCAGCGGCATCTTTAAGCGCATTGTACAACTGTGTATTGACTGCATTAGCTTTGGCTTGCCCCACACGATTGGCAGCAGCTTGATAACTAGTTAGTGCTGTAGCTGGTGTCGATTTAATCACTTGGACAGCATATACACCACTGTTCCCAGCAACCAGATCTGAAGTTTCTCCTTCATTAAGTCCAAAGGCTGTTCCAATGACCAATGGCTCTCGGCCAGCTCCTGAAAGGGTCGGATTTTTCATGTTTACTGCTGATGCAGATTTTACGGTTTGACCTTCTGCCGATGCAATGTCATCCAGTGAAGTGGCTGATATACGGTCCTTAATAATCTGAGCTTTCTTTTCTTTACGGATTTCTGGAAGTGCTGTAACAGAACCACTTTCTACGGACATTAAACCTTTCTCATTTATAGCTGTAACCTTGACCACAACAAATCCACCACCGGAGGTGTTAAAACTTTTAAAATCGTCTACATCTGTTCCGTCTTCAAATGCCCAACGAACAATGGCTCGTTGTGCCCCGATCCCAGGAATATTTTCGTCCAGTTCTTTAACACTGCTAACGTTTCGGACGTCGTAGCCGTTATCTTCTGCGACGGCTTTAAAATCAGCATCAGCTACAGCAATTTCAAATTTTGATTTGCTTTTGAATATCTCATCAATGGTTTCAACTGAAGGCTCAATTTTCTGTGAAATTGTTGCTACTTTGTAAGCCTCTTGTGATTTGCCTTGATCCAAAATTTCAATGACATGGTACCCAAAATCGGTACGAACAACCCCCAAGCTCCCTTTGGAATTTTCAAAAGAATAGGCCTTAAATTCTGGTGCAAAACCGTCGGTGTAAGCAAATTCGATTTCACCGTCCTTTTCATTACTCACTTTGTCGGAAGACAGTGACAATAGGGATTTGAATTTGGATCGGTTTCTTCTTAAAACATTATATATACTATCGGCAGTTGCTTTGGCTTCAGAGTCAGTTTTGGTTACGGTTGCGTCGGCACGCATACCCCCAACAAAAGGTATTAAAATGTGGCGAACTTTTGTAGAATCGGCAATTCCTCTTCGGGAAACCATCTTTGTAATTTTATAAAACCCATTATCTTTGTAAGGTCCATATACTTCCCCTTCGTTCAAACTGGTAATGTCATCGGCAACGTCGGATGAAAAGGCCGATCTAAATACATATGAATCATTGTATTTTTCTGCAGAGTTGGTGTTTACAAAACTTGCATTGTCTGTTGTATTTTTAAAACCAGTAACAGTCTCCGTAGCCTTTGTTATATCGTTGTACTGGTCTTTGTCATCTAATAGTGATTTAAGATTATCTTGAATAAGCTGCTCGTCAGCCAATGAGGCTTCCTCTTTAAATTGAACAAAAATTAAATCTCTTGACGCTTCCACTTCATATTGCTTCGGAAAACGTTTCATATAGGCTTCGATCTCTGATTTTTTTACCGTAATTATACTATCAGGAACACTGGCATAAGGAACTTGAACATATTTCAGGTCTACTTTATCATTTTCGAGTTGGTAGTCTAATTCTCCTTCTGTTAGGGTTCCAGTCATTCCAGCTTTGACCAGATTAAAATAGGTTTGTTGCATTCCAGTAACAGCCACATTTTGTTCAAAATCTGTCCAAGACTTATAGTTTACAGCAGAACCGCCAAGGGTTGAAGTTTCAGGTGCTATTGCTTTGAGATTAGCAATAAACTCATTGAGTTTATCTTCGTCAAAAAGACCAGCTTCATTTTTGAATTCTTCAAAAGCACCTAAATTTTGCTCTAATAAGTCTCGCATGTAGTCTCTTTCAACTGAAAGTCCTAAAGCGTCATATTGCGACTGCATTATTTTTGATCGCACCTCACTATCCCAAGCACGATTCATAGCTTGTGTGGTAGTTAACGAGCCGCCAGATTGTCTTTGTAAGTTTTCAACTTTGGTCATAAACTCAACTCTTTCAATGTCCATTCCGTTGACTGTAGCGATGCTGTTCTGATTCAACTCATCCGCTTTGAAGATGTCAGTTATGGTTCCAGAACCTGTTGAAAAAACGAATGCGAATAAGGCTAATCCTATTACACTGATTAAAGCGACAGGGCCTAGTGATCTAATTTTACCTAATAATGCCATGGTATAATTGGTCTTGTGATTAAAATATAGTGAGCGAAAATACCAATTTAATTTGAATTATTAAAGACGGATTTGGGTTTTATTAAATTGAAGTATTTAAGGAAAATGTTGAGGGTTTATTTTTAATGAAATTAATTCAATTTTGGTATTCGAAACTTGTTCTATAGTGAACTCAAATTGATCTATTGTGATATTTTGATTTTGATCAGGAATTTCTTCAGTAAGATGAACAATTAGCCCACCTAATGTTTCGTAATTTTCGTGTTCAGGTAGTTGTAGTTTGTAGGTTTCATTGATATAATCGACCTCAAGTCGGGCCGAAAACAAATAGGATGTTTCATCAATCTGTTCTTCTGTTAGCTCGCTGGAGTCGTGTTCGTCTTCAATCTCGCCAAATAATTCTTCTACAATATCTTCGACAGTTAAAATTCCAGAAGTACCGCCATATTCATCTAAAACCACCGCTAGGCTTTTTCGCTTTTTGGTCAATACATTGATAATATCTTTGACCAACATGGTTTCTGGTACAAACTCTACAGGCATCAACATGGACTTGATGGATTTTGGTTTTTTAAACAAGTCAAAGGCATGAACGTAGCCTAGAATATCATCAAACGTGTTGTTGTAAACCAATATTTTGGAATGTCCAGACTGAACAAAAAGTGTGGTAAGATTGTCCAAAGAGTCATGTATTTCGATTGCCGTTAGTTCTGTTCTGGGAACCATGGCTTCTCGAGCTTTCACATCTGAAAATTCCAAGGCATTTTGGAAAATAATAATTTCACTATCTACCTCATCATCGTCGCTTACTGATTCCATTTGTTCGCTTATATAGTTACCCAATTCTACTTTAGAAAATGCCAACTGAACCTCATCCCCTTTTGTTTTGAAAATTGTTTTGAGAACAAAATCTGATATCCATATGACAAAAGTGGAAATAACCGAAAACAAGAGATAGAAGATATAGGCAGGCCATGCTAATAACTTTAGAAGTGTGTTAGCATATATCTGAAAAAATACTTTGGGTAAAAACTCAGCAGTCAGCAAAATAACAAGGGTTGAAATGATAGTTTGAGTCAGCAGACTCAATTTATCAAACAAGTAATGCAAAACCATCGAGTCTGTGGGCAGATTTAATGCAAACCAATTCATCAAGGTGTCGCCCATGTAAAATCCATACACAACTAGGGCGACATTGTTTCCAATGAGCATAGTAGCAATAAATTTGGAGGGTTTGGCTGTCAGCTTAGTTAATAATTTAGATAAAAACCCTTCTTGTTTTTTTTCAATTTCTATATGGATTTTGTTTGCAGAAACAAAGGCGATTTCCATTCCAGAAAAGAATGCAGACAACAATAAACTTAGTGTAATAATGACAATGTCCGAAGTCATTTAATTATAATTTTCCTCGGTCTTTGAATCGCTTTTGGTACTTGTTTCTGAAGAAAAAAATGAAAATCGCAAAGATGACAAAGAATAGCGACAAATAAGCCCCGTTACGGTTTGTACTCCATTTTGTGGCAGCGTCATAGGCAAATAGTACTGCGAATATGATGTAGAAATATTTAAATACGGATAAAAATTTCATATAATGAATATACTAGATTATGATTAGTTATGTAAATATACAGATTATTCTTCAATGTATATTCGCCCTGTGACTTCCAAAACTTGAGCATTAGTGAAATTTTGATTAGCATCAAAACCATTGCCATTAGTAATATAATCTTTTGTTCTGAACTTTACGGGATTATCTGTAAACAACCACTCTTTTTTTTGGTCATAATACAATTGATCTGTGTAGAGCGTATCATTGGTTGCTGTGGTCAAAATAACATTCCCTCTTAAATCAATAAGGTCTGTTTTGTTGTAAAGAATAGCTTTGTCTGATAAAACTGTACTCGACTGATTATTGTCATCTAATAATGTTAAGTTTATCCCATCAGGAAATTCATAAAATGGAAATTCTTGATTGGAGAAATTAATCATTTTTGGGCTCAAAAGAATTGAGGTCAACTTGCCGGAATCAGTATGCTTGGTGTTAATATTTTCTGCTGTAGAAACAGGCAAAAATGGTACATTAGAGCTAATATTAATTTTATCTAATCGTTTATTACACGAAAAAAGCATCCCTCCTAAAACTAGGAAAACGATACTTTTTAAAGTATTTTTTGATCTAATAATCATTAAAGATTTGGAACTGTCACATTGCGTTGAATCCAGCACCCAACATTGATTGTTTGACCTGCTCTACCTGAAGAGAAGATTTCACTTTTCTGGGGTGCTTTGGCATTGTAGTTTGCAATAGATTTAGCAGCATTCTTTTTCATATTAGGATCTACTCGTCCTGCTTTTGCGGCTTCTTTTGCGGCTAACCAATAGACTGCTCTTTTTGAAAAGTTATCGGTTCCACAATTATTCGCACTTTTGGCATACATCGATGCGATTGCCAGATAAGCACGTCCCATACTTGGATTAAATTTCAGCGCTTTTAGATAATAGCTTCGTGCTTGTCCATAGCTTCCTTTTTTCTTGAAACTTGTTGCAATTTTGAATAATATTTTTGCTTTTGCAAAATTATCTGTTTCAAGCTCAACGGCTTGGTTATAGTAATTGAGGGCTTCGCTACGCTCCCCTGTCTTTTCTTTTAATAATCCCAAATAGAAGGCGGTATCAGCATTGGGTTCTAAATTGTTTTTTTGCTCAACAATTTGTACAAACAATGGGTCATCATTACACCCTTTAGCATACATTCTGTTCATGGCACGCTGAAGCCACAAACCATCATTTTTGAACGCCTCAAAATCTCGTGTGTAAAGTGGTATTAGGTTTTCACAATTGGCACGCGATCCTAATTTTGTGTCGATACTGGATGATATTTGATCATATGCTCTTAAATAACTGTTGTAGGATTTGAGCTTTGAAGTTTCTGTTCTATTTAACGCTTTGGGATCACCATCTTCGTTTAAAAAAGCATTTCTTTTATTGGTATAGTTTTTCACTTCGTTTTCTACCTTCTCTGTAATGACCTCATACATGTTAAACAAATTTTGTGCAGGAATGTTTCCAACATCATACATGTCTACCACCAAAGAAAAATAAGTGTACAAACTTTTTGGATTAGTAAAAGTTTTGGCATCCGAGTTATAGGCTTCTTGGAAGGAAGCATAGAGCTGTTCTTTGCTCAGGCCCAATTCTTTTCTATTGTCGTATTGTAACTGGCAAGCTTTTGCCAAGTAAGTACCTTTTGGCGTCACTGTTGGAAAATATTGAGCACGCTCTGACCACAATGTGATCATATCATTAATGTAAGCTAACTTTTCAGTACCGGTTGTGGATGATATTTTGTGTTTCAAAATACGTTCACCATAAACAAAAATAGCTTTGTTAAATCGCGGATTTCTCTGACGCAATTCCATCCAAGGTGTATATGCAGCATCAAAGTTTTTTGATTTAACATATTCGCTGAAAATCGACAAATCCTGAAAGTCTTGTTCATTTTGTGCGCCAACAACTAGAAAAGTTGTCGTTAAAAATGCTATAAGAAGTGTAATTTTAGTTTTCATATTTTGAAAATAATATTTTAATAATTACAATTTAATGTTTGTTAAATGTCTATTTAGTTAAATTTTCGTTTTTCGAACCACCGATCATTCAATGATAAACTTATATTGAGGTTAAAGAAGTTTTCCTGAACCAGTTCTGAAGCGGTTGTACCTCTTTGACCAAATTCTAAAGCCACATTAGCATTTGAAAACAAACGCCCCACAGGTACACCTATTCCAAAAGATATGCCAAATTCTTTTATTGATTCGTTGTTGACCACCAAACCTGTCTGTTCATATCTCACACCAGCCCTGAAAACTATGCGTTTCCAGTAGTTACTAAATGAGTCATATTTTGGAATAAAAAATCCACCCAAGGATAAAGATGAAGCGTTTTCAAATGTGGTATTGTCAACATTGATAAATCGATTCGAAAAATTGGAAGCCTCCAAAAATGTGTAATCCAATCCTACAAACCACTTTAACGGTCGTCCTATTCCAATTCCAAACGTGGTTTTGGCGGGAAGGGTCATCGTGGTTTCCAACAAATTTTGATCTTCAAGGTTATTCTCTATCGTGTTGATTGTATATTCTTGCCCATTCACATCAATGGAAATTGTTGCTAAGTCACTTTGGTTGGTAGAGTTTAAATTAGCTTTAGGACTGTACGATGCAGCTGCCATAAGCTCCAATCTATTCCCCAAACTTTTTTGGTAAACCATTCCTAAATTAAATGAAAATCCGCTCAAATCTGATCGTTTGGATAATCTACTTTGGTACTGTAACAAGTCCCCTTGGTCATTGTAGCCAAATGCAATACTGGTGTTGGAAATATTACCAAAATTGTATTGAGCATCTAAACCTACTTTTAGAGATTCCAATAATTGATAGCCCAGCCCAAGGAATACCCTATTGACTCCGCCTTCTCCACGATAACGATTTTGTAATGTCCCTTCATCGTCTTTGGATTGAAGTTTATATCCAACATTGGTATATGGCATAATCCCAAAACCAACCCCAAATTTTTGTAATGGTAGTACCACGGCCAAATAATCGACTGAAGAAGTTCCAGAATCGTCAGAATCAGATGCTGTTTTTAGTGTGGTGGAAGAAAAACTAGTTCCAATTGCAAATTTGACCGGACGAGCTTCATTGTTATAAAAAGAAAAATTGGATCCTGCATAAGAGGCGGGGTTTTTGAGATTGACATGGATACTATCGGAGTAAACACTGATTCCCCCCATGGCTCTATTCTCTGCAGTACCTTTAAATTTTAAACTTCCAATACCATAAAATGAGTAGGGTGAACTAGTTCCTTGTTGAGCTGAAGCAATGCTTGAAAACACAACAATCAGACAGGTTAATATTTTTTTGGTCATGTGTTTGAATTAAGTTCCAATATGTGGTTAAGTCCTTCCAAAAGTAAATTTGAGACCGCAAATATGCTAATTTTTAATTGCTTAAACAAGAAATCCCGGTCTCCTCCTGTCAAAACAACTGTCAGATTGGGGAAATCTGAACTATACTTTGATATTGCTCCCTCGATTTCATGAATAATCCCAAGAGTGACTCCGGAATGAATACACTCATTTGTGGTATTTCCAACAAAAAAATTTGGAATATCGGGCTCAATGTGAGGCAGTCTTGAAGTTTGGCTGTTTAAAGCTTTATATCGCATTCGAAGGCCTGGAGAGATTGCTCCGCCATGATATTGAGATTTATCATCAACAAAATCATAGGTAATGCATGTACCTGCATCAATGATTAGAATGTTGGTATTTGGATATTTATTAATGGCTCCAGAAACTAACGCAATTCTATCGAATCCTAAGGAATCTGGAGTTTGATATAAATTGATGAAAGGTAGTAAAAATGTATGATCTAGAGTATGGACTTTGCAGCGCTTGGGTATAAATTTTACAATATCTTCGGAAGCAACGGAAACTGAAGAAATTAAAACTTGTTCGATCTTAGGGTATTTTTCGAAAACATCAATAATGGATTGCGCCATGCAATCATTGTTGTTGTTGAAGATCTCTAGTAGGGAGTGATCTTCAAATAAAGCTAATTTAGTGTAAGAATTTCCGATGTCTAAAATGAGGTTCATATTCCGAATCAAGCTGTAAATTTACAAAACCATTTTTTTAAAAATTTACTTTGGAGAAACTAAAATTGCATTATATTTGCAGTCGCATTATGCGGGGTACCTTAGCTCAGTTGGTAGAGCAACGGACTGAAAATCCGTGTGTCCCTGGTTCGATTCCTGGAGGTACCACT
>JBMHDM010000016.1:0-5042 GCA_049889395.1 Flavobacteriaceae bacterium
GACTCCCTCAAATTTGATTTATGTTCCACCAGGGAAATATCAAGAGACCCGTTTTGAGAAAATCCATAATATTACCGTTGCCTCCGAATCGATTGGAGCACGATTGGTAGCTGAAGAAATTGCCCAATCAATTCGCAACTGTACGAATCGCCCTTTTATCTTGGGTTTGGCTACGGGTTCTTCTCCCATAGGCGTCTATCAACATTTGGTGCAGATGCACCGGGAGGAAGGCTTGAGTTTTAAAAACGTGATCACTTTTAATCTAGATGAATATGTTCCCATTGCTCCCGATGATCATCAGAGTTATTATCATTTTATGCACGAGCATTTGTTTGATCATATCGATATAGCGGCAGACCAAATTCACATTCCCAAGGGCGATTTGCCACAAGATGAAGTCAGGGCTTACTGCCAAGCCTATGAAGATAAAATTGCCGCTTTGGGTGGACTTGATTTTCAGTTATTGGGTATTGGTCGTACTGGACATATTGGATTCAATGAACCTGGTTCACATCGCAATTCTGCTACCCGACTGATATCTCTTGATCCAGTGACCAGAGCAGATGCCGCCGAAGATTTTAACGGCTTAGACAAAGTACCGACCAAGGCCATTACTATGGGTATTAATACAATACTCAATGCCAAGCGAATCATATTACTGGCCTGGGGACAGCACAAAGCCCCTATCGTTGCACGTACTATCGAGGGGACTGTGTCAGAATCGATACCAGCTACTTTTTTGCAGGAACATACAAACACTACTTGTTTGCTCGATAATGAATCTACTGCTCAATTAACACGCTCTCATGCACCTTGGTTGGTAGGAGATTGTGAATGGACAGATTCGCTTAAGAAAAAAGCCATCGTATGGTTGTGTCAGCAAACTCAAAAATCCATTCTCAAATTGACCCAACGCGATTATAATGAAAATGGATTATCTGACCTTTTGGCCACGGCAGGAAGGGCCTACGATCTTAATATTTGGATGTTCAATCAGTTGCAGCATACAATTACAGGCTGGCCTGGGGGAAAACCGAATTTTACCGATGACAATCGACCTGAAAGGGCTTTGCCAGCTCAAAAACGTTGTCTGATTTTTAGTCCACACCCAGATGATGATGTCATTTCTATGGGAGGTACTTTTGCGCGTTTGATCGATCAAGGACATAAGGTTCATGTGGCCTACCAAACCTCAGGGAATATTGCCGTTTCCAATGAAGATGCAATGCGCTATGTTGAAGTTTACCAGTTGGCTCTTTCCACAGATGAGACAATAGATGACATCAAAAAAGAATTGTTGGCTGCTCATCAGATCAATAGCCCAAGGATCAGGAAAATAAAAGGAGCCATCCGAAGAAGTGAATGTTTAGGTGCAGCTCGCTTTTTACAATTACCCGTCGAACAGCTTCATTTTATGGATTTACCATTTTATGAAACAGGAAGGGTGCAAAAAAATGACCCCACACAGTTGGATGTTGATCAAACCATCAAGTTGATTAAAGCCATTCAACCCCATCAGATTTATGCAGCAGGTGATTTGGCCGATCCCCATGGCACCCATCGTATTTGTTTAGAAATTCTAATGGAAGCTTTAAAACAGCTTAAAAATGAACCATTTATGAAAGACTGTTGGGTTTGGCTATACCGTGGTGCCTGGCAAGAATGGGATTTACATGAAATTGAAATGGCCATTCCAATTAGTCCAGATCAAGTGGTGCAAAAACGAAACGCAATTCTATACCACCAATCGCAAAAAGATCGGGTTATGTTTCAAGGAGAGGATAGTCGTGAGTTTTGGCTGAGAGCTGAAGAACGAAATCGGGACACGGCTGTACAATACAATAATTTAGGTATGGCTGAATATCAGTCTATGGAGGCTTTTAAACGTTACTACTTCTAATTTTTATTACTCAATTTTTAGAGTTTCTAATTAGTGTTGAATGTAGTACATTTATGACATGAAAAAAGGCCTAGCCATAGTACTGTCCTTTATTTTCCTTAGTGCACAAGCTGAGCACTGGGTCGAACTATTTCATAGTCATGAACATATTGAATGTGTTAGTGCCAAACACCACTTGCACAAAACCAATTTTGATTGTGATCACGCTGGTTTGTTTTTCACCTCCATTGGAGTCTTCTTTCCTGACGCTTATAAAGGGTTTATCACTGGTTTTTTTAAGCAAATTCAAGATGCCTTTGTTGGACATTTTTTCAATTCATTACTAAAATTTTCTAAACCCCTTCGTGGCCCACCTATGTTATTATTTTAGACGGAATACCCTTTTTAAATAACTAACATAATCGTAATGAAACTATTTAATTACACTAAATACACCCTATTATTTTTTGCCCTATTTTCTTTTGTTCAATGCTCAGACGACGAGACACCTGAACTTATCAATGAAGAGGAAGAAATCAATCGAATTGTTATCGATATTACTTCCGAAAACGGTTCAAATACCTACACCTGGAATGAAGGCGACAGCAATTTTGCAATGCAATTAAATTCTGGTATCAATTATACAGTAGCTGTAAGCTTTTACAATGCTTCGGATCCTAATGACGTAGAGGCTATTAACCCTGAAGTAATAGAAGAAGCGGACGAACATCATGTTTTTTTTGAAAATAGCAGTTCAATTCTTTCCATTAATTCAGCTAGTAGTGATCAACAAGATAGCTCAGGAAACCCCCTTGGACTCAAAACAACATGGACTGCTGAGCGTGCAGGATCAGCTACTATACGGCTTTTTTTGATTCATGAACCCAATACCAAATCAGGAAATACAAGGTCTGATTTTGGTGGGGAAACAGATGTCCAGCTTGATATTAATGTTACGGTGGAATAAATTTTTTAAAAAAGGACTGATCTTTATCAGTCCTTTTCTTTCTTTTATTTCATCACTCTATGGACAAAATGAATGTAGATACTCCATAGAAGGAGCAATTCTAAACGATTTTGATAAAACTCCCTTGATTGATGCCCGAATAGAAATAGAGGGGCTCAATAGAAACACTTCTTCAGACGATTTAGGGTATTTTTCTTTTTCGGCACTTTGTTCAGGGACCTATGTACTCGTGATTTCTCATTTTAACTGTGACTCACAAAAGCAGATTATTACGGTACCCACTCAAAAGAATTTAATCTTTAGTTTGTCTCACCGAATTAATGTTTTAGAAGAAATCATTGTTGCAGATCAGTATAATAACCAAAGTAAAAGTAGCATCCAAACAGGATTAACTGAAAACGATTTATCCGAAAAACAAACGGAAGATTTGGCTACTGCTTTAGCCGATTTAGCAGGTGTAAACGTTTTACAGACTGGAAGTAACTTAACCAAACCAATTATTCATGGGATGTCCGGTGCACGAGTAGGAATAATTGTTGACGGCGCTCGTTTACAAGATCAAGAGTGGGGTAGCGACCATGCGCCAACCCTGGACATTAACGCAGCCGATCGTATAGAAGTAGTCAAAGGTAGTGGTGCCCTAAGGTATGGTGGGGACACACCAGGTGGGGTTATTATACTTCAAAATGCATCAAAATTTTTTCAAGATACACTTTCTTTTAAATTAGGTAGCAGCTATCAGTCTAATGGAAGGGGTGGAGGTATTGTTGCTAAGGGATTAGGAGCCAATGGAAAAGGAAAATATATCCAGTTCAATACTACGCTACAACAAATGGGTGATCAGCAAGCACCCAATTATTTACTGACCAATACGGGTCAACAAGAACAGGCTTTCTCATTGTCTATGGGAAAAAAGGATAAGTCTAAAGGATGGCAGGCTAGCTATCGTTGGTACCAAACAAGAGTTGGAATTTTACGGTCTGCCCATGTTGGAAATGTTGGGGATTTAGCAAGGGCTATCCGACTCACTCAGCCTTTGATTATTTTACCTTTTTCCTACAAAATAGGCGCACCAAGACAAGAAAGCCAGCACCATAATGGAAAAGTTCAATATTTTCATCGACTTAGTGATCAAACCAAATGGGAAATAAATTACAACATACAACGGAATCATCGAAAAGAATATGATGTCAGGCGTGGTGACGATTTGGCCAGACCAGCTATAGATCTTCAGTTATGGACTCATGATTTGGAAGGATATATATTACATCAACCAATAGAAAATTTTAAATTTTCTGCTGCATTAAGTGGTAAGTTACAAGACAATTATTCTGATCCAAACACTGGAGTAAAACGTTTAATTCCAGATTATCAAAGGCAACAATTTGGATTTTTTAGTAATATGAATTACAAGCCAAACAACTGGTTTAATTTGGATCTGGGGCTACGGTTTGATCAAGTATTCTATCAGACCAAAAAGTATTATGATCGCCAAGACTGGATAGACAGAGGATACGATGAAGATTTTACAGATGCCAGCATAACAACTTTCGGGAATCAATGGTTGGCGGCACTTGAATTAGATTTTTTTAATTTTTCTTCTAGTTTAGGGATGCGCGCAAATCTATCGGCTAACGATGCCATATTGGTCAACCTTCAAAATTCCCAACGTCCCCCTAATCCATCTGAATTATTTAGTGATGGTTTGCATCATGCCCTGGCAACTATTGAATATGGAAATTTACGCTTAAACAAAGA
This sequence comes from Flavobacteriaceae bacterium, assembly GCA_049889395.1. GTDB lineage: Bacteria > Bacteroidota > Bacteroidia > Flavobacteriales > Flavobacteriaceae > UBA3537. The sequence goes on from JBMHDM010000016.1 coordinate 4,605, forward strand.
AACAGTCCACAAATTCCTACTAGGATGGGAAAGACTCACTGACAAACTTTACTTCGAGACAAGCCTATTTTATTCACACTTAAAAAATTACATAATTAACGAACCAATTGGTTTTAAACAGTCTGTCAGAGGCGCTTTTCCTGTTTGGCAATACCGAGCTGTTTCTGGCTATTTTTGGGGTTGGGACGCCGCACTACGTTATCAGATTACAAATATTTTATCCTACAGATGGTCAAGCAGTGCGATTTATGCCCAAGACACAACGCGCAATCAACCGCTTATTGATATTCCGCCTTTCAACGTTATACAAGAGATACGATGGGAGTCCAAACAAAAAAAAGGATGGTATTTTTCGCTCAAAAATCGATATACTGCCCAGCAAAAAAGATTCCCTGACAACAATTTTGATTTTACTCTTTTAGAATCGGGTGAGTTGGT
>JBMHDM010000017.1:0-9443 GCA_049889395.1 Flavobacteriaceae bacterium
AATGCATAAATACTTTGCGCATCATCACCAACTACGCAAATGTTTTGAAACCGATCTGAAAGCGCTCGAACAATCAAATATTGTGAGTGATTGGTGTCCTGATACTCATCCACCAAAATGTAACGGAAACGCTGTTGGTATTTGGCTAGTACATCTGGAAATCTGGTGAGTAATTCATTTGTTTTGAGTAATAAATCATCGAAGTCCATGGCGCCAGCCTTGAAGCATCGATCGACGTATGCTTTGTAAATCTCGCCCAGTTGTGGCCGTTTAGCCATGGTGTCTGCTTCTATGAGCTCTGGGTTTTGAAAATAGGCTCTTACAGTGATTAAACTATTTTTGTAGGAGGAAATCCTTGAGAAAACCTGTTTGTACTTATAGACATCCTTATCAAGATTCATTTCTTTTATAATGGAGGCTATTAAGCGCTGAGAATCTTGAGTATCATAAATCGTAAAGTTTGATGGATATCCCAGTCTACTGGCTTCAATCCGTAATATTTTTGCAAAAACAGAATGAAAAGTCCCCATCCATAAATTTTTAGCTTCACTATCTCCAACAATATCGGCAATTCGGGACTTCATTTCCCGTGCAGCTTTGTTTGTAAAAGTAAGAGCTAAAATATTGAACGGATCGACGTCCTGACTCATGAGATAGGCAATTCGGTACGTTAGTACGCGAGTTTTTCCAGATCCTGCACCAGCAATGACTATCATTGGACCATCCTTCTGCAAAGTTGGAGCCATTTGGGCATCGTTCAATTGGTCTAAATAGGCTTTCAATATTATTGATTTTTCGAATTGTGAATTTATGAAATGTATTCGGAGATAATAAGGGCTTTAACGAATAATTATAAACAATCGTGGGTTTATCATAAATTAGTAAATTAGTGGTTCAATTTTAATCAAATAATAATGGATGAAGGATTTTTAGAACTATTGAGATATTGCATCCCGGCTTTGGGTACTGGAGCTATTGTTTATTTATTTTTTAAAGAACATATAAAAAATGAAAATTATCGCCGCAATTTTCAACTAAAAGCGCAGCTTCAAAAAGATATTTTACCAATAAAACTCCAAGCCTATGAGCGACTTGCTTTATTTTTAGAACGCATTTCAGCACATCATTTATTAAAAAGAATTCCTCCAATTTCTCCCAAAGTAAGTGACTATAAAGATTTGTTAATTAAGTCTATAGAGCAAGAATACGAACATAACTTATCGCAACAAATTTACGTATCAGATTCATGTTGGCGTATGTTGTCAGCTGCTAAAAACAGCTATGTCCAACTTATTATTACTTTTAATGAAAATGGTGTTGTAAGTGCAGAGGAAGCACGACCTTTGTTACTAGATGCTTTATCAAAAAGTGAAATTTCTCCTGCCAAGGCACTTACTTTTTTAAAACAGGAAATTACAATTGTATTAAAGTAGTTTATGTCTGAATCCATATTGCAAACCCCAATTGAATATCTGAAGGGCGTTGGCCTCAACAGGGCGAAATTATTACGTTCAGAATTGGGTATTGATACGTTTCAGGATTTAATTCACTTATTCCCAAATCGTTATATTGATCGAACCCAATTTCACGCCATAAACAAGTTGCAAAAAAATTCATCAGATGTACAAGTTATTGGTCAAATTATTGGATTCAAAGAAGTGACTCAAAAACGTGGCAAACGATTGGTAGCAACATTTAGAGATACTACGGGACAGATAGAATTGGTATGGTTTAGAGGCCATAAATGGATTCGCGAACAACTAAAAACAAATGTTGATTATGTTGCATTTGGGAAAATAAACTGGTATAATGGGCAATTTAGTATGCCTCATCCGGACTTGGAACTTAAGTCAGCATATGATAGGGGATTAAGAAAATCCATTCAACCTATTTATCCATCAACAGAGCAATTGGGAAATAAAGGGGTTACTAATCGTGTCATGCTAAAATTGATGGAGGCGGTATTTTATCAGTGTAAGGGACAATTTGAGGAGTCTTTGTCGGAAGAAATTCTGGGGAACAATAAATTCATATCAAAATCAGAGGCCTTGTTGAACATTCATTTCCCAAGCTCTCAAAATTTATTGTCAAATGCTCAATTTCGCTTGAAATTTGAAGAATTGTTTTACATACAACTTCAATTGGTTTACAAAAATTTAACACGTAAATCAAAAATAAAAGGTTTCGTTTTCGAAACTGTCGGGCATTATTTCAATCGTTTTTACAGCAATCATTTACCATTTGAACTTACCAATGCTCAAAAACGTGTCATTAAAGAAATACGATCCGATATGGGTAGTTATGCTCAAATGAATCGGTTGCTTCAAGGCGATGTGGGTTCTGGGAAGACTATAGTCGCATTTTTGGCTATGTTAATAGCAATTGATAACGGGTTTCAGGCCACTATCATGGCGCCAACGGAAATTTTAGCTAACCAACATTTTAACGGTTTAAAGTCTTTTTGTGCAGCAATTGGTGTTAATATAGCTTTACTCACTGGTTCCTCAAAGTCATCAGCGCGCAAAACAATTCATCAAAACCTAGAAGAAGGGAGTTTGCACATTTTAGTTGGCACCCATGCTATATTAGAAGATAAAGTGAGATTTAACAATTTAGGATTAGCCGTCATTGATGAACAACATCGTTTTGGAGTAGCCCAACGCAGTAAACTATGGCACAAAAACACTTCGCCACCTCATGTATTAGTCATGACAGCCACACCCATACCTAGAACGCTAGCCATGTCCGTTTATGGCGATTTAGATATTTCTGTGATTGACGAATTACCACCAGGTCGCAAACCTGTTAAAACAGTTCATCGCTACGATAGCAATCGTTTAAAAGTATTTCGTTTCATTAGAGACGAAATTGCAAAAGGACGTCAGATTTACATTGTTTATCCACTGATAAAAGAAAGTCAAAAATTAGATTTCAAAGATTTAATGGACGGTTACGAAAGTATTTCCAGAGAATTTCCAATTCCGGAATATCAAATTTCAATCGTTCATGGACAAATGAAAGCAGCAGATAAAGACTATGAAATGCAACGCTTTGTTGAAGGAAAAACACAAATTATGGTGGCGACGACTGTCATAGAAGTAGGCGTTAATGTACCTAATGCTAGTGTCATGATTATTGAAAGTGCCGAGCGTTTTGGCTTGTCTCAACTTCACCAGCTTAGAGGTCGTGTTGGTCGTGGTGCCGAACAAAGCTATTGTATCCTTATGACTAGCCACAAGTTGGGTGATGATAGCAAAACTAGGATGCAAACGATGGTAAACTCAACTGATGGTTTCGAGATTGCTGAAGTAGATTTAAAGTTGAGAGGGCCAGGTGATATCATGGGAACTCAACAAAGTGGTGTTCTGCGTCTCAAAATAGCTAATATCATCCACGATAAAGCAATTTTAGGTTTAGCTAGACAATGGGCAAAAACGATTTTGAAAGAAGATCCAAAGCTCGTTTTGCCTAAAAATGAACCTATAAATTCGACTTATGTCAAACTAGGCAAGTACAAAAACATATGGAATTACATTAGTTAAGTTTTAAAATTTAGTTTCAAAAAAATAAATTGAATTGAAATCCTATATTTGCTTAATATTCGTTTAAAGCATTATATCCATGACATTAATTAAATCTATATCAGGAATAAGAGGTACCATAGGGGGTTCAGTTTCCAATAATCTTACACCAATAGATGTTGTAAAATTTGCATCTGCCTATGGGATGTGGATCAAGGAACAACGCCAGAAAACCAATTATAGAGTAGTAGTTGGGCGCGATGCTCGAATTTCTGGTGAAATGATTCAAAATTTGGTCATGAATACTTTAGTTGGGATAGGAATTGATGTTATCAATCTCGGTTTATCAACAACACCAACCGTAGAAGTAGCTGTACCTATGGAGCATGCAGATGGTGGTATTATTCTTACGGCCAGTCACAACCCTAAACAATGGAATGCATTAAAGTTATTGGACCATAATGGTGAATTTCTCAATGCCGGATTTAGTCAACGAGTTCTGGATTTGGCAGAAGCCGAGGATGTTAATTTTGAAACCGTCGACAATCTCGGAAAAATCACAAAGAATGATGCTTATTTTGACCTTCATATAGATGAAGTATTGGCCTTAAAATATGTTAATGCAGAGGCCATTAAAAAATGTCGTTTTAAAGTCGTTGTAGATGGTGTAAACTCTACTGGTGGAATAGTAGTGCCTGTGCTGTTGGAACGCTTAGGGGTTGAGCCCATTAGACTACACTGCAATCCCACTGGTGATTTTGCTCACAACCCCGAACCCTTAAAAAAGCATTTAACAGATTTGGCTGACAAAGTATTACAAACGGGTGCTGATTTTGGAATAGCTGTGGATCCAGATGTCGATCGTTTGGCTTTTATGGATGAAAAAGGAGAGTTATTTGGAGAAGAATATACCTTGGTCGCTTGTGCAGATTTTGTATTACGTCAAACCAAAGGCAATACGGTTAGCAACTTAAGTTCGACAAGAGCGCTCCGTGATGTTACAGAACAACACGGCGGCCAATATATGGCTAGCGCAGTGGGAGAAGTTAATGTTGTTCAGGCTATGAAAGATAATAATGCAATTATTGGAGGAGAGGGAAATGGTGGTGTAATTTTACCAGAAGCCCATTATGGTCGAGATGCTTTGGTAGGAATCGCTTTGTTTTTGAGTCTTTTGGCAGAAAAACAAATATCTGTGAGTGCATTAAAACGATCCTATCCATTGTATTTTATGAGTAAAAAGAAAGTAGATTTAAGTCCCGAAATCAACGTTGATGAAGTTTTGAATAACATTAAACAAAACTACCAAAATGAGCAATTGACAACTGTTGACGGAGTAAAAATCGATTTTACAGACAGTTGGGTACATCTTAGAAAAAGTAACACAGAACCCATTATTAGAATCTACACTGAAGCACCAAGCCAAAATCAAGCGGATGATCTTGCAGATAGGTTAATTTTAGAACTCCAATCGTTATCATAAAAAACCATGGCAAAATCTGATACAAGTCACCATGATGATCGCCTAGCCAAAATGTCGTTTGCTTCTGTTTTTCCGCATTATGTAACTAAGATCGAAAAAAAGGGCAGAACTAAACAAGAACTATTTACTATTATCGAGTGGTTGACGGGTTTTAATGAGTATCAAATCCTAGAACATATAAAAAATAACCTATCATTCGAAGATTTTTTTAATCAAGCTAAGTTGAATCCCAGTGCCAATCTTATTCGGGGTGTCATTTGTGGGTATAGAGTGGAGGATATCTCAAATAGAATCACACGAAACGTTAGATATTTAGATAAAATAGTAGATGAACTTTCAAAAGGGAAATCTATTGAAAAAATTTGCAGAGTTCCAAAATCCTAGGATCTTCGGTGTTTCCAGCGTTTGTGTGTCCAAAGGTAATACTCGGGTGCCTCATAAATTTGTCGTTCAACCAAAGCCATAAATTTATCTGTTATGACATAATCGTCATAATCCTTTGGCGAGTCGGTAAGGGTTTGAAATGTGGTTTCATAAAACCCTCTTTTGACACGTTTTACAGAAAAAAACACCATGGGCATATCAAGTTTTTTGGATATCATTTCGGCACCCGTATGAACAGGAACTTCAATTCCCATGAATTTAGTCCAATGATAAGCTTTGTATTTTTTTGGACTTTGATCGGCAGCAAATCCATTAATAGTCAGTAATCCTTTTGCTTTATTTTCTTTGAGGACATCAATGGATTCTTTGGTTGTTATAAGATAACTATCATAACGGGCTCTTATTTTACGAACTAGTTTATCGAAATATTTATTGTTTAAACGCTTATAAATCGCGAAAGTAAGATGACTGGTATAGGCTTGGAGAATAAAAATCCATTCCCAGCTGCCATAGTGGGCGCACATTAGTGCTATACTTTGTTTGCGCTTTTCATAATCTTTAATGACCTCAATGTTTGTAAATTTAAATCGAGCCTTCATGTCGTCAACACTGATGTTAATCGATTTAATGGCTTCCAAAATCATGTCACACAAATGATGGTAGAACCGTTTGGCGATACGTTTTCGTTCTGCATTAGATTTTTCAGGAAAAACCAATTCTAAATTGTTCATGACCGTTTTTCTTCTATAACCTACAATATGGTACAAAAACACATATAGTCCATCAGAAACAACATATAAAAGTCTGAACGGTAAAATGGATACCAACCAAAGAAAAGGATAAATAAGCACGAAGGCTAATAACTGCATATATTAATGCTTACATTTACGATGCAAAGATAATTTATTTTAACAGATTTAATAATTTTAAGGCATGAACATTCATACGCTCATTATCATTTTGAGTAATCTTTTAGTGTCACTACGTGGTTTTAAAGATGATTCCTTTTTTAATGCCTTAAAATTTAACATTGCTGCCATACAGGGCGGTGATTATAAGCGTTTATTAAGTTCGTCGTTCCTTCATGTCGATTGGAAGCATTTTGGGTTTAATATGTTTACACTTTATGTTTTTGCTGATATTATTATATTTCAACTGGGCACGATTAATTTCTACTTGATTTACATAATCTCATTGATAGCTGGAAATTTATTATCGTACGTCATCCACAAAAAAGAACCATATTACTCTGCAGTTGGTGCTAGTGGTGCCGTCACTGGAATTGTGTATGCAGCTATTTTACTTTTTCCCGAAATGGCGTTATATCTTTTTTTTGTTCCGATTCCTATTCCAGCTTATGTCGTAGGTGTAGCTTATATGCTCTTTTCGCTATACGGGATGAAGAAACGACTAGGAAACATTGGTCACGATGCCCATTTTGGTGGGGCCATAGGGGGCAGTGTAATGACGCTAATCATAGCGCCATGGATTTTGAACCAACATTTATGGGTCGTATTATTGTTGGCTATTCCTATTGCGCTGTTATTCCTACTAAATTGGAAATCTTAGTTTAGTCTAACAGTTCGGCAATTTTAGCCTCTAACTGAGCTCCCCTAAGGCGATCTGCCAAAATAACTCCATTTTCATCTAAAATAAATGTAGCCGGAATTGAATTGATGTTGTACAATTTGGCCACAGGATCGTTCCAAAATTTTAAATTAGAAACATTATACCAATTGAGCTCATCTTTTTTAATGGCATCAATCCAACGTTGTTTTTGGTTGTCTCTATCCAATGATAAACTAATGATTTCCAAACCTTTGCTGTGATATTTATTGTAAATTTTTACAAAATTTGGATTTTCTACACGACAGGGTTTGCACCACGAAGCCCAAAAATCTAATATGGTAATTTTTCCTAATATTTGACTAAGCGTAATCATCTCGCCTTGAGGATTAGGAGCCGTAAAATCTGGTGCTTGACCACCAGATTTGATGTTTTGAGAACCTTTTGCTGCAGCTAACTTTTGATTGATATTTTCTATTATCATTTGGTTATAGGGCTTGTTTTTGATATCTTCACTCAAAGCGTTTAAGGCCTCATTCGCTAAGTCATAATCAAATCCAGGCTGTCCTGTCACGCCATCTAAAACCATTACAGAAAAATCAGCATCTGGATAATCTTTCACAAATTTGAAACCAAAAAGTTTCATGTCTTCCCTTATGGCCTCATTTTTTGAACGAATAACTTTTACGGCCTCTGCATCATCACGAACAGCCATAAACTCTTCACGTAACGCATTCATACGATCTGTAATGTTTTGATATTCTTTTTTATAGGCCATAAAGACTTTGTTATTGTAACCACCAGACAATTCCGATTTGAAGATACTATCCTTGTACAAAATCACACTAGTTTGTCCTGTTTCCAACACAAATCCTGCTTGACCAGCAATGCCATCAATAGAAATAGTTCTCATTTGTGGCGCATCAATCTTTCCCTTAAATTCAAAACGACTGTTAGACACAATGGCTGTATCAGTCGCTACAATTTTTCCACCATCGGTCATATTCATGTAAGCGCGAACGCCATCTAAAACACCATCAGCCTGAACAGAAACCACATAGTCGTTTTTGGATTCATTGTTGTGGCAACTCAATATTAACAGTGTCTTAAAAAATAATAATTTTGATATCGGAAAATTCATAAGAAATAATTTTTGGTAAAAATAAATTAAATTTTCAGATTCTATTGGTTTAAGCTAATATTAATACTTTTGTAAAAATTATTGGATGATGTACAATCAAGATACAATTATAGCCTTGGCCACGCCATCAGGTGTTGGTGCTATCGCAGTTCTTCGTGTATCTGGTCCAGAGGCTCTCAGTATTTCCAATACATTATTCAAATCCATCCATGACAAACAACTCATTGATCAACCGACACATACCCTTCATTTGGGGCATATCGTAGATCAGGATCGCGTTTTGGATGAAGTTTTGATCAGTCTGTTCAAAAATCCAAAATCTTACACGGGTGAAGATGTAGTAGAAATTTCTTGTCATGGCAGTAGTTTTATTCAACAAGAAATTTTACAACTGTTTGTTAGAATGGGCTGTCGGGTGGCCAATCCTGGTGAATTCACACTTCGGGCATTTCTTAATGGGAAAATGGACTTGAGCCAAGCTGAAGCCGTAGCTGATTTGATTGCGAGTGATAGTGCTGCAGCCCATCAAATTGCCTTGCAACAAATGCGAGGCGGATTCAGTTCAGAAATTCAATCACTTCGTGAAGAATTACTCAATTTTGCCGCCTTGATCGAATTGGAACTCGATTTTTCTGAAGAAGATGTAGAATTTGCAGATCGTCAGCAATTTCAAGCGCTGCTTAACCGGATTGTTAAAGTTTTAAAATATTTAATCGATTCCTTCTCGACAGGCAATGTCATCAAAAATGGAGTTCCAATCGCCATAGTAGGAGCGCCCAATGTGGGTAAATCGACTTTACTCAATGCTTTGCTTAACGAAGATAAGGCCATTGTCAGTAACATCGCTGGCACCACCCGCGATGCCATTGAAGATGAACTTACGATTGAAGGGGTTAAATTTCGTTTTATTGATACGGCCGGAATCCGTCAAACAGATGATACTGTGGAAACGATTGGTATTGAAAAAACATTTGAAAAAATGGCACAATCTCAAGTCATTCTTCAACTGTTCGATGCCAATACTATTACCAAGAAAACTGCCAGTATCGTTCAAGAGCAAATTCAACAAACGATCACAGAACACTCTGATAAACAGCACATTATCGTTTTCAATAAAATGGATTTGGGCGATATTGAATGTCTAAATAGGGAATTTGAAAACCAATCGTTTTTGGGTCTTAGTGCCAAAACAGGGCAAGGGGTAGAGACCCTTAAAACGCAATTACTGCAATTGGTTCAAACGGGTCAATTGCGCAATAATGATACCATCATTACCAATGCTAGGCATTATGACGCCCTTCGATTGGCACTAGATAACATCCAAAAAGTGAAAGCGGGTTTACAAAAT
>JBMHDM010000018.1:0-9544 GCA_049889395.1 Flavobacteriaceae bacterium
TTTTTAGTTTAGAGCGAGTTCTTGTAGTTGGAAATAGTTCAGATGCTTTAAAAGCTAAAGTAAAAGGTTATGGGGCTGAGCTTCGCGAAAACATTGGGGGTTGGATTGATTAGTTTTTTTAAAATCCTTACGGAATTTTCTTAAATGAAATTATGTGATTAACTTATTATAATCCCTAAAAAAGTTCGAACTTCCGTAAGTTCGGGTCACTAAATCGGAGAATTGATTCACAGGAATTGGTTCTCCTTTTTTTTGTTTGAAATTTCCTGCAATAAAATCGAAATTGAGTCAAAAATAGCGTTGACTTTTGGGGTTCGAACTCGGTCGTTTGACTAGTTGTAGCTCAATTAATTTAAAGCTAGTTTTATAAACTTTACGTTATTAAATTAATTACATTTGATCCAAATATGTCTTGAATATGAAGAAAAAAATTATTGTTACTGGTGGATGTGGTTATATTGGCTCCCATACGGCTATCGAGCTCATAAGACATCACTTTGAAGTCATTATTTTTGATAATCTGTCTAATTCATCAATAAAGACTCTAGATCGTATTCAAACCATTACAGGTATTCGTCCAGCTTTTGAACAAGTTGATCTCAAAGATATAATTCAAACTGATGCGGTGTTTTTAAAACACCAAGATGCTTTTGGCGTGATTCATTTTGCCGCCTTAAAAGCGGTTGGTGAGTCGGTTGAAAACCCTTTAGATTACTATCAAAACAACTTATATTCACTGTTAAATACACTTAAGGCACAACAAGACAATGGGATTCGAAACTTAATTTTTTCCTCATCAGCCACAGTATATGGCAATCCAGAATTATTACCGATCACGGAGCATAATCAGACTCAACGTCCGTTTTCGCCTTATGGTAATACCAAAAAAATCGCAGAGGAAATTTTAGATGATTTTACCAAAGCTAATGCTAATTTTTCTACTATTTCTTTGCGTTATTTTAATCCCATAGGCGCTCACGAATCGGGAGAAATAGGAGAGTTACCCAATGGTATTCCCAATAATTTAATGCCTTATATTACACAAACAGCTTCCGGAGTACGCGAAAAACTCATGGTCTTTGGAAAGGATTACGATACGAGAGATGGTACACCAATCCGAGATTATATTCATGTGGTAGATCTGGCACAGGCTCATGTCAAAGCTCTTCAAAGGTTAATTGATAAACATCAAGAAACGGCACTGGAAATTTATAATCTGGGGACAGGAAATGGATTTACTGTTATGGAAGTTATCCAATCTTTTGAACGCGTATCGGGCTTAAAATTAAATTATGAAATTATTGGTCGTCGCGAGGGCGATGTTCCAGAATTGTATGCTGCCACAGACCTTGCCGAACAAAAGCTAGGTTGGAAAGCCAAAAGGGGGTTAGATGAGATGATTGCCTCTGCCTGGCATTGGGAACAGAAATATCGACAGCAAAATACCTAATCCAGAGCTCTTTTAGTAACAAATAAGCGCCATGCGAAAAGTACCATTTGAAATTTATTGGCTTTTGCAAGATCAATACGTTGCTTAGTTAAACTGGGAAGTAGAAGTTTGTTTAACACAGCCAATATTTTAAAAATTAACTTCATAATTCAAAAATAGAATTTCTTTGTGATATATCTAACTATTTTCAAATCTTAAAGTATCTTAGTTGAAAATTTAGATGATGGACGTGTTCCTAATGATTTTAGGGTTTATATTACTTGTGATAGGAGGCGAATACTTGGTTCGTGCTTCAGTTGGATTGTCGTTTAAATTAAATTTATCAAAAATGGTCATTGGCCTTACGGTGGTGTCTTTTGCAACATCAGTTCCGGAGCTATTGGTAAGTCTCAATGCTGCATTTCAAGGGTCACCCTCCATTGCAATTAATAATGTTATTGGCTCAAATATTGCCAACATTGGACTCGTCTTGGGAATAACTGCAATTTGTACAACTATTGAAGTCGATAAGCTATTTTACGCATTCAATTGGCCTGCGTTAGTACTCTTTTCTATTTTATTATATTATTTTATGTGGAATGATGAGCAGCTAACCGGTCTAGAAGGTTTGATTTTAATCGCTACGTTATTTATATTTATAGTGTTGTTGATTCGAAAATCTAGGTTCATTTCAAAAGAAGAGAACACCTCAATAACAGAATTTTCACAAGTGTCTTATATCAGAATACTAATTTGGCTCATGATCGGTGGCTTTGCTTTGTATTTTGGTGCAGAATGGTTGGTCGATGGTGCTATCATTGTGGCTCAAACATTGGGTGTTAGTGAAGCGGTTATTTCGGTTTCTTTGGTAGCTGTAGGAACAAGTATTCCAGAACTAGCAGCTTCAATTATCGCAGTTATAAAGCAAGAAAAAGCCATTTCTCTTGGTAATCTCATAGGGTCAAATATTTTTAATATTAGTTCCGTATTGGGAATTACAGCTGTCGCCAAAAGTATTCCTATTCTTGATGTTCAAATACTTTCCAGGGACGCGCTATGGATGCTGGTTTTTGCTTTTGCAATTTTACCGCTAGTATTAATTTCTAAACGCCACAAACTTCAATTCAAAGAGGGGTTTTTATTGGTGTTACTTTATGCGATATTTATGATTATTGTATTTAGATAATGGTCTTTATCAGTTAACAAAGTAACTATTCAATTCCTCGACGTTTTCAACCATCAAACTAGTGGGAAATTCAATAGGAATATTGGCGAGCTGCAGAAGTGAAGTCAACTGTGAGGATAAGCTAAATCCTAGAGTAGATTGAGCCCTTACAAGGCCAATATTCTCGGCGTAGTAATATGTAGTTTCAAGGATGTTTTGAGGTTCTAAAAAATCTACATTTTGTGTAAACAGCCCTAGATCGATTGTGCCGTTTACGCCTACAGATATTGTCAACATTCCCTCAAACACATTGTTATATGTTGTATTGTTGAGTGTTTTTGAATCGTGGAAATTAACCTTCCTTGTTGTTACTTCATAACTCACCTCAATAGGTATTTCATTGCCCTCTAGATCTAATGTTTCAGATGCATTTCCTGCATCAGTAAACATGATGTCATCATCGTTAGATTCAAGATCATAAAGCACTAAACCAGAAAGTCCCAAATCATTGTCTATCCCTAAATCAGAAAAAGTATCTGGTAGCTGTAGGTTTCCGTCAAAGGTTAGTGTAGTAGCCGAAATATTGTGTGTTCCATTAGTCAAAATTCCGTTCATGCTTCCATTGGCAAGATTTCCATCGTTCGCACCGAGTGTAAACATATTTCCACTGGTTTGCAGAATATAGATAGAATCTTGAGCTGTAAATTCCATATCAGCTGAATTTTCACTGCTACTTTGTACATCATAAATCCAATAGCTTCCCGAGCCGATGGTTAAAAAGTTATCAGTTATGGTACCACCTGGATTATTATTTGATGGTCCAGAATTTGATTCATAAGCCTCGTCATTACATCCAAACAACAATGAAATTAAGGCAGAAATGACCAATAATCGTTTCATCTTATTACTTTTTTGTTAAATGTACGATAATTATTTTGGAACAAAAAAGGGCGGTAGCTTACAGAATCAGTTTGGGCTATTATAACAAAAGAATGCTATTTATTCATTTTTTTGATGTACTGCTCCAAAGCCATTGTCATTGACGGTGTTTCTTTTGTTGGTGCTGAAATATCTACTCTCAGTCCTTTGTTTTCAACCGCTTTTATGGTAGAGTTTCCAAAAACTGCAATTCTGGTGTTATTTTGTTTGAAATCTGGAAAGTTATGAAACAACGATTCAATACCTGAAGGACTAAAGAAAACTAATACGTCATAATAAACATCAGCCAAATCCGATAGGTCGCTAATTACTGTTTTATAAAACGTAGCTTGTTTCCAATTGATGCCTAATTCATCTAGGGCTTTTGGAACAGATGGCTTTAGTTTATCCGATGAAGGCAACAGAAAGTTTTCGTTTTTATGCTTATTAATAACGGATATGAGCTCTGAAAAAGTACGTTTGCCTACGTAAATTTTACGCTTTCTGTAAACCACATATTTTTGCAAATAATATGCTACCGCTTCTGATTGACAAAAATATTTCATGCTATCCGGCACTTTAAAACGCATCGACTCAGCTACTCTAAAGAAATGATCTACCGCGTTTCGACTGGTCAGAATGATGGCTGTATATTTTGAAAAATCGACTTTTTGAAGTCTAATTTCTTTGGTACTAACATTTTCAACATGTATAAATGGTCGAAAATCAATTTTAACTTTTTGCTTTTGTTGTAAATCAAAATAGGGCGAATTTTCTACTTTTGGTTCAGGTTGAGAAACTAAAATTGTTTTTACTTTCATGTCTTGAGTCTAAAAGAATCTTGATAGATCGAAATAATTATGTATCACTGCGTAGGGTGCAATTTCCAGTGTGCAAATATACAAAATAAAATAGAAGATGTTAGCTCTTATGATATTTAGATTAGACCGCATAGTTTTTATCATACCCAAGACAACAATTAAAGGTATTAAAATTAACGTGATGTGTATGAGATTTATAGTTGAACTCGCTCCAAACACAGTGATAGCATTTAATGGAATTAATAAGATTCCGATAAAATTCAAACTACTAATTTGTTGAAACGATAGTATATTGAACAAGTTATATGTATCGAAAGCATAGCCAATTAAAATTTCAATACCAGTTTTTATCAAAAACCACAACAAAATAATTCCGGTCAAAACAACAAATGACGTAAAATTTATTTCACCAGCATCAAAATACAGTTGAAAAATAATCCAAAAGAAAGCCCCCAAATTGATACAAAAATTGATAAACAACAGCGTGTCAAAAGGATCCAAAAACTTATGCTCTCTGATGTAAATTCTAAGGTAGTTTGAATTTCCCAAAAAGCCCAAAAAATCGACCAAACGACCATTATTTATGGATTTAACAATCATTAGAATGAACAAACTTATTAAGCTGCAATACACATAACCATCGTTGGACAAAATTTCTCGAAGCATACACAAAGCTATGAAGAATATTTTTATATTCGAATCCGATTAATTAGCTTATTTTTACCGAATACATCTGCGTTGTGAAGAACACACTAGTCATCATTCCGACATATAATGAGATTGACAATATCGAACTCATTGTCAAAGAAATTTTTCGACTATACCCAGACATTCATGTTTTGGTTGTTGACGACAATTCCCCAGATGGAACAGCCCATCGTGTAACAACAATGAGCCAATGTTTTCCCAAACAATTATTTTTATTATCCAGGCTCAAAAAAAATGGCCTTGGAAAAGCCTATTTAGAGGGATTTGGATGGGGTTTAGAAAGACATTACGACTATTTTTTTGAAATGGATGCCGATTTTTCTCATCCTCCAGAAAGTATCATAACGCTATATGATGCCTGTGTAAATGATCAAGTTGATTTAGCAGTCGGATCAAGATATATACAAGGAATTAATGTAGTTAATTGGCCTTTGTCTAGGGTAGTTTTGTCTTATTTAGCATCGTGGTATGTACGCTTGATAACTCGGATGCCAATCAAAGACCCCACAGCAGGATTTGTTTGTTATCATCGCCATGTTTTGGAATCGATTGATTTGGAAGCCATTCAATTTGTTGGATATGCCTTTCAAATAGAGATGAAATACAAAGCTTTTAATAAAAAATTTAAAATCAAAGAAATACCCATTATCTTTACCGATCGAATAAGAGGTGAATCGAAACTCACTAAAAGTATTATTTCAGAAGCTGTATTTGGTGTTATCCAAATGCGCTTTCAACAATTATTTGGTTATTTATAAATGCAAAAATCATCCATTTTAATAAAAAACGCCCGTATTGTCAGTGAAGGAAAAATTACTGAAGGAGATGTTTTCATTGAGGAAAAATTTATTAAAGAAATAGCGCCATCAATTAGTGCAAAGCACCCCGATACACATGTTATTGATGCCGAAAATAAGTACTTAATGCCAGGAATGATTGACGATCAGGTTCATTTTAGAGAACCGGGCTTAACCCACAAAGCTGATATAGCTACAGAATCTAAAGCAGCCATTGCGGGTGGTATTACCTCATTTATTGAAATGCCCAACACAGTACCTCAAGCCACCACAATAACTGAACTGGACAAAAAATTTGATATTGCCGCGAAAACTTCTTTTGCCAATTATTCTTTCATGTTTGGCGGAACAAATGACAATTTGGATGAAATCTTAAAAGTAGACTCCAAAAACGTGGCTGCGCTGAAATTGTTTTTAGGGTCTTCAACAGGAAATATGTTAGTTGATAATCCGGAAATTTTAGAAAATATATTCTCTAAAACGGATTTACTTATAGCCGTTCATTGTGAAGACGAACAAACTATTCGAAACAATACCAAACAATTTGTAGCAGAATATGGTGATGATATTCCCATTCAATATCATCCTGTCATTCGAAGTGAAGAAGCTTGTTATTTGTCCTCCTCTCAAGCCATTAAATTGGCCAAAAAAACAGGAGCTAGACTACATGTATTTCATCTGTCAACTGCCAAGGAAATGGCCTTATTTTCAAACAAAAAACCTTTGGAAGAGAAGCAAATCACGGCTGAAGTTTGTATTCACCACTTATGGTTTTCTGATGAAGATTATGACAAAAAAGGAACTCTTATTAAATGGAACCCAGCCGTAAAAACAGTTCAAGATAGAGACGCTCTCTGGAAAGCCTTATTGGAAGATAAGATTGATGTGATCGCTACTGATCATGCACCTCACACCAAAGAAGAAAAATCCAATCCTTACACAAAAGCACCCTCTGGTGGCCCCTTAGTTCAGCATGCTGTGGTAGCATTGATGGAGGCTTGTCATTCAGGAAAAATTTCCATTGAAAAAATAGTTGAAAAAATGGCCCACAACCCAGCGATTTTATTTCAAATTGAAAAACGAGGCTTCATTCGTGAGGGCTATTACGCAGACTTAATTTTAGTCGATCCAAATAATCCATGGACGGTCATGCCAGAAAATATTTTATATAAATGTGGTTGGTCGCCATTTGAAGGAACAACATTTAAGTCAAGAATTACGCATACCATTTTGAATGGCACCTTAGTTTATCACAATGCTAAGTTCACAAACCAAAAGGCTGCCATGCGATTAACCTTTGAGCGATGAGAATACTAACTTTATTGTTGTCCTTTGTTACAATTTTATCTTGCCGTAATGCCTCATACGACAAGCCAGATAATTTGATTTCTGAAGATAAAATGGTTGATATCATCAGCGAATTTATGATTATAAATGCCGCTAAAGGCGTTAATAAAAAAATACTAGAAGATCACATCAAAGACCCTACGGCCTATGTCCTAAAGAAATTTGAGATAGATAGTATGCAGTTTGAACAAAGTAACGCGTATTATGCCCGAAATATCGATCGATATACAGCCATATACAATCGCGTCAATCAAAATTTAGAGTCCAAGAAAAGCGCTATTGAAAACCGAATAGAGACCCAAAATAAACGGTTAGACTCTTTGAAAAAGAGAAAACTAAACCTAAAGGACTCTATCCCTATACTCAAAAAGAGTGCTATTATGCCGAAAACTTTGAAGATGAGACCTCAGTCAAAAAAAATTGACTCGTTTCGCGAATAACTTCAGCAATAGGTTGAAATTTAAAACCTGCTATAGTTTGTTCAATTTTGCTGTTATCATAATGATAGGATTTATTTAAGCTTCGACTTAACGATTTTGTAAGTCGCCGTTTTCGCCCCAAACATTTTGACATTATCCAATCTATGCGCCAGGCCAATTGAAGTTTAAAGCCTGAAAGAAATTTTGACGGGGGTTTAACTTTCAAACTCCTAGCAATGTCCGTCATGACTTCGCGATAAGATTTGTTTTCTCCGACCAGAACAAATCGTTCATTGACGATATCCGAATGCATCAATTTTATTAGGGCATCAACCACGTCATATACCCCGACATAACCAGTAATGCTATTGGTGTAAAAGGGTTGATTTTTCATGGCCAATTTAAATAGAAGTCCACTTCCAGATGTCCAAAATCCTGGACCAATAATTACTCCAGGGTTTACAATGACTGCAGGAACCCCCTCTTGAGTACCCCGCCATACTTCCATTTCAGCACCAAATTTTGAAATGGCATAAACATTTTGATCTTGATTCCCCTGCCAATGGGTTTCTTCATTAATCGTTCTTGAATCGTAGCCCAAACTAGCAATTGAGCTCACATAACACAGTTTTTGAATCTTATGATCGATACATAGATTTACAATATTTGCAGTGCCCTTGATGTTAGTTTGGCGCAGTTGACGATAATCACTTGGGTCAAAAGAAATGAGAGCTGCACAATGATATACATGGGTAATACCAACAAACGCTTTAGACAATTGAGCTATATCGTTAAGATTGGCCTTGACCCATTCGATACTTTCAAAACGGTCTTGGTGATTTTTAGAATAGTAAGAAAAAATTGTTTTGACACGGTCAATAGTTGAAGTTCGTCTGTAAGTTGCCCTAACTTTTATTCCCTTATCAGTCAATTTGAATAACAAATGACTTCCGACTAAACCTGTACCGCCCGTAACTAAAATCATGATGCGAAATTACTGATTTTTCTTTTTTCATCACTGACGAATCAATTATCTTTGTGGGAATAATTATTCATTTATGTCAAAAAATTTTGTTGAAGTTTTAAAATGGCGCGGTATGATTCATGACGCAATGCCCGGTGCAGAAGAGCATTTACAACAACAAATGCGTTCGGCTTATGTTGGATTCGACCCTACTGCAGATTCACTTCACATCGGAAATTTGGTCCCCATCATGTTATTGGCACATTACCAGCGCTGTGGGCATAAACCTGTTGCTTTGGTAGGTGGTGCAACAGGGATGATTGGAGACCCTTCTGGCAAATCTGCAGAACGAAATCTATTGGACGAAAAGACCTTACGTCACAATCAAGAAGCTATTCAAAAACAATTGTCACATTTTTTGGATTTTGACAGCGATAAACCAAATGTCGCCTTAATGGTCAATAACTATGACTGGATGAAAAATTTCTCGTTTTTAGACTTTATACGTGACATTGGCAAACATATTACTGTAAATTATATGATGGCTAAAGATTCTGTGAAAAATAGAATTTCTTCAGAAAGTACTGAGGGCATGAGTTTTACAGAATTCACCTATCAATTGGTTCAAGGTTATGATTTTTTATATTTATACCAAAACCATAACTGTAGCATACAAATGGGTGGCAGCGACCAGTGGGGTAATATTACAACAGGGACCGAACTCATTCGTCGAATGGCTAACGGTAAAGGATTTGCCATCACTTGTCCATTGATTACAAAATCGGATGGGTCTAAATTTGGCAAAAGCGAGGGTGGAAATGTTTGGCTTGATCCAAAGCGAACCTCACCCTATAAATTTTATCAATATTGGTTAAATTCCTCAGATCAAGATGCTGAAAAATATATCAAAATCTTTACATTTTTAGAACAAAATGAGATTAATACTATCGTGGAATCTCACAGCACTGAACCCCAT
>JBMHDM010000019.1:0-37755 GCA_049889395.1 Flavobacteriaceae bacterium
ACTATGTCATTGGTGGTGCTGATAATACGCTTAAAGTGACTGCACCAAATGCTGGTGGAGGTTACCAATATGTATTCGGAATTCCTAATGGTGTTGATTTGAGCCCATTTACGCACATGCACCTTGATTATTATGTAATGGATGATGTTGTCGGAGGTGAAGTCTTTCAAACGCTCTTACAACAGTATGCTGCAGATGGTGCCTTCCAACACAACATTATTAACGCTGCCGCAGTAACAACCACTGGTAACTGGGTGAGTATTGATGTTGAAATAGCAACTATGGCCTCGGGCGATCAGTCACGAGATAATATTGGTCAAATACAAATGGTTCTTGCTGGACCAGCTTACGGACCAGTCTATCTAGACAATATTTATTTTTACAGAGAACCAGATCCATGTTTGTTTACAGAGCCATTTGCTCACACTTTTGATGAGGTTGTTGATGGCGCTGTTGTTGACGCGGCATGTTGGGGTGTTGTTGATGGAGGTGATGTCGGTGATGCTGCTTCTGGACAGGGTTACTGGACGTTATTTGGCTCAGCTGGTGATATTAGCTGGGGTATATATTACACTTCGGAAGCCCATGATGATTATTTGATTTCCCCACCCTTCTCCGTTTCAGATGGTCTCACTGATGGATTGTCGTTTTTAGGTTATCAATCTAGTGATTCTTTTCCAGAGCCGATAGACGTTATTGTTTATGACGCCGCTTTGGAAAATGTACTTGGAGTTTTGGCCACAGATTTAGTAATGCCAGCAGCAAATACGGATAATTATGTTTATGATTTGAGTGCTTACGAAGGACAGAACGTCAGAATCGCATTTTATACTGATACTACTGATATGTTTGGTGTTTTTATTGATAATTTTACAGTTAATTCATATACATCATTAGGTGTTGAGTCTCCCGACCAACTGATCGCTTTTGATTATTACCCTAACCCAGTTAAGGATGAGTTAACCATCAAGGCACAGTCTAATATTGACACGGTAGAGGTGTTAAATATGTTAGGTCAGACGGTCCTTTCAAGTACACCAAGTACGATGGAGACACAAATTGATATGAATGCTCTTCAAACAGGAGCGTATTTTGTACGGGTATCAATTAATGGTCAACAGGATACGTTTAAGATTCTTAAAAATTAATCATAATACTGTATCAACTAACCAACTAAAATGAAAAGGCCTCCGATAGGAGGCCTTTTTTTGTACTCAAGGTGGGAATCGAACCCACACTTCCGAAGAAACTGGATTTTGAATCCAGCGCGTCTACCAATTCCGCCACTTGAGCTGAAATTTGGATTGCAAATCTATAAAATTTATTCGTTATTCAAATACAAAATAGTTGGTTTTATCCTTTTACAGTTGAAATAAATTCATAAATTTGCCACTCGTTAAAATCTATCGATGATTAGTTGTCTTTAGTAATATCAAAATAATGACCAAAACCAGTTTACAACCCAAAATTTTTGCTTGCGCAAACTCCAAAGTCCTCGGTGAACAAATCGCTCGTGCCTTTGGTGAGGATTTGGGTAATGTAATCACCTCGACCTACAGTGACGGGGAGTTCCAGCCTTCCTATGAGGAATCCATTCGAGGAACCAGAATATTTATTATTGCCTCTACCAATCCTGGTCCTGAAAATCTCATGGAATTGCTATTAATGCTGGATGCCGCCAAGCGCGCATCTGCTCGTCATATCACGGCTGTAATCCCATATTTCGGGTGGGCAAGACAAGACCGGAAAGATAAACCTAGAGTTCCTATTGCCGCAAAATTAGTGGCCAAAATGTTGGAAACTGCAGGGGCGACCAGAATCATCACAATGGACTTACATGCCGATCAAATTCAAGGATTTTTTGAGAGACCAGTGGATCATTTGTATGCCTCTACCATATTTCTACCTTATTTGAAATCCCTCAAATTGGATAATTTAACCATAGCTTCCCCAGATATGGGAGGCTCCAAACGGGCGTATGCCTATTCGAAAGCCTTGGAAAGTGATGTGGTCATATGTTACAAACAACGCGCCAAAGCAAATGTTATTTCGCACATGGAACTCATCGGTGATGTTACTGGGAAAAATGTAGTTTTGGTGGATGATATGGTAGACACCGCAGGAACACTAACCAAAGCCGCCGATCTGATGATCGAACGTGGTGCTAACAGTGTTCGTGCCATTTGTACTCACCCTATATTATCGGGAAGTGCTTATCAACGATTAGAGGAATCAAAGCTAGAGCAATTGATCGTTACCGATTCCATTCCTTTGGCTCAAGATAGTCCTAAAATTACCGTGTTGAGCTGTGCCGAATTATTTGCTGATGTTATGCACAAAGTACATCATAATGAGTCGATAAGCTCAAAATTTATTATGTAAACTCTTAAATTAATATAAATGAAATCAATTACAATCAATGGATCTAAAAGAGAAAGCGTGGGCAAAAAAGCAACAAAAGCCTTGCGTAATGCTGGAGAGGTTCCTTGCGTATTATACGGAGGAGATCAGCCAGTACATTTCTCTGCTGCAGAATTGGCATTCTCTAAACTCGTATACACACCAAATGCGCATACAGTTGTGATTGCCTTGGGAGAGGATTCCTACAATGCCGTATTACAGGATATTCAATTTCATCCCGTAACCGACAAAATTTTACATATCGACTTCTATCAATTATTTGATGACAAAGAAATCGCTATGGATATCCCAGTACAACTTACAGGAAATTCTCCTGGGGTTAGAGCTGGAGGTGTATTGAGACGAAATAGACGAAAGCTTAGAATCAAAGCACTTCCTACAAATTTGCCTGATTTTATCGAAGTCGATATTTCAAAACTGAGAATAGGAAATAAAGTTTACATTACTGAGTTGGCAAATGAAGCTTATAAATTTTTACACCCCGATAACACAGTAGTTTGTCAAGTGAAACAATCTAGAGTTTCCAATACAGACCTCGAAGACGATGAGGACGATGAAACAGAGGACGGAGCAACAGCTGCTTCAGAATCTGGGGATGCGCCCGCAGAGGCCTAAAACAGACTCATTTAGAATATCTAAAAGCATTCTGATGTATTTCAGAATGCTTTTTTTATTTTTACATCTATGATTAAGTGGTTTTTTAGAAAGAAATCAGAAGACGAAATTACAAAGCAAATGTCAAAAAAATATTTAATTGTTGGGTTAGGTAATATTGGCGCAGATTATATCAATACCCGTCATAATATAGGATTTAAAGCATTAAATCATTTTGCACAAAATCGTGAAGTAACTTTCGAAACAAGAAAATTAGGGGCTTTGGCACAGTATAAACTTAAGGGACGTACTTTCATTTTACTTAAGCCAAATACGTTTATGAATTTGAGTGGAAAAGCCATCAAATATTGGTTAGATAAAGAGAAAATTCCAATTGAAAACTTGCTTGTTATCACAGATGATTTAAACTTACCCTTTGGAACTCTAAGATTGAAAACAAAGGGTTCTGCCGGCGGTCATAATGGACTAAAAGACATCCAGTCCACACTCAAAACTACCAATTATTGCCGATTGCGATTCGGTATCAGTAATACCTTTTCGAAAGGTCGACAAGTGGATTATGTTCTGGGAGAATGGAATGAGGAGGAATACCATCATTTGAAAGAACGATTTCTTAAAACCTCTCAAATGATCGAAAGCTTTGTGATGTCTGGTGTAAATCATACCATGAATACTTTTAATGGCACATAAAAAAAGGAGCATCAAGCTCCTTTTTTATAAATTATTGTTTTATTATTCGCCTATTAATTTTATTCTTTCCATCCGAAATTTCCATGATATAAATACCGGATTCAACTGGGCTTAAGTCGATTGTTTGTTCAAATCTTAAAGAGTTGTCATATAGCTTTTCAAAAATAATTCGACCTCGAACATCATAAACCGAAATCTTGATATTATTATTTTGATTCGATTGTAATTCAACATTAAACAATCCACCACTTGGATTAGGATAGACTAAAACACTTTCCAATGCTGTAGGATTTTCATCAACACCAAGCGGCGCTTCCGAACAGATTTCTATGGACCAATCATTCAAGGCTCCAATATCACCATTATAACCATCTTGAATTAATAAGGTCCAGTCACCAGCAGATTCCATGCCTTCAAAAACACTCAATGGTTCGTATGGGGCATAGGTTCCAATGGTTGGATTGGCACAAACAATGGCCGAACCGTCATCACTAAATGT
This sequence comes from Flavobacteriaceae bacterium, assembly GCA_049889395.1. Taxonomy (GTDB): domain Bacteria; phylum Bacteroidota; class Bacteroidia; order Flavobacteriales; family Flavobacteriaceae; genus UBA3537. The sequence continues at coordinate 4,226 of JBMHDM010000019.1, forward strand.
AACATCAAAAGCATCTTCACCAGCACAATCTCTCCCCCAAAGGATGGCATAAGTAGTTTGATCGGGGTGATACAAAACAACAACCAAATCCTGGATGTAGGTATGTGTGACATCTACATTCGCCGTTAGACTTGAAATTACGCCTAAATCTGGGACTGTTAACGTTGTTGTTACAGCGTCTCCATAATCGTTAGCTCCCAGTCCATCGGGAATGCTTAAATTTAGGTTTTCCGCAGAGTTGAAATTGTTACATTGAATAGAAGTACAGTTATTTTTGAGAACAACTTCTATAGATTTGCTTTCCATAACACTGCCCGCCGAGACCGTAATGGTGTAATCTCCCTCAGCAGTATTGCTGATGTTACCAATAGTCATGGTTACACTACCAGATTGATTGAGCGAAGATGGGCTAAATGAGACAGTAGCATTTGCAGGTAATCCACTAGCAGAAAAAAATATGTTGTTATTGTAGCCATTAATGGCTGAAAACTCTAGGTCAAAAACGGCATCTTCACCTGTTGTTGGGCAAGAGAATACAGGAGAATTGGTGGCTGATATGGAAAAATCTGGACCTGTAGGAGTGCCGCAATTGGCGGTTACATTAGATTTAAATTGACTTTGTAATACGCTAATGTAATTATCAACAACATCCATTTGACCCTGAGAAAACATATACATACAGGCATCATTGGTGTAGTCCATGTAATTCATAGACATTTCATATTCTCCAGCGACACAGCCAGGGATTGAACCCGGATCCGGGCATCCTCCGTTTGACCCGCTTGCCAGAGGGGTATCAGCTATACCATCGTCAACACCACAACCACCATCACCCCAAATGTGATTAAGATTGTAAAAATGGCCTAGTTCGTGTGTAACAGTTCGGCCTAAATTGTAAGGAGCAGCCGGAACCACGCCAGAGTTTGGACAACCCGCCCCTGAACCAAATGCCCCTAAATTCATAACTACGGATTGGCCTGCAGAAATACTACCTCCAAGCGGAGAATAGCCTAGTAAGCCGCTTCCAATGTTTTTGACTAAAAAGTTCATGTAGCCGCTCCAGGCACTATCAGAGTCACCACCACTACCAAAGTTGTAGCCTATGGTCACGGCTGGACCGCCCTCTACCAAATCATTATCGGTATTGACAGGGTGATTTTGTGTAGCGATGCAGAACGTGATGTTAGCAACACCGTGAGTTGTGTTGGGATAAAATGGACTTGCAGTGTTCCATAAATTAGCATCAGGATTGGTCGCTGTGTAGTCCCCATTAAGGATATCAATTTGCGTTTGAGCCAAAGCTTCTAAACAGTCTCTATCGGATTCAAGACCCTCTGGAAAGTGAACTGCAACTGGAATAACAACTGGATTCATACTGCTTTGACGTTGCTGACTGTTGACGGTCTTTAGGACTTGCGCCTTGAACTTAGCCTGATTGTCATGCCATTGTTGAGCAAATTCGGGATTTTTCATTTGCTCTTCCATGTGCGCTATCATGCCACAATCGCGAGTTTGTCCCTCTAGGCTAAACACAGCAATAAAAAAAAGCAAAAGTGTTTGCGTAATTTTTTTCATGTTAAATTGGTTTAAAGTCTGTAAATGTAACAAAATAATTACACTGTTTATGTTTTTAATTTCTTAAAAACGAGCCAAAATATGCCATTTAAAATCTTCTTTTTTTATCTTCGTTTGATATTTGATTGCGTCCGCTATTTTGAAAATTAAAAATGCCTCTGATTACAAACAAATTAAACCCTCTGTCATAACAATTGGGACGTTTGACGGTGTACACATCGGTCATCAAAAAATTATTCAACAACTTGTAGATATAGCTCAGAGAGATCAATTGCAATCCCTTGTATTGACTTTTTTTCCGCACCCAAGGATGGTGGTTCAAAACGATTCCTCCATAAAATTAATTAATACTATAGATGAAAAGGCAGCTAAATTGGAATCATTGGGAGTTGATCATCTAGTGGTCAAGGCCTTTACTAAATCTTTTTCAAGGTTAACAGCTTTAGAGTATGTTAGAGATATTTTGGTTAACACCCTAAAAGTTAAACATATTATTGTGGGATACGATCATCAATTTGGGCGAAATCGAACAGCAGGTATTTCTGATTTAAAAGAATTTGGTGATTTTTATGGATTTGAAGTCACCGAAATAGGTCCACAAGACGTTGATGAGGTTACTGTTAGTTCTACAAAAATACGTCTGGCACTTTTGAGAGGAGATCTTAAAGTTGCCAATGCCTATTTGGGGTATAAATACAGTTTGTCAGGTGTTGTTGTTAAAGGCAAGGGGTTAGGTCGAAAACTTCACTTTCCCACTGCAAATATTCAAATTGAAGAAACCTACAAGTTAATCCCCAAAACTGGTGTTTATCTTGTTCAAATGACATGGAAATCTAAATTGATTTACGGCATGATGAATATTGGAACTAACCCAACAGTTTCAGATGCCAATCAAACCCACATCGAAGTTCATTTTTTTAATTTCGAAGAAAATCTTTACGGTAAAAAAATTCAGATAGAACTTTTAGGTCATTTGAGGGATGAAATTAAATTTCCAAATATAGAGAATCTCAAGATTCAGCTAGAGCATGATAAAATTGAGGCTCAACGTCGAATCGATTTAATCCCAAAATTCTAATTTACATTTCATTCATTTGATTACATTTGTGTTTCAAAACAACGAATATGTTACAAGTTGCATTTCTAAGGGAACATAAAACAGAAGCCATTCAACGACTCTCTAAACGGATGGATAATGCCAGCGATACCATAGAAAAAATCCTCGATTTGGATGTTTCTCGGCGTACGACTCAAACAAAAATGGATGCTGTTGCGGCTGAACTCAATGCTTTGTCAAAAGATATTGGAGAATTATTTAAATCTGGACAAACTGAAAAAGCTAACATTCTAAAGCAAAAGTCAGCAGATCTAAAGCAACAGAAAGTATCTCTATCCGAATCATTAAACGATGTCGCATTGGCCCTAGAAGCGTTGTTGTATGATATTCCAAACTTACCACATGAAAATGTTCCAAAAGGAAACTCTGAAGATGACAACGAAGAGGTTTATCGATCAGGTATAGTTCCAACACTTCATCATAATGCAAAACCGCATTGGGAATTGGCCAAGGCTTACGATATCATAGATTTTGAGTTAGGAAATAAAATTACAGGTGCTGGTTTTCCAGTGTATAAAGGCAAAGGTGCTCGTCTTCAGCGGGCTTTGATTAACTATTTTTTAGATAAAAATACAGCCGCTGGCTATCGTGAAGTTCAAGTTCCACACTTGGTAAATGAGAGCTCAGGATATGGAACTGGTCAATTGCCAGATAAAGAGGGTCAAATGTACTATGTTTCTGCCGACAACTTATATCTTATCCCCACTGGAGAGGTTCCGGCAACAAATATATTCAGAGATGTCCTTTTGAGTGAGTCTGATTTCCCAAAAAAATTGACGACATACACCCCCTGTTTCCGTCGTGAGGCAGGAAGTTATGGGGCACATGTTCGTGGCCTTAATAGGTTACACCAATTTGATAAGGTTGAGATTCTTAGGATCGAACATCCCAGCCAATCTTATAACGCTTTAGATGATATGGTAGAACATGTCAAAGGAATTTTAGATGAGCTGAAATTGCCTTACAGAATTCTAAAATTGTGTTCTGGAGATTTAGGATTTACATCTGCCTTGACTTATGATTTTGAGGTATTTTCGACCGCGCAAGACCGTTGGCTAGAAATTTCTTCCGTATCAAATTTTGAAACCTTCCAAGCCAATCGTTTAAAGCTTCGTTTTAAAAACAGTCATGGCAAATCTGAACTGGCTCATACCCTTAATGGAAGTGCATTGGCCTTGCCAAGAGTTTTAGCCGGAATATTAGAAAACTATCAGACAGAAGAGGGTATTGAAATACCGGAGGTTTTAATTCCCTACACTGGCTTTGATCGAATAGATTAAAGTCCGTTTCTGCTAAAGTTTTCATTTACTATCTTTACAAAAACTCACTAATGAGGGCGTTGATTGTTTTGTTTCTAGGGTTATCAAATGTTGTGCTGACTGCTCAAACAGATTTTGATTTGGCGGAATCCTACTTCGATAAAGGAGATTTTGAAAAAGCACTTTACTATTATAAAAAGCTCCATGAGGGACAACCTAATAATTCAAATTATGTATTCAAGTTTGTTGAAATCCAACAGCAATTGAAGCAATTTGCAGAAGCACAAAACCTTCTCGAGAGTCAATATAATAGAACTAAAAACCCTCAATTTTTAGTGGAATTGGGCCATCATTTTCAACTTCAAAACAAAACTAAAAAAGCCATCGAATTTTACAATTCAGCTATAGATTTGGTTGCCAAAAAACCAGCTTTTGTCTATGCTGTTGCATTGCGTTTTGAGGCTCATAGTCTTGTAGATCAAGCCATTTCGGTTTATAAAATTGGTCTAGAAATCAATCAAAATCTGAATTACGAATATCGTCTAGCGGGCTTATATGCCGAGAAAAAAGATATTGAAAATATGTTTTTGAGTTATTTAAACTTCACAGAAAACAATCCGTCTTATTTAAGCCAAATTTTACGTCTTTTTGGAGACTATATCTCAGATGATAAAGCCTCTAAGTACAATCAAATTTTAAAGCGAATTGTACTACAAAAATTGCAAAACAATTCTGATGCGTTTTGGACTAATATGTTGAGCTGGATCTATATTCAACAAAATGATTTTAAGAAAGCTCTTTTGCAAGAGCAAGCATTATTTAGGCGGGACGGCGGGACTTTGCAAAGCATCATTGATATTGGATTAATGGCCAAAGAAAGCCAACAATATAAAGTGACATCCGATGCTTTAATTTTTGTCCTTGATAATACCCAGGAAACCAAGTTGAAAATAGAGGCTAAGCACCAGCTCCTAATGTTGGAAATTCAACATGTTAACACACCAAATTATGGGCGTATTCAGTCAGAATTCACCGACATATTAAACCGTCATGGCATATCAAATGAAACTCTAGAAACACTATTATCATACGCCGAATTTTTGACCTTTCAGATGAGTCAAAGTGATGTGGCCATTAATCGTTTGAAGTCTGCGCTTAACAACCAAATATCCGCTATATCAAAAGCTAGGGTTAAATTAAAACTCGCTGATATATTAGTATCACAAAGTCAATTCAACCGAGCGTTGATTTATTATACACAAGTTCATACAGGAATGAAAAACAGCACTTTAGCTCAACAGGCTCGACTTAAAGCTGCTAAAACAAGTTATTATAAAGGCGATTTTGGTTGGGCAGAAACCCAATTGAAAGTGCTAAAATCTTCAGCCTCTCAACTCATTGCAAATGACGCCTTAGATCTTCAGCTCCTCATCTCAGATCATAAGTTTGGAGATAGCCTTCAGGCCCCTTTGAGGCTCTATGCCAAAGCAGATTTTTTAAGCGTTCAAAACAAAAATCAGGAAGCTATTAATTCTTTGAATTTACTTGTAGAAACCTATCCAACACATGCCATTGTGGACCAGGCCCTACTGTTTCAAGCCAAGTTGTTTGAAGCTACTGGGGATTTAAAATCCGCTGAATTACACTATCTTAAAATTATTACAAATTACCCCACTGAAATTTTAATTGATGATGCCTATTTTTCCTTGGCTGAATTGTATAGAAAAAAATTAAATTCGCCTCAAAAAGCTAAAGATTGTTATGAAAAAATTATGTTTAACCACCAAGATAGTATCCATTTTGTGGAGTCCAAAAAGCACTACCGATTGCTTCGAAATTTAACTGAAGATTTAAACACGACAACACTATGATCATCTACAACGTTACACTAAATATTGACGATTCTATTCACACATCTTGGCTCGAATGGATGCAATACCACATCCCCGAAGTGTTGGGAACCGGTTTGTTTTCAAAAGCTGTTTTTACTAAAGTTTTGGTCGAAGAAGAGCAGGGGGGGACAACCTATTCTGTGCAATATTATGCCCGAACTAAAGCGGACTTACAAACCTATCAAAAGCATTATGCCGCCCAACTGCAGGCAGATGGATTGAAACGTTTTGGCGATAAGGTGTTGGCATTTCGAACAGAACTTCAGCTCATCGAAGAATTCAAAGTAACTCAAAACTAATGCGCGTTAAACCAAAAAAACATCTTGGTCAACATTTTTTAAACGATCAATCAATCGCCAAAAAAATAGCAGATACACTAACACTGCAAGGCTATGACATTGTTTTGGAAATTGGTCCTGGAATGGGTGTCCTAACGCAATTTATTTTAGAAAAACCTATCGAAACCCATCTTGTAGAAATCGATCATGAATCTGTATCGTATTTAAAAACATACTACCCTCAGTTGGAAAGTAACATTCATGAGCTAGACATTTTAAAGTGTGATTTTTCAAATTTATTTGATCATAAGCCCTTTGCCATAATTGGAAACTACCCTTATAATATCTCATCTCAAATTGTATTTAAGGTATTGGAGTTTAGACATCAGATTCCAGAATTTTCAGGGATGTTCCAAAAAGAAGTCGCTCAACGAATTTGTGAAAAACCCGGGAGCAAAACTTATGGTATTTTATCTGTTCTGGTTCAAGCTTTCTATGATGCAACGTATTTATTCAGTGTACCACCAACTGTTTTTAACCCGCCCCCAAAAGTGAACTCTGGCGTGATACGGCTAACTAGACAGTCAAATTTCACACTAAATTGTAACGAAGACTTATTTTTTAAAGTCGTCAAAACAGCATTTCAGCAACGCCGTAAAACCCTGAGAAATAGCTTAAAAACGTTTAATTTGTCGGATAATTTAAAAGCAAATACTATCTTTGACAAGCGCCCAGAACAATTATCAGTTGAACAGTTTATTGAACTGACCTCCGCCATAGAAAAAGGATAAACGCATCAGGTTTTGTGAAAACAACTAAAGAACATACAACCTTTGAGATTACATCTAACTTGTTGGACTCGATTGAGTTACACATCAAATCTCAAGATGATAAACTTCTTTTGGACCAGCTAAATGAGCTACATTATGCTGATATTGCCGAAATTTTAGATGAGCTCAATCTAGATCAATCAACTTATATCATCAAACTATTGGATAGTGAAACCACCTCTGATATTTTGGCAGAATTGGACGATGATGTGAGGGAAAAAGTTCTTCAAAATCTTTCTGCAAAAGAAATCGCAGAGGAGGTTAAGGAATTGGATACCGATGATGCTGCCGATTTATTATCTGAATTATCGCCAGAGCGCAAGAAAAAGGTTATCGCTCAAATTGACGACAAGGCTTTAGTGGCAGACATCAAAGAGTTATTGGAGTATGACGAAAATACTGCTGGTGGGCTAATGGCCAAAGAGCTGGTTAAAGTTTACGAGACATGGACCGTAGCCGGATGTTTAAGAAAGATCCGGGCGCAAGCCAAAAATGTTCGACGAGTCCACTCCATTTATGTGGTAAATAAGGAAGGCAAACTTATAGGAAGATTATCTTTAAAGGATCTTTTGATTGCCAAAAATGAAACAAAAATTAGCGATATTTATATCCCCAAAGTCGATTATGTTCATGTTAATGATGATGATGAAGATGTCGCCAAACTGATGGCCAAGTATGACTTGGAAGCTATTCCAGTAGTAGATGATAAAAAAACCCTGCTTGGGCGAATTACCATCGATGATATTGTTGATGTCATCATTGAAGAAGCAGAAAAAGATTATCAGCTTGCTGCCGGTATTACTCAAGACGTAGATGCTGAAGACAGTATTTTTGCCTTGACCAAAGCTCGACTGCCCTGGCTTTTTTTGGGTCTAATAGGCGGAGTTGGTGCAGCCATAATCATGGGTACATTTGACAGTATTATTGACGATTACCCCCTTATTCTTTTGTTTACACCCCTCATAGCTGCCATGGCTGGAAATGTTGGTGTACAGTCCAGCGCAATTATTGTTCAAGGATTAGCAAACGACGACATTAAAGGCAGTATTAACAACCGATTGCTTAAAGAAATGCTTTTGGCCCTGCTCAACGGTGTGATTTTAGCCATGTTTTTATTTGGTTTTGTCTGGGCTTGGCAGCAGGATATACAGACGGCATTGGCTGTTTCAGTATCACTAGTGGCTGTCATTGTTGTCGCCGGAATAGTAGGAACCTTTATTCCCTTATTTCTTCATAAAAGAGGTATCGACCCTGCCATAGCTACCGGACCTTTTATAACAACGAGTAATGATATTTTTGGAATTTTGATATATTTTATTATTGCAAAATTTATCCTAAACATTTAGCATGAATATTCTTCATGTGGATACCAATCATCCCTTGCTAATTCAACAATTGGCCAAACTAGGGTATATCAATAACGAAGATGTTACAAGTTCAAAATCACAGATTGAAACCAAAATTTCTCAATATGATGGCCTTATCATTAGAAGCCGGTTTACCATTGATCAAACGTTTTTAGATCAAGCCATAAATCTCAAATTTATTGCTCGTGTAGGAGCAGGTTTGGAAAATATTGATGTGGATTATGCGGCTAAGATGGGCATCCATTTAATTGCTGCACCAGAAGGGAATCGCAATGCTGTGGGTGAACAGGCGTTGGGGATGCTGTTGTCATTATTGAACAAGCTCAATCAAGCCGATAAAGAAGTCCGTCAAGGGTTTTGGAATCGGGAATCTAATAGAGGTGTTGAGTTAGAGGGCAAAACAGTAGGGATTATAGGCTATGGCCATATGGGCAAGGCTTTCGCCAAAAAACTTAAAGGATTTGAAGTTGAGGTGTTATGCTACGACATTAAACCTCATGTTGGTGATGACAATGCCAAACAAGTTTCTCTAGAAGAATTTCAAAACAGTGTAGAGGTGGTTAGTTTGCATACGCCACAAACTCCACTCACAATAGGAATGATAAATATTAATTTTATCAATCAGTTTCAAAGACCATTTTGGCTGATTAATACCGCTCGGGGTAGTGCGGTAGTTACCAAAGACTTGGTAACTGCACTTGAGTCTGGTCAAATTTTGGGCGCGGGTTTAGACGTTATGGAATATGAAAGAAGCTCTTTTGAACAGTTATTTTTTGAAGATCATATCCCAGAATCCATGCAATATTTGATGCAATCTGACAAAGTGATTCTCTCTCCACATGTAGCAGGATGGACGGTAGATAGTCATAAAAAACTAGCGCAAACTATTGTGGATAAAATCAAATTAAAATTTCACTAAAATTTGAAATAAATGCAATCTAAAGCCACTACTCCCGACGCCTACTTGGCCGAACTTCCCGAAGATCGCAAAGTCCCAATGGCCAAATTGAGAGCCATCATAACTTCCAATTTAGATCCTAATTTTGAAGAGTGTATGAATTATGGTATGTTGGGCTATGTGGTACCACATCAACAATATCCGCAAGGGTATCATTGTAACCCTAAGCTACCTCTGCCGTTTATGAATTTGGCCTCCCAAAAGAACTATGTTGCAATTTACCATATGGGCATGTATGCCAAAAAAGAGATTTTAGACTGGTTTGTCAACGAATACCCCAAACATTGTAATCGAAAACTAGATATGGGTAAAAGTTGTATTCGATTTAAAACAATGGACGATATTCCTTACGAATTGATCGGCCAGCTAGCCAAAAAAATGACCACATTTGAGTGGATAGCACTTTACGAATCGACTATAAAAAACAAATAAAACATGAGTAAAAAAGTCACAGGGATAGGCGGGATTTTTTTTAAAACCAACAACCCAGAACTTACCAAACAGTGGTATGCTAAGCATTTGGGTCTGGAGGTTAATCCATATGGCAGTACTTTTTGGTGGAAAGATCAAACGGGTAAGGATTGCCTGACCCAATGGTCGCCTTTTGACTCACAAACGGACTATTTTGACCCCAGTCCCCAATCTTTTATGATAAACTATCGTGTGGAAAATTTGGCAGAATTGCTTGTAGAACTTCAAGCAGCTGGGATTGAGCAGTTGGGTGATGTTCAAGAATTTGAATACGGAAAATTTTCTTGGATTATGGACCCCGATGGTCAAAAAATTGAACTTTGGGAACCGTTGGATGAGCAATTGAAGTAACTACTCCTCTTCCTCGTTTTTTGGGCCATATTGACGTTCCAATTCCGCCTGGAATTCTTCCATGACGGGGCGAACCGTGCTGTCTGGAAGATCAGAAATTCGAATATACATTAGGCCGTCCACCGCATTGTTGAACAGTGGATCTACATTAAAAGCGATTAGTCGAGCATTTTGTTTGATATACTTTTTGAGGAGTACAGGGAGGCGTAAAGCACCGGGCTCAATTTCGTCAATAATTTTATCGAACTTGTTTAAATCTGCTTCGGTGGCGTCGAACACAAAATCTTTGTCGGCATCATTAAGCTTGACTTTAAATTCTTTTTTCGGGTGTACATATTGAGCCAAATAGGGATCGTAGTAATGCGATTTCATAAATTCAATCATCAACGATTTGGAGAAATTTGAAAACCGATTACTGATACTCACACCACCAATTAAATATTTGTGATTCGGAAATCGTAAAGTCGTGTGAACAATCCCCTTCCAAAGTAAAAACAATGGCATGGGTTTTTGTTGGTAAGACTTAATAATAAAGGCCCGACCAAGTTCAATAGATTGACTCATCATGGCGTGCAGCTCGGGTTCAAATCGAAACAAATCTTGCAAGTAAAATCCATTGATGCCAAAGGCCTCATAAATTTCAACGCCCAAGCCCATGCGATAGGCCCCAACCAAACATTGAGCTTCAGTATCCCACAAAAACATATGATGGTAATATGTGTCAAATTCATCTAAATCTACGGCGCGGTTGGTTCCCTCGCCAATCGCTCTAAAAGTAATTTCACGCAGTCGTCCAATCTCTCGTAAAATATTGGGAATCCTAGCCGCTGGAGCCAAATAAACTTCATAATTTTTACTCTGTAATAGACGATGATTTTTTGCTCGAAGGTCATCCACTTCCGATCGCATAATCAGTGGGTTAACCGGTGTAATGATTCGTTTGGGTGATTTGGTGACTTTCAGTGATGAGGACAGATTTTGAAGAATTTTAGGCCGTTCAAATGCGTTAGATAACATATAGGTTTTTTTGCGAACAAAATTTGAAAATGACTCTAATGATTCTTGCTCTTTTTGGTCTTTCAAAGAAATGGGTCGTCCGATACGTACTTTAATCACCCGGTTTTTTTGAGTGAGGAGTTCGGATGGTAATTTGGCGGTCCGTAACGTATCACTTATTTTAGATAAACGATAAAATAGAGGGCTGTTTTTGGCATGAAAATATATGGGAACTACAGGGACCTCTGCTTTTCTTACTAACTTCATCGCAGCCATTTCCCAAGGTTTATCCACCAATAGTTTTCCATCTCTGTAGGTCGATACTTCCCCTGCTGGGAAAACACCTAAAGGATGTCCTGCTTTTAGATGAAGTAAGGCCTTTTTAAATCCCATGACGCTAGACTTAACATCTTTCCGATTTTCAAACGGATTGACTGGCATGATGTATGGAATAAGGGGTTCGATTCGGTGTAGCAAAAAATTGGCAATGATTTTAAAATCAGACCGTTGTTCGAGCATGAGTTTAAGTAATAAAATACCGTCAATACCGCCAAGGGGATGATTGGAAACCGTAATGTAGGCCCCTTCTTTTGGAAGCCGCTTGAGGTCTTCTTCAGGTATTTCAAACTTTATTTTAAAATCGTGCAGTAACGCATTTAAAAAATCTACATCAGAGCGGTGTTTATTACGATTGTAAATTCGATTGATTGTAGAAATTTTAAGAATTTTCATCAAAAGCCAACCACAAAAATTTCCAAAAAATCCATAACAGTCTAATTTAATGGCTTTGGCAACTTCTTTGGCAGTAACGATACTCATGGATTTGGGCTTATTGGGTTATTATTTGAACAGTTTTTGGCGTAATTTGTTTTAAGAGAACTGTTTTATTTTTTTCAATTTCATCAATAGCGGCTTCAGTGTGATGTCTAACCGTAAATAAATTGACGTTATCATACACAGTTACATTGTATTTGGCTTTAAGCTGCAGTAAGAGTGGACCTAAATTGTCATAATTGTTTTCAATACATACTGAAAAGCTTATTGCAGAATTTTGAATCAGCCGAACTTTCATTTTATTTTGATGTAATAATTTGAAAATGTGACTGATATTTTCTTCAACGATGTATGAAAAATCTAAAGAGGAAACTGAAATCAAAATTTGATTTTTTCTCAAAATGTAGCAGGGAGCTTTGGGATTTAATTTTAGGGCTTTACCCACCACAGTTCCCTCATCTTCAGGGTTTAAAAAGGATTTTACATGTAGTGGAATTTCCTTTCGCTGAAGCGGTTGAAGGGTTTTAGGGTGGATGACGGAAGCGCCATAATAAGACAATTCAATAGCTTCTTCGTAAGAGAGAGACTGCAGCAGGATGGCGTTGTCAAAGTATCGTGGATCGGCATTCAAAACACCCGGAACATCTTTCCAAATGATTACACGTTCTGCATTCAAACAATAGGCAAAAATAGCCGCAGTATAATCACTCCCTTCCCGTCCCAAAGTTGTTGTGAAGTTATTGGTGTCACTACCTAAAAACCCTTGAGTAATGTACAATTGCTTGGCATTTATATGTTTTTGAATTTGTTTTTGGGTAGCCTCCCATTGCACTTTTGCATTTCGATAATATCGATCTGTTTTGATAAATTCTCGTACATCTAACCAATTGTTCTTGAGTCCTTTGTGATTTAGGTAATGACTGACAATAGTGGTCGAAACTAATTCGCCGTATCCTATAGTTTGATCATAAACAAAATTATAATCTGGAGATTTATTGCGGTTAAAAAAATCTGATAGTTCACCAAAAAGATTTGTAATAACTTTAAACACAGGATGAGATTCATTTTCGAATAAATCTAATAGAATGCCATTGTGATATTTTTTTACATCCTGAATACTGCTTTGTAACTCATGCTTGGCATTAAAATAATTATCAATAATTTTTTCTATGGCATTGGTAGTTTTTCCCATAGCCGAAATGACAATCAAAGTTTCTGCAGTTCCAACCGTTTGAAGAACTTTCTCAAGGTTACGAACCCCTTCAGCATCTTTCACAGAGGCACCGCCAAATTTTAAGATTTGCATGATTTTAATTTTGATAAATAGTTCTGAATGGCCTTTTCGTTGAGGTGAACCACATTCCAATCCCGTTTCACATCGGCGCCTTTGGACCTATAAAAATCAATAGCTTGCGTGTTCCAATCTAAGACTTCCCAGCTAACTCTTTTGACTTGTAAAGTTGCCGCATATTGAACTACTTTGTCAAGTAAGGCCGTTCCGATTCCTTGACCGCGATAGGGTTGAGAAACAATTAAATCCTCTAAATGCAAAATACGACCTTTCCAGGTTGAAAAACGAGTGAAGACCAAGGCAATTCCAATAATGATTTCTTTAGTTTCAGCAACAAAACAATGAAAATCAGGGAATTTGCCAAATCCAGAAGTTTCTAAATCCGCTACGCTAACTTCTACAGCATGGGGTTCTTTCTCAAAAATTGCTAATTCCTCTATAAGCTGAAGAACTTGTGGCATATCGTTAGGCTGAGCCTGTCTGATGTTATAATTCATACAACCTTAATTGGGCTCAAAGATACTCAAAACCCTTTTATTTTCTGGGGATTATTTCATAACGAAATCGATGTAGTTCTACAAATTATTAGATATTTGCATAATAACCACAAATAATGTCTCAAAAAAATCAAACACTAGGTGAATTTATCATCGAAAATCAAGCTTCTTTTAAGTATTCTTCTGGCGAGTTATCTCGTTTAATTAATTCAATACGATTGGCTGCTAAAGTCGTCAATTATGAAGTAAACAAAGCAGGATTAGTCGATATTTTAGGACATTCGGGTGATACCAACGCTCAAGGGGAAGAACAGCAAAAATTGGATGTCTATGCCAATGATAAGTTTATTCAGATGCTCACCAACCGTAATATTGTATGTGGTATTGCTAGTGAAGAAGAGGACGATTTTAAGGTTATTAACAGTAACGATAACAATCATCAAAATAAGTATATTGTTTTAATTGATCCCTTGGATGGTTCATCCAACATCGATGTTAATGTTTCAGTTGGTACTATTTTTTCGATTTATCGCCGTGTTACACCTGTTGGATCTCCTGTAGCATTAGATGATTTCTTACAAAAAGGAACGCAACAAGTAGCTGCTGGATATATTATTTACGGAACGTCAACAATGTTGGTTTATACAACAGGACATGGCGTTAATGGCTTTACATTAAATCCAGCCATAGGAACATTTTATTTGTCACATCCCAATATGCGCTTTTCAAAAACTGGGAGAATTTACTCAGTGAATGAAGGGAACTACAGTCATTTTCCACAAGGGATAAAAGATTATATCAAATATTGTCAAATGGAGGAGGGTGATCGTCCTTACACCTCCAGGTATATTGGGTCTTTAGTATCTGATTTTCATCGAAATATTATCAAAGGCGGTATTTACTTATATCCTCAAAGTTCAACTTATCCACAGGGTAAATTACGTCTTCTATATGAGTGCAATCCAATGGCCTTTTTGGCCGAACAAGCATTTGGGAAAGCTACTGATGGATGTCGGCGAATTTTAGAAATTAAACCCAAAACTTTACATCAAAGAATACCATTCATTTGTGGAAGCGCGTCGATGGTAGATGACGTCGAACGTTTTATGATGCCTGCAAAATAATAGGATTCTAATGTGGTCTCATTTTAAGATTGTAACTTTGCTGTAATTCAGTTGATATGCATAAAGCAGGTTTTGTAAATATAATCGGTAATCCGAACGTGGGTAAATCGACACTAATGAATGCCTTTGTGGGTGAAAGATTATCCATTATTACATCTAAAGCACAAACGACTAGACACCGAATTTTAGGTATTGTCAATGGTGATGATTTCCAAGTAGTACTTTCTGATACACCAGGAATAATTAAACCCGCTTATGAGCTTCAAACTTCTATGATGGACATGGTAAAATCGGCATTTGAAGATGCTGATGTTTTAATTTACATGGTAGAAATTGGAGAAAAAAATTTAAAAGATGAAGCGTTTTTTAATAAAATCACATCGACCAAAACGCCCGTTTTATTACTTCTCAATAAAATTGATCAATCCAATCAAGAGTTGTTGGAATCTCAAGCGGAGTTATGGCAAACTAAAGTTCCCAACGCAGAGTTTTACCCCATATCGGCTTTGACAGGATTTAATGTCAAAAATATTTTTAATCGATTAGTTGAACTACTTCCGCAGTCGCCACCTTATTTCCCAAAAGATCAGTTGACTGACAAGCCAGAACGGTTTTTTGTCAATGAAAAAATAAGAGAAAAAATCTTATTACACTACAAAAAAGAAATTCCCTACGCCGTAGAAGTTGATACTGAAGAGTTTTTTGAAGAATCCGATATAATACGAATGCGTTCCGTAATCATGGTCGAGCGGGAAACTCAAAAGGGAATTTTAATTGGTCACAAAGGTAAAGCTTTAAAGCGTGTTGGGGTTGAAGCTCGAAAAGATCTAGAACTATTTTTTGACAAACAAGTGCATTTGGAATTGTATGTTAAAGTCAATAAAAATTGGCGTTCCAATCAAAAACAGCTCAAGCGATTTGGGTATCAGCAGTAATTTTATCTAAACAAATTGTAGATTATAAATTGTGTAATCTTACAGAAGTTTCATTTGATCTTTACCTTTTTGTTTTCCAACTCGTCCAAATAAATACAAAACGACCCATAATAAAATCATAAAAATCATCACAATAATCGGTTTCAAGAAAGATTGATCCGATGTCCAATTGACGTAGCTCCAAATGCTACATTCAATAAAAACTACCGCTACTAAAAAGTGCAAAAACATAAAGAAAGTCCAAAGTTTCGGATTTGGTCCAAAAATCCCATGAATTTTGTGTCCTTTTATCACTATCGAATATTTCTAAATGTAATTGAGGTGACCAAAAGTGTTGTTCACGCTTTGTGATTTTTAGAAAGACATGTTGGGCAACTACACATGAGCGTCTAATCGTGTTGTGATCGTCTTGGTTACTAAATTGTTTCAAGATTTTATCTTTTGAAGCATCCGAATACAATTGAAATTGAGGTCTTAGCGCAATAGAGTCATGAGAATTCAAATGTAGATTTTGAGTTGGTATAAATATACAAATTCAAAATCAAAGTGTTTTAAAAGTTAAAAAAAAGGTCTTACTATTGGATATTTCCTACTTTTGCAACATAAAATTAAATAATGGGTAGTATTGTAGCCATAGTAGGACGGCCAAATGTTGGAAAATCTACATTTTTTAACCGACTTATTCAACGTCGAGAGGCAATTGTAGATGCTGTAAGTGGTGTTACAAGAGATCGTCATTATGGAAAAAGCGATTGGAATGGTAAAGAATTTTCATTAATTGATACCGGCGGCTACGTTGTCGGTAGTGATGATGTTTTTGAAGCTGAAATCGACAAACAAGTTGAGTTAGCAATTGAAGAAGCCGATGCCATTATTTTTATGGTCGATGTCGAAACAGGAGTTACTGGTATGGACGAAGACGTTGCCAAATTACTTCGCAAAATCAAAAAACCAGTTTTTTTGGTAGTCAACAAAGTAGATAATGCCAAACGGGCGCAAGATGCAGTTGAATTTTACAGTCTCGGTTTAGGTGATTACTATACCATAGCCAGTATTAATGGTAGTGGGACTGGAGATCTTTTGGACGCCTTGGTAGAGGCGCTTCCTGAAAACCAAGACGAAAACACATCAGACTTGCCACGTTTTGCGGTAGTTGGACGTCCCAATGCAGGGAAATCATCGTTTATAAACGCTCTAATTGGCGAAGACCGATACATTGTTACAGATATTGCAGGAACAACTCGAGATGCTATTGACACCAGATATAATCGGTTTGGTTTTGAATTCAATTTAGTGGATACCGCTGGCATACGTCGAAAATCAAAAGTCAAAGAAGATTTAGAATTTTACTCTGTTATGCGAAGTGTTCGAGCCATTGAAAACGCTGATGTTTGCTTATTGGTTGTTGATGCTCAACGCGGTTTCGATGGACAAGTTCAGAATATTTTTTGGTTAGCACAGCGCAACAATAAAGGCCTTGTTATTTTGGTGAACAAATGGGATTTGGTTGAGAAAGATACCAAAACTACCAAAGGCTTTGAAACCTATATCAAGAAGCAAATTGAACCCTTTGTTGATGTTCCTATTGTATTCATTTCAGCGTTAACCAAACAACGTATTTATAAAGCTATTGAAACTGCTGTTAAGGTTTTTAAAAGTCGCTCTAGACGCATCAAAACCAGTCAATTGAACGAAGACCTATTGCCCATCATTGACCGGACACCGCCCCCAGCACTGAAGGGAAAATATGTCAAAATTAAATTTATCACCCAGTTACCAACGGCACATCCACAATTTGCCTTTTTTTGCAACTTACCCCAGTATGTTAAGGAACCCTACAAGCGTTTTTTAGAAAATAAATTACGTTCAATATATGACTTTTCAGGAGTCCCTGTCACTATTTTTATGCGCAAAAAGTAAAATCATACCACCCAACAGAAGTGTTATTTATGGTGGAGTTAGTCTTTTATAGATTTGAAAAATATGTATAACCATAACCATAACCTTAACATAGACTCGTTAGGGTCATTTATCTTGGTGTTTCGCTTTAGATTTGAGATTTTATCTTGATGAGCTGATGCTTTATGGATTCGAGCTTACTAATAATTTCAAAGTTAGTGAGTGTCTCTTTTTTCTGAGATTTTAAGTGGGTTTTGGCCCCTTCCAGAGTGTACCCTTGCTCTTTGACCAAGTGATAAATTAATTTAATGGTCTTGATATCCTCTGGCGTAAATCGCCTATTTCCTTTGGCATTTTTTTTAGGTTTGATAGAATCAAATTCGTTTTCCCAAAATCGAATCAAAGAGGTATTTACTCCGAAAGCCTTGGCGACTTCGCCAATGCTATAGTACAATTTTTTGGGTAAATCAATGTGCATTTTAATCTAAGGATTGGTTCTCTGCTGAGGCCTTTTTCAACAGGTCGTCAAACTCCTCACTGGTAAGATTCCCATAATAAAAATTAAGTGGATTGATTCGACGTCCATCTTTAAAAATCTCGTAATGCAAATGTGGTGCCTGAGATCGCCCCGAACTGCCTACAAATCCAATGATATCTCCGCGATTAACTTTTTGATTACGTTTAACATTGTATTTGTAAAGATGGGCGTACAAGCTCACATAGCCATAACCGTGGTCAATTCTTACATGCCGTCCATATCCAGAGGAGCGGGAATCAGCACGTTTTACTACCCCGTCACCAGTGGCATATATTGGCGTTCCTCTTGGCGCTGTAAAATCCATACCGTAGTGAAATTTTCTAATTTTAGTAAATGGATCAGATCGGTAACCGTAGCCTGACGCCATACGCGTTAAATCTTCATTTTTTATCGGTTGTATGGCTGGGATTTTACTTAAAAAACTTTCTTTTCCTTTTGCCAAGTTTGCAATTTCGTCTAAGGATTTAGATTGTATTACTATTCGTTTTTGAAGAATATCCAAACGTTTATGAGAATTGGCAATAAGATCAGAGTTGCTAAAACCTTCAAATTTTTTGTATCTGTTTACACCGCCAAATCCTTGCTTTCTTTGAGCTTCAGGTATGGGATTGGCTTCAAAATAGAGTCTGTAAATTGTGTTGTCACGATCTTCAATATTTTCTAGGACATTTTCAACTTCAGTTAATTTATCATTCAGAATACTAAACTGAAGTTCCATATTTTGGAGCTCCCTGTTCAGGGCTTTTTCTCTCGGAGATTCAAAATATTGACTTCCAATAAATACTATGAAAAAAGCAAACATTCCAGAAGCTAAAATAAAGCCCAAGGCATATTTTGCAGCAGTTTTTTTACTTTTTTCTATACGACGATACGATAGGGTTTCGGGATCGTAGTAATATTTTACATTAGACATTGACTAAAAAGTTCTATTTTTGTTAAGAATATGAGGGTTGCCTCAAAAATTTATCGTAACAAAGATAATTTGTTTTTCGAGTAAAATCAAATTAATTGATTTAGCGCAGGTATTTAAATGAAGTCTCAAGAAATAAGAAATCAATTTTTAAACTTTTTTAAAAGTAAAAATCATACTATAGTGCCATCTGCTTCTATGGTCGTAAAAGATGACCCAACCCTAATGTTTGTGAACTCAGGAATGGCACCTTTCAAAGAATATTTTATGGGAATTGGTCAGCCACCAAACGCACGAATTGCAGACACCCAAAAGTGTTTACGTGTTTCGGGGAAGCACAACGATTTGGAAGAAGTTGGATATGACACCTACCACCACACCATGTTTGAAATGTTGGGCAATTGGAGTTTTGGAGATTATTTTAAACATGAAGCCATAACATGGGCGTGGGAGCTTCTAACAGCCGTATACAAAATTGACCCAAATAACCTTTATGTTACTGTTTTTGAGGGCGACTCAAAAGACGGTACGACAATGGATTCCGAAGCCTATTCTATTTGGAAAACTATAGTGCCTGAAGAACGGATTTTGATGGGTAATAAAAATGATAACTTTTGGGAAATGGGCGACCAAGGGCCATGTGGTCCCTGTAGTGAAATTCATGTTGATATAAGAGACGAGGCAGAAAAAGCCAAAATACCAGGTCACGAGCTAGTTAACAAAGATCACCCACATGTTATAGAAATTTGGAATCTTGTTTTTATGCAGTACCACAGGAAAGCTGATGGCACCCTAAAAGATTTACCTCAAAAACATATTGATACCGGTATGGGATTTGAGCGACTTTGCATGATACTGCAGGGTGTTCAATCCAATTACGATACAGATATTTTTACGCCTCTCATAAGAGAGATTGAAACCATAACAGCTACAAATTACCGCGAAAATAACGACCAAGATATTGCCATTAGAGTTATTTCAGACCACATTCGGACTGTTGCATTCTCTATTGCCGACGGTCAACTTCCAAGTAATAGCGGTGCAGGATATGTCATTCGACGAATACTAAGGCGTGCGGTTAGATATGGCTTTACTTTTTTGAATCAGAAAGAACCATTTATGTATCGCTTGGTAAATGTTTTAACAAAAAGAATGGGTGATACTTTTCCAGAACTCAACACCCAAAAGCAACTCATTCAAAATGTCATTAAAGAGGAAGAATCATCTTTTTTGAAAACATTAGACCAAGGGTTAGTGCTATTAGAACGAATTATCAACACGACAACTGGAACAGTTGTTTCTGGAGAGAAGGCCTTTGAACTGTATGATACTTATGGATTTCCAGTAGATTTAACGGCTTTGATTTTACAAGAAAAGGGGATGGAATTGGATACAGACGGATTTCAACAACATCTCGAGAAACAAAAAAGCCGTTCCAGAGCAGCAAGTGAAGTAACCACAGCAGATTGGACTGTTTTGAGAGAAGACGACGAGCAAGAATTCATTGGCTATGATACACTCAAAACAGATGTAAAAATAGTTCGTTATAGAAAAATTAGCTCGGCCAATAGTGGCACACAATTCCAATTGGTTTTTAATTTAACACCATTCTACGCAGAGGGTGGTGGGCAAGTCGGAGATAAGGGTTACCTAAAATCATCAAATGGTGATGTGATTTATATTTTGGATACCAAAAAAGAAAATAATGTTGCGATACACCTCACAGAAAATTTACCTAAAAATTTAACCGACACATTTTCTGCAGTTGTCGATAGTAAGCAGCGTTTTAGAATTGCTTGTAACCATAGTGCTACACATTTGTTACATCAAGCCTTGCGAGAAGTTTTGGGAACTCATGTTGAACAAAAAGGCAGTGCTGTTCATTCAAAATATTTAAGATTTGATTTCTCTCATTTTTCAAAAATGACAACGGATGAAGTTCAGGAGGTGGAAAATTTTGTCAATGCTCGAATAGAAGGTCGATTACCTTTAGAGGAAGAACGTAGAATTCCAATGAGTCAAGCCATCTCACAAGGGGCTCTAGCCTTGTTTGGTGAAAAATATGGTGATGTTGTTCGAACCGTCAAATTTGGAAACTCCATAGAACTTTGTGGTGGTACTCATGTTCAAAATACATCTGACATTTGGCATTTCAAAATTAAATCTGAAGGTGCTGTGGCTGCAGGAATTAGACGAATAGAAGCAATAACTTCAGATGCCGTCAAAGACTTTTTTAGTCAAAATAATCAACGGTTTAATCAAATTAAAAAGTTATTAAACAACACTATAGATCCAATAAAATCTATCACAGATTTGAAGCATGAGAATAGTGATTTAAAAAAGCAAATTGATCAACTCTTAAAAGAAAAGACATCTGCTGAAAAGACCAAAATTTTATCTGAAATCAAGACTGTAAACGGTCTAAATTTCTTGGCCAAACAATTGGATTTAGATGCCAATGGTCTAAAGACTCTCGCGTTTGATATTGGACAGAAATACGACGATTTAGTACTTATTTTGGCTGCGAACTATAAGGGTAAAGCTTTGATAACTTGCTATATCTCAAAACCTATCGTAGAGACCAAAGGGTTGAATGCCGGGGCTATGGTTAGAGAATTAGGTCACTACATTCAGGGTGGTGGTGGAGGCCAAGCTTTTTTTGCAACAGCAGGTGGTAAAAATCCAGATGGTATTCAAGCTGCGTTGGATCATGCCCCTTCTATGGTCAAGCCAAACCAATAATCTGCCGATACTATGTCTTTCGACTAATTACATCAATGGTTATATCAAAAAAAAATCCCAAAAAATTGAAGTATATTAGCTTAACAAAATAAACCCTTATGGAGGCATATGTAACCCTATCAGAATCGAACCATGTTGGATACATAGAGTTTTTTAATCCACCCCATAATGCATTACCATCTGAATTACTTAAAAAGTTGACGCAAGCCTTCAACGAAGCTGCAGAAAATGACAATATTCGCGTTATAGTTTTAAAAAGCGGTGGAGACAGGACGTTTTGCGCTGGTGCAAGCTTTAACGAAATGGTATCTCTTTCTGAAAATCATCAGAGTAAATCTTTTTTTATGGGATTTGCAAATGTTATCAATGCCATTCGAAAAAATCCCAAAATTGTTATTGGATGTATACAAGGGAAAGCCGTCGGTGGTGGAGTTGGCCTGGCTGCAGCAACAGATATTTGTTTTGCCAGTGAATATGCCTCTATAAAATTAAGTGAGATTAGTATAGGGATTGGACCTTTTGTCATTGAGCCAGCTGTTAGTCGCAAAATAGGTACATCTGCTATGGGACAATTGACTTTAAAAGCTCAAACTTTTTTCTCGGCAAAATGGGCAAATGAACGCGGTCTTTATGCGAATATTTTTGAATCCAATGAAGAATTAGTTTTGGAGGTAGAATCCTTTGCCAATGAATTACAGCGTTACAATCCCGAAGCCTTATCAGCGTTCAAAGCCATTCAGTGGCGTGGTACAGAGCACTGGGACGAATTGTTGGAAGAAAGAGCAGCTCTCAGTGGAAGTTTGGCTTTAAGTACATTTACCAAATCCAAATTGCAACAATATTTAAAAAAATAACATTATTCCTAGAGGATGAAATCCCAAATACAAATCAATCAAATTGAAGTTTCTAAAGCTCAAAATTTAGATTTTAATAATATTCCATTGGGGCGTACTTTTACTGATCACATGTTTATCTGTAGCTACAAGTACGGCCAATGGCAAACCCCAACCATTCAGCCTTTAACACCCCTTCCCACACACCCAGCGGCCATGGCCTTTCACTATGGGCAAGCCATTTTTGAGGGCATGAAAGCTACCTTGGATCAAGATGGAACCCCCATGTTATTCAGACCTGAAGAAAATGCCAAACGCTTGAACTTTAGCGCCCGTAGGATGGGGATGCCAGAATTTCCTGAACCGCTATTTGTTGAAGCTTTAAAGACTTTAGTGGCATTAGACCGCCTATGGATACCGCCCCAAAACGGCAGTGCTTTATATCTGCGGCCATTTATGTATGCTGATGAGGCCTTTATCGGTATGCGTGCGGCCACGCAATATAAGTTTATTATAATGGCCTCACCTTCCAATCCTATATACAACAAAAGAGTCCGGCTATATGCTGAAACACGCTACATAAGAGCTGCTCATGGCGGAACAGGAGAAGCCAAAGCAGCAGGAAATTATGCCGCTGCTATCTTACCAACAGAACTGGCCAAATCTAAGGGATATGACCAAGTATTGTGGCTGGATGCCAATCATTTTAAAGCCATACAAGAAGTCGGCACGATGAATATCTTTTTTAAAATTAATGGGACTATCGTTACCCCGCCACTTGATGGCGCAATTTTAGCAGGAATTACCAGGAAAAGCACCATTGAATTACTGCGTCATAAAGGATTTGAAGTGATCGAAAAACAAATTACTATAGATGAGTTAATTGCTGCTTCAAAATCTGGAAGTTTGGAAGAAGCATTCGGTACGGGTACTGCTGTTGGTATAGCAATGATTCAAGATATTGGTTATAAGGATCAAACCATTTATGTGTCTGATGATAGCCCTGTGGGTCAAATGGTTTTGGATACAATTAATGGTGTAAGAGTAGGGACCGTTTCGGATGAATTAGATTGGATGATTAAAATTGAGATTTAAATTCCAATAAGTTTCTTGTAAATTTTTTTCCATCTATATCGACGAATAAACGCACCTTGACTTTGGGTTACAATAAAAGGAACTCTATTTTTCCATGCTTTAAAGTAACCAATCATATAATCAAACCACAGACGGATCTTTTTCTTGTTTACGGCCAATTTTATCGCTGACAATAAGGACAAAATAAATCCATTTCGCATTTTGTACAATGCCATTCCCTGAAGATATTTTGCTGCTTTACTATAAGTAGATCCAGTTGGTTTCAGATGTTTAACACGTAATGTGGAATCGGTCCGAAAAGACCAGCCAAAATACAGTGCTACCAATTCATCAACGGTGTCCCACCCCATAGAATTTTGTAGTCCTCCGATGTCTTCAAAACAGGCTTTTCTATAGGACTTAAGTGGCCCTCTGGTGTGATCCTTTGAAGTCAAATTTTCATAAACCCATTGGCCATTTTTTTCAATATAGCAATGACCTGATGCCATACCCAATTTTGGGTCGTTTTTGTAATGCGAGGCAATAGTTTCTAAGTAATTTTTTGGGAAAATAAGGTCTGCATCAAATTTACATATCACATCAAAACTATCATCTAGTTGTTTTAGTCCGGTATTAAATGCATTAATAATTTTCTCTCCAGGAAGGTGCTGATTGGAGGAAGTCGTTTTTATCAATTTAACAAAAGAAAATTCTTTGCATAAAATGTCAACAATTGTTGATGTTTGATCTGTCGAGTTATCATCAACTATAATAATTTTTTTTGGCACTAAACTTTGCAGCGCTAATGATCTGATACAGCTTTCGATGTTAGCCGCTTCGTTGTGAGCCGGTATGACAATATAAAATCTCAACTTCTTTCTGCGTAAATAATATAGTATCTTGGCGTAAACCAACGAAGTAATGGTCGAATTCCAATTTTTGTTGTGGGATTGGTCCATTTTTCTCTGGCTTTAATGGTCCAACCTGCTTTTTCAACGAGCCAGTCAAATTGCCAGTCTTCAAATTCATGAAAATGCCGATCTCTGGGGTCTGTTTTACTTCTGTAGGCTTTGGAAAACCATAATTTTAATGGAATACTAACCATAAGTTTTTGGGCCTTAATCTGTTGTAGTACAGTAAATGGAGAAACCAAGTGTTCTAAAATTTCAAAAGCAGTGACTACCTTGGCGTCATGATTTACAATTCCAGATAAGTCGAAGTCTAAATCTTCTCCTTGAGTGTTGTCTACATGAAATCCTTCTGATCTCAACAGTTCGGTTAAGGGGTTGTAAACACCTAAATCTAGAATGTGATCCTCTTTCTTGAGGTGTTTATTAACAAAATTTAGGGTCTTCTTGTAGCGTTTTTTTGGATAATTATTGTCGTACATTTAATATTTGTAAACTATGGCATTGATGTGCATTCCAGCACCCACACTTGCAAATATAATAATATCTCCTTTGGAGAGGGTATGATCTTGAAGCTTCCCTTTGCATATTAAATCAAAAAGGGTAGGTACAGTAGCCACAGAACTGTTGCCGAGTTTATGTATGATCATCGGCATAATTCCCTCTGGCACAGGGGTTTTGTACAATCTATAAAAACGTTTGATGATGGCTTCATCCATTTTTTCATTGGCCTGATGAATCAAAATTTTCTTAACTTCAGAAATGTCATGGCCACTTTTGTCTAGACAAGCTTTCAATGCAGCTGGGACATTATTCAGAGCAAATTCATATATTTTTCTGCCATACATTTTGATATATCTCACATCTTCATCTTCGGTTTTATTGTTCGAGTTCCCAAAAAATAAATGATAAACTTCGTCGTGAGTGTAAGAAGCGGACTCGTGGGCTATAATTCCACTCTGATTTTCAGTTGCTTCAATTATTGTAGCGCCTGCACCATCAGCATAAATCATGGAGTCTCGATCATATGGGTCTACTACACGAGATAAGGTTTCAGCACCAATAACCAAACATTTTTTAGCCATTCCAGCTTTGATAAAGGCCTGAGCTTGAATAACGCCTTCTACCCATCCAGGGCATCCAAATAAGATATCATAAGCGACACACTTTGGATTTTTGATTTTTAATAAATGCTTAACGCGTGCGGCCAGACAAGGTAAAATATCACTTTGTATGGCTTCAGTTTTAACATCTCCAAAATTGTGAGCACAAATAATGTAGTCTAATGTCTCTGGGTCGATATTGGCATCCAGAATAGCTTTTTCAGCCGCAAATGCGCCAAGATCGGAAGCCGTTAGATGACTTTGAGCATAGCGCCGTTCAGAAATCCCAGTAATGGCTTTAAACTTTTCGACAACTACATGCGTTGGCGTGTCTATAACCTGCCCCTCAATAGTGTAAAAGGACTGTTCTTTGAAGTCGCTATTCTTTTGAATTAACTCGGGGATATAACTTCCCGTTCCCGTAATTTGAATACTCATATTGGTTAGATTTAAACGTTGGCATAAGCTTCAATTGGGGCACATGTACATATTAAGTTTCGATCGCCATAAGCATCGTCTACACGACGTACTGTTGGCCAAAATTTATTGTCTTTAATGTAATCCAAGGGGAATGCAGCTTTTGCGCGCGAATATGGAAATTCCCAATTGTCATTAGTGATCATCTCTAGAGTATGCGGTGCATTTTTTAAAGGATTATTGGTGTCTGATTCTTGTATGTTATCAATCTCTTGACGTATGGAGATCATAGCATCACAGAATCGATCCATTTCTGTTTTAGTTTCACTTTCAGTGGGCTCAATCATCATTGTACCAGCTACCGGAAATGACACTGTTGGGGCATGGAATCCATAGTCCATCAGTCGTTTGGCAATGTCTGTTACTTCTATTCCTTTGGTTTTAAATTCTCTGCAGTCTATAATCATTTCGTGTGCAGCACGCCCTTGTTCACCTGTATACAACGTATCAAAATGTCCATTTAATTGTTGTTTGATGTAATTGGCATTTAGAATGGCAATTTTGGTGGCTTTTGTTAATCCCTCACCTCCTAGCATTTTGATGTATCCATAGGAAATTAAACAGGCCAACGCTGAGCCAAAAGGCGCTCCAGATATTGAAGTGATGGCCTGCTCTCCACCAGTTTTCACCAATGGGTTCCCCGGCAAAAATGGCACAAGTTGTTCAGCAACACAAATAGGGCCAACTCCCGGACCTCCACCACCGTGCGGTATGGCAAAAGTTTTGTGTAAATTCAAATGACAAACATCGGCACCAATTTGTCCAGGGTTGGTTAATCCGACTTGGGCATTCATGTTGGCGCCATCCATGTAAACTTGACCACCATATTTGTGGATAATAGTTGTAATTTCTTTAATCTCCGATTCGTAAACTCCATGTGTAGAAGGATAAGTAACCATTAGCGCTGCTAAATTATCCTTGTAAAGCATTGCTTTTTCGCGGACATCTTCCACATCAATGTTTCCATTTTCGGAAGATTTTGTGACAATCACTTTCATGCCCGCCATTACGGCACTAGCTGGATTGGTACCATGAGCCGAGGAGGGGATTATACAAATATTCCTATGGTGATCTCCTCTAGATTCATGGTAAGCTTTGATGGTCATTAGACCAGCAAATTCGCCTTGAGCACCAGAGTTTGGTTGAAGTGATGTTCCAGAAAACCCCGTAATTTCATTAAGCTGATGTTCGAGGGTTTTAAGCATTTCGGTGTAACCAGCAACTTGATCAGCAGGGGCAAACGGATGGATGTTTCCCCAATTAACCCAACTCAGTGGTAACATTTCGACTGCCGCATTTAGCTTCATGGTACATGAGCCCAATGATATCATGGAAAAATTTAAGGCCAAATCTTTTCTTTCCAATCGTTTGATATAGCGCATCAATTCTGTCTCAGAGTGATACGAATTGAAGACCTCATGTGTTAAAAATGTGGAGACTCTTGTAAGAGATTCAGGGATGTTTAATTCGAAAGATTCCTGTAATGGAATTGAACGATTGAGAACTTCAGAAAATACCGCTAAGATAGCTTTTAAGTCCGCTTGATTTGTTGTTTCATTAATAGCTATTGAAACTGTCTTGTCATTGGGATAATGAAAATTGATCTGATGCTTAAGCGCTGTGGTTTTTACAGCTTGGGCATTTGGGACTGACACTTGAATGGTGTCGAAGAATTTGGAGTGTTTTAAGTTTAATCCTACATTTTTTAAAGATTTAGCTAGAGCTGAGGTCTTTAGATGAATTTTTTTGGCGACATATCTTAATCCGTCTGCTCCATAATAAACGGCATACATACCTGCCATAACGGCCAATAATACTTGTGCTGTACAGATATTTGAAGTCGCGCGATCTCGTTTAATGTGCTGCTCTCTAGTTTGCAATGCCATTCTCAAAGCTCTATTGCCATCTTTGTCTTTTGTGACGCCAATAATTCGTCCTGGGATATGTCTCTTATAAGCTTCTTTTGTAGCAAAATAAGCAGCGTGCGGACCACCATATCCCATTGGTATCCCAAATCGTTGGGTGGTGCCAACCACCACATCTGCGCCTAAATGACCGGGTGACTCAAGAAGCACAAGGCTTAAAATATCTGCTGACACCGCAACCTTGATGTTGTTAATATTCGCTTGGGATATAAATTGTTTTAAATCTACAATGTGTCCCGATGCCCCTGGATATTGTACCAAGGCCCCAAAAAATTCTGAATTGAAATCAAATTCATCAATATTTCCAACCACCAATTCAATACCTATTGGAATTGCTCTTGTTTTTAAAACTGATAGGGTTTGTGGGAAGATATCATCACCAACGAAAAATTTATTAACTCCAGCTTTTACTGCAGTACGATCTCTAACGGCAAACAACAAAGCCATGGCTTCAGCAGCAGATGTACTTTCGTCTAACAGTGAGGCGTTGGCTAGCTCCATGCCTGTGAGATCAGTAATCATGGTTTGAAAATTAAGTAATGCTTCCAATCGACCTTGTGCAATTTCTGCTTGATAGGGGGTGTAGGCGGTATACCAACCAGGATTTTCTAAAATATTACGTTGAATGACTGCGGGTAGGTTGGCAGGATGATAGCCCATGCCAATGTAAGATTTGAACACCTTATTTTTTTGACCCAGTTCAAAAATATGTTGCAAGAATTCTTGTTCGCTCAAGGGTTCTTGCAAATTAAGTGGTTGTCTCAATCGAATGCTTTCAGGGACGGTTTGGTCAATTAATGTTTCTAGGTCTGGCACCCCAATAGTGTCGAGCATCTCTTGAATTTGATTGCTGTTGGGACCAATGTGTCTTTGAGAAAAAATATCTGGGTTCATTTTTGTCCTTATTAGAAAACAAAATTAAGGATTTAATTGTCCTTTTTTTTACTTAAAAATTAAAGTTTTTAACCGTTTTTTTAGCTTATCAACAGTTTGATTATTTTTGTTTGGTGGTTAGGATTCAAAAAAGCTTACAATTTTATATCAATAGTAGCTTACATGTTGCAGCATCAGTCTTGTCTCTTTGTTGGATAAGCTCATATAATTTTAATATTTCACTTTCTTTTGAACTTCAAATTGCTCTATTTTGTGCATCCGTTTTAGGTTACAACTTTGTGAAATATTTTGGTTTGGCTAAATTCCATTATCGTTCATTAACTTCTAGGCTGAAAGACATTCAAATGTTGAGTGTCCTTTGTGTTGTTGGGTTTTTCTTTGGATTTTACCATTTAAAATCAAGCACTAAAATAATGCTTAGTGTTTTATCAATCATTACTTTCTTATACGCCAATCCTATTGGAGCCTTTCAGACTTTAAGACAAATAAGAGGATTGAAAATCTATGTCATCGCTGTGGTGTGGACATTGGTTACAGTGTTCATTCCAATTCTAGAGTCAGAAGTTCAAATTGAATTGAATGCTTTAAGTTTGGCGTTTCAACGATTTATATTCATTCTAATTTTAATGCTTCCATTCGAAATCAGAGACATGAATTTCGATGATTTAAAGCTATCAACTGTTCCGCAAAGCATTGGTCTTAAAAAAACCAAAATACTAGGATTTTTAGGGATTCTTCTTTGGGGATTTTTAGCTTGGAAACAGCAAGGTTTAATCCCTATTTCAAGTTCTATATTGGTGATGCTATTAGTGTCAGTTGCCATTGTTAAAAGTCATCCAAAAAGGGATCTAAATTTTACAGCACTATGGGTCGAGGCTGTTCCAATTTTTTGGTGGATTTCTATTTTAATTCTTGAATCAATTTAATCCTGCTCTTTCCAAAAGAGCCTTGCTGGAAGCAGCTTTTCCGCGAAAACGCCGATACAAAATATCCGGGTCTTCGGTACCGCCTTGACTCAATACGTGAGTTTTTAAATCATTTGCAATTTCTGGATTAAATACTGATTTGGATTTAAAATAAGCAAAAGCATCTGCGTCCAAAACCTCTGCCCATTTGTAACTGTAGTAACCTGAGGAGTAACCGCCCTGAAAAATATGTGCAAAAGCAGTGGACATACAATTTTCCTGAATATTTGGAAACAAATTAGTTTCTTCAAATACATTTTGTTCGTGTGACTTAACGTCTGAGATACTCATGGGGTTTTGCCCGTGCCAACTCATGTCTAATAAACCAAAACTCAATTGTCTTAAGGTTTGCATTCCTTGTTGAAACTGTCCAAGGCTTTTTAGTTTATCAATCCAAACCATTGGTATGGTATCATTAGTTTTGTAATGTTTTGCAAATAATTTTAAGGCTTCCTCTTCGTAACACCAATTTTCCATCAGTTGGCTTGGGAGCTCCACAAAATCCCAAGCGACATTGGTTCCGGACAAGCTAGGATAGGTCGTATTGGCTAGCATCCCATGAAGCGCATGACCAAATTCATGAAAAAGCGTGGTTACTTCATTAAAGCTCAATAGAGAGGGTTTGTTTTTACTGGGTTTGGAAAAATTACAAACAATCGAAATATGGGGCCGTTCATTATTGTTATTAAAAATGTATTGTGGTTTAAAAGATGTCATCCAAGCGCCTGATCGCTTTCCTGATCTTGGAAAAAAATCGGTATAAAGAATAGCAATTAATTTTTGCTCAGAGTCAATTACTTTATAAGCTGAAACTTCTTCATGGTAAGTTTCAATGTGATTCAATTTTGTAAAGTTTAATCCAAATAATTTATGAGCAATTTCGAAAGCACCGTTTAAAACATTTTCCAATTGAAAATAGGGCTTGAGTATTTCATCATCAATGTCAAACAACTTCTTTTTTAGTTTTTCGGAATAATACGCACTGTCCCATTTTTGCAAATCCGTTATGCCATCCATTTGTTGCGCATAAGCTTGAAGTGTTTTAAATTCGCTAATGGCTGCCGGTTTGGCTTTGGATTTCAAGTCATTTAAGAAATTCAAAACTGTTTTGGGGTGTTTTGCCATGCGCTCTTCCAACACGTACTGAGCATGTGTGTTATAGCCTAAAAGGTTAGCTCTTTTGTACCGCAATTTGGCAATTTTTAGAACTAAATCTGTATTGTCATTTTCATTATTTCGAAATCCTTTTTGACCAAAAGCTACCGCCATAGATTGTCGAAGTTTACGATTCTTGCAGTAAGTCATAAAAGGCACATAGCTAGGATAATCTAACGTAAAAAGCCATCCATCTTTCTCTTCTTTAAGGGCTAAATTTTTTGCAGATTCAACAACATTTTCTGGAAGTCCCTCAAGATCAGATTCATCATTTATAAGTAGTCTGAATTGATTTGTTTCGGCTAAAAGATGTTCTCCAAAAGTTAATTGCAAAGCACTTAACTCTTTATCGATATTTCTAAGTTTTGCTTGATCCTTTTGGTTTAAATTGGCGCCATTACGAACAAAACTCTTGTATTTTTTTTCCAACAATTGTTGTTGTTCTCTATTCAAGTCCAATTTTTCTTTTTGGTTGTAAACCGATTTTATCCGTTCAAAAAGCACACCATTTAAAGCTACATCATTTGAAAAAGCGGTGAGCATTGGAGAAACTTGTTGGGCTATGTTTTGAATTTCTGCTGAGGTTTCAGCAGCATTTAGATTAAAAAATAGACTAGAAATTCGATCTAAATTTAAGGTAGAGAATTCAAGAGCTTCGATTGTATTTTCGAAGTTAGCTGGACTTGAGTTTGAGGTGATATGGTCAATAAGACTCTGACTCTGTTCAATGGCATACTGAAAAGCTGGTAAAAAATGTTCAGGTTTAATTTTGTTAAAAGGAGCAGTGTTGTATGGCGTGTCAAATGCTGATGTAAGACTATTCATTTAAGATTAAAAACAAAAGATTAGGTATTTAATTTTTTTGAAGCTTCCTCAACTTTGAGTTTTAAGCCGTCTTTGTATAATTTTATTTTGTCTTGTACACACGAGTCAGATGCCCCAATAATTTGAGCTGCTAAAATCCCTGCGTTTTTGGCACCATTCAATGCGACAGTTGCAACTGGAACACCCCCTGGCATCTGCAAAATAGATAATACAGAATCCCATCCATCAATTGAATTACTGGATTTTATTGGAACTCCAACAACAGGTAATGGACTGATTGAAGCAATCATTCCTGGTAAATGGGCTGCACCACCAGCCCCTGCTATTATGACTTTTAATCCCCTTTCAACAGCGGTTTTGCCATAGTCGAACAGTTTTTCTGGAGTACGGTGTGCAGAAACAATATCAACTTCAATATCGATATCAAAATCTCTTAAAATATCAATTGCGTCTTTCATGACGGGTAAATCGCTATCGCTTCCCATGATTATGCCTACTTGTGCCATTTTATTTGCTTATTACATTAATAATTTCTTTTACTTTTTGTGCTTTCTCTCGAGCTTTTTGTATGCTTGTATCAATGATTGTGACATGTCCCATTTTTCTAAAAGGATGGGTCAGTTTTTTTCCATAAATGTGTGGCGTAACACCTTCCATGGCCATAATTTGATCTATATGCTCATAAACAACTGGTCCCTTGTAGCCTTCAGCTCCGACAAGATTAACCATTACGCCACAAACCTTACTAGTTGTGGCTCCTAGGGGTAAATTGAGAATAGCTCTTATATGTTGTTCAAATTGAGAGGTGTAGCTCGTCTCTATAGTTTGATGTCCAGAATTATGGGGTCTTGGAGCGACTTCATTTATCAGAATATCTCCGTTTTTGGTTAAAAAGAGTTCAACAGCAAGTAATCCAACATGGTCAAATGCATCGGCCACTTTTAGTGCTACACGTTCTGCTTTTTTGGCCATTTCTTTTTCGATTCGAGCGGGACACAAGACATATTCTACTTGATTAGCTTCTGGGTGAAATTCCATTTCAACGACGGGGTATACCTTGAGTTCCCCATTTGGATTTCTGGCTACTGTAACAGCAAGTTCTTTTTCGAAAGGGATCAATTCTTCTGCGATACATTCTACATTTTGAAGTGCTTCAACATCTGCCATACTTCTTACAATTTTAACACCGTTGCCATCGTATCCGAACTGAGCACTTTTCCAAACAAAGGGCATTTGTTGAATGTTATTTGTTATGGCAAGCTCGAGTTCATTTTTGTAGGCATAACGAACAAATGGTGCCGTAGGTAAATTATACTCCAAATAAAATATTTTTTGCTTGGCTTTGTTTTGAATTGTTCCTAAAGTTTTTGAACTAGGATATACTAAAACGCCATCTCTTTCCAAGGCCTCTAGTGCCTTGACATTGACGTTTTCAATTTCGATAGTTAAGGTGTCAACTTGTTTTCCAAATTGATAAACGGTTTCGAAATCCATCAAATCCCCTTGGTGAAATTTATGACAAGAAAGCCGGCTAGGCGCATCCGCATTAGGATCTAAAACCTCGGTA
>JBMHDM010000020.1:0-45348 GCA_049889395.1 Flavobacteriaceae bacterium
ATATGCCACACATCAGTTGGATCATGGTGTAAGCATTAGACATATTCAAAACATATTGGGCCATAAATCCATAAAAACAACCGAGCGCTATACGCATATTACTACTGTTTCAAACACGAGTATAATTAATCCGTTAGATTATTTATAGCAGCTATCAGTTTCCATATTTTTACAGCAATACTTTAAAAAATAATAGAAACCTAAATTATAATTTTTAAAAATTCACGATATTTGAGATTCTATATTTGATCAAAATAATTATGAATAAAAATACTGTATTAGCCTGGGCCACTTTTATCATGATTGTCGTGGGTGTTGCGCTTATTGGTTTAGGTGCAATCCGTTACAAAGATGTAGCTGGATGGGGATTTGCCGCTGTTGGCGTTGGTTTTTTTGCCATCGCCTGGGTATTTAACGCCTTAAAAGGACGAGTCTAATGAGCGACAATAAGAAAATAATTTTCTCCATGTCAGGAGTGACCAAAACGTTTCAAAGTGCCAACACACCGGTCCTTAAAAATATATATCTCAGCTTTTTCTATGGGGCCAAAATCGGTATCTTAGGTCTCAACGGATCTGGGAAATCTACTCTTTTAAAAATCATCGCTGGCGTCGATAAAAATTATCAAGGTGATGTGGTTTTTTCCCAAGATTATTCAGTTGGATATCTTGAACAAGAACCTCAATTAGACGAGAACAAAACTGTATTGGAAGTCGTTAAAGAAGGAGTTGCTGGAATCGTAGCCATTTTGGATGAATACAACAAAATAAACGACATGTTTGGCTTGGAAGAAGTCTATTCAGATGCCGATCGTATGGAGAAATTGATGAATCGTCAGGCCGAATTACAAGACCAAATAGACGCTTCAAACGCCTGGGAATTAGACACCAAACTAGAAATTGCAATGGACGCTCTAAGAACACCAGAGGCCGATCAAAAGATTAGTGTATTATCTGGCGGTGAACGTCGCCGCGTTGCGCTTTGCCGTTTGTTACTTCAACAACCTGATGTCTTACTTCTCGACGAACCCACCAACCATTTGGATGCAGAATCTGTCCACTGGTTAGAGCAGCACTTGGCACAATATAAAGGAACTGTCATTGCTGTTACCCACGATCGCTACTTTTTGGATAATGTAGCCGGGTGGATCTTGGAACTCGATAGAGGAGAAGGTATTCCTTGGAAAGGCAATTATTCCTCTTGGCTAGATCAAAAATCAAAACGTTTAGCTCAAGAAAGTAAATCTGCTTCTAAACGTCAAAAAACTCTAGAACGAGAACTAGAATGGGTTCGTCAAGGCGCAAAAGGACGACAGACAAAACAAAAAGCCCGTTTGAAGAACTACGACAAGTTACTCAACCAAGATCAAAAACAACTGGATGATAAGTTGGAAATTTATATTCCAAATGGACCACGGCTAGGTACTAACGTTATTGAAGCAGAAAGTGTCAGTAAAGCCTTTGATGATAAATTGCTATATGACAACCTCAATTTTAAATTGCCACAAGCGGGAATAGTCGGCGTTATCGGTCCGAATGGTGCTGGTAAAACTACCATTTTCAAAATGATCATGGGAGAAGAAATTGCCGATAAAGGGAGTTTTTCTGTGGGTGAAACCGCCAAAATTGCTTACGTCGATCAAAGCCATTCTAATATTGATCCAGAAAAAACCATTTGGCAAAATTTTAGCGACGAGCAAGACCTAATTATGATGGGTGGTAGACAGGTTAATTCTCGTGCTTATTTAAGTCGATTTAATTTTTCTGGTAGCGAACAAAATAAGAAGGTAAAACTACTGTCAGGGGGTGAACGAAACCGCCTACATTTGGCGATGACACTCAAGAAGGAGGGGAATGTATTATTGTTAGACGAGCCTACTAATGACTTGGATGTCAATACATTACGAGCTTTGGAAGAGGGCCTGGAAAACTTTGCGGGATGTGCTGTAATCATTAGCCATGACCGTTGGTTTTTGGATAGAATTTGCACCCATATTTTGGCATTTGAAGGTAATTCTGAAGTGTATTTCTATGACGGTAGCTTTAGTGAATACGAGGCAAAAAAACGACAGCGATTGGGGGGTGATATTATGCCAAAGCGTATCAAATACAGAAAGCTAACACGCTAGAATTATTCTCCCAAAGTATCCTCTCGACTAACGGTCTTTGATTTTTTGTAAATGGGTAGGAGGTAGGACATGGAATAATTAATGCCCGTTCCAATCTTGCTGCTGTCATAGGTGCGTCCAAAACCAGGAATAAAGAGATTTTCAAAATTATCAGGTTCTTTTTCAGATAATCGGCCTTTGAGTTGAACATTGAATCCTAAAAACACATTGTTGAATATTTCAGCCTTTATTCCAAATACCAATTCAACCCATAGCGCATTCAACCCTGAAAATTCCCTAGATGAATTGGATTGTATTTGACCCCAAGTTTGACTATTGGTGTCATATATGGTGTAATTATTTATCGTTTGAGTGAAACTGGAAAGCCCCAATCGTAAACCACCAAAAATCAAGTTTTCCATTCCTAACCAATTATTATAAAGATTGTAATCAATACCGGCTTTAAAGTAACTTCCTTTTCCGCTTGAGTTTAAAAAATTGGTTTCTGATGACTTTTCTTCAAAGCCCAATTCTCCAGCCACGTAAAGTTTTTTGGTTAAACGATAATCGCCCACAATTTCAAAGCCTGAGTAATCCTTATCGAAGGCTGTTTTGGCTAATTTGCTTACATCTATTCCAAAACGTAGTCCATATTTTTGCTGAAAGACCAAGCTATCGTTAGTTGTAACAGATATGTCATCTTGACCAAATAATGGTAGGCTGACAAATAACAACATGATTAGGCTAGTGGAATATCTTGATATGGGTCTCATTTTCATTGGTAACTTCATTTAACAAAATTTCTGTACTGATGGTCCACAAATCGTTATCACTATCTATACTAACACCTTGTATGGTATAAGTATTTTTATACCCACAGGCTCTTGATACATATACCGTTTGTGTGGAATAGGCAATGGTGATTTCATCGGGATTGCCCAAAATTTCGTCATCCACGACATCATAATTTTTGTATAACCTAAAGCGAGTTTGATTTAGTGATCCGTCAAGTGGAAGTTTAAGTTCTGGTCGAGATTGCACAGCTTCACCAGTAATAGCAACCTCGTTATTTTCTAGATCCAAACCAACGGCATAAAGACCGCCTACAGTTTTGGTGTTTTCAATATCATTAATATCAAAAAATGAGATGACAAATCGAGGCGTTGTTTGTGTTGATTGGCTGCAAATATCGTCGGGTTCGCAACTGACTATAGCTAGTAAACAAACGGTCAACAGTATTTTTTTCATGAAATAATTAATTTCGTTTGTCCAAAAGTACAACATTTTCTACATGATGTGTTTGCGGAAACATATCCACGGCCTGAGTTTTTGATATTTTATAGTTTTTATGGAGCATCGACAGGTCTCTGGCTTGAGTGGCGCTGTTACAGCTAACGTAAACAATTTTCTTTGGGCTAATGCTCAAAATTTGTTGAACTACTTTGGGGTGCATACCATTTCTTGGAGGATCTGTAATGATTACATCAGGACGGCCGTTTGTCGTTATGAATTCATCGTTAAATACAGATTTCATATCGCCCACAAAAAATTCAACATTATTAATATTGTTCAATAATGCATTCTCTTTGGCGGCCATGATGGCATCTGGTACAGCTTCTACACCGACCACTTTTTTGGCTGTCTTAGCAATAAACTGTGCTATAGTCCCTGTTCCTGTATACAAATCATACACGAGCTCATTGCCTTTGAGGTCGGCAAAATCGCGAGTTATTTTATAGAGTTCGTAGGCTTGTTTGGAATTGGTTTGGTAAAAAGATTTGGCGTTTATTTTAAATTTCAAACCCTCCATGGTTTCAATAATATGATCTTTACCGTGGTAGAAAATCACTTCTTGGTCATATATAGTGTCATTGGCCTTGGCGTTAATGACGTATTGTAACGAAGTGATTTCAGGAAATTTCGAAATCATGTGATCAAGAAGAGCAATTCGTTGATCAGTTTCATCTTTAAAAAATTGAACCACCACCATGATATCGCCATTAATCGAGGTTCGAATCATAAGGGTACGCAAGACCCCGGTTTGTTTTTTGGGATCAAAAAATGGAATATTTTTTTGCTCTGCAAATGATTTTACGGCCTTTCGAATGGCATTGGATGGGTCTGCTTGAAGCCAACATTTTTTTATATCCAGTATTTTATCCCACATTCCAGGAATATGAAAACCAAGCGCATTTCGACTTTCTATGGGATGGTTTGAATTGATCTCATCAGCAGTTAACCAACGGTTATTACTGAATGAAAATTCCATTTTATTGCGGTAGAAGTAAGGGGTGTCACATCCCATTATTGGGGTAACCTCCGTTAGTTCTAGCTTTCCAATTCTAACCAAATTATTAGTAACTTCTTGTTGTTTAAAATGCAATTGCTTATTATATTTCATATGCTGCCATTTGCAACCACCACACTGTCCAAAGTGTTCACAAACAGGGTTTTCCCTAAATTCTGATAATTGGTGAAACTGAGTAGCTTTTCCTTCGTAATATCCTTTTCTTTTTTTAAACGTTTGAATGTCTACGATATCTCCAGGAACAGCATTATCTAGAAATATAATTTTTCCATCCGGGGCTTTGGCAACACTTTTCCCTTTTGCTCCAGCATCTATAACTTCAATATTAAAAAATGTTTGTTTTCTATTTCGTCTTGGCATGCTGCAAAAATAGGGTAAAAATAATGCTGCCCACAAAGAACAGCATTAAAAATTGAAGGGTGTTAAAACTATTTCCTGAGTTTAAAAAACCGTTCTAGTAGTTCTTTAGCGACATCCTTTCCACCCAAGCCAATGGCTATGGCCAGTCCCAATCCAAGAGCTGCAAAGAGGTATTGAGTAAGTTTAGAAATCAAATCATTTCCGATATTTAACTGTGATAATATCATGGAAAACACAATAAATAAAATTCCAGATTTAGCCAGCGATCCGATAGTGGTGGCTTGTTCAATCTTCATATTACTTAATCTTATATTGATAAAATCCCTAACAAAATTGGCTAAATATAAACCAAAGACAAATAAAATAATGGAGATAAATATATCAGGGATTAAACCCACAACATTGTTAAACAATTCCTTGGCAACTGTCAACCCCAAAATATCAAATACTGATAGTAAAACAACCAACAATAGAACATAATAAATGACATTGCCAATAATGGTCGAAAATTGATGTTTGACCCCGATTTGTTCTAACATTTGATCTAGCTCAACCTTTTCAGCAACAGCGTCAATTTTGATGAATTTGACGAACTTGATAATCATTTTTCTAAATAGTCTTGCTATAAACCGGCCGATAAACCAAAATAATAATGCACCCAATAATTTGGGGATAAACTGACCGATTTCATTCATAAAATAGCTAAAGCTATCCCAAGCTCTCGTTCCTAATTCTTTAGTAGAATCTACAATTTGTTTCATGATTTTTGTTATTTAATAATTTTCTTCTTTGGTTTAGACCATTATTTTACTCAAAAGTCACATTGTTGGCCTTGTTAGCTTAAGGATTAAATTCATTTATCAGAAATAATTTTGATTGTTTTTTTAATTGACAAAAACTATTTAACTTGCCACTGTAGGGTGATTTCTCCCCTGTTAAAAGAAGGAATTTTGGAAGTCCAATTCAATAAAAAATTCTGAAATGTCTGTAATGAACGAAATTTCCTCAACGGATGCCATGCATTTAGAACATGAATTCGGTGCCCACAATTATCACCCGCTTCCTGTTGTTTTACAACGTGGCGATGGGGTGTTTGTATGGGATATTGAGGGTCGAAAATATTATGATTTTTTATCGGCTTATTCATCTGTTAATCAGGGGCACTGCCATCCAAAGATTGTCAATGCCATGGTAGAGCAGGCACAAACGCTAACCCTTACATCTAGAGCATTTTACAACAATAAACTTGGGCCTTACGAACAATTTATAACATCCTATTTTGGTTTCGATAAAGTTCTCCCGATGAACACTGGGGCAGAAGCTGTAGAAACTGCCATAAAAGTGTGTCGTCGTTGGGCTTATCAGATCAAAGGTATTCCAGAAAATAAGGCCAAAATTATTGTTTGTAATAATAATTTTCATGGCCGAACAACTACTATTATTTCATTTTCTAATGATCCTGTCGCTCGCCAACATTTTGGGCCATTCACAGATGGCTTTGTCAAAATTCCTTACGATAATATTGATGCCTTAAAGCAAATTTTAGAATCCGAAGAAGACATTGCAGGGTTTTTAGTCGAACCCATTCAAGGCGAAGCTGGAGTTTATGTGCCATCTGAAGGCTACTTAAAAGTCGCAAAAGAATTGTGCGAAACACATAATATATTATTCATTGCAGATGAAGTACAAACTGGAATTGGACGTACTGGTCGTCTTTTGGCCAGTTGTGGAGAGTGCAGTTGTGCCAAAAAAGATTGCTCTGAAACACCAGATGTCAAACCAGATATTTTGATTTTAGGTAAAGCGCTAAGCGGCGGGGTTTATCCCGTCTCTGCAGTACTGGCCAATAACAATATTATGGATGTTATTACTCCAGGATCTCATGGCAGTACTTTTGGTGGAAACCCAATAGCCGCCGCAGTCGCCATTGCTGCTCTAAAGGTTATTCATGAGGAACAACTTACAGAAAATGCAGAACAATTGGGACAGCTTTTTAGAACCAGTTTAAATGCCTATATTAAAAGTAGTAAAATCGTCAAACTGGTACGAGGTAAAGGACTTCTCAACGCCATAGTTATTAATGATACAGAAGATAGTGACACAGCATGGAATATATGTTTAAGGTTACGCGATAATGGTCTCTTGGCCAAGCCTACCCATGGGAACATTATTCGTTTTGCACCCCCTTTAGTCATGTCCAAAGATCAACTTTTAGAATGTATATCGGTAATTACTAGCACTTTGAAAGATTTTGAATCCTAAATTTTTTTAAACTTCTTTACATAATTTTTTAACTTTATCTTCAATCCCTAAACTTAAAATAATGAACCTCAAACACTTATTCCCTTTAGCTCTATTGTCCATTATGTCTTGTAATTCTAACACTGAACACAAAAAAACAATTAAAGTTGACTATCCAAAAACAGCACAAGTTGACTCGGTTGACATTTATTTTGATACAGAAGTCAAGGACCCTTATCGCTGGTTAGAGGATGACCGTAGTACCGAAACAGAAGCTTGGGTAAAAACACAGAATGAGACCACTTTTGATTATTTGTCAAATATTCCATACAGAGATGAATTGAAGAATCGATTAAAAACCTTGTGGAACTACGAAAAAATTGGATCTCCTTTTAGAGAAGGAAACTACACCTATTTTTACAAAAACAATGGCCTACAGAATCAATATGTCTTATATCGTTATAGAACAGGAGCAGATCCCGCTACAGCTGAAGTGTTTTTGGATCCAAATACATTTAAAAATGATGGCACTATTTCATTGGGGAGTGTAAGTTTTTCTAAGAGTGGACGGTTACTAGCTTACAGTATTTCTGAAGGTGGAAGTGATTGGCGAAAAATTTTGACTATGGATGTCGAAACCAAGAAAATCATTGGCGACACATTGGTCGATGTCAAGTTTAGCGGTATGTCCTGGTTTAAAGATGAAGGATTTTATTATTCGAGCTATGACAAACCAAAAGGCAGTGCCTTGTCGGCTAAAACAGATCAGCACAAAGTATATTATCACAAATTAGGAACACCACAGAAAGCGGACCTTTTGGTATTTGGTGGTGCCCCCTCAGAAAAGCACAGATATATCGGTGCTAGCGTAACAGAGGATAACCGATTTTTAATCATATCTGCAAGTGTCTCAACTTCTGGTAATAAGTTGTTTATTAAGCGATTAGATTCCAAAAATGCGCCTTTAATTATCATTTTAGACCATACCGAAAGCGACACTTATGTTATTGAGAATAATGGCGACAAATTATACTTAGTTACCAACTTGAATGCCCCCAATCAAAAAATTGTAACGGTCAATGCCAATAATCCAAGTCCAGACCAATGGGTAGATTTTATTCCTGAAACCAAATATGTATTAAGTCCCTCAACTGGAGGTGGTTACTTTTATGCCGAGTATATGATCGATGCCATTTCTAATGTCAAACAATACGATTATGATGGAAATTTTATTCGAACTGTAGATCTTCCAGGTTTGGGTAATGCCAGTGGTTTTGGCGGTAAAAAAGAAGATAATATCGACTATTATTCATTTACAAATTACGACACACCGTCTAGTATCTATAGCTTTAATGCGACAACTGGCGTATCTGAATTATATTGGAGTCCCGATATCGATTTTGACAGTTCAGAATATGTCAGCAATCAAATTTTCTACACCTCCAAAGATGGTACCAAAGTCCCTATGATTATAACTCACAAAAAGGGTCTTAAACGCGATGGAAAAAACCCAACAATTCTTTATGGATATGGTGGATTTAATATTAGTTTAAATCCAAATTTTAGTGTAACGAATGCGGTTTGGATGGAGCAAGGTGGGATTTATGCAGTACCAAATTTGCGTGGTGGCGGAGAGTATGGAAAAGAGTGGCATAACGCCGGCATACAATTAAAGAAACAAAATGTATTTGACGATTTTATTGCGGCAGCGGAATACTTAATTGATGAACAATATACCTCTAGCGATTATTTGGCTATTCGAGGTGGCTCAAACGGTGGACTTTTGGTTGGGGCTACAATGACACAACGACCAGACCTTATGAAGGTGGCTTTACCAGCTGTTGGTGTTTTAGATATGTTAAGATATCACACTTTTACAGCAGGTGCCGGCTGGGCTTACGACTATGGAACAGCTGAAGATAGCCCAGAGATGTTTTCATATTTGAAAAACTATTCTCCAGTTCACAACGTGAAGGCTGGCACATCATATCCTGCTACTCTAGTTACAACTGGAGACCACGACGATCGTGTTGTCCCTGCCCATAGTTTTAAGTTTGCAGCTGAATTACAACGTAAACAAACAGGTAATAATCCTACTTTGATTCGTATTGAAACCGATGCGGGCCATGGTGCAGGTACACCCGTTAGTAAAACTATTGAGCAGTACGCTGATATTTTTGGCTTTACACTTTTTAATATGGGTTACGACGACTTGCCTGATAAAAAAAATGAAAGGTTTAAGGACTAATTTAAATACTTAGGCTCTCTGATTCATTTCTTCCATGGCTCTTTGCCATTCTTGTTGAAATTCAGACCAATCACCTGTTGCTAGGGAATAAACCACCCAGGCGAAATATAATAAGTTGATTATCAGGACAATTAGTGCAACGGATTTTGCCGTTTGCATCGCATTTAGATTTCCTTCGTAATCATCAGGATTGAGTTGGACTCCTTTTATTTTATTGTGAGCAATAAAATAAGCCGGACCAGAAAATAAAAACCCTAAACCTGCAAAACAGCAGCATACAAATCCAGTGATACTTAAGACATAAATTAA
This sequence comes from Flavobacteriaceae bacterium, assembly GCA_049889395.1. Lineage (GTDB taxonomy): Bacteria > Bacteroidota > Bacteroidia > Flavobacteriales > Flavobacteriaceae > UBA3537. The sequence continues at coordinate 9,574 of JBMHDM010000020.1, forward strand.
AGTAGTATTTAATGACTTTTTCATAATATTAAAAGTTTAACGATATAGTTGATTATAATGACGATAATGGAAAAAATTCCAAAAATGTGAATTCCTTTTTGGATATATCTAGAATCATAAAATTTTGACAATAAAATTAAGATTCCAAAAACTATCATTGGATAAATACCTGGATACATCCAGAACGCTTCGATTAATTGACCCTTAAGTAGTAATAATAATGAACGCTGAAATCCGCAGCCAAAACAATCAACTCCAAAAAGTGTTTTGGTTAAACAAGGAATCATATATTGTTCTAGAGCAGTCAAATTATTTCAAAGAAATAAATATTTCTATTAAAATTCAAATATTAATCATAAATAGAATTATTTAAAAGAGTGTTGTATTTTAGCTCACATGAAACAATCTTTCAAATATTTGAGTTTTGTAGTTGGTGTCATCCTACTAGTTTACAACGAAGTCATTGATGAGACAAATAACATTCTGTCCATAACTGGCCTTGTATTTTTGATTATTGGGTTGTATATGATTTCAAAAGGAATAGGGGATAAACCAGAGTATGATCCTTACGCCATAGAATCTGAAGAGGAAAAAAAATGACATTTAAAGTTAATGATAGTGTATGTGTTTTGGATGATGATATGTCGGGTCGGATTATTAAAATAAATAAGAACCAAATTACAATAGAAACAACCTTAGGATTCGAATTGACATTTTTGTCTTCAGAATTGGTGAAAGTTCAGGATAACTTTCTTAAAACGATTACCTTTTCAGGAAATTCTATTGATAGGGTTATTTCTGAAAAATCAAATCAAAGACAAAAATTGTCCAAACGACGAATTAAGACTGGCGCTCAACCTCCCATGGAAGTCGATTTACATATTGAGAAATTGGTAACTTCCAAAAACAGAATGGAAAAGTCAGACATGTTGAATTTTCAATTAGATACAGCAAAACGCCGTTTGGAATTTGCTTTTTCAAAACGGATTCAAAGGATTATTTTCATTCACGGTGTGGGCGAGGGGATACTTAAATTAGAGTTAGAGTATCTTCTGAAACGTTATGATAATCTAAAATTCTATCCTGCCAATTTTCAACAGTATGGCCATGGGGCTACAGAGGTTTATATTTTTCAAAACAAATCTTCCTAAAAATCAATTGTAGTCTGGTAAGTTCCCAAGTCTAAGTTATCTGCAGATAAAATTGAAATATCGATATTAAACAGTTCTATTGAAACCGTTACCACACGTTGAAACTCGTTTGTGTTATTAATTAAAATGGCGTAACTGTCGGAAAAATTTGCATCTAAAAAACGAGCGGCAGGGGCACCAGCAGCAATATCATCAAATAAATTCCCATTACCATTGGTGTCTTCATTAATGGTTAACGTACCATCTCCATCATCATCCGTGTCCAAATAATCTGGTATACCATCGCCATCTGTATCTTGTGCGTCTGACAAATCGCCATCATTGTTCAGGTCTGGTTTTTCATTTTTTGTTGGCACATTATCACCGTCGTCGTCACTATCTTTGAAATTCAAAATACCATCACCGTCAGTATCGCCATCAAACTCTAAGGCTGTGGGGACCCCATCGTTATCGTCATCTATGAAAGTTGAAGTGAAGTTGATTGATCCGCTATTGCTTTCATAGCTTTGAGTTACTGCAACTCCAGCAGGGGGTATTATTGCACAAATTAGATCGTTTGGATTTCCGCTGTAGGACCTGTAATGAAATTGAACTGAAGAACCATTGATGGTCAAGGTCTGTGTGTCTCCAGAAGATTCTGGATTGAATAGAGCTTCGGTTGCAGTTGTTCTTGGTATCAGTAAGGTTAAAGATTCAAATGGATCTTCCCTGGTGTCATAAAATAAAAAACTAGACGTTAGAGCAGTCCCTTGATTTGCAGTTTGAATTTCGCAAAGCCTAAGCGTTTTGTCAAAATCCAATTGAACATCGATGACATCACCATCGCCACAAGCCGTGAGTACAAGAAAAAATGATAACGAGTAAAACCAAAAACGCATAATCTTATTATTTATAACAAAAGTAACAGATTTGATAAAAAAAATGTATTGTTATTGTGAATTATTTAATTTGATTATTTTTGTTAAAAACTAACCATTTATGACCTCCATTTATTTAGATAATGCAGCAACTACTTGTGTACGAGAGGCTGTAGTGGATAAAATGGCAGAGATTTTAAAGTCTTCTTATGGTAATCCTTCATCTGCCCATAGTTTTGGTCGTACATCTAAATCAGTACTGGAGCATTGTAGAAAACGGATTGCTTCGCATTTCAATGCAAAACCCTCTGAAATTGTATTTACTTCTGGTGGAACAGAAGCTGATAATTTGGTATTGCGGTCTGCAGTTTGCGACCTGAATGTTAGGCATATCATTTCTTCAAAAATTGAGCATCATGCAGTTGGACACACTATTGAAGCTCTGGAATCTTCACAAGATATTCGCGTCAGTTACGTCAAAACGTTTGAAGACGGCGCCGTTGATTTAGTGCATTTAGAACAATTATTAAGAACTTCAACAGAAAAAACATTAGTTTCTTTGATGCATATCAACAACGAAATTGGAACCATTTTAGACATAAATCAAGTTGCTAAATTATGCAAACAATATGATGCTTTGTTTCACAGTGACACGGTGCAGTCTGTTGGTCATTATCCAATTGATTTGGCCAAAACTCCAATTGATTTTTTGGCTGCAAGTGCCCACAAATTTCATGGTCCAAAAGGAGTAGGTTTTGCCTATGTTCGTAGTGGTTTAGGGCTTCAACCTATAATTACTGGTGGATCTCAGGAGCGAGGTTGCCGAGCTGGTACAGAAAGTTTGCACGATATTGTTGGTCTTGATGAAGCTTTAGCTATTGCTTACTCTAATTTGGACGAAGAAAAAGAATACATCACTAGTTTAAAATCTTACTTTGTTGAGCGATTAAGAGAAATACCAGGAATAAAATTTAATGGTAGTTCAAATGATCTCTACAAGAGCACATACACTTTAGTCAATGTATGTTTACCAGTATCTCAAGAAAAAGCGCCTTTGTTTTTATTTCAACTCGATATGAATGGTGTGTCCTGTTCGAAAGGAAGTGCTTGTCAAAGTGGAAGTGATATGGGGTCTCATGTGCTACGAGAAATTTTGAGCAGTGAAGACCTCAAAAAACCATCCATTAGATTTTCCTTTAGCGTCTACAATACAACAGCAGAAATTGATCAAGTTATGGCTGTTCTGAAGGAAATAATACTTGAGCTAGCTTAAAACCTCATGTCAAGTCTGATATTAAATACGCGCGGGGTCAAATAGTTAGGAATGGCATATTGTTGTTTTGAATAAACATCACGTACCCAAGTATTTGTTATGGAGTTTTGAACGTCAAAAATGTTAAAAATCTCTACACCAACCGCCAATTCCTTAAATCGTTTTTTCCACCCCTTTTCTGGTCTATTGCTACGGTCTACCAGAACATAAGACATGCCAATATCGGCTCGTTTGTAGTCTGGTAAACGGTTTTGGTATTGATACACATTGGCATAGCTTGGACTACCACCAGGAACGCCAGTGTTGTACACGAGATTCAAGTACATTTTCATATTTGGTATTTGGGGAACATAGTCCTGAAAGAGAATTCCAAACTTCAATCGCTGATCCATTGGTCTAGCTATAAATCCTTGATTATCAATTGACTCTTCAGTTTTCAAATATCCAAAAGAAAACCAAGATTCTGTTCCTGGAACAAATTCACCGTTTAGTCTTAAATCTAAACCATAAGCATATGCTTCAGCATTATTATTGGCAGCATAGCGAATACGCACATTCTCTACGGTGTAGGGATTGACATCCTCCAGATTTTTATAATATAGTTCTGAAACCAATTTAAAGGGACGTTTCCACAGATCAAAGCTATATTCATTGGCCACAACGATATGGTAAGATTTTTGAGCTTTTACAGCACTATTTACGACGCCTTGAGAGTCTCTTAGTTCTCTGTAAAAAGGGGGCTGATAGTACAATCCACCACTCAGTCTGAATAACATATCTTTATTCCAATTTGGTTTTAAGGCCAATTGGAATCTAGGGCTTATCACCAATTGTGATGTTTGCTCTACAGCTTTACCGCTAACTTCCCATTGATGCGCTCTTACCCCTGCGTTGTAAAATACTTCACTAGAACCTATCGTACTTCGTTTACTCCATTGTCCAAAGGCTTGAAGGCGATTGATAGTAGTACCATTCGTCGCCCTAACATTTTGATAGGGGACTAGTGGACCAATGTCTGGTGTGTAGGGCTGGTTGTCAAATTGATCTAAATTGGGTGGATTTATAGAAAATCCTGCCGAGTCAATGACCTCCCATTCTACAAGACGATCTTTGATATCTTCAATTGTATATTTGATAGACCACTTAAAATGATTATTATCTTTTTTAAAATCACCACGTTGTTCTAGTGTGGTAATCAAAGCGTCCAAATTATTTCTAGCATGATTAATTTGAGAACCTATACCCTCCGAAAATTCAACTTCTCCCAAATTTTCATCGCCAATGTTACTATTGACTTCACCTAATCTATATTGTGCTAAAATATCGAAATGTTCTTGTTCTTTTGTGTGAAAACCAGAAACAATGAAGTCTAATTTTAGATTTGCCTTGGGTTTGTAGGTTGTTTTTAATGCACCAAATGAGGTTTTATAGGCGTCTTGTTCTTGACCTTGGTAAAAGACCAATAGTGCTAGTGGATTTTCTAGCGTTCCAAAATTGGTTTGCCGAGTTTGTGGCTGGTAGTTATACGTATTAGAGGTCAAATTTCCCAAGAAACTCAATTCAATTTTCGAGTTGAGTTGATAGGTTAAATAGGTTTGGGCGTCTAAAAATTTAGGATCATAATTGGTTTTTGTTTCACGAGCATCAACTAATAAGCTATTATCTCTGTAACGAATACCCAAAAGTGCCGAAAACTTCGAATTTTTACTAATGCCTTCAGCAGTTAGGCTTCCACCCAATAAATTAAAATTGGCGCTAAGACCAAAATTTTGAGGTTTTCGATAAGTAATATCTAAAACGGATGATAATTTATCGCCGTATTTGGCTTGAAATCCACCAGCAGAAAATTCAAGATTTTGAACCATGTCTGAGTTTACAAAACTCAATCCTTCTTGCTGGCCAGAGCGAACCAAAAAAGGTCTGTAAACCTCAATATCATTGACATAAACTAAATTTTCATCAAAATTACCACCCCTAACAGTATACTGCGTACTCAATTCGTTTGAAATATTAACGCCTGGCAGCGTTTTTAATAAATTTTCAACTCCGGGTTGAGCACCTTTAATAGTTCGTATGATTTGAGGTGATATCGTGGTGACGCCTTCAAGAACAGTTCGTTTTGTGTTGGTAATTACAACAGTTTCAATTTGCTCTATCTCTTCTTTTAAGATGGGGTTAAATTCATAAATTTCTTTGGGTTTCAATCGAAACGAAACCTGAATCATTTTATAATTAACATGTGAAAAGGTTACGGTGACCGTTTGATTTGAAGGAATTTCTATGGTATAAAAACCAGATGTATCACTATTTCCACCCTGATTCTGATAAGATATATTAACGTTTTCGATTGGCGAATTGGTACGGTCCAATATCACACCTTGCACTATGGAAGTTTGTGCAGAGGCCAAGTGTCCCAAAGCAAAAAATGCCAGAAAGTAAATATTTATAATACTGATTTTCAAGTTAAAAAGGTTTATTTTCTATAAAACGTAGTTTCAAATTTAGAACTATTCCCGACATTATCCGTTACAATGATCTTTAAATTATTTTTAACGTCTTCAACAATGCCATCGTTAAAGTCATGCGTTAATGTTTGTGTCTTTGGATCATACTCCATCAAAATCCACCTATCATTCACCGATGCGCTGTAATTTTTAATCCCAGAAATATTATCAGAAATTTTAATTTTTAAATAGCGGAAGTTACTCATCCAGTTACCATTGCTAAAATTTTTAGCCTCAATTTGTGGCCCTTCATTATCAATCCCGATGGAAAAAGTTCCGAAAGATTTTGTTTTTGCAATCAGTATCGATCCTCTTCGTTTTGTTGTTATAGGATAAATTTTTCCCCATTTTGAAACGCTGCCAATAAATAATTGTTGTTGAATCTCTGGCTTAAATCTGCTGGCATCAAATTTTATAGTGATGGATTTTTGAAGTGGAATATTGGGGTAATGTAATTTCAAGGTGTCTTGATTTACATTAAAGTCCAAGAACATGTCATCATACAGCGTGTTAGAGGTAATATCAATTTTGTAGGGCTGTTCTTCAAGTGTTATTGAAGACGAAGCATCTAAAAACGTGTGAGTAGAGCGGATTGAGTCTGTTTGCTTCGGTACGAAGGACTTGCCCGAAATTGGAATATTTATCGATGTTGTGTTGTTTTTGAAATCCTTAACCTCTACAACATAAACAGAATTTGTACTGTCTTTTACAGTTAATTGACCATTGTTTAATTGATATGTAAATAAACTCAAGGGATTATTTTTTTCAATAAAAAGTTTCTGTATTCTCTTACGATTTTCTTTGAAATAGGCGTAATCTATGTATCGATTTAAATGTTTAGTTTCTGCGAAAGAAAATCGTTTAAAATCCACAACTAAAGATTTTTCTCCATTGAAAAAAGTTGAAATTAAACTGACACCATTTTTGTTTGATGCATAATCTTGCCTATCATTGGATACAATTCCAAATCCAATTTGACCACAGGCAATCACTGGATCGGCTTTGTAACTGCCGTCTGAAAGTTTTTGTAATCGTATTTGAACTTTTGATGATTTTAAGTTAACATGACTTTCAACATTTAGTGGATAAGCGAACAAGTTATAAATCTCTGGTTTAGTCGTGTCTTTCACATCAATACCAAACAACATAGGGTTAATTGGACGTTGATTTTTATCTCTGATCTCAAAATGCAAATGTGGACCCGAAGATCCGCCGGTATTTCCTGAAAAGGCAACTATTTCATCTGTATCAATTTGTAGGTCATTTATACCGGGAAATAGCTCTATCTCAAAACGTTCCTTATTATATTGTTCGGCCTTAACATAAGACTCTATTTTGGCAGAAAATTTCTGTAAGTGCGCATAAACTGTTGTATAACCATTTGGATGGGTGATGTAAAGTGCTTTTCCATATCCATATCTTGATATTTTGATTCGACTAACGTACCCAGAGGCAGCGGTATAAACTTTCAGACCTTCTTTTCCGTTGGTTTTCAAATCCAAACCAGAATGAAAATGATTTGATCTCAACTCTGCAAAAGTTCCCGACAAAACTAAAGTTTGTTTCAGAGGGCTTTTGAAATAAGTCTGTGGGTATGGCTCCTGTGCCATAGCGAAAACAAAAATAAAAAAGAATCCAACAGAAGTCCGAAATTTCATAACAATGGTTGATGTGCTAATGTATAGAATAGCCAACAATTAACAAAGTATTTTAAGAAGTCAACTTGAAAATTATTGCAAAACAATTGTAAAGTTTGATGCGGAATGTTAAATTTGTGAGGAAACGCATTGAAACTGTTCATGAGCGATATCGAATCAGTCATCCAATCCATTGAGGAAAAAGTGTCAAGACTTTTGAAGCGTATGGAAAACTTAAATTCTGAAAATCAGCAAATTAAAGAGGAGCTAAATACGCTTAAGACACTAAATGAAAAACAGCAATTTTTGCTGTCAAAAAAAGAGGAAGAGTATAACGCTTTGAAAATTGCAGCATCAATGCTAGGCAGTAATGACAACAGACGGGCATCAAAGCTCAAAATAAATGCTTTGATAAGAGATATTAACGATTGTATTGCCAGTTTATCTGAGTAAATTGGAACCTATGAACGAGCTATTAAAAATTAAACTATCGATTGCCAATAGAGTCTATCCCTTGACAATTGCTCCCGAGCAAGAACAGGGACTTCGGTTGGCAGCTCAAAAAATAGAAAATACCGTTAAAAAACTCGAGCAAAGTTATTCTGTTCAGGACAAGCAAGATGTATTAGCCATGTGTACTTTACAGTTTGCTGCAAAATCAGAACAGAACACAATAAATAATAACAGTTTAAACGATTCTATAGAACAACGGCTTAATGAATTAAACCGGCGTATAGAGTCAAGTTTAAACGATCACGTTCTTTAAAATTCAATATTACTTACTGCCTGTATTGGTCATTTTTTGATAAACTCAACGAGAAATCTATAAAAAGGGTCCGTTTAAGTTGTTAAAGCAAGCTGCCCCGACGCAGATCCTTGATCAGCTTTTCAGCCCTAAATCCTGTTTTATTAGGAGTTTATACAAAACCCAGATCTATACAGGCTTTTTTTATTAAACAAAACTATAAATTAATGGATCAAAATATCATAATCATTGGAGCCGTAGCAGCAATTGTTGGCTTGGTTATTGGAAATCTAATAGCCAAAATGCAAGAGAAAAAAAATGCTTCTGAATTAACCAAAAATGCCAATCGTACTGCCAATGATATCATAAACAAAGCCAAATCAGAGGCCGATAATCTCAAAAAAGATAAAATATTTCAAGCCAAAGAACGCTTTTTAGAACTTAAAGCAGAACATGAAAAAGTGATTTTGTCAAGAGATAAAAAAATGGCTGAAGCCGAAAAACGAACTAGAGATAAAGAATCACAGATATCAGCTGAATTATCAAAAAACAAGAAACTATCACAGTCATTAGAGTCTAAAATTAATGATTACAATCAACGTATTTCGATACTAGAGAAACGCCAAAGCGAAGTTGAAAAGCTACATAAAAACCAAGTACAGCAACTGGAGGTCATTTCTGGTCTTTCTGCTGATGAAGCCAAAACTCAACTGGTAGAATCTTTAAAAGCTGAGGCTAAAAATGATGTCATGAAATATGTTCAAGACAAAATGGAAGAAGCCAAATTTACTGCTGAACAAGATGCTAAAAAAATTATAATTAACACTATACAGCGTATTGGAACAGAGGAAGCTATTGATAATTGTGTATCGGTTTTTAATATAGAATCCGACGATATGAAAGGAAGAATAATTGGTCGTGAAGGCCGAAATATTCGCGCCATTGAAGCTGCCACAGGGGTAGAAATTATTGTAGACGACACGCCAGAAGCAATTATTTTGTCTTGTTTCGACTCTGTTAGAAGAGAAATTGCAAGATTATCCCTCCATCGTCTGGTAACAGATGGTCGTATTCATCCTGCACGAATTGAGGAAGTTGTTCGAAAAACCGAAAAACAGATTAATCAAGAAATTATTGAAGTCGGAAAACGAACTGTTATTGATTTGGGTATTCATGGTCTTCATCCAGAGCTTATTAAAGTCGTAGGTCGAATGAAATATCGTTCATCTTATGGACAAAATTTATTGCAACATTCTAGGGAGGTTGCCAAATTATGTGGGGTTATGGCAGCAGAATTGGGGCTAAATCCAAAGTTGGCCAAACGTGCCGGTCTGCTACATGATATTGGTAAAGTCCCTGATTCAGAATCAGACATTGAAACCCCTCACGCCATTTTAGGCATGCAATGGGCAGAAAAATATGGTGAAAAAGAAGAAGTTTGTAATGCCATCGGAGCTCATCACGATGAGATAGAAATGAAATATTTGTTATCGCCAGTGGTTCAAGTATGTGATGCTATTTCTGGAGCTAGACCGGGAGCCAGACGACAAGTTTTAGACTCCTATATCCAACGCCTAAAAGACCTAGAGGCCATTGCATTTAATTTTAAAGGCGTACAAAAAGCCTATGCCATTCAAGCGGGGCGAGAACTTCGAGTTATTGTTGAAAGTGAACAAGTGAATGACGATCGCGCTAGTGAACTGTCCTTTGAAATTTCACAAAAAATTCAGACTGATATGACCTATCCTGGCCAAGTGAAAGTTACCGTAATAAGAGAAACCCGAGCCGTAAACATTGCCAAGTAATCAGATCGAAGAAGATATTACCTAATTCGGGGATGAAATTTGTTCATGACATCCTTTAAATGGCTTTTGTCTAGATGCATGTATATCTCTGTTGTCGTGATGCTTTCGTGTCCTAACATCATTTGAATGGCCCGCAAATCGGCTCCATTTTCCAACAAATGGGTGGCAAAAGAGTGCCGAAAGGTATGTGGGGAAATATTTTTTTGAATCCCGGCTTGCTGGGCTAAATTTTTTACGATAGTAAAAATCATAGCTCTAGTCAATTGTTTGCCCCGTTGATTCAAAAACAAGGTGTCCATAAATAAGGGACTAATATTTAAGGTTGATCGAAAGTTTTGACGATATTGATTGATAAACTTTTTGGTGCTTTCTCCGATAGGTACAAAACGTTGTTTATTACCTTTTCCTGTAACTTTTATAAAATCTTCATCAAAAAATAAATCAGATAATTTAAGATGTGTTAACTCACTGACTCTCAATCCACAACTGTATAATGTCTCGATGATAGCTCGATTGCGTTCTCCAAGGGGTTTGCTTAAGTCAATGGCTGTAACCAGACGGTCTATTTCTTGGGTTGACAGCGTATCGGGAAGTTTTCGACCAATTTTAGGCGCTTCAATTTGCTCTAGCGGATTGTCCGCTCTATAATTATCAAACAATAAATAATCGAAAAAACTACGTAACCCAGAAATTACTCTCGATTGTGTTCGGGCGTTTGCAGATTTGGCCAATTCGTATAAAAATTGTTGCACGGTTTCGGAATCAATGTCTAGTGGCGCTGTAGTTTTATCAAGCTGCTCTAAGTGGCGAATTAGTTTTTGAACATCTAAACTATAACTAGCGATGGTATTATCCGAAAGACCGCGTTCTATCCTTAAAAAATGCTCAAAATCATGTAAGGCATTGTTCCACTTCATTGGCAATATTGTTTGTTTTCAGCAGCATTCAAAATTACAAATATTATTTTGTCAATAGCTATTTTCAAGACTTGAAATGAATGGAACTATGATTTCAAGAAAATAAATGTCAAAACAATTTGAAAAGACAAGAAAAGCCACTTATATTTGCAATCTCTAAAGGAGAAATGGCAGAGTGGTCGAATGCGGCAGTCTTGAAAACTGTTGAGGGTCACACCTCCGGGGGTTCGAATCCCTCTTTCTCCGCAAAAGAAAACCCACAATACAAATTGTGGGTTTTTTTATATTTAAAATTACAATAACTCATCAACACTATAAAATTCCCTACTTTTGTAAAAAACACAATTTATGAGTCTTATTGAAGCCCTAAAATGGCGTTACGCCACCAAAACATTTGATGACACTAAAATTATATCTCCTAATGATGTTGAAGCCCTAAAAGAAGGGTTTAATCTATCGGCGTCTTCTTATGGCTTACAACCCGTTCAACTGCTACTAGTCCAGAACAAAACCATCCAAAATGAATTGGTACCCTTGTCCATGAATCAAAAACAAGTCGCACAAGCCTCACACTTGGCTATTTTTTGTGTTAAAACTACATTGGACACCAATTATGTTATTGATTTTTTTGAACGAATTAAAACCATTCGCCAAACACCGGATCATATTCTAGCACCTTTCAGAACACACATTATCGAAAGTTTTAAGGCCAAAACAGACAAAGAAATTCAACTTTGGGGTGCTAAGCAGGCCTACTTGGCTATGGGGAATCTTTTGGCAGTTTGTGCCGATTTGGGTATTGATGCCTGTCCCATGGAGGGTTTTGACCCCGATCAATATGATTCTTATTTCAAGCTACAACAAAAAGGTCTAAAATCCGTTTTGATTATGCCGATGGGGTACAGGGCATCAGATGACCCTTTTGCTGCCATGAAGAAAGTGCGCAAATCTGTCAAAGAATCTGTTACAGAAATTTTTTAATTATGCCAGGATTTGAGTTATTTGGAGCGGCCGAACGTCAGGAGGTCAAAGATGTATTAGATTCAGGTGTTTTGATGCGTTATGGATTTGATACTTTAAGACAAGGCCATTGGAAAGCCAAAGACATGGAGGCGGCCATAGCATCTCGTTTTGATGTGGCATATGCCCAATTGGTTAGTAGCGGAACTGCTGCGGTCAGTATGGCATTGGCTGCTGCTGGTATTGGCTCTGGTGATGAAGTTATTATGCCCAGTTTCACTTTCGTTGCTAGTTTTGAAGCCATATTAATGCTAGGTGCCGTCCCTATTATTGTTGACATTGATAATACATTAACTCTTGATATTCAATCTGTTGAAGCGGCCATAACTTCAAAAACCAAAGCCGTAATGCCAGTTCACATGTGTGGCAGTATGGCCCATTTGGATGCTTTAAAATCTATTTGTAATACCAATAACTTATTGCTTATTGAGGATGCCTGCCAGGCCATTGGCGGAACGTATAAAGGTCAAGCTTTGGGGACGATTGGCGATTTAGGATGTTTTTCGTTTGACTTTGTCAAAACGGTCACATGTGGTGAGGGTGGTGCCGTAATTACCAACAACGCTCAATACGCCAAGCACCTCGACCATTTTAGCGATCACGGTCATGACCATATTGGATCCAATCGTGGGGTGGAGGCTCACCCTTATTTAGGATATAATTTCAGAATTTCAGAATTGAATGCTGCTGTTGGTTTGGCTCAGTTTAGACGTTTAGATGATTTTTTAGCCATACAAAAAAAACATTACACGATTTTGCGCCAACAGTTGGAATCAATTGATGGCGTTACCTTTAGATCTGTACCGGATGGTGGTGTAGAAAGTTATGCGTTTCTTAATTTCTTTTTGAAAGATTTAGATACTGCACGCGTTGTGAATCAGTCGTTTAGTGATAATGGCATCGATGTTTGTTTTCATTATTATGACAACAATTGGCACTACATTCGCAAATGGGAACACCTAAAGAACAAAATAGCGTTGTATCCACTTTCTGAGGAAGTGAAAAAAGGATTAGATTATTTGAAAAATAAAGATTTTTCAAAATCTGATGATTACATTGGAAGAAATATTTCCTGTTTGGTGAAACTATCTTGGACGGAAGCAGAGGTGTATCAACGGGCTAAAACAATGGCTGATTGCATTCGTAAAGCTTATTCTAATAGTTGATATAATCCATAATTTCCAGACCATATCCAATCATTCCGACGCGTTTTTTTTGCTTGCTATTGGAGATTAACAGTAGTTTATTAATTTTTAAATCATGGAGAATCTGTGCCCCAATACCAAAGTCTTTATCATCCATTTTTACAGATGGCGCTTTGATGACTTCACCTGGTTTTTGAATATTTTCTAAAGTAGTTAATCGTTTTAATATATGTTCCGGCGAAGTGTTTTGATTGATAAAAATGATAGCGCCTTTCCCTTGTTTGTCAATCACTTTAAACATGTCATCTAACTTCTTATCGGCATTGTTTGTCAAAGTGCCCAATATGTCATTATTTACTAATGTAGAGTTGATTCTTGTTGGTACAATTTCTTTGCTGGTCCAATGCCCTTTTGTAAGGGCAATATGAACGGCATCGTTGGTGGTTTGCTGATAGGCTCTCAATCTAAAGGCACCAAACCGTGTTTCGATTTGAAAATCTTGCTTTTTTTCAATCAACGAATCGTGTTCCATTCTGTAGGCGACAAGATCTTCAATGGAAATGATTTTGAGATCAAATTTTTTAGCCACTTTCACAAGTTGTGGTAGGCGGGCCATGGTACCATCTTCATTTAAAATCTCGACAAGAATGCCGGCAGGTTGAAGGCCAGCCAAGCGCGCTAAATCCACTGCTGCTTCTGTATGACCAGTTCGTCGTAACACGCCACCGTTTTTGGCTTTTAAAGGGAAAATATGTCCTGGACGCCCCAGGTCACTTGGTTTTGTATCTGAACTGACAAGGGATTTGATCGTTTTGGATCGGTCTGAAACAGAAATTCCAGTTGTGCAACCATGTCCAATTAAATCGACAGATACAGTGAATTGGGTGTGATGCAGTACGGTATTGTTTTGAACCATCATATTGAGTGCCAATTCATTACAACGGTCTTCTGTGAGTGGTGCGCATATCAATCCTCTGCCGTGAGTGGCCATAAAATTGATCATTTCTGGCGTAACACATTCTGCTGCTGCAATAAAATCGCCTTCGTTTTCACGGTTTTCATCATCAACTACAACGACCACCTTCCCAGCTTGAATATCTTCAATGGCATCTTGAATAGAGTCCAGATTAATTTTAGTTGTTGATGAATGATCCGACATATCAAATTATTTTTTTTGCAAAGATATTATATGCAATTTAAAGTTAGGAGATTTTGGCTAAATCTTCTTTCATTTTCCTATTGAAATATAACCTGTATAGGAAAAATAGGGGGAATGCTAGTATTATAAAGATGACATTATTAGTTGTGAATTTTTTGTTTAGAATTTTATAAAATTCAGATTGGTATTTTAAAACTTTGGGGAAAACTATTAAAAATAACACTAATGATAGAATTGCAATAAGTACTAGAATATTTCCAACCTCAGGTGCTCCGTTATTATTTAAGACCAATCCGATAATTCCAAAAATTAAAAATACACTGTGAGCTAAAACACCCAATGTGGCATTCTCGTGATAATCTTCAAGATGACGAACGCCGTTTTCGTATGACTCATTGATTAATTGCCCTGACATTCTTAACTCTAGCTCTGAAACACATCTTTGTTCTAAGATATTTAAAGCATAATTTTTGTGATCAATATTGAAACCATATTGTCTGTAATTTTGAATTAAATCTATAAGTTTATGGTTTTCAAAACCCTTTAATTTATCAATTTCAGACAGTTCTGTTATGTTTGATGAATCGTTTAATAGTTTGGACTTTACAAATCGTTTTTTGAGTGGTATTAATATGGCATCCATATCCATCAAAGCCCGATCTTTGGTTGCTCTACTTGTTAAATAGACACTAAACGGCAACATTATAATACCGGCAAGCCAGGTTGCAAATACAGGATTTAAACTATTGTCTTCAGAGCTATTTTTGGCAAAAATACTGATGAAATGGTAAGTTAAAAAAATCAAAATAGCAATGACTAAGGGAAGTCCAATTCCGCCTTTACGAATTAAGGCACCAAGAGGGGCTCCAACAAAGAATAATACAATACACATTAGACCAAGGGCAAATTTGTCGTGAAAGGCTACGATGTGTTTATTGATATTGATTGTGGAAATTAAGAAAGCCTTGCTTTTGACCTTTAGCTCGTCTTGAGCCGAGGTGGTTGAACCTATTGCCAATTCTAATAATTGTACTGACTTTCGGTCTTTAAATAAGGATAGCACATCTTTTGGAACAGTATCTGAAAGGATTTCTTTGGTTTTATAATTCAAATTTAGATTGGGTTGATTCGAGCGGTTTAACATGGCTTTCGAAAACACATCAAAAGATTTATTTTGGTTTACATAGAGAGAATCTAAAGTCGTTGTGAGTTCAGCAATACCAAGCATATTGTACCTTGCATTGGCGTCCTTTTGTTCAAAATCTACGTTATTGAAATCAGATAAATCTAGATTGATAACATATTTTTCAAATGTACTTTTAATTTGAGGTCTGTTTTTAGTTCGTTTTTGATAGTTGGCCGGTTGAAGTTCATCATAATAATTTCCATCATATAAAATCAACTGCAGAATATCAGAGTTTTCATCGCTATAAAATTCTCCAGTATTGGCTTTGATGACGGTGTAATTTCCTGATGTTCCACTTTTTTTTTGGTGAATAATAACGTCCTCTAGAAATTGGCCATTATCACCACTTTTTTTAGCAACTTTTATATTTACGTTTTGTAATTGGTTAAATTGTCCTTCAGCTATGGCCATAGCAGGTTTGACACGAGCAATATTCCTTCTTAGGTTGTAGAAGTTATATTCTGCAAGTGGAATCACATTGTTAGCAAAGAAAAAGCTTAAAATTGCTAGAAAAACAATAAATACACTCAAACTTTTCATGGCGCGTTGCAAGGAAATTCCAGTTGATTTCATGGCTGCGAATTCGTAATTTTCTGAAAAATTCCCAAAAACCATTATTGAAACCAATAAAATAGTTAGTGGCAACACAAGCACTACAATCCGTGGTGAGACATACAATAGAAATTTAAATATGATTTCGATTTCTAATTCTTTACCTGCCAACTCTGAAATATAAACCCAAACAGATTGTAGTAAAAAAATGAGCATCAAAATGATGAAAACACTTAAAAACGTTTTTAAGAAAGTGTAAAATATGTAACGATCTAAGATTTTCAAAAGTAACTTTAATCTAAATTATTGATGTAGTACCCCTTGTATTCTGAGGTATCAAATTTAAAAAAAGTAGGCGAGAGCAGACTGTTTGGCTCAAAGGTGTCAACGGTTAGTGTGGTTTTGGTATCGTTTTTTCCAATTTCGATCAGGTTATAAATATGTTTTGTTTTCAGATCTACACCTAGCAGCGCATATTTTATTTCTGAATCATAATCAATGGGCGAAAATTTAATGTATTGGATGCTTCGACCAAATTTCTTCTGAATGATATCCATTTTGTAATTGTATCCTTCTTCATAAAAATTAAAAAGAGAACTTGGCGAAATCGTACTTTCTTCATCATCATTATTGGCAGAAATGGTTACCTCTTCATCCTCCGTACTTATCGTATGGAGCGTTTCTCCATCAAATATTCTTTTAATTCCCAATATATCAAGAACATATTTATCATCTTCTAATATTATTTTTCCTGTCGTTTCTTGTCTAATATTTTCAGATTCATTTTCCAGGATATATCTAAAATTTACTGTGATATTTTTGTAACTCTCAATTTTAGTATTTACTTCTCTAAGTAAGGTTTTTGCTTCGGGGTCTTTAGTTTGTGCCTCAATACTAATGACGAAGAGTAAGCAAATAATGTATAAAAGCGAAATTGATTTATGCTGATGTTTCATTGTCTAATAATTGATTTAGAGCAACAAGATCAGGAACCAAAACTTGTCTGGCTTTACTTCCTTCAAACGGCCCTACAATACCTGCAGCTTCCAATTGATCTATTAAACGACCTGCACGATTGTATCCTAATTTAAGTTTTCTTTGTAAAAGAGATGCAGAGCCTTGCTGTGCTACCACAATAACTTCTGCAGCTTCTCTAAAAAGCTTGTCACGATCATTGATGTCAATATCAAGACTTGTGCCAGATTCTTCACTGATATACTCTGGTAAGATGTAGGCACTCGGGTAGGCTTTTTGTGAACCAATAAAATCTGTTAATTTTTCTACTTCAGGCGTATCCACAAATGCACATTGTATTCTAACAAGATCATTGCCTTGTGTGTAAAGCAAATCTCCACGGCCAATAAGTTGGTCAGCTCCAGAGCTATCTAAGATCGTTCTTGAATCAATTTTTGAAGTAACTCTAAAGGCAATTCGCGCCGGAAAATTGGCTTTAATAATTCCAGTTATAACATTTACAGATGGACGTTGTGTTGCAATGATTAAGTGTATTCCAATAGCCCTAGCGAGTTGTGCCAGTCGTGCAATAGGGGTTTCCACTTCTTTACCAGCCGTCATGATCAAATCTGCAAATTCATCAACAACAAGAACGATATAGGGCAGAAATTTGTGTCCGTCATTAGGGTTTAATTTTCTGGCTTTAAATTTAGCGTTGTACTCTTTGATATTTCTACAAAAAGCAGTTTTTAGCAAATCGTAGCGGTTATCCATCTCTATGCACAATGAATTTAAGGTATTGATAACCTTTGTGTTATCTGTTATTATCGCATCTTCAGAGTCTGGTAGTTTCGCTAGGTAGTGACGTTCAATTTTATTGAATAAAGTTAGCTCAACTTTTTTAGGATCGACCAAAACAAACTTAACTTCAGCAGGGTGTTTTTTGTATAGTAATGAGGTTAAAACTGCATTTAATCCTACCGATTTTCCCTGTCCAGTTGCGCCAGCCATTAATAAATGTGGCATTTTAGCTAGATCAACAACGTAGGTTTCGTTACTAATCGTTTTTCCCAAAGCAATGGGAAGTTCCAGCTCTGATTTTTGAAATTTCTGTGAGGAAATAACAGATTGCATTGACACAATGGTCGAATTTTTATTGGGCACTTCTATACCGATAGTCCCTCGTCCTGGGATGGGTGCAATAATTCGAATCCCCAGTGCAGAGAGTGATAACGCAATGTCATCCTCTAAATTTTTAATTTTAGAGATTCGAATTCCGGCCTCTGGGATAATTTCATATAAAGTTACTGTAGGTCCCACAGTGGCCTTGATACTACTTATTCCAATTTTATAATTGATTAGGGTTTCAACAATATTATTTTTATTGTTTTCCAATTCTTCTTCGTTGATTGTAATACCTTCAGTATCATATTTTTTTAAAATATCAAGAGGAGGAAAAACAAATTTTGATAGTTCTAGCGTAGGATCAAATTCGCCAAAGTCCTCTACCAGTCTAGAGGCTAAGTTATCGGTTTCAGACAACTCATCTTTGGCTACATTTACTTCCATTTTCATGTTCATGTCATTGATAACCTTTTCTGGAATGTCCTTCTTTTTATCAATATTTGAGTGGTTTTGAATTGTTGGCTCTAGATTTTTCAATGGTGTTTCAAAAGTGGAATCAGATGTGGTGTCTATGTTGATCTCTGTTGTGGACTCAACAGGATTTTGATTTTCTTTTTCTAGTACCTGGGATAGTTCTGTAGAGGTTTTCTTTTTTTGATTGCTAAATAGCTTAGCAATTTGTTGCGGAGAAACTTTAAATCGTATGGCGATGTAGCAAATAAAAGCAAACAGAAGGAGTAGGGCAGTTCCAATTTTACCGATATAGTCTTGTAAAAATAAATTCATCTCATAGCCTATGACCCCCCCAAGAGCAGGGAAAGCATTAAAGGCGTATCCTGTTGTAATTGAAAGCCAAATGATAATCAGTGTACCCCAAAACCAATGACGAAATAAGCGTTGTTTGGAAGTATTCATTAGGACAGTTACGCCTGAGATTGCCAAAAGTCCAGAAAACAGTACCGATGCTATTCCAAACCCCTTATAAACTAGTAGATGACTGATCCAAGCTCCGAATTTACTTAACCAATTGTTGGTAGGAATCGTTCTATTTGTAAAGTTACCTAGCGTACTTTGATCGCTATCACCCGTAAAGAAATAGGAGATAATAGAAATAAAAACCAACAGGCCTAAAATCACCAAAAAACTGCCAAATACAAGCCGTTGTGGGTTAGTTAGGGTAATTTCTGGAAGGATTGATTTCTTATTTTTTTGGCCCGTTGTTCTGGTCATACGCTTTTCGTGGTTGGAAACAAAAATACAAATTAATAAACTTTATTTGAATAGGGAATAGAAATTCGTTTTAAATAAAAAAAGACCCAGCAACTACTGGGTCTTTCTATTTAAAATCTATGATTTGTTATTTTAAATCAAAACGGTCAGCGTTCATAACTTTATTCCAAGCTGCAATAAAATCCTGGACAAATTTACTGTTGTTATCATTTTGAGAATAAACTTCGACAATTGCTCTGAGCTCAGAGTTTGAGCCAAAAACCAAATCAGTTCGAGAAGCAGTACGTACTTTGGTTCCAGTTATTCTGTCCACTGACGTGTAAGAATTAAAACCAGAAGATTCCCATTTTACATCCATGGACAAAAGCGTTTTAAACCAAGAATTATCGAGTGTTCCGTTTGTCCAAATGCCATCGCCAGAACTTGAAATTCCCATAGCACGCAATCCACCAACTAAAACTGTCAGTTCAACTGGAGTTAAGCCAAGGAGTTGTGCTTTGTCAAGCATGATTTCTTCGGGTGATACCGCAAATTCTTTTTCAGCATAGTTTCTAAACCCACATGCTCTAGGTTTTAGTAAATCGAATGAGTTTACATCGGTTTCCTCTTGCGTTGCATCGCCTCTTCCTGTAGTAACATCAACTGAACTTCCACTGGCCATTTCAATCCCCACAGCACCTCCAATTACTATGACATCAGCTATACTACTGCCCGTATTTTTGGAGATTGTTGTATAGATATTCAGAACTTTTTGAAGCTGTTCTGGTTTATTGACTTCCCAATTTTTTTGGGGCTCTAAACGAATTCGAGCACCATTGCCCCCCCCACGGTTATCAGATTGACGAAATGTTGATGCCGAGGCCCAAGCCGTTTCAATCATTTCGATTTGTGTTAATCCACTGTCTTTGACAGCAGATCTGACTTGATGTTCTTGATCTTTTGAAAGAACTGGGGTTGATGGTACTGGATCTTGCCAAATATACGCTACGTCTTTAAAATCACCTGCAACATAATTGCTTTTTGGTCCCATGTCTCTGTGAAGAAGTTTAAACCATGCTCGTGCAAAGGCCTCCCCAAAAGTATCAGGATTTGCTAAGAAATTTTCGCAAATTTTACGATATTCTGGATCAACTTTCATAGACATATCTGCTGTTGTCATCATTGGAAGAACTTTTTCATCACTTCCATCAACTTGAGGCACCATATCTTCTTCATCACAATTTGTAGGGTGCCATTGCCATGCTCCGGCAGGACTTTTCTTACATTCCCATTCGTATTTGAATAACAAGGTTAAATAACCCATATCCCATTGAATAGGATTGGTGGTCCAAGGTCCTTCAATACCACTAGTGATGGTGTCTACACCCTTTCCTGATTTGTGTGTACTCAACCAACCAAAACCTTGAGTCTCGATAGCTTCACCCTCTGGTTCAGCACCCACTTGTGCTGCATCTCCAGCACCGTGTGCCTTACCAAAAGTATGACCACCTGCAGTGAGGGCAACCGTTTCTTCATCGTTCATCGCCATACGCTTAAAGGTTTCACGAACATCTTGAGCAGATAAGGCTGGATCAGGATTTCCATTTGGTCCTTCAGGGTTTACATAAATAAGTCCCATCTGAACTGCCGCTAGCGGATTTTCCAAATCTTGACGAGTTTTGCCATAACGATTGTCGCCCAACCACTCGTCTTCAGCGCCCCAATATATGTCTTTTTCGGGATGCCAAATATCTTCTCTTCCAAGGGCTGTGCCATGGTTGGGACCTCCCATATCTTCGATAGCCACATTGCCTGCAAGTACAAGCAAATCGGCCCAGCTTAATTGGTTTCCATATTTTTCTTTGATAGGCCAAAGGAGTCTTCTAGCTTTATCTAAATTTCCATTGTCTGGCCAAGAATTTAAGGGCGCAAAACGTTGCGCTCCAGTACCAGCACCGCCACGACCATCACCAGTACGGTAAGTTCCAGCAGCATGCCAGGTCATACGTATAAAAAATGGACCATAGTGTCCGTAATCTGCCGGCCACCAGTCTTGACTATTGGACATGACAGCTTTTAAGTCTGCTTTAACGGCTTCTAAGTCTAGTTGTTTTACAATTTTTTTGTAATCAACGTCTGCAACGGGTGTACTTTTGGTATCGTGCTGACGCAGTATATCAAGATTCAATTGATTGGGCCACCAATCTTTGTTTTGGGTGCCAAGATTGGGTTTGGTTGTGGATCCGTGAAATGGACATTTACTTTCGTTCATAATGAAATAGTTTTGGATTAAACGTTAGTAAATTTATTAAAATTATTTTCTGAATCTTTTGATTTGTATTAATTAAACTTATGATAATATAGGTTTTGACAATTATATGATTACTTCAGGTGTTATGATGTTATTTGTGATTATAGGTTTGTGAATTTTTATTTCATTAGCTATGGCCAAAAAAAAACCACACGTTTAAGTGTGGTTTTGATGGGATTTAAATTATCTAGGTGTCAATAGAGCCCAAGACACGTTTCATAAACGCATTAAGTGCTTCTTTTTCTGGGGTTCCAGATTTGATCATTTTATGTACTTCAATAGCACCGTACATGTTTGAAATTAACTCACCAATTACATTTAGTTCCTCGTCTTGTAGACTTGGAAGTTCACTTAGGGCTTCTAGAGTTTCAATGGTTTCGTTGAGATAGTCAACGTCATTTTGGTGGATGAATCGGTTAAGATGTTTAATAATCGGCAACTTCATCTACAAGTGATTTTAATACGTCAAATTTGTTGGTTTGTACTTGCTTTTCAAATTGACCCGATTTAAAAGTGGCAAAAGTTGGTAAATTATCTACATTGGCTAAATTACGGCTGTTGGGAAATTTCTCTGCATCTACCAAAACAAAAGCCATTTCTGGGTTTTCTGACGCTAGCTTTTTAAATTTTGGTTTCATGATTCTACAATTTCCACACCACGAAGCTGAGTATTGAACAACAACAGTTTCGTTTTGCTGCAGTACATCATTGAGGTTGTCTTGTAAAAGTTCTGTCATGATAAATTAATTTACGGTTAAATATTCTGCAGTACTTTTTACACTGGCTTCCATGGCTGTTTTTCCTTCCTCCCAATTGGCTGGACATACTTCTCCCTTTTCTTGTACATGAGTGTATGCATCAACCAATCTTATGAATTCGGAAACATTACGTCCTAGCGGCATGTCATTAACACTTTCGTGAACGACTTTTCCATCTTCATCAATAATATAGGTAGCTCTGTAGGTTACATTGTCGCCTTCAACCATCACATGGCCGGTTTCTTCGTCGTAAGTTTCCTTGGAAATGTCTAGTATCCCAAGTGCACTGGATAAGTTTCTATTGGAATCAGAAATAATAGGATAGGTTACCCCTTCAATTCCTCCATTTTCTTTGGGTGTAGATAACCAAGCAAAATGCACCTCAGGGGTGTCACATGAGGCACCAATTACCATACAATTTCGCTTTTCAAATTCTTGTTTTGCTGCTTCAAATGCGTGTAATTCAGTAGGGCAGACGTAAGTGAAATCTTTGGGATACCAAAACAAGATCACCTTTTTCTTGTTTTTTACAGCTTCTTCTAAAACATTAATTTTGAATGTATCGCCCATTTCATTCATGGCATCAACATTTTGATTAGGGAATTTTTTTCCAACTAAAGACATAAATATAAATTTTGAGTTAAATTTTAGCCATATACAATTGTTAATCCGGCTTTTAAAATTAAAGCGCAAATTTAAGCTATCTTATTCATGTAATTAGTTAAAGTTATGTGAATTATAGGTCTATTAACTATGATTTGAGTGGTCTTAGCTTAAACGCTAATCCTGCCACCAATAAAGTCATAAATGGACTTATCCAATTGAAAAAAGCATACAAGAAATAATCGGCAACAGAAACACCCAAAACACCACTTTGGTAGGCGCCACAAGTATTCCATGGGACAAGAACGGAGGTTACAGTACCAGAGTCTTCTAGCGTTCGACTTAAATTTTCTGGGGCTAGGTCTCGTTCTTCATAGGCTTTTTTAAACATTTTGCCAGGAACTACTAATGCTAAATATTGGTCGGAGGCTGTTACATTTAGCGCCAAGCAACTTGCTACGGTACTAGCAAATAATCCAAAGGAAGATTCCGCTAAGCTCAACAATGATTTACTAATACGGGAAAGGGCGCCTATAGCATCCATCACACCACCAAAAACCATGGCACAAATAATAAGCCAAATAGTTCCCAACATACCATTCATACCACCAGATGAAAATAAATCATTCAGCTCATCACTTGAAGTTTCTACAGCTGTGTCGACGGTTATGGCTTTCATCACCCCTTTGTAAGATGATTTAAAATCCAAATTTGTTGATTCTGAAATTTGTAAGACAATTTCAGGTTGTGCAACAACAGCAGCTATTCCAGCTAATATTGTCCCAATAAGAAGAGCAACTAAAGGGGGTGTTTTTTTAATAATTAGAAAAATGACAATAAGAGGAACAATAAATAACCAGGGTGAAATATTAAAAGCTGTATTAATGGCTTCCAATTTATCATTGATATTTGGAGATCCATAGACTTCTAAATTGAAGCCAATGATAAGAAATAGAAGTAGTGTTACAATGAAAGTTGGAACAGTTGTTATAGCCATGTATTTAATGTGATCAAACAATTCAGCACCAGCCATAGCTGGTGCTAAATTTGTAGTATCACTTAGTGGCGACATTTTGTCTCCAAAATAGGCCCCAGATAACACGGCTCCTGCAGTCATGCCCAAGGATATTCCTAAGGTTTCTCCTATGCCTATTAATGCAATTCCTACTGTAGCTGATGTCGTCCAACTACTTCCAGTTGCAATGGAAATTATAGCGCATATTAAAACACAAGCTACAAGAAAAAATGTTGGATTTAGTATCTGTAATCCGTAGTATATCATAGTAGGAATGATACCACTTATGAGCCATGTACCTGCTAAAGCGCCAACCATCAATAATATTAGAAGGGCTCCAGAAGTTGATTTTAAATTTTCAGCGACTTCTTCAAGCATTTGTTTATAGCTTACCTTGTTAAAGAAGCCTACAATTGCAGCAACAGCAGCGCCAAGCAATAAGATGAATTGATTGCTGCCACTTAAAGCATCATCACCAAAAACAAAAAAAACGTTGTAAAAAAGCATTAGGACCAGCGCAATAATTGGAATGATTGCTTCAAGAATCGATAATTCTTTGTTATTCACCACGTTGGTATGTTCCGTATTGGTAGGTTTATTGTCTCGACTCTGCATAATCATATTTTAATTAGCCATAATATTACGACTTTTGAATCATCTTAACAAACTCAATTATCATTAGAATTATCGCATTTTTGGGTATGATTGCGGATCAGATTCGTGTAGAATTGAGTAGGCCATTTCAAAAATATCATTTTTGGACGGTTTACTAAAATAATCACCATCTGAGCCATAAGCTGGGCGGTGTGATTTTGCCGTTAGAATTTGAGGGGCACTGTCAAGACTTTCATAAGCGCCAGTTTGTTTGAAAATTTTGGATAGGATATAGGCTGATGCGCCACCAGGAACATCTTCGTCTACAATGAGAAGTCGATTGGTTTTTTGAATACTTTTCAGTATGTCGTGCTTTATATCGAATGGGATAAGGGATTGAACGTCAATAATTTCGACATCAACATCTACTTCAAGAAGTTCACGTGCTGCTTGCTCGACCAATCTAAGCGTTGAGCCGTATGAAACGATTGTTAAATCTTGACCTGTCTTAATGGTTTCAGTAACGCCAATTTGAGTTCTGTATTCGCCAGGATTGTTAGGTTTTTTTTCCTTTAATCGGTAGCCATTTAGGCATTCCACAACAAGGGCAGGTTGATCACTTTCCAAAAGCGTATTGTAAAATCCAGCGGCTTTGGTCATGTTACGAGGTACCAAAACGTGTATGCCTCTAATGAGGTTTAAGACGCCACCCATTTGCGATCCTGAATGCCAGATTCCTTCAAGCCTATGGCCTCTAGTTCTGATAATTAAAGGGGCTTTTTGTTTGCCAAACGTCCTGTAATGCAATGTTGCTAAATCGTCGCTTAATATTTGTAAGGCATATAGTATATAATCTAGATATTGAATTTCAGCAATGGGACGAAGACCTCTTAAAGCCATTCCAATACCTTGCCCAATGATTGTGGCTTCACGAATTCCTGCATCAGCTATTCGGAGTTCACCATACTTGGCTTGAAGACCTTCTAATCCTTGATTTACATCCCCAATAGCACCTGAGTCTTGACCAAAAATAAGGGCTTCAGGGTATTTGCTGAAAATCTGATCAAAATTATCTCTTATAATTATCCTACCATCAACAAAATCTGGTGTTGAATCGTATGTTGGATTAATTATAGGTATATTTTCAGCTCTCATCTGCGATTCGCTGTAAAGTAAACTGCTGTATTTTTTTTGGTTATTTTCAGTGTAGGTATTTATCCATGAAACAAGCTCATTTTTTTCGAGTGAGGTATCGTGTATTAAATATTTCAGGGCTGTTCTGGAGTGGTCTAAAACATCTTTTCGAATGGGTTCTTTTAGGGCCTCTAGTTTTGAAATTTCTTTTTCTAAAAATGTTTTTTGAGGTGAATTTTTGGCAGCATTTTTCATCAATCTGATGGCCTCGATAGCCTCGGATTTTATGGGACTAATAAAATCGTTCCAAGCCTTATTTTTGGCGAGTTTAACATCGGATTTAATTTGCTTTTCCAACGTAAAAAGTTCTTTTTCGCTGGCGATTTCATTGTCAATTATCCACTGCCTAAATTTTAAATTACAGTCATTATTTTTTTCCCACATCAATCGCTCGGAATCTTTATATCTTTCGTGAGATCCAGAAGTTGAGTGTCCTTGTGGTTGTGTTAATTCTTCAACATGTATCAGTACTGGAACGTGCTCATCCCTTGCTATTCTTCCCGCTTTATCGTAGGCATTGATGAGTTCTACGTAATCCCAACCCTTTACATTAAATATCTCATAACCTTTATCTATATCATCGCGTCTAAATCCTTCTAAAATTTTAGAAATATTTTCTTTTGTTGTTTGGTGTTTTGCATGTACTGAAATACCATAATCATCGTCCCAAACACTTATTACCATTGGGACTTGTAGTACGCCTGCTGCATTAAACGTCTCAAAAAATACGCCTTCACTTGTACTGGCATTTCCAATACTACCCCAAGCGACTTCTTGACCATTTTTAGAAAAATTAGCGCTATTCATATGGTTTAATTCCTTGTACACTTTTGACGCTTGTGCTAAGCCTAGCAGTCGTGGCATTTGTGCTGCAGTTGGCGAAATATCTGAACTGGAGTTTTTTTGTTGTGTTAAATCTTTCCAATTGAAGTTATCATCCAATGAGTGTGTTACAAAATGACCTCCCATTTGGCGGCCAGCGCTCATCGGATCGTAAGCGATGTCGGTATGAGCATATAATCCGGCAAAAAATTGTTCGATGTTGAGGGCTCCAATGGCCATCATGAAGGTTTGATCTCTGTAGTATCCCGATCTGAAGTCTCCGTTTTGGAATGCTTTAGCCCAAGCGAGTTGTGGCAATTCTTTTCCACCTCCAAAAATACCAAATTTTGCTTTTCCGGTTAAAACCTCTCTACGCCCCAATAGACTACATTCACGGCTTGTTACGGCGGTTTTGTAGTCTTCAATGATTTCAGTTTTGAATTCTTCAAAAGTAATATTAGCAGCTAATGTGTCTTTGGTGGACATCAAATAAAAATTTGTGCAAATATACGGAATCTAAGGACTTAAAGCAATATCGATTTGGTTCAAAAGCATTAAAAGATTCTCATCTTTTCCTTTAAATCCTTGAATTAAATACAATTATTGACTGGTTTGATATCTTTTTTTACAAAATATGTTAAATATCTAAAACCACCTTCTTGTTAATAAACTACCTAATCTTGTCAGGTCTGTAGTTATTACAAATCGAATTTTATCAGCATAACTTGGTTGAGAAATTTCCCATCCCAAATTGGAATAGACTGGAAAGTATAATTCAAAATAATCTGTCACCAAATCTACTCTAATCCCAGAATCGTACCCAAAGAATATATTTTTGCCATTATTTTTGATCAATCCAATATCGCCATAAGCTTGAACATAGCGCCAAATTGAAGCACTTACATTGATAGTAGTCATCCAACGATTGGCAAAAGCTGGTTCTAATCTTGATTTAAATCCACCATCTGCAACAATAAGTTGTTGTGATAGAAACCCCGTAGACTCTGATTGCCCCAAGTAATTATAATCGAACAAATAGTCTGTTGGACGATCTAAAGCATAACTAAAATTGGTTTCACTATTTGGAAGTGAATTGTATATAAACAGGCCTCCAAAAAGGCGAAGGTTGTAATGTCTATCTTTTGGGGTTCGTTTCCTAATTTCATAACTCACATTGAATTTGCCAAACTGTTTAGAAAGTTGCAAATCTAAATGCCATCTTTTGTGATCTTCAATATCATTTTTTAGGCTCAAATATCTAACATTAAATACATCATATGGTGGTATTTCGTTTGAATCAAGGATACTTTTAGAATTGTCTTTTTTGATGTTGATGTATCTCAATGTAAATTGTTGTAATGAATTAGATCTTAGATTATTAGAATTCAAAAAGGTGAATTGTGCGAACGGTTGAAACTTTGTTATAAAATCACCATAATTGAAACTAGATCGGTCTAGAGTCAAACCATATTTTGACTGGTACAACGGTCCAGATTCATGATATTTGTCATAAACGAATTTGGCATATCCCGTTAATGTTTTTGATAGTGTTCCATATGTTGGCGCAATAGCATATACTATTGGCTTGGCCAAAATACCTTGGTTGTTAAAATTCATTCCGATTTTTATACCATCATAGACGTTTTGAAACTCTGCAATAGGTATCAAGTACAGTTGATTGAATTTTGGATTTTCAACATCTCTAAATAACCGAAACTGTAAGGGTTTATTCAATGAAAAACGTTTGTCCGATACTTTTGTATTGTTTTTTAAATTAAATTCTGGGGTTTTATTGTCTTTGTTTAGGACAAATAGCCTGGCGTTTGAGTTGGGTATAGAAATCGTCATTTCATCTTTAAATCCTTCTATCCATTGGCTTGAAATTTCTATATTATTTGTTTGAGAAGTAAGTGTAAAGGGATAGGCACCTTGCCTTAAATTTTTGATGCTGATTTCAATAGAATCTTCTTTTTTTTCAATGGTACTAATTTTATAATCCGCACTGTAATATTGTGTCAAAAAGTCATCGAAAAACCAGTCTAAATTTTTAGTTGTTTTTCTTTCAACAAATTGCCTAAAATAAGTTGTAGTGGAGTAGGAGCGTTGTTGTTGATTTAAAAACTCTCGAATCCATGTTATGGGCTTGCCCATTTCAACGTAGTCATTTAGGTATGTAAGACTAATGGCAGATTTGTAATAGGAGGTGAACCGTTCATTAAAATTCAATAGCTTCTCTCTAGGCAGTTTAAGCGCTTGATCTCTGCCTCTTCGCATCATTTGTTGATAGGTTAATTTATATTGCGCATTGTAATTTAACTTTGAGAAATTGAAATGACGAAGACCCCAAATTTTGGATAATTTACCCATTAGCCTTTGTTCAGGATAAAAAGTGTCAATATAATGCATGAAAAGTAGCATTTGGAAACCATTTTTTAACCAATAGTCCTGTCGCGGATCGATGTTTAATTGTTGGTCTAAGTATTGTTTGATGATGTTTTTTGCAATAACTAATTCGTATTCAAATTCTTTCTCGAAAGGCGATAATATTTCTGGAAGTAGTGCCAATCCATACAAGCTGTTTTTTTTCAATTCTGTATTTGAAAGAATTATTTTTTTATGGGGTTCAACGCCAAGATTATCCTTTAAAAATTGAAAGACTTTTTCAAAATATTTTTGTTCTTGTGCCGTATCAATTTTCTTATGTGCGATGTCTGTTTGTAATTCGATATCGTCAAGTTTAAATACTTTGAATCGATTTGAAGTCAAAAATAGTTTGTGAGAGATGACGTTTTGACCTTCAAAATTATAGATTACACGATCGTTTTGTTCTTTGGTATTTTTAGTTATTAAAGCAGTATGGGGAAATAGCGATTTAGGAATATTTAGAGAAAGACTGACCTCAGATACCCCAGACCATAAATCATCGAAACTATAATTACTGTATTTCCGCCACTGATCATCTTCTAATACACAAGGTGTAAAATACCAACTGTTGAGTAAGTATTCTCCATGTTTTGTAACTCCGTAACCCGTAAATCGGTCGCTTTGAATGTTTAACACATAATCCATTTCTATGGTTACACTATCGTGGGGTCGTAGTGGTGAGTTGAGCTGAATCCTCAAAATATCAATGGCATCATCTTCACGATCAAATTGTAATTCATCCTTGCTGTTGTGAATTTTTATGGAATTGATGGTTGTATATCCTCGATGTTTGGGCTTAGCGATGTACAACTGAGTTTGAAATTCGTTTAACAACTTTTTAGTTAAAGGTGAGTTTGGGCTGCTAAAACTTGATATCCAATCATTCAAATATATTTCATTTAAAGAAATCGAAGAATTATTTTGGAATGTCAATTGCTGTTGAATGTGAATTTGATTTGACTCCAGAATGACTTTGGCCTGAATTGTATTTTTGTGTTGTGCCAGTAGGGGATTGATACTAGATCCTGTAAAAAGGATAGCAACAATTAAAAAACAATATTTCTTGTATAATTTTAGTCTACTGATAACGATTAAAAATTTGGGCTGAGTTGATACTGTTTGTAAAAAGCATCCAAAATTGCAGTGACCTCTTCAGGGCTATCAACCATGTGAATCAAATCTAAATCTTCAGGACTTATGGTTTTATGTTCTGCCAATAGCGTTTGCTTGATCCATTCCATAAGTCCAGACCAGTAGTCAGTCCCCACCAATATGATTGGAAATTTTTCGATCTTGTTAGTTTGAATTAGCGTTATGGCTTCAAAAAGTTCATCTAAAGTCCCGAAACCACCAGGCATTACTACAAATCCTTGAGAATATTTTACAAACATGACTTTTCTTACGAAGAAATAATCGAAATCTAAACTCTTATCAGAGTCAATAAAGGGATTGTCATGTTGTTCAAAGGGCAAGTCAATGTTAAGACCAACAGAAGTCCCCCCGGCAATATTGGCGCCTTTATTCCCGGCCTCCATGATTCCCGGTCCACCACCAGTAATAATACCATAACCAGATTTCACTATAGCTTGGGCAATGTCTATAGCCAAACCATAGTAAGGGTTGTCAGTTTTAGTTCTTGCGGATCCAAAAATTGAAACACAAGGTCCTATTTTACTCATTTTCTCAAATCCATTTACAAACTCACCCATAATCTTGAACAAGGCCCAAGAATCGTTGGTTTTAATTTCATTCCAGCTTTTATGTTGTTGTAGTCTCATATTTCGATATATTAAACTCTAAAGTAATTCTTTTTTTAAATATTTTCCAGTGTGGCTGTTTTTGTTTTTGGCGATTGCCTCTGGTGTGCCTTTAGCAACAATTGTACCGCCACCACGGCCACCCTCAGGGCCAACATCAATAATGTAATCCATTACTTTAACGACATCTAAATTATGTTCAATTATAATGACCGTATTACCTTTGTTCACCAATTTTTCCAAAACCTCCAATAAAACTCTGATATCCTCAAAGTGTAGTCCCGTTGTGGGTTCATCTAAAATATAAATAGTATTACCAGTATCACGTTTGCTGAGCTCTGAGGCTAATTTAATCCTTTGGGCCTCACCACCCGAAAGGGTAGTGCTTTGTTGACCTAAAGTGATATACCCTAATCCGACGTCTTTAATTGTTCTTAACTTATTGTAAATCTTTGGAATTTGATCGAAGAAGTTAACGGCTTCATTAATAGTCATATTTAATACATCACTAATTGATTTGCCTTTGTAACGTATTTCTAGGGTTTCTCGATTAAACCGTTTTCCCATACACAATTCACACGCTACATATACATCTGGTAAGAAATTCATTTCAATAACCCTTAGTCCTCCTCCCTTACAGGTCTCGCACCGTCCACCAGTGACATTGAAACTAAAACGGCCGGGTTTGTACCCTCGAATCATAGCCTCTGGTATTTTTGCAAAGAGATTTCTGATTTCGGAAAAGACCCCGGTGTATGTAGCTGGATTGCTCCTTGGCGTTCTTCCAATAGGCGTTTGATTGATATCAATAACTTTATCTAAATGCGCTAACCCTTTGATGCTTTTGTAGGGAAGAGGCTCCTTAACCCCATTGAAATAATAGTTATTCAAAATTGGGTAAAGAGTTTCGTTAATTAACGTCGATTTTCCACTTCCAGAAACACCAGTGATGCCCACCATTGTACCTAGAGGTATTTTGATAGATACGGATTTCAAATTATTACCGGTACATCCTATTAGTTCTAAAAAATTGCCGTTACCCTTTCGACGTTTTTCAGGAACTAAAATGCGTTTTTCACCACGTAAGTAAGCTGCTGTAATGGTGTCTGCACTTAGAATATGTTTGGGATTACCTTGACTGATAATTTTACCACCAAACTTCCCAGCCCTTGGACCAATATCAATAATATGATCGGCTTGTTCAATCATATCTTTGTCATGTTCTACAACAATGACGGTGTTGCCCAAATCTCGCAAGGCTGTCAAAGAATGAATTAGTTTTTGATTATCACGTTGGTGCAACCCAATGCTGGGTTCGTCCAATATGTAAAGTACTCCAACAAGTTCAGTGCCTATTTGTGTAGCTAATCGAATGCGTTGTGCCTCTCCACCAGAAAGTGATTTAGAGCT
This sequence comes from Flavobacteriaceae bacterium, assembly GCA_049889395.1. Lineage (GTDB taxonomy): Bacteria > Bacteroidota > Bacteroidia > Flavobacteriales > Flavobacteriaceae > UBA3537. The sequence continues at coordinate 41,701 of JBMHDM010000020.1, forward strand.
TCGATTTAAATTTAAATAATCCAACCCAACATCTAATAGGAATTGCAGACGCATTTTAATTTCTTTAATGATTTCTCGCGCAATCGTGTTTTGTTTTTTTGATAAATGATTGGGTAAATCCTCAAACCAAATTACCAACTCACTGATGTCCAATTGAACTAAATCGGTAATACTTAATCCATTAATCCGAAAATAATGAGCTTCTTTTTTAAGTCTTGAGCCTTCACATTTTGGACAAGTTATTTTGTCCATAAAACCTTTCGCCCAACGCTTGATTCCGTTCGAATCTGTAGCGTGGTATTGATATTCAATGAAATTGGCAATACCATCAAAATCAATATCATATTTTCGAGAAACACCCAGCGATTTGCTAGCAACAGAGAACGATTCTTTTCCACCATACAAAATAACCTGTAGCGCTTCTTTTGGGATTTTTTCAATGGGGTCAGTTAATTTAAAATTGTAACGTTGCGCGATTAGTTCCAATTGTTTGAAAATCCAAGAATTTTTTTTAGAATCTTGTGAAGCTAATCCACCATTTTGAATAGAAATTTTTGGATCTGGAATGATTTTATTTTCATTCACTTTGTACAAACTTCCAATACCGTTACAATCTGGACAAGCGCCTTTTGGTGAATTAAATGAAAAATTATTGGGCTCTGGGTTTGGATAGGAAATTCCTGAAGTTGGACACATTAGATTTCTGCTGAAGAATCTCGGAGCAGAACTCTTCTCTCCAATCACCATTAGAACATCATCACCATGTTTCATGGCGGTATCAATACTTTGGCTTATTCTTTTTGACTCTCTTATATTTTCATCAATCTTTAGCCGATCTATTACAACTTCGATGTCATGGGTTTTGTAACGATCCAAACGCATCCCGGGTGTGATGTCTAAAATTTGACCATCAACTCGAACTTTTACAAAGCCTTGTTTAGCTATTTGTTCAAAAAGATCTCTATAATGGCCTTTTCGAGAACGGACTACGGGTGCTAAAATTGAAATCCGCTGACCGAGGTAAGATTCCATTATCAAATTTATAATTTGACTATCATCATAACTTACCATTTTTTCGTTGGTTTCATAGCTGTAAGCATCGGCAGCCCTGGCAAACAACAGACGAAGAAAATCGTAAATTTCGGTAATTGTTCCTACTGTTGAGCGTGGAGATTTGCTGGTTGTTTTTTGTTCGATAGCAATTACAGGGGAGAGTCCATCAATTTTATCAACATCTGGGCGTTCCAAAGATCCCAAGAATTGACGAGCATAGGCTGAAAATGTTTCAATATATCGGCGTTGACCTTCAGCATATATAGTATCAAATGCCAATGAAGATTTTCCACTTCCGGACAAACCTGTGATAACAACTAGTTGATCCCTAGGGATATCAACATCTATGTTGTTTAGATTATGAACTCTAGCGCCTTTAACTTCAATAAAATCTTCAATTTTTTTCATTAACTAATCATAAAATTCACCTTTTCCTTCTCTTACAATTTGTGGGAATTGTGACGTTACATCTATTACAGTAGAGGGAATATTTCCACCAAAGCCACTGTCAATGATAATATCGACTTTGTTCCGCCATTCGTCGTAAATAATCTCTGGATTGGTTGTATAATCTATAATTTGATCGTCATCGTGAATTGAGGTGGTCAAAATAGGGTTACCTAGTTGTTCGACTATTTCTAAAATTACTGGATGATCAGGAACTCTAATTCCTACTGTTTTACGTTTTTTAAAGGGAAGTGGCAGGGCTTTATTACTGGGTAAAATAAAGGTATATGCACCTGGTAAATAACGCTTTAACAACTTAAAGGTTGAAGCATCTAATTGTGCGGTGTAGTCACTTAAATGGCTTAAATTATGACAAATGAAAGCCATATTTGTACGTTCTAGTTTTTGACCTTTAAGTTGTGCCAAACGTTGCATGGCTTTAAGATTTTTTGAATCGCAACCTAATGCATAGACCGTGTCGGTTGGGTAGATGACTAACCCTCCTTTTTTGAAGGCATTAACGACCTTTGACACAGCTCGAGGATGTGGATTTTCAGGATATATTTTTACAAATTCTGCCATTGGTCAAGATAGTATTTCTAATTTAGCAAAACGAAGTAAGAGTTTTTTTGTACCCACGCTATGGAATTTGATTTCAGCTTTCAAATCAGCACCTTTGCCCTCCATGCTAACAACTTCTCCTTTTCCAAAGCGTTGATGATTAACCACATTTCCGACAGTTAGTTTTGAATCAAATAAATTGGCGTTGCTAGTGTTTGGTTTGATCTTCTTTAAATTTCTAGGTACTATTGATTCCGATTTAGGCTGCTGTTTTGTTTTTGTATACGAGGGCTTTTTGTAGCGAATTTTATTGGGTTCTATATCACCAAATATATCTGCACTCAACATTGGGTTAAAGCGTCTTTCTTCTTTTGGGGTCGTGATGTCTAAGTATTGATCATCGATTTCTTCAATAAATCGACTTGGCTCAGCATCTATAAGTTTTCCCCAGCGATATCGCGATAATGAATAGGTCAAATAAACTTGTTTTTCGGCACGTGTTACAGCCACATAAAATAAGCGTCGTTCTTCTTCCAATTCACTTCTAGTGTTCATGCTCATGGCACTGGGAAATAAATCCTCTTCAAGTCCGACGATGTAGACATAAGGAAATTCTAGCCCTTTGGCCAGGTGAATGGTCATAAGAGCTACTTTGTTTTGATCAGAAGATGATTCGGAATCCAAATCGGTTGCTAGTGCAACATCTTCCAAAAACTCTGTCAGTGATCCAGTAGAGTCTGCTAATTCTCGCTGACCTTCCACAAAATCTTTAATACCATTTAATAGTTCTTCTAAATTTTCCATTCTTGTTACACCCTCAGGTGTACCATCGTTTTTAAATTCTTTTACTAAACCACTTACACGACAAACACATTCGGCCAATTCAAAGGCATTTGCGGTTTGGTTCATCACCTGAAAACTTTCAATCATGGTACAAAAATTGGCAAGTTTTGTTTTGGTGCCAGAATTGAGGTTTATTGAAATAGAATGGATGTTTTGAAGAACACTAAAAATAGATTGGTTTGTAGCATTTGCTGTAACAATGAGACGGTCCACAGTTGTTTGCCCGATACCACGAGCCGGGAAATTAATAATTCGCTTTATAGCTTCTTCATCAGCCGGATTTATAATTATCCGCAGATAGGAGAGTACATCCTTTATTTCTTTACGTTGATAAAAAGATAACCCCCCGTAAATGCGATATTCAATGTTGCGTTTTCGCAAAGCATCTTCGATGGCACGAGATTGTGCATTTGTTCTGTAAAGGACAGCAAAATCGGCATTTTTAGCTTGGTGATTCATCTTATTTTCAAAAATTGAACTCGCTACATAACGGCCTTCATCGCCATCTGTCAAAGAGCGATTTACTATGATTTTTGAACCCTCATCATTAGCCGTCCAGACAACTTTGTCTAGCTTCGTTTTGTTTTTATCAATAATAGAATTGGCGGCTTTAACAATAGTTTTTGTAGATCGATAATTTTGTTCCAATCGATAGACCTTAACATTATCATAATCGCGTTGGAAGTTCAGAATGTTATTGATATTCGCCCCTCTGAATGCATAAATACTTTGCGCATCATCACC
>JBMHDM010000021.1:0-10540 GCA_049889395.1 Flavobacteriaceae bacterium
TTTTCTTTTTTAGAGACCCTTTCACCGCCTTATGTTCTCAAAGCCGATGGTTTGGCAGCCGGCAAAGGCGTTCTTATTATAGATAATCTTGAAGAAGCAAAAACTGAACTAAAAAATATGTTGGTCGATTCCAAGTTTGGCGTCGCAAGTACCAAAGTTGTTATCGAAGAATTTTTGGACGGAATAGAATTAAGTTGCTTTGTTCTAACGGATGGGATTCATTATAAAATTTTACCCACAGCTAAAGATTATAAACGAATTGGCGAGGGCGATACCGGCCTAAACACTGGTGGAATGGGTGCCATTTCTCCAGTACCCTTTGCCAATGAGATTCTAATGGAAAAAATAGAAGACCGTATTGTAAAACCAACGATAGATGGTCTCAAAAAAGACCATTTACCATACAAAGGGTTTATTTTTATAGGACTCATAGTCGTTAATAACGAACCTCTTGTTATTGAATATAATGTACGTATGGGAGACCCAGAGACAGAAGTTGTATTACCACGAATAGATTCGGACCTGGTTGAACTTTTTTCAGCAGTGAACCAACAAACTTTAGATCAAATCAAATTGAAGGTCAATCCACAAACTGCCGCTACAGTTATGCTTGTTTCAGGAGGTTATCCAGAGGCTTATGAAAAAGGGGAAAAAATTACGGGATTTGACACTGTTGAAAATGCTTTAGTGTTTCATGCAGGGGCTAAAAATAATTCTGGTAAAGTCATCACATCTGGAGGTCGGGTCATGGCCATAACAGCTTTCGGTGAAAACCACAAAGCGGCTCTAAAAAAATCCTACAACGAGATTTCTAAAATCGATTTTGAAGGCATGAATTATAGATCCGATATAGGATTCGATCTATAGAAAAGAATGAGAGGAGATGCTTTTGTCCTCTTCATTATTGTCGTTAAAAATTTTAAGTTGAAGCATCCAATAGGTAAAGCTGACAACTAGAATAATCAAGAAAATCCAAGTGACCAAATTGGCCAACCACCAATTGTCAAGTTCAACTTCTCTTAAAATATTGAAGGGTACAAAAAGCACAGTTTCGAAAAATTCTTGAATACCGTTAAAAAATTCTTTCATGGTCGTTAGTTAAACTATTCTCTTTTGCAATTGAGCAAAAGAATAAACTTATATTTACGCTACAAAGATAATCAACTCCGTACATGATTACAACATTTTTTAGAACATCTAAACCTCATCACTATTTTATTTTTTTATTTGTTCTTTTTAGCATGCACGTATTTCAAAGACTAGGATTATTAGGTCAAGAATTCCAGTGCCATAACTATGTCGTCGAAATAATAGATCTTTTCGCGTTGTTTGGGATATTATTTTTGGTTGTGTTCATCATTACAAAAAATAATCTCACTCAAAATAATAGTCTCGCAGCCGCTTATTTTTGTTTATTCACTGTATTGATCCCCGAAGTAATCTCAACACACGAAATTTTAGTTTCAAACCTTTTTGTGTTGATGGCCTACAGGCGAATATTTAGTATGAGAACGGGGCTAAATTTAAAGAAAAAGTGTCTTGATGCGACACTTTGGCTGTGTGTTTCAGCGCTGTTTTATCCCTTAGCAATCCTATTTTTTGCTCCTCTTTTTTTAGCGATAATACAGTTTCAATCTGATAAATTAAAACATGTTTTGGTGGTAATTTTTGGCATTATTTCTATGGCTCTTTTGGCGTTTTTATCACATCAAATTTTTGAGACAACCCTGCCATGGGATGGTTTTTCAAAGCAAAGTATAGGGTTTGATTTTACGTCCTTCAAAGATTTGTTCTTATTGACATCACTTGGGTTATTTGCCATACTATCGGCTTGGGCAATTTTTGCACTATTTAATGAGCGTATTTCTAAATCGAAATTCCGATTCACTTTCATCACATTGATTTTCATGTGTGTGATTGCCATAACAGTAGTATTAATTTCTAACCCAAAATCGCCTACACAGCTTCTTTTTATGTTGTTTCCCTTATCCGTTCTTTTTGCAAATATTTCTGAGATTAGCCAATTGAGATGGATCTCCGACATTATCATGATTATTTTAGTTCTGCTTACAGCCATGAGGTTGACTTTTAACATTCTAGACCTTCATTTTCTTTACTAAGATTTGCCTTATATTTGCGACATAATATAATCACTATGTTTTCAAATAAGGCAAATACTATTTTTCAAGAGGCTATAACAACCTACAAAGCATTAAACACAACCGATCAACCATTTGAAAATAAATTTGATAAAAATGAGGATGTCATTGCTCATCTTCTTTATCGAAAATGTTGGATTGACACCGTACAGTGGGCCTATGAAGATATTATTCGAGACCCTAACATAGACCCTGTTAAAGCGTTGGATTTGAAACGAAAAATTGATGCTTCTAACCAAGACAGAACCGACACGGTCGAATATATTGATAGCTATTTTTTAGATCTTTATAAAACTGTTGTCCCCAATAAAACTGCAAAAATTAACTCCGAAAGCCCCGCTTGGGCTATTGATCGTCTTTCTATTTTGGCTTTGAAAATATATCATATGCGCCTAGAGACTGTTCGTGAAGATGCCAGTGAAGCACACAAATTGGCTTGCCAAAATAAATTAAACACATTGTTGGAACAACGACAGGACCTCTCTACCGCCATTGACGATTTGCTAAACGATATCGCCAACGGCGATAAGTATATGAAAGTGTACAAGCAAATGAAAATGTACAACGATGATGAGCTCAACCCCGTATTAAGAGGGGTAAAATAGAAGAATTCAAATTTGCGCAACGCGAAGAATCACATATTGGTCATTAGATTTTCGTCACTTGGCGACGTAGCTTTAGTTGTTCCAGTATTGACAGCGCTTCAAAAATTTCACCCCAATTGCAAACTAACGGTATTGACCAAACCGGCTTTTGCGCCCTTATTTTCTCATTTAGAGGGCGTAACCGTAAAATCTATCGAATTAAATAAAAAATTTAAAGGGCTTGTAGGGCTGTGGAAATTATCGCAATATATCAAGTCATTAAAAATAGATCACGCGGCAGATCTTCATTCTGTACTAAGAACAAAAATCCTTAGAGTGTTTTTACCGGGCATGAAATGGGCCATTTTAGATAAAGGACGCTACAATAAAAAACAATTAATTTCAGGAAAGATATTTCAGCCACTAAAGCACACTTCAGAGCGGTATGCCGATGTTTTTCGTTCATTGGGCTATGACTTGTCCCTAGAAAATCTCGACCTAATAAATCCGAAAAGGCCAACCAACCGACTTCTTAGTTTTCTCAAACCGCTTGACAAACCATTTGTTGGTGTAGCTCCTTTTGCGGCACACCGCTCAAAAATGTATCCTTTGGAAAAGATGAAACGAATTATTGATCATATTTCGTTGGAATATACTGTTTTGCTATTTGGAGCGGGACATTCGGAACGGCAAATTTTAGAAGAACTGGCGGCATCTAAATCAAATATAATTTCCTTGGCAGGCCAGTTTTCAATGGAAGAAGAGCTGACTATTATGGCTCAGCTTAAAGTGATGCTAGCTATGGATTCAGCTAATGCTCACATGGCCGCAATGGTAGGGACTCGGGTTGTTACATTGTGGGGAGTGACTCATCCTTATGCAGGCTTCAAGCCCTTTAATCAACCCCTTAAAAATTGTCTTGTCTCTGATCGCGATAAATTTCCAAAAATACCAACTTCAATTTACGGAAACCGCTATCCAAAAGGCTATGAATTCGCTATGGAAACTATCGCTGAGAACGATGTTATAAAAGCGATAGAATTAGCTTAGATATCATCAAAATCGACATGAATTTTTGAGGCAGTTGGAACAGCTTGACAGCTAAGAACTAAGCCTTCTGCTACTTCACTATCGGTCAATACACTATTCTGTCGCATTTCAGCAGTTCCTTCAGTAACCCTACAAATGCAACTGCTACACACCCCGCCTTGACAGGAATAAGGGACATCGATATCTTGTCTGAGAGCCGCTTCCAAAATAGTTTGATTAGCCTCCATTTCAAATGATTCGACCTGGTCATCAACAAGAACGGAAACATTTACACGCCCATCTTTTTGAGCAACATTGGTTTCACTGATTGTTTGAGACGATGTAAACAGTTCAAAGTTTATATCCTTTTCTGAAATACCTTTTTCTAACAGAACTGCTTTAACGGTGTGTATCATCCCTTCAGGCCCACAGAGGAAAAACTTTGATGGGGCGTTGAGATTAATTGTGTTTTTTAAAATAAAATTGGTATTACCTTGGTCTATTCGGCCAAACAAGGCCTCATCTTCTTGAGATTGGCTAAATAAAAATTGAACCTGTAAGCGTGGATGGTGTGCTTTTTTTAGCGATAAAATGTCGTCATAAAAAATGGTTTGTTCTGGTGTTTTATTTCCATACACGAGGATAAATTGTTGTGAATTATTTAGCTCCAAGGTTGTTTTAAGCAAACTCATTATGGGTGTAATTCCACTACCTGCTGCAAAACCAACAATAACTTCTGAATTGTTGCTGGAATCTAAAGTAAAGCGCCCTTGAGGAGTTGCTACCTCTAGCGAATCACCAATTGTTAGCTTTGAGTTGGCATAAGTAGAAAACAAACCGTTTGGTATTTCTTTGATGGTAACGGTCAATTCGCCACTAGACGGGCTAGAGCTGATAGAATAATCTCGCCGTACTTCATTTCCATTAATATTGGTTTTCAGAGTCAAGTATTGCCCAGCCTCAAAACAATATTGTGACCTTAGATTATCGGAAACTTCAAAACTTATACTGACAGCTTTAGAAGTTTCTCTTTTGATGTTGTTGATCTTTAGTGGGTGAAAAGTAGCCATAATTCAATTTTATACAAAAATAGCGAAGTTGATGTGTAACAACTTGTTAATAGTCCGCTAAAATTTTGAATTTTATGAGTTCCGTTCAATTGCTAAAAACAGATAAAAAATTAGATTTATTCAAAAAGATAAGTATTTTTACAACCTTTGCATAACACGCAATGTTTTTTTCCGTTATAAGTCAATAAAATACCTCACTTTGAGAAATACGATTAGATACAGCCTAATTTTTATCGCAGCAACAGCTTTACTGTCCAGTTGCTCAAGAAAGAAAGATCGATTTCTGAATCGAAACTGGCATTCTCTAAATACGAAGTACAATGTATTATATAATGGAAATTTAGCGTTAGAAAACGGCTTAAAATCTATTGAATCTTCTTATAAAGATGATTATTGGAATATACTTCCTGTAGAGCGTTTGAGCGTCTCAGACCCATTTGAGATTAATACAAATAAACCCAGCCCAGACTTTGATCGTGCAGAAGAAAAGGCGATTAAGGCCGTTCAAACTCATGGCATGAACATTAGAGGGAAGGAAAAAAATCCTCAAATCGATGAAGCTTATATCTTGTTGGGGAAATCGAGATATTACAGCGGTAGGTTTATTCCCGCATTAGAAGCATTTAATTATATTTTGTTCAAGTATCCTGGAAGTAGTCATATTAATTCAGCTAAAATCTGGCGCGCTAAAACCAATCTCCGACTGGATAATGACGCCATAGCTTTGGAGAATCTTAATAAATTATTAGCAAGAGAAGACTTATCAAAAGACAACAGAGCTGATGCGTCTGCTACCTTGGCCCAACTGTATATCAGCAGAGGTGCTACGGATTCGGCTTTAGTCAATTTAAAATTGGCCAATGAATTAACGAGCGATCATGCACTTAAAGGACGACTCTACTTTATAGAAGGCCAATTATACAATCAAAAAGCAGAAAAAGATAGTGCTAATATGGCTTTTCAAAAAATAATTGACTTAAACAGAAAGGTTCCTCGAATCTATAGAGTTAATGCATTTTTGGAACAGATTAAAAATTTTGATTATAGAGAAGGAAATCTAGAAACCTTTCGTGAACATCTCGAAAGCATTGAAAATGACAGAGAAAACCGTCCCTTTCTGGATCGGATTTATCACTACATCGCCAATCACCACCTTGCTTTGGAGAACGATTCTATGGCCATAGATTATTTCAATAAATCTTTAAGGACAAACACGTCAGATACTTTTCTAAAAGCTAAAAACTACCATTCGATTGCAGACAAATATTTTGATGCATCAAGATACAGCCTTTCAGGAACCTATTATGATAGTACATTGGTCCATTATCAAAAAAACAGCAAACCATATCGCGCTGTAAAAAAGCGTTTGGACAATCTTCAGGATGTTATTTTTTATGAATCGATTGCTACAAACAACGACAGTATTCTTCGATTGACTGCCATGGATGATCAGGAGGCAGAATCTTATTTTAAAGACTTGATTGATCGGATGAAAGCTGCAAAAGCGCAAAAGAAACAGGCTCAATCAAAGCCATCATCGGGCTATCAATCAACTTATGATAAACAAACTAAAGCAACGGGGTTTTATTTTTATCAATCATCAACTGTAGCCTATGGTAAAAACGAATTTAGAAATATTTGGGGCGACAGGCCTCTAGAAGACAACTGGCGCTGGTCTGATAAAATTATTATTGACAACGCCTCAAAAACCATCGCTCAGAACACAAGTGAAAATCAAGAAAACGAACAGCTTACTACAGCTTACTACAGGAATCAAATTCCTTCAGATCCAAAAATCATTGACAGCATTACAAAGCAAAGAAACTACGCCTACTACCAACTGGGTTTGATTTATAAGAATAAATTTAAAGACTACCCAAGATCTCGTGAAAAGTTAGAATTTTTACAAAAACGAAATTTAGAAGAGCGGTTGCTACTTCCTGTCCAATATAACTTATTTAAGGTTTACAACTTACTTCCCAATGAAGTGTTGGCCAATCAAATAAAACAGCGTGTTATTTCGGAACACCCCAATTCTAGGTATGCTCAAATTCTTCAAAATCCGACATCGATTTTGGATGCAGATAGTCAAGGTCCAGAAGCAAGGTATGAAATGCTATTCAAGTTGTTTTCAGAACATCAATTTGAACAAGTTATTGACGGGTGTGATATAGAAATTTCCAATTTTGAGGGGGAAGATATAGTGCCAAAGTTTGAACTTTTGAAAACCTCTGCTATGGGGCGACTGTATGGCTTTAACTCCTATCAAAAAGGGCTAAATTATATTTCTTTAAATTACCCTAACAGCTTAGAGGGGAAACAAGCAGCAGATATTTTATTGGATCTAAACCAACGCCTTTCCAACCCAAGTTTTGATCAACAAAACACAAGCCAATCGTACAAAACTGTTTATGAATTTGATAAGACCGAAAAAGATCAAATGACTAATTTTGTGACTGCAATTTCGAAAGTCATTAATAGCGAGGAAGTACTACGTTTGAAAGTTTCTCAAGACGTTTACGATTTAAACACTACATTTGTAGTTGTTCATGGGTTAAAAAGCATTAATGGCGCAAAAGGATTTGCACAACTTTTGAAGATTGATAGCCCCGAGATTTTATCAAAACCCTCTTTTGCAATTTCGACTCAAAACTACACCATTCTCCAAATTCACAAGAACTTAGAACAATATTTGGAATGGATTAAGAATTAAAATTAAAGCGTATGTTTTCAGAAACTAAAAAACCAAAATCACAGCAAAGTGGATTGTCTCAACAGAACATGATTGCTCATGGAACAATATTTGAAGGCGACCTAAAAAGCGAGGGCGATTTTCGAATAGAGGGAGCCATAAAAGGAACCCTAATAACCAAAGGAAAAGTGGTTATAGGCCATAGCGGCACTATTGAAGGAAGTTTGACTTGCACCAATGCCGATATTGAAGGTCAAGTAAAGGGTAAACTTACCACAACAGACACCTTAAGTTTGCGCGCATCGGCTCATGTAGAAGGCGATGTGCAAACTGGAAAATTAGCCGTAGAACCAGGAGCTACATTCAATGCGCATTGCCAAATGAAAGGGTCAGTCAAAGAACTTAAATCAGAATCTAAACCAACCCTACAATCCAGTGCCAAACCCGGACAAACCGCTTAAACACCTTGCTGCACTTTCCGGATTAGGAATTCAAATGGGGGTGGTTGTCTTTGTTTTTGTTCGTCTAGGAAAATGGCTTGATACCTATTGTAATCACTCAAAAAAAATCTTTGTAGCTATTGGCGCTATTCTTGGTGTTGCCATTGGGTTGTATGTGGTGCTTAATCAAATCAAAAAACTAATACGCAAATGAATTTAACTATAACAAAGTTCTCTCAAAAAATATTAGTTTTTTTATTTGGTGCATTTACAATACAAATCCTTACTAATACATTTCTGTCTTTACCGAAACTTCAACACCAAATCGTTGAAGCCTATATAATTAATGCTTTAATGGCCATTGGAATCTTTTGGAGTTTAACAGCTTTAAAAACCAAGTATAACAATCAAATTGGATTTTTATTTTTAGCAAGTAGTTTTATCAAATTTTTTGTGTTTTTTATAGTATTTTATGGCCCTTACAAAGCTGATGGGGAAATTGTTTTTTTGGAATTTTTATCGTTTTTTGTTCCCTATGTAATTTGTCTTGTTTTGGAGACTTTTTATCTCAGCAAGCAACTCAATCAAATGTAGAGCCGTAATATCTGCTCGGGACAGAGTTGTTTACATAAAATAAAGTCCCGAAAATTGTTTTTGTTTTTGATATAAAACCATAACTTTGCAGCGATTTTACACAACGATAAAAATCTGCAATGCGAAGCAATTTAACTTTGAGAGCGATTACACTGATTATCTTATTTATGCCATTCTTGGTAATGGCTGGAGAAGATGCTCCAAAAACGGATAAAAAAGCTGAGATAAAAGCATACATCCAACACCACCTTCAAGATTCATACGATTTTAGCCTATTTTCATATACAACAGATCTAGGGGAACACAAATACATAGGCGTCCCACTTCCTGTCATTCTGTGGGATGAGGGTTTAAAAGTTTTTGCTTCATCCAAATTTCATCATGGAGAAACTCTAGCTGAGGTTGATGGGAATTATTATAAACTCTACCACAACAAAATTTACAAAACAGACGCTAATGGAACCATTAATTATGATGAGCATAACCACCCCACGAATGCAAAACCATTGGATTTTTCTATCACTAAAAGTGTAGTAATGATACTAATTACAGCTTTGTTAATGTTTTTCCTTTTTAGTGGATTAGGAAGATCTTATGGAGAAAATAATGGAGTAGCAAAAGGGATTGGACGATTTTTTGAGCCTATTGTACTATATGTCAGAGATGATATTGCGATTCCAAATATTGGACAAAAGAAGTATATGCGTTACATGCCATTTTTACTTACTGTATTCTTCTTTATATGGTTTTTAAATATTTTTGGATTAACCCCCCTTGGTGTCAATGTCACTGGAAATATAGCAGTCACTTTTGCCCTTGCATTATTAACATTTTTAATAACAAATTTTACAGGAACCAAAGATTATTGGAAACATATTTTTGATCCATTAGGAGATTCTATGCCTTGGTATGGTAAGATTCTTTTATACATCATACTAATCCCTATTGAAGTATTAGGGATATTTATTAAGCCATTCTCATTACTAATCCGTTTGTATGCCAACATGCAAGCTGGACACATTGTATTGATGAGTTTAATTGGTTTAATGTTTTTATTCAAAAGTTGGTTGGGAAGCCCATTATCCTTTGGATTGGCCTTTGCCATTTCACTAATTGAAGTACTTGTGGCATTGTTACAAGCATATATTTTTACGATGTTATCGGCTTTATATTTTGGTTTTGCATCAGAGGAGCACGAGCATCATGATGAAGCACACGCTCACTAGAAATTTTGAGCAATTAAAATTGAATGTTTAATTTTTAAATACATATATATGGAAATTCCAGTAATGGTAGGTGCAGGTTTAGTTGTCATCGGAGTAGGATTAGGGATTGGCAAAATCGGTGGTTCCGCAATGGAAGCTATCGCTCGTCAGCCAGAAGCTTACGGAAAGATTCAAACAGCTATGCTTATTGCAGCGGCCTTAATTGAAGGTATTGGATTTGCGGCATTATTTGCAGTATAATCTTTATCAAAAAAGCAATCTTGCAACGGTTGGTTGTAAGATTGCTTTAATTAAACTTAAAACAGTATCATAGTAAAATTATTATGGAAAAATTATTAGAAGAATTCTCACTTGGACTGTTTGTTTGGCAAACATTACTTTTTGTTGGGCTTTTATTGCTATTAAAAAAATATGCTTGGGGGCCGATTCTTAATGCTGTGAACGAGCGTGAAGAAGGCATCAAAAATGCTCTTAGTGCTGCTAATGATGCAAAAAAGGAAATGGAAAACCTACAAGCAGATAATCAAAAGCTTTTGAAAGAAGCCCGAGCCGAGCGCGAAGCCATGCTTAAAGAAGCCCGTGAACTCAAAAACAAAATGATTGACGATGCTAAAGAAGAAGCTAAAGAAGAAGCTTCAAAACTAGTAGCTCAAGCCCAATCCGCTATCGAAACCGAAAAAAAAGCAGCTATTGCAGACTTAAAAGCACAAGTTGCAGACCTTTCTATTTCCATTGCAGAAAAAGTA
>JBMHDM010000022.1:0-46883 GCA_049889395.1 Flavobacteriaceae bacterium
GTTTTCAAAATATGTTAGAACGAATTATTGTTCGAGTTTCGCTTTTTTGGCGGCACGCTTTTCTTTAAAGGCTTCAATAGCAGAACCAAAAACCCAGTATGGAATGGCAAAAGTGAGGAGGAAAATCATCAACCAAAAACCGATGGTCAGAATAGACATGAAAGCCAAAAACCCTAAATATTGATCAAATTCGAACATGTGTTGTAAAATTTCAAATTAACTTAGGGCAAATATACAGCAAGATTTGATGTTTTACAATGGAATATTTTAAAATTATTAACAGCTTTATTTATTGTTCTGCAAATCAATCTCTTAAGATGATTTAGAGCAAAACATACCCGCTTTTCTTTAAAAAAAAGTAACTTTGTACAACACATGTCATAGCATTATGAAGTATAGAATAGAAAAAGACACTATGGGCGAGGTGCAAGTTCCAGCAGCTAAACTCTGGGGCGCACAAACGGAACGCTCCAGAAATAACTTTAAAATTGGGCCCTCCGCCAGTATGCCACTTGAAGTGGTTTATGGATTTGCGTATCTAAAAAAAGCTGCCGCTTACGCCAATAGCGAGTTGGGCGTTTTGCCCGAAGAAAAACGCGATTGGATTGCACAAGTCTGTGATGAAATTTTGGACGGACAACATGATGACCAATTTCCACTAGTGATTTGGCAAACAGGATCTGGAACACAAAGCAACATGAACGTGAATGAGGTGATTGCCAATCGTGCCCATCAATTGGCTGGAAAAACCATTGGCGAAGGCGAAAAAACCATTCAACCCAACGACGATGTGAACAAATCGCAATCTTCAAATGACACCTTCCCTACCGGAATGCATATTGCAGCCTACAAAAAAATTGTAGAAGTTACCCTCCCAGGTGTGGAACAACTTCGAGAGACGTTACATCAAAAATCAGAGGCCTTTAAAGATGTGGTCAAAATAGGGCGAACCCATTTAATGGATGCCACACCGCTCACACTAGGGCAAGAATTTTCGGGCTATGTTTCTCAATTGGATCATGGCCTAAAGGCACTAAGAAATACTTTGGAACACCTGAGCGAATTGGCCCTTGGTGGTACCGCCGTTGGAACCGGACTCAACACCCCTAAAGGGTATGATGTGCTAGTCGCTCAATATATTGCAAAATTTACAGGACTGCCTTTCGTAACCGCCAATAATAAATTTGAAGCGCTGGCCGCACACGATGCCATCGTAGAAACGCATGGCGCACTTAAGCAATTGGCTGTATCGTTGAACAAAATAGCCAACGATATTCGTATGATGGCCTCTGGCCCAAGGTCTGGAATTGGTGAAATTATTATCCCGGCTAATGAGCCAGGAAGTTCCATCATGCCTGGAAAAGTAAACCCCACACAATGTGAAGCGTTAACCATGGTTTGTGCCCAAGTGATGGGCAACGATGTCGCTGTAACCGTTGGTGGTACCCAAGGACATTATGAGCTCAATGTCTTTAAACCTATGATGGCTGCCAATCTATTACAATCGGCACAGATCCTTGGCGATGCTTGTGTAAGTTTTGAAAACCATTGCGCCGCTGGAATTGAACCCAATCGTAAAGTAATCAACGACTTGCTGAATAATTCACTGATGTTGGTAACTGCTCTAAACACCAAAATTGGCTACTATAAAGCTGCAGAAATTGCCAACACAGCTCATCAAAATGGCACAACGTTGAGAGAGGAAGCCATTAATTTGGGCTATGTGACCGCAGAAGAATATGATGCTTGGGTCAAGCCGGAAGATATGACCGGTAGTTTAAACTAAGTTCATGCGCCAGGTTTTTATCAATATCAAATCACTACTACAGGTTAGACCTCAAGGCCAAACTAAAGTGGTTGGTTCAGAAATGAAAACCCTGCCAAAAATTGACAATGCCTTTTTAGTAGTTGAGAACGATTGTATAGCGGATTTTGGTCCAATGCGGAGCTACAAATCCCATAAAACAGATCAAATCATTAAGGCCACAGATCGGTTTGTCTTCCCCAGTTGGTGCGACAGCCACTCACATGTGGTCTATGCTGGAAATCGAAGTCAAGAATTTGTAGATCGAATCAATGGGTTGAGCTATGAGAATATTGCCAAACGCGGCGGTGGGATTTTAAACTCCGCTAAAACGCTTCAAAAGACATCAGAACAAGATCTTTTTGAACAATCTATAAAACGCATTCAACATTTGATCCGACTTGGGACTGGCGCTTTGGAAATCAAATCGGGATATGGACTAACTTCTGATTCGGAGCTAAAAATGCTTCGAGTAATTCAGAAAATAAAACACGAATCTGGTCTTAAGATCAAATCTACATTTTTGGGTGCACATGCCATTCCAGAGGAATTTAAAGACAACAAAGCCGCATATATTGATTTGATAATCAATGAGATGCTTCCTAAAGTCAGTCAGGAAAATTTGGCAGATTATATCGATGTATTTTGCGAAAAAGGGTATTTCAACCTGAAGGATACCGAAAGAATTTTGTCTGCTGCCAAATCACATAACTTACGTCCTAAAATACACGTCAATCAGTTTAATGCGTTTGGTGGCGTTGCGCTTGGGGTGCAACAAAATGCCTTGTCTGTAGATCATTTAGAGAAACTATATGAAAGTGATATCGAAGCGCTTAAAAACGCCGAAACTATACCTGTTGCTTTACCAGGCTGTTCCTTTTTCTTAGGTATTCCCTACACCCCTGCACGGAAACTAATGGACGCTGGATTACCACTGGCATTAGCGAGTGATTACAACCCCGGATCTGCGCCAAGTGGGAATATGAACTTTGTTATCAGTCTGGCCTGTATTAAAATGAAAATGACGCCAGAAGAGGCCATTAATGCAGCAACGATAAATGGCGCATATGCCATGGGAATTTCTGATGAATACGGGAGTATAACTATTGGAAAAAAGGCCAATCTTATTTTGACCAAAAAAATGGAATCTTACCACCAAATACCTTGTGAGTTTGGAAAAAATTCTATTGACACAGTCATGCTGAATGGTAGATTACTTGAATAAATGATGACGTATTTTAAAATCTTAACTTCCGGAAAAGCTGAAAACCTCGTTGCAAAACGCCAAGGGGAGATCAAGTTTGGCGAAGAAGTTTTATTTGGCTGTGCTGATAAATCCGTCGAAGAACAAATCAAACAAACTCCCGCAAAATTTATACTATTTGGTATCGCTGAAGACATCGGAGTCCGAGCCAATTTTGGAAAGCCTGGGGCAAAAAACGCTTGGCGAACCGTCTTAAAGACACTTTTGAATATTCAATCCAATCAATTTAATTCTGCAAGAGAATTACTTGTTTTAGGGCATTTTGATTTTGATACAATTGATCAATCAAAATCCAAATCAAATGAAATCAAATTGTTGCGAAATGCTGTAAAAACTATAGATTCTGAAGTGTCAAATTTGGTTTATTTGATCAAAAAAAATGGTAAGATTCCTATTGCTGTTGGAGGTGGACATAACAATGCCTATGGACTTATTAAAGGTTGTTCATTAGCTTTAAAATCAAAAATTAATGTCGTAAATCTTGATGCCCACACCGATTTGAGAGCTCTTGAGGGTCGGCACAGTGGAAATGGTTTTAGCTATGCTATTTTTGAGGGTTTTCTAGATCGATATTTTGTTTTTGGACTGCATGAAAATTATACTTCAGAATCGATTTTAAAATCAATTTATGATTCTAAACAAATCGAATTTATCTCCTTTGAAAGTGTTTGTATAAAGAACAAATTATCGTTTAAAAAAGCGCTAAAAATGGGAGGTGCATTTGTTGGTTCTAGTTCATTCGGAATAGAGATTGATTGTGATGCTATTGCACACTGCCCTAGTAGCGCCATGACTCCAACGGGATTTAGTAGTACACAAACCCGTCAATTTGTGATCAATATGAGTCAAAACACCAAATCCGAGTATTTACATATTTGTGAAGCTGCCCCTAAAAATTATCAGAAAAAAAGAGATTATAACGTCGGGAAATTGATCTCAGCACTTATCACAGATTTTATGGGTGCTAACACATCAAATAACTAATCCCCTTTACGGAATCCATAAAATAATTGACCCCAAAAAGTTTGAGGCATTTTGTTGTCATTATCATAACCCAGAACCAAATTTTCATCTGGGTCGGGGATATAGTTGGTTTTGAAAAGATAATCCCAAAGACTTAGACTTATGGCAAAATTAGCACCGTTTTTGTGTGGCTCAGGTAGGGTTTGAGCATGATGATATAAATGCATGATGGGATTATTCAAAATGTATTTCAGCGGTCCATAGTCTAGTTTGATATTAGCATGGTTTAGGTGACCAATTGAAATAGCTAAAAAGTGAACCACAAAGGCTTGTTCAGGCTCAAAACCGCCCAATAGCATAAGGGCTAAGACTTTTAAGGGTTTGTATAAAATATTTTCCATCCAATGATAGCGTAAATGCGCTGCAAATCCCATTTCTTTGACGGAATGATGTACTTTATGAAATCGCCAAAGAATGTCATAGCGATGAAGTAAAGTGTGCGTAAACCATTGGACGAAATCCAATACAACAAAGAATATTAACAATTGTAGAATTGGAGAAAAATTGGATAAATCTACAAGAGAGAAACTTGTCATTTTTAATCCAAAAACATCACTTGAATATTTTGAAATAACCCTATAAAACCCGCTAATAAAGATGCTAAAAATGAAAAAATTAAAAAACATATAAAATCCATCAAGCCAAAAATCTTTTCGTAGAATTTTTTGATTTTTTCGCCAAGGAAAAATGATTTCAAGAAGAAAAACTATCAATGAAATAACGATCAGACCCCAAAAATAATTGCGATGCCAGGGCACATCAAATGTAATTGAACGCCATGTCCAATTGACAGTCCCTACAGCAGCCTTAAAAAATAACTCTAAATAGTCCATTTAATAACTTAAAAGCGATTTGAGCGCTGACTCAAAATTACGTTTGGCAAGATACTGCTGTTCTAAAGAATTTGCAAATGGAATAGGTGTATTTAAACTTCCCACTCGTTGAATTGGAGCATCAAGATATTCAAACGCTTGTTCTGTGATTTGAGCCGACAAATCACTAGCGATACCTCCAAAAAGGGAATCCTCCTGAAGAATTACAACCCGGTTGGTTTTTTTAGCAGAGTTTATGACAGTGTCAATATCTAGTGGTTGAAGGGTACGCAAATCTATTAAATCTGCAGAAATCAAGGGGTTATTATTTAGCGTTTCTAAAGCCCAATGTACAGCAGCACCGTAAGTCACTACAGTGATATCTTTACCCGTTCTAATTAGTGAAGCTTTACCAAACGGCAGGGTAAAATAATCCGCTGGAACTTCACCTCTTATGCTTCTATACAGTGCTTTGTGTTCAAAAAATAAAACTGGGTTTGGGTCTTGAATAGCAGTGGCCAAAAGGCCTTTAGCGTCTAATGGAAAAGCTGGATAAACCACTTTTAGGCCTGGTGTTTTGGTAAACCATGCTTCGTTGGTTTGAGAATGAAATGGCCCTGAACCAACGCCAGCACCACATGGCATCCGAAGTACAATGTTTGCTTCTTGTCCCCAGCGGTAGTGTGATTTGGCCAAATAGTTAACGATAGGATTAAATCCGGAGCTGACAAAATCTGAAAATTGCAATTCTACCACCGATTTAATTCCTGCAATGGACAATCCCATGGCTGTTTCAACAATAGCAGACTCACAAATTGGAGTGTTGCGAACTCGAGATTTTCCAAATAGATCTACGAATCCATCGGTTATTTTAAAAACACCACCGTATTCAGCGATGTCTTGCCCCATAATAACCAAATCAGAGTAATGCATCATGGACTGTTTTAAACTCTCGGAAATGGCATCTACAAATCTTAGAGTCTTTGTCTCACGACCTGCAGGAAAGTCCTCGTAATCATGATGTTTGTAAACATCTTTAAGCTCCGTTTGGAGATTGGGTACAATGTCGTTTTCAGCAAAAGCCATATCTAATCCCTGTTGAATTTCTTTAGAAATTTGAGTTTT
The DNA here is from genome assembly GCA_049889395.1 of Flavobacteriaceae bacterium. GTDB lineage: Bacteria > Bacteroidota > Bacteroidia > Flavobacteriales > Flavobacteriaceae > UBA3537. Next base: position 6,029 of record JBMHDM010000022.1, read on the forward strand.
GATACGGTTTATTTGCTTTGAATTTAAAATATTTTGTTGGCATAAATAGGTTTCAAAATTTGAAATTGGATCTTTCGCTTCCCAACTTGTCATAAGAGATTCCGGAACATATTTTGTCCCACTAGCTTCTTCATGCCCTCTGCGTCGAAATGTTTTGAATTCTAACAAAATTGGACGGGGGTTTTTCCGAACGCTCTTTACTAGTTTGCTAACTATCGAATACACTTCTAAAATATTGTTGCCATCAATAATATGAGATTCCATTCCATACCCAATTCCTCTATCGGCAAGATGCTTACAGTGGTATTGTTCGTGAGTTGGCGTTGATAGCCCATAACCGTTATTTTCAATACAAAACAATACTGGAAGTTGCCAAACTGATGCCACATTGAGTGCTTCGTGAAAATCTCCCTCACTAGTGCCACCTTCACCAGAAAATACAGCGGTTACTTTTTTCTCTTGTTTTAGAATATGAGATAACGCAATACCGTCTGCGACACCCATTTGAGGGCCCAAATGAGATATCATTCCTATGATATTAAACTCTTGCGTTCCAAAGTGAAATGAGCGATCTCTGCCTTTTGTAAAACCACTGGCCTTACCCTGCCATTGTGAAAATAATCTATACAATGGAATATTTCTAGTCGTAAAGACACCCAAATTTCGATGCATCGGTAGAATATACTCCTCATTGGATAAAGCACTTGTAACCCCAACAGCTATAGCCTCTTGTCCAATTCCAGAAAACCATTTTGAAATCTTACCTTGACGAAGAAGAATCAGCATTTTTTCTTCAATCATTCGCGATTTAAGCATATTTACAAAAAGATGCTGTTGTTGTTTTTTGGATACTTTGTAGTCTGAATATGAAAAGATAGGTTTCAATAAAATGTCGAAATCGTTTTAGTAAAAGTAAAAAAAATTAATCCAAACAATGGCATGAAATTTTAATTAGCTGTAAATTAAACCATCGATTTTATATATTTGTAGTATACATCCTATATGCTATGAACAAAATACCCAGTGTCAATTTACTTGATTTTTTATCCGATAACCCAAAAATTAAACAACAGTTTGTAACTGAAATAGGTCATGCCTATGAAACAATTGGTTTTGTTGCACTCAAAGGACATTTTCTGGACCACAGTTTAGTTGATGCATTATACAAAGAAGTAAAACAATTTTTTGATTTGCCCATAGATCAAAAAAGACAATATGAAATCCCAGGAATCGGTGGACAACGAGGTTATGTTTCTTTCGGAAAAGAAAGTGCCAAAGGCCGTAAAGAAGGTGATTTGAAAGAGTTCTGGCATTTTGGTCAATATGTTGAAAATGACCCCGAACTAGAACAGGAATACCACGCCAATGTTGAAGTGAAGGAATTGCCACAGTTTAACATCATTGGGAAACAGGCTTTTAGAATGTTAGAAAAAACAGCCAAATATGTTTTAAGAGCTTTAGCACTTCACCTTCAGTTGGAAGAGACATATTTTGATCAATATATCCACAACGGGAATAGTATTTTAAGACCAATTCACTACCCGCCCATAAAACAAGAACCTGAAAAAGCAGTTCGGGCTGCTGCTCATGGCGACATTAATTTAATAACACTGCTAATGGGCGCTCAAGGTCGTGGCCTTCAAGTTCAAAATCACAACGGTGAGTGGATTGATGCCATTGCAGAGCCAGATGAGTTAATGATTAATGTTGGCGATATGCTTTCCAGACACACCAACAACAAACTGAAATCTACTGTTCACAGAGTGGTCAATCCACCTCGTGAACTTTGGGGAACATCTCGATATTCCATTCCATTTTTTATGCACCCCGTCAGTGCAATGAAATTGAATGTATTGGAAAGTTGCATTGATGAAAATAACCCTAAACAATTTGAAGATATTACTGCTGGAGAATTTTTAAATCAACGTTTAAAGGAACTAGGCCTAAAGAAGTAATGGATTTAAAAGATCAACTCAGACATCTTTTTCCGGATCATCAAGAAATAGAAGAAACCAGCTCAACTCCAAAAAAGAATACACTTTGGATGCAAGATGCACCCTTGATTTGCAAATATGAAAAACGAAAGGGCAAGCCCATCACCTTGATTGAAGGATACACTGGTGCAGATTCAGATTTTAAAACTTTAACTTCAAAACTAAAAAAACAGTTTAATGTGGGAGGTAGTTTTAAAAAAGATACTATTATCATTCAAGGAAATTTTCGAGACCAAATTATGAGTAGTCTTAAAAATTTAGGATTTAATGTTAAACGTGTTGGGGGATAAACTTTAGAACAATGAGCATCAAAAATTCTGAACTTATTATCAATCCGGATGGAAGTATCTACCACCTTAATTTACGCCCAGAACATGTTGCACCAAATGTTATTACGGTAGGAGATCCTGATCGCGTGGAGCATGTTTCTCGCTACTTTGACAACATTGATTTTAAGATTCAAAAAAGGGAATTCAAAACGCATACTGGAAGCTTGAATAATCATAAAATATCGGTAATTTCAACTGGTATTGGTTCTGATAATATTGATATTGTTTTGAATGAACTAGATGCCTTAGTCAATATTGATTTTGAATCTCGACAAATAAAGCCTAAACTCACATCGTTGAACCTAGTTCGAATCGGAACATCAGGTGCCCTTCAATCAGATATCCCTATTGATTCCTTTTTACTCAGTTCACATGGATTGGACATCAATGGGTTATTGCCAAATTATCAAACCGAAAAAATTCAACATATTGAACTGGAAAATGCCTTTTGTGATCATTTAAATTGGGATCAATCGAGGAGTAGACCCATAGCGGTAGAAAATTCAAAAAAACTTGAAAATCAGCTTATTAGCAATGATATGCTACTTGGTGTAACAGTAACATGTGGTGGATTTTACGGGCCTCAAGGCCGATCACTTCGTTTACTACCTCGTGATTTTCAAATGATTGAAAAAATGCAATCTTTTCGTTATGATAATTTGAGAATCACAAATTTTGAAATGGAAACCTCTGCAATCTATGGTTTATCCAAACTGCTTGGACACAAGGCCTGTTCACTCAATGCCATTTTGGCCAACAGAGCCAACGGATCGTTCAGTAAAACGCCCGAACAAACTGTTGACCGACTGATTCAATATGTTTTAAAAAAACTGACTGCTTGATGATAACGGTGCGTATTGGTGGAGTTCCCGAACATTTTAATTACCCATGGTATATCGCCCTAAACAATCAACTCTTTAGAAAAAAAGGCATCGAATTGCGATGGATTGATTGTCCTGGAGGAACTGGCGAAATGGTACAGGCACTAGAGCAAAACACCATTGATTTGGCTGTTGTATTAACCGAAGGAATAGTTAAAGCAATTTCTGATGGAAATCCCAGTAGAATTATTCAAACTTTTATCAAATCGCCTTTAATTTGGGGGGTTCATGTATCAACCAAATCTAGATTTAGACGATTATCGGATTTAAAATCAAAACAGGCCGCAATAAGCAGAATCGGTTCTGGTTCTCATTTGATGGCTTATGTCAATGCTCGTCAAATGGGGTGGAATGCAGAAGAAGATTTAAAGTTTAAAATTATTCAAAATTTGGAAGGCGGTATTCAAGCCTTAAAAAATAATGAAGCAGATTATTTTTTGTGGGAAAAGTTTACCACAAAACCCTATGTGGATCAAGGTGTGTTTCGTCGAATTGGAGATTGTCCGACACCTTGGCCATGTTTTGTAATTGCAGCCCATAATATCTTTCTAAAACAAAAACCCGACATCACAAAAATAATTTTAACCATCATAAATGATGTTACCATAGGATTTAAATCCTTTACTCATATTGACACCATTCTTTCCGAGCGATATCAACTTAAAAAAAAGGATGTTCAAGAATGGATAGGGTTAACGGAATGGTCGCAAAATCTCCTAGATAAAACGACATTAGAGGTCGTTCAAAATCAGCTATTGGAACTGGATCTTATTTCGGAAAAGAAAGACTATTCATCGCTGGTACAGCCCTTATAAACACCAATTAATGGGTGCTTTCCCTTTGGATTTTAAAAAAGTATTCGCTTTACTAAAATGTTTATTTCCAAACCAACACCCCCTGTTAGCACTGAGTGGCGAAGGGTGGCCGCTTTCCAAAATCAAATGTTTATTGCCATCTATGCGCTTGGCTTTTTTTCGTGCAAAACCGCCCCATAGCATAAAGACTACATCTACGGTTCTTTTAGAAATTTCTTGAATGACATAATTTGTAAACTGCTCCCACCCTTGCTTTTGATGACTGGCAGCTTCCCCATCTCTCACGGTTAGTGTTGCATTTAACAATAATACACCTTGTGTGGCCCAAGGGGTTAAATCGCCACTGGATGGATATGGCAACTGCAAATCGGTTTGAATTTCCTTAAAAATATTAACTAAGGACGGTGGATGAGCGATATCATGATTGACTGAAAATGCAAGGCCATTGGCCTGACCATATCCGTGATAGGGATCTTGTCCAATAATAACCGCTTTTACATCACTCAGAGGGCACAATGTAAATGCTCTGAATATCTGATATTTGGGAGGATAACAGTTATGGGAATCATATTCTTGTTGAACAAAATCAGCCAATTTTAGAAAATAAGACGATTTAAATTCTGGCGCTAAAATGGGTTTCCAACTGTCGTGTAATTGGCGCATAATTTGTACAGTGCAGAGGTCATAAAAAAATACTAATGAAACAAATTTAAAGGATATTTTCGAAAAAAAACAAGATAATATCAACGGGTCTTATTTTGACTTTTGAAAAGAGTGTTGAAATATAATCCTGAAATAATAAGAATTATGGCAAAAACACTAATTGTGGTATAAGTTTCATCAAAATATATGACTCCAATGATAATCGTGAAAACAACTTCAATGTACTTAAGGGGGGCTATTGCGTTGATTTCGCTCTGCTGAACGGCTTTTGTCATATAGACTTGTCCAAAGTACCCAAAAACGCCTAAACTCAATAAGATTACCCATTCTATTCCATTGGGAATAATCCAACATTGAAGCATTAAAACACCACCTATTATTGCTGAAAAAAGCATAAAATAATTCACAACAATAACGGGATGATCATTGGTGCCAATTTTTCTTATCACTATAAAAACCAATCCTGTAAATATTGCTGAAAGAATAGCCAACATAAGTCCAATGTTTGTCATTTCTGAACTAAACCCCTTCAATAGTACAACTCCAAAAAATGCAACAAAGAAGCATATCCATTGAGAAAACTTGACGCGTTCATTTAGTAAAAAAATAGCAAAAAAAGACGCAAAAATGGGGGAAACATAACGAATTGAAACGGCAGAGCCAACGGGCAAAAATTTTATCGAAGCAAAAAACAAACCCATAGCCGTAAATCCAATAAGAGCTCTGGTAGCTAATAATATTTTTTGGTTCCCAAAAAACGGAATCTTGTATTTTAAAATAAATGGAATGGTAAAAATTAGAGTTCCTATAGATCTAAAAAATATAATTTGGAAAACATTAAAATGATTAAGATATTTTATGAGAACATTGAGCAATGCAAAAGACAATGCGCTCAAAATCATCCACCAAATTGCTTTACCTGACACAAAAAAAGTGTTTGATAATTATTTATGAGTTAGAGACTTGATAATCTGTAAGGCGTTTTTAGTATCAGATTCAATTTTTGCTAAATCGTAACTTCCATTAGCTTCTTTTTTAATCAACTTGGATCCCATTCCAACACAAGTAACTCCAGCGTTAAACCAACCTTCCAAATTTTCTTTTGTTGGCGAAACGCCGCCTGTTGGCATAACACTCGTCCATGGTTGAGGACCCCGAATAGCTTTTACAAAATCAGGCCCATAAATTCCACCTGGAAACAACTTGACAATTTCACAACCCAATTCCTCAGCCTTAGCAATTTCGGTAAGAGAACCGCATCCTGGTGACCAAAGTACCTTACGTCTATTACATACCAAAGCGATATCTTCTCTCAAAACTGGTGTGACTATAAAATTAGCACCCAAGGCCATAAATCTTGAAGCAGAGGCTGCATCGGTAACAGAACCTACGCCCATTATCATCCCTGGCAAATGTTTTATTACATATTTATTTAATTCACCAAAAACTTCGTGAGCAAAATCACCTCTTGCTGTAAATTCAAGCAATCGAGAACCGCCGTCGTAACAAGCCTTTACGACTTGCTTACTAATTTCTAAATCTCCATGATAAAACAAAGGAACTAAACCCGTCTCTTTCATGGTTAATGCGACTTCTATTCTAGAAAAATGTGCCATAATTTACCTTGCTACTCTTCCAGAGGCATCGCCTCCCATTAGTTTTTCGACCTCATCTACGGTTACCAAATTGGCATCACCTTTAATGGTATGCTTCAAACAAGAAGCTGCCACTGCAAAGTCTAATGCATTTTGATCGTCTTCTGGATACTTTAGTAACCCATAAATCAAGCCGCCCATAAAAGAATCACCACCACCAACGCGATCTACAATATCTGTAATTTGATATTGTGTAGTTTCATACATTTTAGATCCGTCGTAAAGCACACCTGCCCATGTGTTGTGAGAGGCTGAAATTGAACCTCTTAATGTTGTAATCACTTTCTTTGCTTTTGGAAATTTGGCCATCATTTGTTTGCATACAGACAGAAATGCCTCTGCTTTGACATCATGCCCATGTTTGTGGACATCTAATCCTTCTGGGTGAATTCCGAAGTGTTTTTCAGCATCTTCTTCATTACCAAGAACAATATCACAATAGGAGGTTAATTCAGTCATCACTTTTTCTCTGTGGCTATCATCGCAATATTTCCAAAGTTTGGCCCTGTAATTCAAATCCGTTGATATGGTAACACCCATATCGCTAGCGGTTTTAACAGCTTCCAAACAAGCATCAGCGGCGCCCTGAGAAATGGCAGGGGTAATCCCTGTCCAGTGAAACCAAGCTACATCTTTAAAAACAGACGCCCAATCTATCATTCCGGGTTCTATTTCTGAAATGGCAGAATGTGCTCTGTCATAAACGACTTTACTCCCTCGACTAACTGCACCTGTTTCTAAAAAATAAATCCCCAGTCGATCACCCCCATATATAATTTTGTCGACTCCTACTCCCCTCTTGCGCATTTCCATCATGGCACATTGTCCAATATCATTTTTTGGAAGACGGGTGACAAAATCTACAGGCACACCATAATTGGCTAGCGATACTGCTACATTAGATTCTCCTCCACCATAGATGACATCAAAACTGGATGCTTGTGAGAATCTAAGGTAACCCTGAGGGGCTAGTCTCAACATGATCTCACCAAAAGTGACTACTTTTTTCATTGTGTTAAATAATTCTTTAGTATGGTTGAGTTAAATAATTAAATCCCTAAGGCTTGACCACCGCCTATTTGGATAGTTTCAGCCGTAATAAATGAAGCATCTTTACTCGCTAAAAATGAAACTACACCAGCAACATCCTCTGGTTGACCAAGTCTTCCGAGCATGATATTATTAGCCCAAGAGGCAAAAACTTCAGGCTTGGTAGACTTTATTTGAGCATGAAAAGGTGTGTCAATAGTCCCTGGTGATACCGCATTAGCACGAATACCGTACTCGGCCAAGTCTTTGGCTAAAGCCCTTGTAATAGCATGTACACCAGCTTTTGAAGTTCCATAAATACCTGCGCCTGGTCCTCCAGCAGTCCATCCAGCGTTGGAAGTATAATTGATAATGGATGGATTATCGGATTGTTTCAAAAAAGGAATAGCCGCTCTAGAAGCAAAAAATACTGAGTCTAAATTTAGAGCCATAACGAATCTGTAAAATTCAGTAGTCATACCTTCAAATCTTGAGCGTCCACCCAGACCACCAGCGTTATTTACCAATACATCAATTTTACCATAGTGATTGCCAATGGCTTCAATATTTGTGGTAACGGCTTCTTCATTTGTGACGTCAAATCCTCTATATTCAGCGTCAATATTTAGAGTTTTTAGTTCAGCGATACGTTCTGCACCTTTGTCATCCTCTATTCCATTTAAAATAACAGTATAGCCGTCCAGCCCAAGTCGTTTGGCGACTTCAAATCCAATCCCTCCTGTTGCTCCAGTTACAATGGCTATTTTATTATGATGTTTACTCATGTTTTTTATAATTTTTAATGTTTTTAATTGTTTATTTTGAAATAACTAGTTTTACTTTTTTTATGAGAACCAATATGGATACTACAGCTAAGGCTACTGAAATTGTTATGGCGATAAATGCAGGAGTATATGAGCCCCCGTCAGTAATTCTGCCAATGAACCAGTTCATAAGCATCGGAGAAAAGGCAGCTACTGTTCCAGCCAATCCAGCTAGAGTTCCTACAGATGGCCCCCTAAATAGGTCACTAGATAATGTTTGTATGTTTCCAATGGCAAATTGAAACCCAAATAAAGCCATCCCTGAAAGGTAAATGAAAGTCATATAGTTGGAGTCATTTACAAATATGATGATAGCCACAAAGCCGGCAATGATTAGGAAACTTCCAATCGCTATACTAGCTTTTCGCCCCATATCGGTAGAGGTTCGTTTTATAATCTTTTCTGTTATTATTCCGCCTAAAATTCCACCTGCAGCAGCCATGAGATATGATATCCACATGGTATTGCCAATTTCTTCAATACTTAAACCGAATTTGGAATTGAGATAAATGGGCATCCAACCTGCGAAGAACCACCAAATTGGTTCAATAAAAAATCGACATAATAAGATTCCCCAGGGTTCTTTGTAGCTTAAAATCTTGGCAACACTAAGGCTTTTTGCATCAGAATCTAATGAAATATTATTTTGTTTTTTATCGTTTAACAGTAGGGTTTTTTCTTCATCAGTTATCCAGGGGTGATGTTCTGGTTTGGATTTATTGATAACTAACCAAGGTAGAATCCATATCAGTCCAACTAATCCTAAAATTACATAAGTTGATTTCCAACCAAATTTTGAATAAAGGAATACAATAACTACCGGAGCAATTACATTACCAATAGATGCACCAGCATTAAAAATACCTTGGGCTAAAGCGCGTTGTTTTACAGGAAACCATTCGCCGTTGTTTTTAACAGCTCCTGGCCACAATCCTGCTTCACCAAGCCCCAATAGACCTCGAGCAACAGAAAGTGAAGTAATGCCTTTGGCTATCGCATGACCAGCAGCTGCTAAAGACCAAACTACAATTGAAAGAACAAAGCCGATGCGAGTCCCTATTTTATCATATAAACGTCCAGACAAGAATTTACTAGCGGCGTATGTAAACATAAACACGTTCAACATCAAGGCGTAGTCACTGTTGTCCATTCCTAGGTCTTTGCCCATATCTGGCCATAACAAGGCAAACGCAGTTCTGTCAATATAATTTATGACTGTTGCAATAAAGATTAGAGTAATAATCCACCACCGTAAGCCTTTTAATTTCATTTTAATTTTTTATTAAATGTTGTAGCAATATTGATACAGCACGTTGAAATGTTCTTTCATTTTTTGCTTTGCCAAATTTGGGTCTTGAATTTTTATAGCGTTGTAAATTTCTTGATGCTCTACAATGCCTTTGTGTGCTAAATCTTTATCGCAGACATGGTGAGTTTCAAAATTAGTAATGATTTCAGGGGTAATCATCAGCATAAAATTATTGAGGGTTGTGTTGCCACTGGCTTTAGCAATAGCTAAATGAAACAACAAGTCTTCTTGAACAGCATCTTCATTGTTGAGGACTTTGTTTGTGTAAGCAGCTAGTGTTTTTTTGATTAGATCGAGATCTTCTTCAGTACGTCTTAGCGAAGCTAGTTTTACGGTTTTAAGTTCCAAGAGAATTCTTGTTTCAACCAAAGATTTAAAATCAGGATCCTCGAGTCGAAGGATGTCATCAATCATACCGTTCAGGGCTATTGCGCCTATATTAGCAATAAAAGTTCCGCTTTGCGGGATTGAGTTTAGAATACCATAAAAATCTAGTTTTTGTATTGCTCTTCTAACGTTTCCACGAGAAACATTAAATTTTTCTGAGAGCATCCTTTCTGATGGAAGCTTATCTCCAGGTTCAAGATTTTTAGAGACAATTAAATCTCTGATGCTAGAAATAATTTCTTTCTGATGAGTATGGGTGTCTATTTTAACAGGAATATTTAGATTCATACTAATTTTATTAAGTAATTAGGGTTGAGAATTAATTTCATGTTAAATTATTAATTATCCAATTAGTCTGCAAATCAATTTTTTTTTAAAATGATTAATGATTAACCTCCAAGGTAAAGAGTTTTACTTTTGAAAAGGCTCCAGAGTCTCTGGATTGGAAATAGTTTCCAACTTTAAAATAATTTTCAAAAATATTCCACCTTTCAATGTGTACACCTTTGTAGACTTTATATTCATAATCGTTAAGGCAGATCACTAACTTTCCTTTAGACGCTTTAACTTCTAACGTAAATTTATTGAAATCTACTTTTTCTTCGAAGTTAAATCCTTTATCATCAGTCCAGGCATCTTCATGTAAGATTTCCTCATCTGAGGCATTGATATCTTTTAAAATCTTTGTTTTGACTCGAATTTTTCCATTATCCCAATATATTTTCAAAATTGGTGGAGCATTGTTGTCGTCTTCACCTATTAAATCTCTTTGCTCATTGGTTAACCTTCCGTGTATTTGCATAATAATGGTTTTATGATATTTACCATTATCGGCTTTGGTAGAAAAATCCATTGCCATTTTGGCCTTCATTATTCCACCTTGTTCAAAAGTCCAATTCACATTATTTTCTCCGGGAAGCATTTGTTCCCTTAGTTCTGACCTTGTGTATTTAGTGTTTCTTGTTTTAGACTTTGTTGGCATGGCATGAAAAACGATTGAACCACTTAGAGAATCAATATACATGTAAGGTTTGGCTATCTCATTAGAAGCAAAATCATAAATCTCAGGATATTGAATCTCTACAGGTTTACCTTTTTCATTAACGGCTGGCAAGGTTACTTTCCAGTGAGTAAGATCAATTTTAGGAAGTTTTACTCGTTTTTTTCTTTTCTTTTTCCGTTTACTCTGCTTTTCAGTAGGAACTTCATCAGCAGATATTTGACTAAAAGTTGGTGTTAGTGTAAAAAAGCTTAGCAAAAAAACAAACCAAATTTTCATATGAGTAAAACCTCCTAATTGAATATTAATCTCCTAAAGCTATTGAAAAGGAATCAATTCTAGCTTCTTCTCCTTGATTGGTTACTAAAATTGAAACAGTATCATTCGCTCCAGAATTGAATGGAATATTGACTGGCACGTAAGTGCTAGAACTTGTTTGATCTGTACCCTCAAAACTCTCAATAGTTGCCGCTAAAGCACTAGCCAAGTCGGTATGTCCACCACCTGCAATTACAGAAACAGTAATTGAACCAGGGTTATTGGTCTTTAGCGTGTAGACATAGCTTAGGATATACTCCGAGTTAGGCGTAACAGTCAATTCTTGGTAAGCAATTCTATCACCAGCTGACGGGTATTTAGACGCTTGAGAACCTTCATACACTGGGCTAGAAGTGATTTGAATAACACCCCCCAAATCGCTATTTCTCCAGGAGTCTCTACCATCACCAGAACCATCTGGAAGACTATTATCCTCAAAACTAGATTCTAAAATAGTTGGTAAAATCGCTGAAGGCGCTTCAGGCTCAACAATCGTAATTTCTTCAGAGTATGTACTCATTTGTCCAAGCGCATCAGAAGCTGTCAAAGTCACTGTAAAGGTTCCTTCGCCAGGGTATGTGTTTTCTTCGTCTAGGCCATCACCCGTGTTACCGTCTCCAAAATCCCAAGCATAAGTTGTTGCACTTGTAGATTGATTGGAAAAAGTGTAGGTTTTCCACTCGTCCTCAAGTCCAACTCCTTGGGTGTAGGAAAAAAGAGCATTCGGAGGGGTTTCGTCTTGTATTGAATTTTCCCCTAGAGGCTCAAATTGTTCGAAATCGTCACAAGAATTAAAGGTAAAAGCAACTAATGCTAATCCGATAATGTGAAGATTTTTTATAAATTTTATTCTCATGATCATTAGATTTAAATATTAATATCCAGGATTTTGTGATAGTTGCCCATTACTTAAGTTAATTTCTCTCTGAGGAATTGGAAGTAATAAGTCTGTAGATGAATAACTTCCACCAATTTCAGTGGCATGATCTGATAATACCGATTGGGCTTCTCCAAAACGGATCAAATCAAACAGTCTATGATTTTCGAAAGCGAGTTCAGCACGTCGTTCGTCCAATAGTTCTTGCTTTGTGATATTTGTAACAGGATCTGTTAATCCAGCTCTGTTTCTAACTTGTTGGAAAGAATTTAATGCTGAGGCTGAGCTGGTTTCGTTAGCACCTGCCATTATGGCCTCCACATGCATGAGTAAAACATCAGCATAGCGTAGAACAATCCAATCGTTTCCTGCTAGGATCGGGTTGCTACTTGTAGGATCAATTCCCAAAGCACTATCGCCATCCGGCAAATACTTAACAACTTGCTTCTTAGTAGGTTGTCCCGTATCTATTCTGTATGAATATGGTGTCCTATCGCCCCCATTGGCATCAAGAAAAGCTACTGCATTTTCTGTGGCATAATTGACCCCACTAGTCCGTCCAACAGCGTTTAGCCACTCAGCAGAAAAGTTCTGACTGTCTAGAGTATTATCTGGCTGATATCCTATCGAAAAAATAATTTCATTATTGAGCTCATTATAGAATACGTCTTTAAAGTTAGGCTCTAAAGCAAAACCACTTGTCATGACTGACTCGCAAAGTGTCTGAGCCTCCAAAAAGTTGGTGCCAAGCGTTAAATATACTTTAGCTAATAAAGCTTGAGCCGCTGCCTTCGAAGCTCTAGTTTTATTGGAATTGTCTAATCCTGTTATAGCAGCGTTTAAATCAAACTGGATAAGCTCGTAAACTGAAGCGGCAGCTACTCTCGTATATTGAGTACTGGTATCTGATATACCAATTACACCGTCCACCAATGGAATATCTCCATAAAGTCGTACTAGATTAAAATAAGCATAAGCTCTTACAAACTTCGCCTCGGCTTCGTAAGTTCCAGCATTTTCTAAAATACTTAGATTATCTAAAATAGAATTAGCTCGGAAAATGACATCATAAAAACTTCTGTAATAATCATCTACGATACCATTGGTTGGTTCAATGGTAAAGAATTCAAATTGAGCCGCCTCCCCTTCTTGGGCTTTGGTTCTTGTGTTATCACTACGCATTTCAGTCAGATAAAACTCAACCTGTAGAGCGTGATTATCGTTAGAATTGGTAGAGTTCAATCCAGCTATTGCATCATACATATTAATGACAGCCAAATCAAAATCCTCTTGCGTTTGATAGAAAGTTTCACTACTGATAGCCGCTGTTGGTGCGGGACTCAGATAGTCATCACATGAAGCCAACGATAGTACTACTGCTGACATCAGAATGTATTTCATGGAATTTAATATATTTTTCATAATCAATTAGTTTAATTGTTAAAACTCAACGTTAACTCCGACGGAAATTGTTTGTTGAATTGGTGATCCACCACGCTGATAACCATAAGTTGTAGCGGATGTATTGTTGATGGATTCAGGATTCCAACCAGTATAACCATCAGCCGTCAAATACATTAGGTTTTGACCAGTCGCATAGATTCTTGCGCTTGTAAGTCTTAATTGATTTACAAGTTTTTCAGGAAGTGTATATCCAATATTAACTGTTCTTAGTGCTACATAAGAAGCATCTTGAATAATTGAATTGGTGAAAATCTTCTGCTTGATAAATCCTTGATTTGGTGTAGAAGAAATAAAATCTTGAGCAGAGTTAAATTGGTTAAACATATATTGGTCAGCCATATTTCTAACCTCTGCACCATGACTTCCTTGGAACATGAAGCTTACGTCAACTGCTCCGATTCTAAAATCATTGGTCAAACTCCATACAAAATCAGGATATGGGTTTCCTAGGATTGTTTTGTCGTCATCATCAATCAGACCATCACCATTTAAATCTTTGACGTAAACGTCCTGTGCAGTTGCACCGATTGGATGGAATGGGTTTGAAAGATATTCAAGCGGGATTTCTTCGTCTACTACCCAACCATAAAACGATGAAATTGGATTTCCTTCTAAATTGATCCATTCGGCTGCTCTTTTTGAGTCAACACTTTGAATTTGTCCATTAGAACTGGCAAAGTCAACCAATTCATTTTTGTTGCGTGAGGCAAGCAGGGTTGTTGACCATTGGAAATTTTCACTACTAATGTTTCTTGTCCGTAGTTCAAATTCAATACCGCTGTTTTCAACTTCTCCAATATTTACAAGCGCATTGGTAAATCCAGTCGTTGAAGATACTGGGTTGTATAGTAGTAATTGGTCACTAGTTCTTTTGTAATAGTCAATAGAACCTGTTACTCTGTTATTAAATAATCCAAAATCTACCCCAGGGTTGAATTCTATTGAACGTTCCCATTTTAAGTCTGGATTAGCAATGTTTAATGCATACATAGAGCCATCGGCATCATAAGATGCATTAGAAAGTAATGGAATTGATGGATAATAATTGATTAAAGCATCATCATTTAAAACATTAAAACTAGCTAATCTCAGGTCATTAGTACCAGTTACACCGTAACTAGCTCTCAATTTCAATTGACTAACAATTTCGCTGTTGCTCAAGAAATTTTCTTTATGCATATTCCAACCAGCTGAAATTGCAGGAAATGTTCCATATTTATTATTCTGACCGAAGATTGAACTTCCATCACGTCTAAAGCTTACAGATGCCAAATATTTGTTATCATAGGCATAATTTACCCTAGCATAATAAGCAAACAAAGTTTTCTTATAATCTAAATTGTTACCTGCACCTACGCTTGTGACATCAGAGAATGATTGATTGTAAGCATCATACCCTACAATTCTCGTTGCGGTATAATCACCTTTTTCAAGTTCGGAGGATACCCCAATGATAGCATTGACCTCATGAACATCATTGTACACATTATTATACGTTAAAAGGTTGTCAGAAACCAAGTGAGAAACATTTAGTCTTTCATAATCGGTTTGCATATTCGCGGCGCCATTTCTGTGAGCTTTTTCTCCTTGTAAACGTTCTTTTCGTGTATTTTGATAGTCACCAGAGATTGTGGTTTTGAATGTAAAGTTATCGTTGATCTTGTACTGTAAGAAAGCACTACCATAAAACTTCAGTTTATCTTCTGTTCTGTTACGTTCCAAAACTTTTGCAGCAGGATTGGTATTAGAAGTATTACTAATATCTGTTCCAGAAACAACAGGAACGCCAGCTTCAAGATCGTAATCATCAAACATTCGTTGAGTAGCATAATCCCCTACTTCGACGTAGGCGTATTTTCCATTGTCGCGAACTCTGTTTACATAAGGAAGATGAGCTTCCGTAACATATAAAGGTAACCAAGATGGTTGACGTAAAATATCGTGAGTAGAACCATCAAAACGACGTTTATCTGAGTAAGATGGCGTTAAGCTTATACCTGAAGTTAATTTATCGTTAAATTTATGATCTATCTTTAATTTTAAGTTGTACTTTTTGTAGTCGTCAGTTAACAAAACACCCTCATCGTGGAGGTATGCCATTGAGGTACTGTAACGCGTTTTTTCGTTGCCTCCTCTTGCGGAAAAAGAGTGACTAGTAATCTCTCCGCCGTCAAAAATGATATCTTGCCAATTCTGATCACCGTTAATTTCAGCCAAGATTTGCTTGTAGCGAGTCTTGTCAGATAATGTTCCTGTGTAGGCCAGTTCTTTGGCTGCAGTCTCAGCTACACTAAACGTGTAGGCATCACTTTGCCTTGCTTCTTTATAGCCTTTGTAAGCATTGTACGTAAATTTTGTTTTTCCAGCTTTACCGCTTTTTGTTGTGATCTGAATAACACCATTGGCGCCTCGAGATCCAAAAATAGCAGATGAAGCGGCATCTTTCAAAACTTCAAAAGATTCGATGTCATTCATGTCAAAGTTCCCAAGGAAATCTTCGTCAACAACCAATCCATCAACAACAATAAGTGGTGACGAACTACTAGAAATTGAACCTGTTCCTCGAATTCTAATTGTTGGTGCTGAACCAGCCTCACCCTCTGTGGCTTGGATGTTAACACCTGATACTTGTCCTACAAGTGCATCATCTACACGAGATACTGCAATTTGATCTAAATCTTCATTCACAACTTTTGAAATTGATCCTGTAAGATTACTTTTCTTTTGAGTGCCATATCCAACTACAACAACTTCTTCAAGTGCGCTAGCGTCTTCTGCTAGCGTTACATTCAGAGACTGTTGATCTGATATGATAATTAATTGAGTCTCAAAACCCAAGTAAGAAAACTGCAAGACATCGCCTTGCTTTACCTGAATTTGAAAATTTCCATCAAAATCAGTGTTAGTTCCTGTTGTGGTATCCATAATTAAGATATTAACTCCCGGAATGGGGAGCCCATCAACTGCAGAAACAACCTGTCCATTAATTATTCTTGAATCTTGTGCACATACTGCAAGCACAAAAGAAAAGAATAAAAATAATGTTAAACTAAATTTTTGTTTCATAATACATTTTAAAAATTAGAATTAGTAAAAATAATTTTGGTTTACCAATCTGGTTAACCAAATATAGGTAAAAAAAAACAAACTGTATCGTTTTCGTTAATAATGTTAATAACTTTTTAATACATAAAATCCTCACGGATTGGACTGAATACATCAATTAAAACCCCAGCTTCGGTGCAAATAGCACCATGGAGAGCATGGGGTGGAATATAAAAAGAATCCCCCCCTTTCAGTGTTTTAGTGACACCATCAATCGTAACATCGAAGCTTCCACTCTCTACGTAAGTGACTTGAGAATGGTAATGTTCGTGTAGTTGGCCTACTGCACCAACTTCAAAAAAAACTTTAACGAGCATGATTTTATCGTCGTAGCCCATTATTTTTCGTTTTAATCCTTCGCCTACAACTTCCCATTCAAGGTCATTGCCGCTTATGAATTTTTCGCTTGATCCAAATGATTTCATATTTTTTAGTTTTGCTTTTTAAATTGTTTATCTTGGAACTCCAGGGCCAACTGAAGCATTTAAAAACCACACTTCTGTATAACATCCGTTTTCGTATTGCTTGGCGATATCACCGCCATAAGTTTCGGCTCCAGTACACCAAACCATATTGGATTCTGGATTTTTACCGTTTGTTTGGTTGTATGCTCCCTGCTTAAAATAGTTTAATTCACCACTGTAAGCTGTAGCTCTTTCCACACCATCTTGACCAATTGGTAGAAATAATTTTTGAACCTGTTGTGGAATATCTGATGGTTTTGTGTAAGACGATTGAATTAGATTTTTAGTAAAAGTTTTAGTTGGATGATTTTCACTCCAAAATTTAAGATACATTATTCCGTCATAAACATTTACCTCATAGCTAAAAGTCTCTCCAAGCTCTATGCCTTCTTCAGGTTCTTCTGGATAGTTATTTTTATGTAGTCCAACAACTGACATGTCATGACCCCAAACTGCAGTAGAATAATCCCAACGACCGGAGTTATCATACCCAGCAGTATTAATTTCATAGTTCCAAAAAACAGACCCTTTGCTGTGGCCAGGAAATTTTTTGTAATATATTTTGAGTGGTTCATTTTCATGTCCTTCTCCGCTATGAATTTGCCCCACTACTGTAGAAAATGAAGCCGCAACTCGTGCATCACCACTAACAGAAACCTGCATCACTTTACAAGTACCTGTTAAGCGACCGCCTTGTTCTGGTGTCCATTCTCTTTTCTCGTGCAGTTCTGTTCTTGTATTACTCGAATTTTTTGATGTAACTCCAGAATTTGGTGTTTTATAAACAACCCAGCGCCTTGTTCCATCTATCGCGGTATAAAAGAAATCTTTGTGCTCAAAATTGACTAATTCATCCGAATGGGTTCCATCGCCCAATAAAATTTTAAATTTATCCATAAAGGATATAACTTCGCTTGGATATACCGTTTTTGTGCTTAATCCATCGTTGGCAGAAAAATAACCAGCATTAGAATAGGCCTCGTCGCTAATTTCAATATTAACCGACTCAAACCAAACCTCAGCATAATTCCCATCTTTGTATTGTTTTTGGAGATCGCCACCATGAGTTTCAGCACCAGAGCACCAAACCTTGTTGACTTTTGGATCTTTTCCATTTGTTTGATTATAACTTCCTAACTTAAAAAATAATCCTTCATTTAAATAAGCATTTGGACGCTCCAAACCATTTTGACCAATTGGGAAAAATAGATTTTTCACTTGATCTGGAACAGTTTCTAATGATATATATTCTGATAAAATTAAATTCTTTGTAAATGTTTTGGTTTCATGACCATCGCTACTGAAAGACAAGTACATCATCCCTTGCCTTACTTCCACCTCATAACTAAAAGTTTCTCCAAGCTCTATCCCCTCTGTAGGCTCTGGAGGAATTGTATTATCCTCTGATGCTACAATAGAAAAGTCATAACCCCAGATAGGATAGGAATAATCCCATCGTTTGGAATTATCTTCACCATTTGTGTTAATTTCATAATTCCAAAATAGTGACCCTTTTTTATGGCCTGGAAATTTTTTGTAGAAGATTTTCAAGGGTTCATTTTCGTGACCATCGGCACTATGAATTTGACCCACAACTACAGAATGGGCAGAGGCCACACGAGAATCTCCTGATGGAGATACATTCATAACCTTTAAGGTTGAACTCATTTTGGCTGTTGTTGTAGGGGACCATTTTTTTAATTGTGCCAATTCGGTTCGGGTGTTATTGGAGGTACCATGCGTATTGCCATCATTTGGTGTTTTGAAAACTACCCAGTCTTTTTTAGCTTCAGATACACCGTAAAAATAATCGCTATTGGTGTAATTAGTAGCTACTCCAGCGTTTGTTCCATCACCTAAGATTAAGTTCCAATGTTGGAAAACTGGAATAATATCTTGCGGTAATTGACCAGACAATTGAAAATTATTCTTTTTGGAATTCTGATGATCACAAGTGGTTAGGATCAAAAGACTAAAAATGTAGGTGAAGAAATGTTTGGTCATCGTAAAAGGTGATAAAAAGCAGTTGTTCAAAAGGAGTTTATCTTCTTGGGCAACAGCTTAAATATGAAAATTTATTGTTTAATTATTTTTTTTGTTAGGCTACCTTTATCAGTACTGATTTTAACAAAATATGCCCCAGTTTTAAAATTTGAAATATTGATTGTTTTGCTATTTTTAGATTTTAAAACCATTTGTCCCAAGATATCATATATAGTAATATCAAACTCAGATTCATTAATATAAATATTAAATATACTATGAGCTGGATTGGGGAATAATTTTAGTTCCAAATCTGAATAATCCGTTAAACCCAATTGAGCATCTGAAACCACAGCTTCATTGGAGTAGTTAAAGGCTTTATCTACAGCGTAAATTTTATAAAAATTTCCGGCTTGATAAGTGTCCGTAAAACTTGTTTCTGTTCCAACAAATACGACAGTACCAACAAGACTATCAGTACCATTATTTGTTGTATTTCCCTGTTCGTAAATTCCGTTCTGATTGGGGTCATTATCATCGTTAGGAGAGGAAGTGTATTTAAGTACCACGTATCCTCCACCATCTACTCCATCTGTTGGTGGTGACCAACTTACAGTCGCTACTCCAGATTCATTGCTGTATGCTGCTTGCGTTGGCGCACTGGGAGACGTACTATCATAAGCGCCAGAATAGATCACAAAATCATCTATCCTTACCGTGTCAGTGTATCCATTGTCATCACCGTCCAAACGTGCTACTGCCCAACAAGAGGGGTTAAATAATGAACCCGTTGTTATAGTCCTGTATGTTTTAATATAGGAGTTTGGCACAAATGCAGATTCATCTGTTGTATTTCCTGCAACACCTCCCGAAGTATTATTCAAGTAAATTCCTGCATCTAAATCATTTGCAGGATCAACAGCAGCCGAATAGAAATACTGAACTGTATACTCCGTATCGGTCTGAATAGTTGGGTCTGTTGGTGATGGAGATTGAAGACGTAAATTATTGGTTCCAACTGTTACAGCTATTGCTGCTGAGAAATTTCCAGTACGGGCCAATGTTGCATCATTAGTCATATCTCGAACAGCGGCATTTGAAGAAGATGAAACAGTCCAAGTAGCAGAGGGTGTGCCAGCCTGACTACCACCGGCAGTATTCATTGATGAATCAGCCGTTTGATTTTCCATACCACCGTCCATTTCTGGAAATTCTCCGATGACTTGACCGCTAGTTGGTGGGGTTAAAGAACTATCTTGCTCCACTAATGAGAAGTTATCATAAAATACTTCTGTTGAATAATCCACAGAACCCAGAGAACGAATGTAAACCACTACAAATGATGTGGAAGCTGTAAAGGTTACCGAATTGTTAGTCCATGAATCATAATCGTCAGAAATTAACATAAATCCATCAACGCTTGGGTCATTTTCACCGTTAGTATTTATTCCTTCTTCACTAGAAATTTCAGTATTTAAAAGATAAACTTCAGATGTTGTTCCAGATGCTTCTGATCTAGAATCAACAGAAAAGTTGTACTGCAAACCAGCGGTAAGACCAATAACTTTCTGATATATTCTTCTTGAAGATTGCCCCGGTAAGTTGGGACTTGTATCCATATATAACTTTATACCTCTTGTTCCATCTCTTCCATCTCCAGTTGATCCTGGCTGTTCATCAAGAGATCCTGAAGAACCAAGGTAATATAATTCCAACCAGTCTTCTAGAGGATCATTGTCCCATATTGCTTGATATGGACTATCAATGGTTGCACCAGTTTCATCTAGAATTGTATTGTTGGGAGTCATGTCATATGCATCTGCATTATCTGAAGTGCTCCCAAGAATGTGATCATCGCATGAGGGGTTTAACATTAAGTTTTGTGCTGTCAATGAAGAGATAGAGAGTGTTAGGAACAAATAAATAATTGTTCCCAATGATTTAATTTTGAATAATTTTATTTTCATATTGCTGTATTAGTGCGTTACGTTTAAATTGTAGTATTTAACATAACAAAAGCCTTGCGGATCGGTCGTTCCCAAGTAGTTCCCTGCTTTGAAATAGTTATTATACTGCCATTTTTCTAAACTGAGGTCTTGATATATGACTGGAGCTTCTTGATTAAGTTGCACTTCAATTTGAGTCGCACTGGCGGTAATTCTAAAGTCAAATGGTTCATAACCAACGAAGCCCAGGTTGTCTTTATCGTCAGTCCAAAAGTTATTCGAACTAGTATAGGGCTGAATCAGGTCAGAGCCAGAAGTAGACTCATCAACAAGTACTTTTTTATGAGACCATATGTAGCCATCTTTCCAATAAATTTTAATTAATGGTGGTCCGTTGGTAGAAGAAAAATTATAAGTTTCCATATCTTCCTCTGAAATAATACCATGTATTTGCATGACAATTACTTTATGATAATCAGAGCTAGAATCGTTGTCTTGTGAGATTAAAGATACCTTGAGACGTCCTGTCATTTCACCACCATCGCTCAAACTCCAATTATCAAGTGCATTTTCAGGATTAATTAATTCACGTAACTCTGTCCGAGAATAAGAACTGTTCGTGGTGGAAGTGTCTGGAAAAGTATAAAAAACAATGGAGCCGTCTGAAGTATCATCATACATGTAGGGACTGACCGCGGTTAAAGTTCTATAACCATTATTAACCAATTGATCTGGATAATATTCATCTGGCTTTCCGTTTTCATTTTCATCAACAGGTAAAGTTAATTTCCAGTTTGTAAAATCGATATCAGCATACTGCTCCATATTAGAAGATCCGTCACCACCACCATTAGAATTTCCACTATTGGGATCGTAGTACGGAACAGACGAATCTTCCTTACTGGAACATGACATAATCGTAAAACAAAAAACAATTAATAATCTAATAAAGTTGAAGATCATAAAAATTGGTTTACCAAATTGGTTTACCAAAAATAGCAAAATATATTTATTATCCAAAAAATTAAAATAAAAAGAACTAAAATGATAAAAACCTTAACGATTTTTTAGTACTATATTAACTATCTTTACAATTTGGATTTAAAGTGATAAAAATTTCTCAAAAAACGCTCGACGATTTAGAATTTGATGCTGTTATATCTCAGGTTGCCGCATTTTCTATAACCCATCTCGGGCGTACATCAATTCAATCACTTACGCCGTTTGAGCGTAAAGAAGAGACCATTTTTCGTTTAAATCTAGTTCATGAGTTCGTTTCCTCTTTTGATAATGAAAATCGTATTCCAAACCATGGCTTTGACGATATCACAAAGGAGTTAAAGCTGTTGGAAATCGAAAATAATTTTTTAGAAATTGAACAATTTCGAAAAATAGCATCGCTTTCAATCACTACCAATACACTTCTAAAATTTTTCAAAAAATTTCACGAATATTACCCCCTTCTATTTGAAATTTCTGATAAATTGGAACCAACAAAGATGATTTCAAATGAAATCGAAAGTGTTGTGGATAAATACGGAGATATTCGTAACGACGCTTCTGAAGAGCTATATCGCATACGAAAATCAATACAAAGCGTTAGAACCAAAATTAATACCAGTTTTAATGCCGCTTTGAGTCACTACAATAGTGCAGATTATTTGGATGAAATTCGAGAAACGGTTATGGAAAATCGTCGGGTGTTAGCTGTAAAAGCCATGTACCGTCGAAAGGTTAAAGGCAGTATTTTGGGGGCCAGCAAAACTGGAAGCATAGTATATATTGAACCAGACGCCACCCATCAATATCAGCGAGAATTAAACAATTTAGAATTTGAGGAAACAGAAGAAATAAAGCGAATTTTAATTGGCCTAACAAACTTTATTAGAGGGTTTAAACCGCTGCTTAGCCAATATCTAGAATATTTGACCTTGATTGATGTGTTGTATGCTAAAGCTAAATATGCCAATTCAATTGGGGCCATACGGCCAATAATCACAGAACATCAGGAATTATTTCTGAAAGAGGCCTATCACCCACTTCTACTTGTCGCCAACAGAAACGAAGGACTAAAAACTTATCCCCAAACCATCGAAATGACGCCTAAGAGTAGAATTATTGTCATTTCCGGCCCCAATGCCGGTGGAAAAAGCATTACTTTAAAAACTGTCGGATTACTTCAGTTGATGCTACAATCGGGACTTTTAGTTCCCGTGAATGAACGCTCAAAAATGTTTTTTTTCGATGCTATTTTAAGCGATATTGGTGACAATCAGTCCATTGAAAATCACTTAAGTACATACAGCTACCGTCTCAAACAAATGAATCGATTTCTTAAAAAATGTACGCAAAATACTTTGTTTTTAATTGATGAGTTTGGAACGGGAAGTGATCCTGAACTGGGTGGTGCTTTGGCCGAAACCTTTTTGGAAGTTTTTTATGAACGTGAAGCTTTCGGGATTATTACGACCCATTACAGCAATCTTAAATTGTTGGCGAATGAAATGCCACACATTCAAAATGCAAACATGTTGTTTGACGAAAAAACGCTTTTACCTATTTTCAAATTAGTTATTGGCCAAGCAGGAAGTTCATTTACTTTTGAAGTGGCTCAAAAAAATGGAATCCCATTTAGTTTGATTAATCGATCTAAAAAGAAAATTGAACGCGGTAAAATTCGATTTGACAAAACCATTGCCAAACTTCAAAAAGAACGCTCTAAACTGGAAAAAACCGAACGGGCTTTAAAACAAAACGAAGTCAAAAAAGGATTGGAAGCCGAACGCTTAGAAACGATCAGTCAAAAAGCGCAAAAAAAATTACAAAGTTATCAAGAATTGTATGATAACAATCAACGGTTAATTTACTTGGGAAAAAAAGTTCAGGATTTGGCCGATAAATTTCAAACCAACAAACGCAAACGCGAATTATTGGCCGAGCTATTTAAATTGGTTCAAATTGAAAATTCAAAAAAAGAAAAACTGTCCAACAAGCAGAAAAAAGCCAAACTAAAGGCTCAGAATCAGCTTCAAAAAGAAGTAGATCAAAAAGTGGCTAAGATCCGAAAGGAAAAAAAAGCCGCCAAAGAAAAAGCCGCACTAAAGCCCCCAAAACCCAAGCATGTATTCAAGGTTGGAGAATCCGTACGAATGGACGACGGCAAAGCTGTAGGTAGCATAGATAAGATTGAAAAAGGCAGAGCAGTGGTCAATTATGGATTGTTTACCACAACGGTGAGTTTGGAACGTTTAGAATTTGTAAAACCAAAAAAATAAGCCATGATAGTCTTTTTTGATGGGGTTTGTAATCTATGTCAAAGTAGTGTGAAATACCTTATCAAATATGATAGTAAGCAACAGCTAAAATTTGCTACACTACAAGGCCAATTTGCCAAACAAAATCTGAATCCAAATGACCTCAAAAGTTTAGACAGTATCTTACTTTTCGATGGCCAAAAGGTGTACAAAAAAAGTGATGCTATTCTAAAACTGTGCACTGTTATTGGTCGTTGGCATAAACTGTTATTAATAGGCTATTTCATTCCAACATTTTTAAGAGATTGGGCATATGACCTCATAGCCCAAAACCGCTATCAGTGGTTTGGCCAACAAGACCATTGCTTGGTTCCTACAAAGGATTTAAAGTTTAGATTTTTGGAATGAAAACTTACCTCAACTAACCTCTTCCCAATGCTCGTCCCAATTTTTAGGTTTTGGGGTATGGAGTTTACCCTCCAATTTTGCAATGAGGGTAGATACCGTCGCATCACCAGTGACGTTTATCACGGTACGGCACATATCCAAAGGACGATCGACGGCAAAAATAAGGGCGAGTCCAATAGCAAGTTTATCTGCGGGGAAACCAACAGATTCCAATACAATTACCAACATGACCATACCAGCACCAGGCACTGCAGCACTGCCAATGGAGGCCAACAAAGCCGTAAGGACAATCATCAATTGATCTGTAAAAGTCAAATCAAAGTTTAAAGCTTGGGCAATAAAAACTGCCGCTACCGCTTGATACAAACTTGTGCCATCCATGTTAATCGTTGCACCAACAGGCAATACAAAACTAGATACTTCTTTATCCACGCCCACATGTTCCTCAACTCGTTCCATAGTAACCGGTAGTGTCGCTGCACTACTACTGGTCGAAAAAGCCAATAACTGCGCCGGACTGATTTGCTTTAAAAACCAAAAAGGATTTTTTTTGGCAATTATAGCAATTATAATCAAATAGAAACATACCATCACCAGCAATCCACCAATAACGACGGAGGCATAAAATAAAAGCGCATACAACAACTCTGGATCGCCAGAAGAAACCACCACATTAGCCAACAACGCAAAGACCGCATAAGGGGCAGTTAGCATGATTAAATCGACCATTTTTAGAACAACATCATTCAATGAATCAAAAACATCTTTCAAAGGCTTAGCACTTTTTTCGCCGACCAAAAGCAGGGAAATTCCCAAAAACATGGCCAAGAAAATCACTTGAAGCATCAGTTTGTTGTTGCTCAAAGCCGAAAAGGCATTTTCAGGAATCATATCAACAACAAAATCAAGGGGCCCACTTTGTTGTTGGCGGGAAGCTTCTGCAATTTTCCCTTGTACACTACTATTATTAGCATAGGTCTCTGTAAGTTTTGAAATAGTGGCATCAGAGACACCATCACCGGGATTGAAAATATTAACCAAAGTCAACCCGATGCTAATCGCAATGATCGTTGTGATTACATATGTCACAATGGTCTTCACTCCAATCGACGCTAATTTAGAGATGTCTTTTAAATCGGAAATTCCTTTTATCAATGAGGCCAAAATGAGCGGAACGGCAATGAGTTTTAGGAGTTTGACAAAAATAGTCCCTAATGGTTTAATCCAATTGGAAATGAAATGGTTTCCACCTTCAATTTGAAGCATCAGAAATCCAAAGACCACACCCAAGAGCATACCAATTAATATTTTCCAATGTAGGGCTATAGATCTCATAGGTTTAGAATTTTGATAATCGGTTTAAAAGCATAAAATCCGCTAGAACTAAAGCAGCCATGGCTTCAACAATGGGGACAGCACGAGGAACTACACATGGATCATGACGGCCTTTACCTTGCATCTCAACAGTGTTTCCATTTTTATCAATCGTATCTTGAGTTTGCATCACGGTAGCAACAGGCTTAAATGCAACTCTAAAATAAATATCCATACCATTACTTATACCCCCTTGAATACCGCCAGAGTGATTGGTTTTTGTGGTGCCGTTAGTATTGAATGCATCATTATGCGCACTACCTTTCATTTTAACACCTTCAAATCCAGATCCATACTCAAAACCTTTAACGGCATTGATCGATAACATGGCTTTCCCCAATTGAGCATGTAGGCGATCAAAAACGGGCTCACCCAAACCAACAGGGACATTTTTTATGATACAAGAAACGGTTCCACCAATGGTGTCTCCTTCTTTACGTATGGTTTTAATTTTTTCAATCATTTGGGCGGCCAATTCTGGATCTGGACAGCGGACCGCATTAGATTCTGTTTTTGACAAATCTAATGTTTGATAATTTCCAGTTAGATTAAGATCTCCAACAGATGAAGTGAAAGCTTGAATATCAATTGAACTCAAAAACTGTTTGGCTATGGCCCCTGCCACGACACGACAGGCTGTTTCGCGAGCAGAGCTGCGACCGCCTCCTCTATAGTCTCTATTGCCATATTTTTCAGTGTAAGTAAAATCGGCATGACTGGGACGAAACACGTCTTTGATATGACTATAATCTTTGGATTTTTGATTGGTGTTTTTTATCATAAAACCAATGGGGGTTCCAGTAGTTTGACCTTCAAAAATTCCTGATAAGAATTCAACCGTATCAGATTCTTTGCGTTGGGTAACAATTTTGGATTGCCCTGGTTTTCGGCGATCCATTTCAGATTGAATGGCATCAAAATTAATAGTCACCCCGGCTGGACAGCCATCGATAACGCCGCCAATGGCAACACCATGTGATTCACCAAAAGTGGTTAGTTTAAATATTGTACCGAAAGAATTCCCAGCCATGAAGGTTTTTAATTTTATGAAATTGATTAAGATGTAAAATTAATAAAAACAATATGGAGTTTCGTTAAATCGAGATACAATTTTTCAAGGCCGTTTTATAAATTAATTCGTATTGCGGTACGATTGTATGGATATTAAACTGTTCGGCTGTAGTTTTCGCATCAGTTTTAAATTGTGCTAATGTTTCTTCAGATTTTAAAATATCAATCCCATTTTTGGCCATATCATTAATCGCACCAACTGGACTCAAAAAGCCAGAAATACCATGACGATTGACTTCAGGTAAACCCCCAGAATTACTTGAAATAACAGGAACTCCTGAGGCCATAGCCTCCAAAGCCGATAGTCCAAAACTTTCTGTTTCGGAAGGTAATAAAAAGAGGTCACTAAAGCATAAAATTTTGTGAACTTCATCAGTGTTTCCAAAAAATACCACTTTGTCGTTTATATTAAGTTCTTGACAGAGGTGTTCAGCTTTTTTTCGTTCGGGCCCCTCTCCTATCATCATGAGTTTTGAAGGGATTTTGTTGTTAATACTCGCAAATATTCGAATAACATCTGGAACACGTTTGACAGTTCTAAAATTACTGATATGAGTTATTACTCGCTCATGCGGTTGAGCCAAGAGATCCCGTTGGCATTCCTTCAGATTGGGTTTGTATTTGTCCAAATCAATAAAATTGGGAATTACTGATATATCTTTTTTAGTATTGAACAACCGTTGTGTGTCTTCTTTTAAATTATTCGAAACCGCTGTTACAGCATCTGATTTATTGATACTAAAAGTAACTGCAGTTTTGTAGAAAGGATGACTCCCGACTAAAGTGATATCAGTGCCATGAAGTGTTGTAACAATAGGAAGTGAAATTCCTTCTTCATGAAGCATTTTTTTGGCCATATAGCCAGCATAAGCATGGGGAATCGCATAGTGAACGTGAAGAACATCAATATTGTGAACTTTAACCATGTCAACAATTTTGCTAGATAACGCTAATTCATAGGGTTGGTAATGGAATAAGGGATAGTTCGGAACATGAACTTCATGAAAATGTACATTGGCGCCAATTAGCTCCAAACGAACAGGCTGACTGTAGGTTATAAAGTGGATTTCATGACCTTTTCTGGATAATTCCAAACCCAGTTCTGTGGCAACTACACCACTTCCACCATAGGTTGGATAACAAACTATTCCAATTTTCATATTAGTCGATTATAGCTTCATAAATCAGCCGTTGTATTTCGGTTCGAATATTGTATTTGAGTAAGCGATTATTTTTTGATTCAGGGTACGTTCTATTTGACAAAAATACATAAATAATTTCTTCATCTGGGTCGGCCCAAGCATAGGTTCCAGTAAACCCAGAATGCCCAAAACTATTCATTGATAAGCAACCACAAGTGGGGCCATCATCTTTCAGCTGGGGCTTATCAAAACCTACGCCGCGACGGTTTTCTTGATCGCAATAGTGACACGTATTAAATATATCAATTGTATTGGATTTTAAATATGTTTCTCCGCCGTAAGATCCCTTTTGAAGATACATTTGCATAATTTTAGAAACGTCATTTGCATTGCTAAATAATCCTGCGTGTCCCCCAACACCGTTTTGCATTGCAGCTCCCATATCGTGTACGTGACCATGAATCTTTTGAAATCTAAAATAATCATCTTCTTCGGTGGGTGGAATTTGAGATTTTTCAAAAATATCTAAGGGGTTGTAAGTTGCTATGTTTACCCCCATAGGATTGTAAAATTGCTGTTGAATTAATTTATCTAAGGTTATCCCATAATGATTCTCTATGATTTGTTTTAAAAAGTAATATGGTAGATCGCTATAACGGTACTCTTTTTCTTGTAATAAGTCAGATTTTAAAATGTTTTGTTGAATGGTATCTGTAAAATCTTTTCTAAGATAAGTGTTGTCTGAAATTTTAAGAGGAAAATTAGCGGTCTTTTTGGGGCTAAAAAATTCCGAATTAGGCTTTAGTGTCAAGGAGTCTAGTGTAGATTTATAAAATGGAATCCATGGTTTTAGTTGGGCAAAATGAGATAACATCTCCAATAAACTTATTTCAGATTTATTAGAGTTTTTGAATTCTGGAAGTAATTCGCCAAGAGATGTATTTAAATCGATATTAACGTCATCTAACAACGCCATGAACAACGGTAGGGTGGATAATATTTTTGTTAGTGATGCCACGTCATAAAGATCATTTGATTGAACGGAATTAATCTTGGCATATGTGTGATATCCATAACTCTTATCATAAATAACTTTACCGTGTCGCGCTACCATCAACTGAATTCCAGGGGTCATCTGATTTTCAATGGCATAATTGGCCAAAGAATCAATACGTTCTAGTTTATGACTATTCATTCCTACACTTTCTGGAATTCCATAGGACAGTCTATCAAGCGTTTTAGTTTTGATACCCAGGCCCTCACTAAGGTTTAAGTTATTTATACTTACGGGTAGTTGGCCTTTTGCCGCGATAGCCCCAAAAATAAGTTGTGCAGCAGTACGTTGAGAAATTATACTATTCTGATAGGCTACTAATAGTCCATCGATGTTAACAATCGATTTGAGTTCATTCAATGCATATGGCTTAGCGAAAACTGATAAAATAAGTTCATTGGATCGAGCAATTTCTTGTAACCAAACCAACTCTTTATTGGAAAACTTATGGGATTTCCAAGGGTTATCATTAGATTTATGAAACCCTATTATTACGGTATTAAATGCTTTTAGTTCTTGAATTATATCGGCTAAGTTTTTAGATTCTACCTTAGTTATGGAGCCATATTGCTGTAACATATTGAAAAAATCATCCCCTGAATCATCTCCCATACTCACATAAGCGATGCGTCTTAATTCCAGGTCTTTCAATGGCAGTAGCGATTTTGAGTTTTTCACTAAAGTGAGTGCATTTTCCATTAATTTTTCATGCAGAACGATGTCTTTATTTCGATTTAAATCTGAAATTAGATCTTCAATATCAATTGGTTTGTAAAGATGGAGTCCTACTTTGTATTTGGCAGACAAAATCTTTTTGACTGAATGGGCTAAACGTTCTTCTGAAATTAGTCCATCTTTGTAAGCTTTTTGAATTCGCTCTGATCCCTTTTTCACATCTTTAGACATTAATAATACGTCATTTCCAGCCAGAAAAGCTTGTAAGTCAATTTCTTCAGAGGAACTGAAATTTGTCACCCCTTTCATATCTAAAGCGTCGGTGAAAATCAATCCTTTGAATTTTAATCTTTTTTTCAAATAATTAGTTACGATATTTTTTGATAATGACGAAGGATAATTCTTTTTGTATTCCAAACTAGGCACATTCAAATGCGCCACCATAACACTTGACAATCCTTTGGAAATCAGTTTTTTATAAGGATAAAGCTCTACGTTTTCAATACGTTTTTTTGAAAATGTTACAGTCGGCAAAACTTTATGTGAATCCATATCGGTATCGCCATGACCAGGGAAATGTTTGGCAGTAGCCAAAACCCCAGAAGCTTGCATGCCTTGCATAAACGCCAAGGAATGTTCTGTGACTTTAAATTTATTTTGACCAAACGAACGATTACCAATTATGGGATTATTGGGATTGGTATTAATATCGACCACTGGCGCAAAATTGAAATGGACGCCCAAACGTTTACAATGTTCACCGATGTACCGACCCGTTTGCCGTATCAAGTTAAGATCTTTAATAGCCCCCAAAGTCATATTCCATGGAAAAGCGTATGTAGAGTCCAAACGCATGCGCAACCCCCACTCAGCATCCATACCTACAAGAAGAGGAATATGAGATGTGGCTTGTAATTCATTATTTAATTTGGCTTGACGTATGGGGCCACCGTTGGAGTAGATTACACCACCAATGTGTTGATTTTTAATCAAGTTTAGCAATTTTGACTTTTGAAGATTTTTTTCTTCAGAAAAGGCCTGTACCATGAAAAGCTGACCAACTCGTTCTTTAAGAGTCAAGGCGTTATACATACTATCCACCCATTGATTTTGAGCTTTGTAATCGGCTGTTGCTAATGGAGATTGTGCTGACAGGAGGTAACTACCACAACAACATAAAATAGTGAAAAAAAAACGCATAGGATAGGTTTGTAATATGTAGGTAAATTCTACACCAAAATACTATTTTTTTTAAAAATAATTACTACCGTAAAATATTTTTGAGCTGAAAAAATTAATTTTCAGTAAAACTTTGGTAAAAATAGTGAGGCCATTACTTTTTCATTTGAAAAACCGGGCATGCCAGCTCTCTGAAGCTGGAACTTCCCAAAATTCTAAAAACTCTGCTTTTGTTTGAACCAAGTTGTTAAACACAATAGTTTTGGAAGATACAGCCCTATCTTTGGCCATTTTTTTAAAGTCATTAAGTGATTTGTAAGCAATATAGTCCCCTTGTTTGTAAGACACATTCAGTTTATCGAGCAAATCTATACCATAATTTTGTTCTATCTCTTGGATGAATCTGACACAAGCATCAATGGAACACCCTGTTGGTTGATTTTGATTTTGATCCAATCCAATGATAATGAAGCGTTTGTATTTAATTTCAAACCCAGATTTAAGATCTGAACCGTGGGCAGTCCATGTGGTTAAAAAAGTAGATATCAGTTCATAAATTTCTAAAAGTTCGGAATCTGAAAAGGATCGATTAGATTGATAAATCCAAAGTCGAGATGATTCTGAAAGATCTCTAAATTCTACAAGCATAGCTATAAATCTTCAGCATTAGCAATCAGCTCTGCCACATCAGTAACCTGTATTTTACCTTCAGCTTTATTTTTTACACCGTCGGTCATCATGGTATTACAAAAAGGACAAGCTGCAGCAATTATATCTGGTTGGACTTTAATGGCTTGTTCGGTTCTTTCGATATTTATTTCTTTGTGACCAGGTTCTGCATCTTTGAACATTTGAGCACCTCCTGCTCCGCAGCATAATCCTTTTTTTCTGCAGTTTTTCATTTCCACAAGTTCTGCATCTAATTTTTTTATTAGATCTCTGGGTGCTTCATACACATCATTTGCTCGGCCTAAATAACAAGGGTCGTGAAACGTAATTCGCTTACCTTTGAATTTACCACCTTCGATAGAAAGTTTTCCCTCATCTAATAATGATTTCAAAAATTGGGTGTGGTGTAACACTTCGTAATGACCACCGAGATTAGGGTATTCATTTTTGAGCGTGTTAAAACAATGAGGACAGGCGGTTACAATTTTTTTTACGGAATATCCATTCATAATCTCAATATTTGTCACCGCTTGCATTTGGAACAAAAATTCGTTTCCAGCACGTTTTGCAGGATCGCCGGTACAACTTTCTTCAGCGCCAAGAACAGCAAAGTTGATTTCAGCTTTATTTAAAATTTTGACTAGCGCCTTTGTAATTTTTTTTGCTCTGTCGTCAAAACTCCCGGCACAACCAACCCAAAATAAAACGTCAGGGGTCATGCCTTTGGCATGCAGTTCTGCAACGGTTGGTACTTTAAGAGATTCGCTCATGGATTTTTAGTATTATTTTCCGTCATCAAAAACTTGTATAGTCACTTCTTTTTCTACAAGATCTGTAAATTTACCACGATATCTTGTGGCTTTAACTAGATGATTATCAATCCAATGATAATTTCCTCCTCTTGGTTTTCCCATCAGTAAAGTGTGATATTTAAAACCGTGTGTGTTTAGCCATGTTTCGGTTACTTTTCTATGATCTTCGGTCCTTGAAGTGAAAAAACAGATCATGTGACCGTTATCGTACCATTTGTTACAGGTGAGTTTCGCATCTTCGAATGGAAGACAGGTGGCCATACGTTCTGGTTCTTCGTTTGGAACGTCTTCAGTAATGGTCCCGTCGATATCTATAAGATAATTTTTGATCCCTTCTGGCAGAACTGGGCTAATTAGTTCGCCATCTTCAACTTTTTGATGTAATAATTCATCTGCTTCTTCTCTTTTCATATTTTGATTAATTATTTTATTCGTTTTTCCAGTTTAGTCTATCCATTTGATTATAAGGCCACGGTGCACCATTATTTTCAATATTGGTCATCATGGTATTGAGTTCTGTTGGGGCAGCACTTTGTTCCATGACCAAATAGCGCCGCATGTCCAAAATGATAGATAATGGATTGATACTCACGGGACAAGCTTCCACACAGGCATTACAGCTAGTGCACGCCCATAACTCCTCAGGGGTGATGTAATCGCCCAACAGTTGCTTGTCATCAGCTTTAAATTTACCGTTATTATTATCTAAAATTTGTCCAACTTCCTCAAGTCGATCTCGGGTGTCCATCATAATCTTTCTGGGCGATAGTTTTTTTCCAGTTTGATTGGCCGGACATTCACTCGTACATCGGCCACATTCGGTACAAGTGTATGCATTCAAAAGTTGTATTCTATTTAAATCAAAAATATCACTAGCGCCAAATTTTTCTACTTCACCAGCAGAGTCTTCAGTCATGGCGTATGGATCAGCATCGGGGTCCATCATAAGTTTAACTTCATTTGTAACCGAATCTAAGTTATCTAGTTGTCCGTTCGGCGTGAGTCGCCCATAGTATGTATTTGGAAAGGCCAATAATATGTGAAGATGTTTGGAGTAATATAAATAGTTCAGAAAGAATAAGATTCCTACAATGTGTAACCACCAAGCGGTTCGTTCAATAGTGTGAAGCGGTAAACCTTCGAAATAGGGTGCCATAAATTGACTGATAATGTTCCCAGAGTTCATGGCTTGAAATTGAACATCAGTTGCGTTCATGATTATAAAAAGCGCCATCAAAACGATTTCAAAATATAGAATAAAATTACCATCTTGCTTGGGCCAACCTTCCATCTCTGGGCTTAAAAATCGTTTCAAACGGATTCCATTTCTTCTGATCCAAAAAATAATGACCGCTATAAATACAAGAACTGCAAGAATTTCAAATGTTCCGATAAGGATACCATAAATGGAGCCAAGTGAAGAAAAAATTCGGTGTGTCCCAAACAATCCATCAATAATAATTTCTAAAACTTCGATATTTATGATTATAAAACCTAAGTAGACGACAATGTGTAGGATACCAGATATGGGGCGTGTGATCATTTTACTTTGCCCCAATGCCACTCTGGCCATGTTAGCCCAGCGATCTTTTGTCGGTCCTTCAATGTCAACAGACTTCCCAAGTTTTATATTACGACGGAGTTTGTTTAAATTTTGAACAAAAAACCCTATGCCTCCAGTTAAAATTAATCCAAAAAGAATATTTGGTAAATAAGCCATATGAAACGGTTAATCTTTTGGTGTTTTGTTTGAGTCTTTCGAGTAGGGTTTCGGCTTTTTGCCAAATAAAGAAAAGTGGACATATCGTTTTGGGTTCAATTTCATGTCTTCTAAAAGTAATTCCAGCTGACCCAAAGCGCCCTCTAAATTATTGTATAAATTATCGTCTTTAATGAGTTTACCGACGGAGCCTTGACCCTCATCTATCCCTTTTAACAAATTATCAAAATTATTAATAGTAGATTGTAGACCATTTATTGTTTCTTTCAAATTGGCTTCAACTAATGTGTTACTAACACCAGAGAGATCATTCGAAATTTTGTCGAAATTGGTTAGGGTGTTAGTAATTGAATTTTTATTATCATCAATAAGGCCTTGAAGCGCGTCAGAGGTATCTTCAAATGATGCAATGGTTTGCTCCAATTGTGCTAAACTCCCTTTTATATTAGATTTGGTTTGCTCGTCAAATATGCTATTTACATTTTTCAATAAATCATCTGCACTAACCATGGCGGATTCTATCTTTTCTTGAAGGGGTGTTAAACGTTGATTAACAAGATCGGTTAGACCAGGCTTAATATCGGATTTGAGAACATCACCAGATTCAACATTGGCAACGCCATCATTGGCGGGCACAATAGCTATTGCTTTGCCTCCGATAAGCCCGGATTCGTAAAGTTCGGCCTTACTGTTTTTTGAAAATTTAAAATCATTGTCGATAAGCATCTCAACTTCCAATTGACCGCTTCCATCTTCTGTAAAACGGATGTCTTTCACCTTTCCAACAACATGTCCATTGATCGTTACTGATGCCGATACAGCTAGCCCCTCAACATTGTCATAGATAGCTGTAATCTTTCTGGAATCACTCAACAAGTTTTCTCCTTTTAGGTAATTAAAAATGAATATAAATAGAACTATACCTGATAGGACTAAAACAGCTGTTTTTATTTCTTTAGATAATTTCAAATAAATGGGTTTTGACATCTCACAAAGCTAACAATTATTTTAGATAAATGCGCTTTTATTTGTTGATGATTTTAAGGCGTTTTTAAAGGAATTCTTTCACCATCATCAAAGGCAACAATAAATGAAGAAGTGTAGCCCACATTAACGGCTTGTTGTTTTAGAGATTGGGCTTCCTTGTAATTGGATGTTTCGCCGTAAAAATAGCGATATAAATTATTAGTTTTGTTTCTGTATATGGGGCTCAGTCCTTTAAAGTTATATGATTTAGTAGCTAATTTTTTTGAACTGGCTGAAATTTGAACTTTATAAGTGATAGCGCTAGGTTCTGGAACAGAATCTTCCAGTAAGTTTTGATTCACTAAATCTAAATTCAAACTCGATCTGTATTCCAAAATAGCATCAGAAATGCTTTTTGATATTTCTTTTTTGCCGCGTTGAGAATTAAGGTAATCTCCCTCTTTTTTATTGGTTATAAATCCTGTCTCAATTAAAACACTTGGCATGTAGGTGTTATGCAAAACCCAGAATCCAGCTTGTTTTACCCCCCTGTTCTTACGTCTGAGTTTTGTGGTAAAATTATTTTGGATGTGACTGGCCAACATGATACTTTGGTCCAAATAATCTTCTTGTAACAGAGTCAAGCCAATGAATGATTCTGGAGAACTGGGATTGAATCCTTCATAATTTAACTCGTAATCCTCTTCCATAAATATAACTTCATTTTCTTGTTGAGCAACTCGAAAGTTGGAGTCATTTCTATGAAGCCCCAAAACGTATGTTTCTGTACCATGCGCTTGGGTGTTGTGTGCATTACAATGAATTGAAACAAACAAATCGGCATCTGCTTTATTTGCAATAGCGGCTCGCTGTCTGAGTTCTAAAAAAATATCAGATTTTCGAGTGTAAATAACCTTGATATTTTCATCAGATTCTAAATTTTTACCAACCCTCAAAGCTATATCTAGAGCAATGTCTTTCTCTTTGTAGCCATAGGAAGTTGGTCGGCCAGGGTCCATACCACCATGTCCCGCATCCAAAACAACTACAAAAGATTTGGTACTATTTTTGAGTTGTGAAAAGGAAATCAATCCAATAAAACACAGTAGGATTGTTAAAAAAGATTTAATTTGCATATGAATTAAAACGATTATGTTTGATGCGCTTATGAATCAAAATCACGATAAATATCCGTAACTTTGAATTTTCAAAAATCAAGCCATACTACACAAAAATACGTTTAAAAGCATTGAAAACAACACTCTTTCAAATACTTTTTACCATAAGTTTTACAGTGCTTACCAACAGTTGGTCTGTGGCCCAAGATTTACCTACAAACCCAAACCAAGTCGAAGCTGAAGTTAAAACAGCTGTTTTGGATTCTCTTCCAAAACCGATTCTTGCTGAGACTAAAACAGATAGTATCGCAACAGATACCATCGTCAAACCTAAGGCATTTTTGGAAGGCATAATTAGCTACAAAGCCAAAGATTATGAGTCCATAAATCAAAAAAAGAAGCAAATCTATCTATACAACGAAGCACAAATTCAATATCAAGACATGGATATTCAATCGGGCGTGATTGTCATTGATTATGGGAAAGACATGGTGTATGCAGGGCGTCTAAAAGATACTGCTGGTGTTTATTCGCAAGCTCCTATTTTTAAACAAGGTGCTGATGTTGTTGAACCAGATTCTATAGTTTTCAACATGAAAACAAAAAAAGCATTGATATGGAACTCCAAGACTGAACAACAAGGGGGTCGTATCATATCAAACCTGACAAAAAAAGAAAATGATTCAGTATATTATGTCAAAAGAGCCAAGTTTACGACGTCAGAAAATTTAGAAAATCCTGAATATTATTTCTTATTACGAAAAGCCAAAGTCGTTCCCGGAAAAAAAGTTGTGACAGGCCTAACCAATATGTTTATAGCAGATGTTCCCACACCAATTGGGCTACCATTTGCATTTTTCCCCTTAACAAATAAAAGAACGTCAGGTGTTATTTTTCCATCTTTTGGAGAACAAAATGACAGAGGATATTTTCTTCAAAATGGTGGATATTATTTTGCTTTGAGCGACTATGCAGATTTGGCCGTTTTAGGAGATTATTACACCAATGGAAGCTATGGATTGCGGCTAGAAACCAACTATGCTGTGCGTTATAAATTTAGAGGCGGATTGAGTTTTAGATACGAAAACCTGATTGGCAGTGAGCGAGGGTTTCCAGATTACACTAAAAGCACCATTTACAACCTTAGATGGAACCAAAGTCAGGATAGCAAATCTAACCCAAATTCAAGGTTTTCTGCATCAGTTAATCTTGGAAGCAGCACTTACTATCAACAATCTATTAATCAACTAAATAATTCAAACTTTCTAAATAATACGCTAGCGTCCTCTGTTTCGTACTCAAAAACATTTCCAGGCGAACCTCAAGTAAACTTAAATGTTACTGCTACTCATTCTCAAAATACAAACACCCAGACTATTAATATGACGCTGCCAACATTTCAAGGAAGTGTTGATCGTATATTCCCATTTGCACCAAAAATAGGGAGTAAAAAAGGAGCGCTTCAGAATATTAACTTTCAATATAATGTAAGAGGCGAAAACAGAATTCAAACCACAGACTCATTGTTTTTCAAAGCTGAAATGTTTGAAGATGCCAAATCTGGAGTTCAGCACACTATTCCAATCAGCACAAATTTTAAATTATTTAAATACTTTAGTTTGAGCACCAATGCCAATATCAACCACAGCTGGACTTTTAAAACCATTGAAAAAAACTTTGACCCAGAAAATCAACAGGTTGAAACCACCGAAATAAAAGGCTTCGATTCTTTTACAACTTATAACTTTGGTGCCAGTTTAGGAACGACTATTTATGGGATGTTCGATTTTGGAGAGGACAAAAAAATTCAAGCCATTCGCCATGTCATGCGGCCTAGCATCAGTTACAATATCACACCAGCATTTGATCAATATTTTGATACTTATGAAGTGATTAGCGCAGATGGTTTGACGACTGATCAAGTAGAATATAGCCGTTTTGAACAATCGATTTTTGGAGCTCCAGGAAATCAATTTTCCAGTGGCATAGGATTGTCGTTGAGTAATAATTTGGAGGCCAAAGTTCGAGACAGAGACAGTACGGCAACAGATCCAAAAAAGATTTTTCTGCTTAACTCTCTCAACTTTTCAACAAATTATAACATCGCTGCAGATTCTCTAAATTGGAGTCCTGTTCGTATGTCAGGAGGAACTCAGCTGTTTGATAATCAGATGAGTGTCAATTTTGGTGCTACTCTAGACCCTTATGCTTTGGACAATAACAATAGAAAAATCAATACTTTCAATATTGATAACGGTGGAGGGTTGTTCAGGCTTACTAGTGCAAATTTCACGTTAAGTTATAACCTTTCCAGCGATTCGTTCGAAAACGGAAATACAAAAGAAAACGATGCTGCAACCCGCGAATCTTTGAGAAGTGGTGGACGAGCTGACGACCTGTTTGGTAAACCCCAAGATTTTGCAGATCAAAGATTAAACGATAAACAAAATGACGAAAAGCCAGAACCAACAGACTTGTATAAATATAAAATTCCATGGAGTTTACGTTTAGCCTATGCTTTGAATTACAATAATTCTCAACGCCAAAACGAAATCTCATCACATTCACTAATGTTTTCTGGTGATATCGAATTATCACCAAGGTGGAGTGTTGGCGCTTCATCTGGGTATGATTTTAAAAATAATGGGTTTACTTATACCCAACTTCGTTTTGAAAGGGATTTGGAAAGCTGGAGAATGAATTTTTCTTGGATTCCGTTTAGCAATCGAAGTTCATGGAACTTTTTTATAGGGATTCGCTCAAGTATTCTTAGCGATATTAAATACGATAAACAGCGTCAACGCGATAAAACGCTGTAGCCTACAATACATAATTATTATAAGATGAAAAAAATTATTAACACAGAAAATGCCCCAGCTCCTATCGGGCCTTACAATCAAGCTGTACTGATTGGGAATATGCTCTACATTTCAGGTCAAATCGCAATAAATCCAAAAACTGGAAGTCTCGATATAGAAAATATCGAGGGAGAAACTGAATTGGTCATGTCTAACCTAAAAGCTATTTTGGAGGCTGCCAACATGACTTTTGAGCATGTTGTAAAATCCTCAATTTTCATTTCAAATATGGAAAATTTTTCGCTTATAAATGCGGTATACGGTCGTTATTTCAATCCTGAAACTGCACCAGCCAGAGAAACTGTTCAGGTGGCCAATCTTCCAAAATATGTCAATGTGGAAATTAGTATGATTGCCGCGCTTTAAGCTGATATCATAAGCTCGAAACCTGCTTCAAATGGTAGGCTGAAAGCCCCTCAATGGGGCGTCTTTGAAAGTTCCCAACAGTAAAGCCAAACTCTTGCGCCACTTCTCTTATTTCTCTTTTTAGAAAATAAGCAATTGAGCCCGCAAAATGAACAGGAACTGTTTTGATCTCATCCTTGAACTGCATGATCATTGTTGCCGCAAAACTCCTGAGTCCCTTTTTTATAACCCCTTGGACATAGTCAGATTCTTTGTTAAGAATTAAAAACTCTGCAAAATTAGCCAAATAGGCATTTGGGTTTGGTTTTTTGTACAAATTGGTCTTGATAACATCATCGTCTAAGTTGTATCGGGTTTTGAAGACTAATTTCAAATTATGTGGCATGATATTGAAATAATAATCTCGAAGGAGTTGTCTGCCGAAATAATTACCAGAGCCATCATCCATAATGGAATACCCTAGAGAAATCACACGTTGATGAGCTTGATGTCCGTCAAAATAGGTGCAATTTGAACCTGTTCCTAAAATACAAACAACAGCAGGATTATTTTCAACACCAACAGTAGAGTAGATCGCTGCATAGGTGTCTTCTTTAACTGATATAATCGCATTAACAAAAAAGGATTTTAGAACCTGTTCTAACATCTTTGGGGCTTCTACAGTTCCACAGCCAGCACCATAAAAAAACACATGTTTAACATCTTCTTTGTGCTGAACTAGGATTTTGTTATCATTGATAACATCACTTGCTTCGGCTTCAGAGATGATAGCAGGATTTAATCCTTTCGTACGCTGTTTTTCAAAAATCTCTTTACCGCTCTGTGAGTCAATGGCAATCCAGTCGCACTTTGTAGAACCACTGTCAACAATTATTATCATATCGATATATTGGTATTAAAAAGGCTGGCTGTTAAAACTGCATGTATAAACGCCACTAGAGTGAGTTGATGTGCTGAGCCAAATCAACTAATTTGGATGAGTAGCCATACTCATTATCATACCAAGAGATCAACTTTACGAAGTTATCATTCAATCCGATACTGGCATTGGCATCAAAAGTACTGGTTTTGGATTCAGAGACAAAATCTTGTGAAACTACGCCTTCTTCGGTATATCCCAAAATACCTTTTAATTCATTTTCTGAA
>JBMHDM010000023.1:0-13424 GCA_049889395.1 Flavobacteriaceae bacterium
ACGTTTTCAATTTCGATAGTTAAGGTGTCAACTTGTTTTCCAAATTGATAAACGGTTTCGAAATCCATCAAATCCCCTTGGTGAAATTTATGACAAGAAAGCCGGCTAGGCGCATCCGCATTAGGATCTAAAACCTCGGTATGAATATCAAATTTTCTGGTATTGTACAACAGCATCTTCCCGAGCTGTCCGCCTCCTAAAATTCCCAGTTTGTGTTTAGACGAAAAATACTTCAAATCGATTATTTTGTTGAATTGTATTGCAAAAATACACTTAAAAATGGAATCCCATATTAAAATCTACTTTGAAAGACCAACAAAGTATTGTATTTAACTATCTTTGCAATTTAATTTTCATATCAAAAAATCCAGTCGATATTTTTGATTTTACAAAAAACTGTAACATTGGCCATGAAAAACATAGTACTATTTGGTCCTCCGGGGGCTGGTAAAGGCACTCAAGCTAATTTTTTAAAGGACACCTATAAACTGGTTCATATTTCTACTGGCGATGTTTTTCGCTATAACATTAAAAACAAAACCCCTCTCGGAAATTTAGCTCAATCTTTTATGGACAAAGGCGAATTGGTACCTGATCAAGTAACGATTGATATGCTCAGCGATGAAGTGGCCAAACATGCCGATGCTAATGGCTTTATTTTTGATGGATTCCCTAGAAATACCATTCAAGCCGATGCTTTGGACGAAGTATTATCGGAATATGCAGCTGAGGTCAATGCCATGATCGCTTTAGAAGTTGATGATGAAATTCTTGTAAAACGTTTACTCAAACGTGGTGAGACCAGTGGTAGAGCCGACGATTCATCGGAAGAAATTGTCAGGAACAGAATTCAAATTTATTACAACGAAACAGCTATTCTGAAGTCATATTATCAAAATAAAAATAAATATCACGGCGTAGATGGCGAAGGAGAAATTGACACCATTACAGACCGGCTTAAAGTTGTTATAGATAAGCTTTAGTAAACAAGTACGATGACTGAAGGAAATTTTGTCGATTACATCAAGTTATACACTTGCTCCGGAAACGGCGGTAAGGGTTCCGTTCATTTGCATCGCGAAAAGTATATCACCAAAGGAGGTCCAGATGGTGGCGATGGTGGGCGAGGTGGTCATGTTGTGGTTCGTGGTAATTCCAATCTTTGGACGCTTCACCACTTGAAATTCAAAAGACACTTTAGAGCAGGTCATGGAGTGCACGGTAGCAAGAGTCGAAGCACAGGCGCCGATGGCTTAGATATTTACATTGATGTTCCTTTGGGAACAGTTATAAAAGACAGCGATACCGGTCTAATGTTGTTTGAAATCACTAGCGATAAAGAAGAGATTATACTTTGTCAAGGCGGTAAAGGGGGTAGAGGTAATTGGCATTTTAAATCGTCTACAAACCAGACCCCGCGATATGCTCAACCTGGATTGCCAGGAGAGGAGAAGAATGTTACTATGGAGTTAAAAATCTTAGCAGATGTTGGACTAGTTGGGTTTCCAAATGCTGGAAAATCAACCTTGTTGTCTGTCGTAACAGCTGCAAAGCCAAAAATTGCTGATTATGAATTTACAACGCTCAAACCAAACTTGGGAATCGTGGAGTACCGGGATTTTCAATCATTTGTGATGGCCGATATCCCCGGGATTATTGAGGGAGCAGCTGAAGGGAGAGGTCTTGGGCATTATTTTTTGAGACACATAGAGCGAAACTCAACTTTGTTATTTTTAATCCCTGCAGATGCTAACGATATTAAAAATCAGTATCATATTTTATTGGATGAACTGAAGCGATACAACCCAGAAATGCTGGACAAAGATCGATTAGTTGCCATCTCAAAAAGTGATATGTTAGACGATGAACTTAAAGCAGAGATGAAACAACTTCTAGATGAACAAATGACCGTTCCATATTTATTTATATCATCTGTAGCACAAACAGGGCTATCCCAATTGAAAGACCTGCTTTGGAAACAACTCAATAAATCAGTTTGAGTTGTTTATTTTTCATAGGTTAGTAATGAATAAGTACATATATATATTATTTTTTCTTTACTTGAGTCAAACCTTTTCAGCTCAAATCAGTGAGGCTCATGTTTTGGATTTGATTCAATCAAAACAATATTCAAAGCTAGAAACACAACTTGTTAATCATGTTAAACAATTTGCTCAAGATGATCAAATGCTGGAGTATCTTGGTGACGTTTACGGCTTTCAGAGTAAGTGGAGCAATGCGGCAGAATGTTATCAAAGACTTGCAGCAGCCCATCCCAAAAATGCCAACTATCATTACAAATACGGTGGAGTTTTGGGTAGAATGGCAAAA
Organism: Flavobacteriaceae bacterium; assembly: GCA_049889395.1. Taxonomy (GTDB): domain Bacteria; phylum Bacteroidota; class Bacteroidia; order Flavobacteriales; family Flavobacteriaceae; genus UBA3537. The sequence goes on from JBMHDM010000023.1 coordinate 2,332, forward strand.
GAGGGATCGAAACTCAAAGCTTTAAAGTTAATTCGTCAAACAAAAGCATTATTCAAAACAGCAGAGCAGTTGGACCCCTATCATTTACCTGTTCAATGGGCCCAGGTTCAGTTATATTCGGAGTTACCTGGATTTTTAGGCGGAAGCTACCAAACCGCATGGGGCCATGCTGAACAACTGCAACAATTATCCAAAATTGAAGGGTACATGGCTAAAGTCTATATTTTAGAAAAACAAGACCGTACGCAAATAGCCAAACAATATGCTCAAAAAATCGTAAAATATCACAATCAGTTCCCTTGCCTGAATATTATTCAAGAGGTTGAAAAGGAATGTGAAGATTTTGATAATAACTTGTATTTTGGTGTGGCTAATGCTTACACTCTTACCCAAGGAGATTTATCTGTAGTTGAACTTTTTTTAAAATCCTACATTTCAAAACACACAACCCGCGATAGAATTCCTATTGAAATAGCTTACCTAAAACTTTCAGAAGTTTACATAGAAAAAAATCAAAAGGACTTGGCATTAGATTGTTTGAATGCAGCTCTTTTAATTGACTCTAATTTTGAAGCGGCGATGCAAGCCAAGCAACAAATTTTATCTACTAATAGAGCTAATGATTCATATTGATAAGTATATTTACAACAAATTCAATTTGATATGAAAGTTCATTTTATAGCCATTGGAGGAGCAGCGATGCACAATCTGGCACTGGCTTTACATTTAAAAGGTGACCAAGTGAGCGGCAGTGATGATGCCATTTTTGACCCCTCAAAATCAAGATTACAGGCATATGGTCTTCTCCCTGAAAAAGAAGGATGGTTTCCAGAAAAAATCACATCAGACTTAGATGCTATCATACTTGGGATGCACGCCAAATTGGATAATCCTGAACTTGAAAAAGCTCAACAACTTAATTTAAAAATTTATTCTTATCCTGAATTTATTTATGAGCAGTCTAAATTTAAAACTCGTGTAGTGATCGGTGGCAGCCATGGAAAGACTACAATCACAGCGATGTTATTGCATGTCTTAAATTATCATGATATTTCAGTTGATTATATGGTTGGTGCACAGTTGGATGGTTTTGATGTGATGGTGCAACTTTCTGACGACAATGAATTTATTGTATTGGAGGGTGATGAATATTTAAGTTCGCCATTAGACCTTCGTCCCAAGTTTCATCATTATAAGCCAAACATTGCCCTGATTAGTGGCATTGCATGGGATCACATCAATGTGTTTCCCACACTAGAAAATTACAGGGAACAGTTTTCAATTTTTGTAGATTCCATTATAGATGGTGGTAGTATTACCTATAATATTGAAGATGAGGCTGTAAAAGCTATTGTGGAGTCTAGCCAAAACCCCATTAGACAATTTCCTTACGCCACGCCAAAGTTTCATATTTCAGATGGAGTGACCTATTTAGATACGGATGAGGGACCAATACCTTTGGAAATTTTTGGCCAACATAATTTGAATAACTTGGCTGGTGCCAAATGGATTTGCCAACAAATGGGGGTAGATGAGGTTGATTTTTACGAAGCCATTACCTCCTTTTCTGGGGCGAGTAAACGTTTGGAAAAAATAGCGTCCCATCAATCTGCTGTAATTTTCAAAGATTTTGCACACGCGCCCAGTAAAGTTAAAGCTACTACTAATGCTGTTCGATCACAATTTCCTGAAAAACGGCTCATAGCTTGTTTAGAATTACATACTTACAGCAGTTTGAATGAAAATTTTTTAAAAAATTACAAAAATACACTTGATGGGGCTTGTGAAGCCATTGTTTTTTATTCGCCTAAAGCCTTGGAAATAAAAAAAATGCGCCCTATTAGTGAGATGCAAATTTCAGAGGCTTTTGCACATCCAAACCTAAGTGTATTTAAAGAACCATCAGAATTTTATGGGTTTTTAAAAGCTCAATCGTATCACAATACAGTACTGCTTTTGATGAGTTCTGGAAATTACGGCGGTTTAGATTTTGATCACTTAGAACAATTAATTGTAAACTAAAATAAGAATAATTAGACCTACATTATGCCCCCTAACAACCTAACAATCAAAGACTGGTCACCGGCAGATCAACCTCGGGAAAAATTAAGAGATTATGGCTCTAGTTTTCTGAGTGATGCCGAGTTATTAGCTATTATAATAGGATCAGGAACTATCGAAACTAGTGCAGTAGAGCTTTCAAAAATCATTCTCTCTAGTGTACAGCATAATCTCAATAATTTAGCTAAACTTTCTTTGCATCAACTCACCCTTTTCAAAGGCATAGGTGAGGCCAAGGCCATAAAAATCTCTGCAGCTATGGAGTTAGGACTTCGGCAAAATAGAACGGAATCCATTGTACGCGCAACAATCAATTCCAGCCAATCTGTTGTTGAACTAATGGCTCCAGTTTTGGGGTTATTGAATTTCGAAGAGTTTTGGGTTCTATATTTAAATAACTCAAATAAGTTACTACACAAATCACAGATTAGTAAGGGCGGGCTGACAGCTACAGTTGTTGATACAAGGCTAATCTTCAAAGAGGCTTTAGAATTGGGTGCCGTAGCGCTAATATTAGTTCATAATCACCCCTCGGGCTCTTTAAAACCCAGTCCTTCTGATTTAAATCTCACTAAAAAAATCCAAAATGCAGCATCTACTTTGGAGATTAAAGTCTTGGACCATATAATTCTCACAGAAAAATCCTATTTTAGTTTTGCTGATGAAAATGTGTTATAATGTTATTAATTTATACACCAAAGGTAACAAGTCGACTTAAATTCGCATTTAAACAAATTTGTACTAGGATTTTAGGACTTCCCATAGGCTTTACTAGCGTTATTGAGGATTTCATTGCGCACAAAGGTTTGAAAATGTCTTACGGCGTTCAGCCTTTAGGATCTGAATTTTTTGTCCAAAGTAATGGCTTACTATTTGAGCAAGGTCTTTCAGATTTGGATATTAATGTTCAAAAGTGGGGTCATACAAAATGCTTTTTTAGTGTTGGGGACAAAAGTCATTTGCCGTTTGATATTTTCTCAGCGACATTTTATGTATTGAGTAGATACGAAGAATATTTACCACATGTTAAGGATCAATACGGTCGATTCACAAAAACAGACAGTTTAGCATATCAGCATGGGTTTTTACACCAACCTGTAGTTGATATTTGGGCGATGAATTTTAAACAATCGCTTAAAACTTATTTTCCCGATATAGTATTTGGCACAAGGCAATATGACATTCAGCCTATAATCGATGTTCCTATGGCCTATTATTTTAAAAACAAGGGACTTTTTCGAACTTTAGGTGGTGCAATTTCTGATTTAATTAATCTTAGATTTAAGCTATTTTATGACCGGTTTTTTGTTCTATTTGGATTTAAAAAAGATCCGTATGACAATTTTAAATGGATTATCAATCGTCAGAGGACAAGTCCGACCAAGTTCCATTTATTTTTTTTAATTGGAGATTACACAACTTACGACAATAATATTAGCGTTAATAAAAAAGCATTTCTAACCTTAATAAAATCAATGCGAGATTACTGCAAGGTCGGCCTAAAATCATCTTTTTCAGCCTTAGATGATTTGAAGATTTTATCCCTAGAAAAAAATCGTTTGGATGGCGTTTTAAATTGTACAATTGAAGGCGTGAGAGGGTCATTTTCAAAAGTAAATCTACCAATCACCTATAGAAATTATGTAGATATGGAAATATACGATGACTTCTCGATGGGCTATCCAGACACCATAGGGTTTAGAGCTGGTACCTGTACACCTTTTTTGTTCTATGATATTGATTACGAAATTCAAACCCCTTTGCTAATACATCCCTATCAATTGATGGATTTCTCCTTATTACAATACACTTCTTTTCTGGACAAAAAAGAGTCATTAGAGAAAGTTATCGAGCAAGTTAAACAAGTAGGTGGGGTTTTTACTCCAGTTTTTCATAACTATAGTTTTAGTCCATTAAACCGTTGGAAGGATTTTAAAACACTTTTTAATATTATATTAGATTCAAAAACCGATGTTTCAACATAAACAACACCTATTTTTTGACTTAGATCATACCCTCTGGGATTTTGATAAAAACTCTGCACTGACATTTAAAAAAATTTTTGAACTTCACAATATTGCAGTCAAACTTGAACAGTTTTTAGACGTTTATGTTCCCATTAACCTTCGCTACTGGAAGTTATATCGCGAAGAGAAAATTGATAAAGCAAGTTTGCGCTTTGCTAGATTAAATGATACATTTGAAACGCTATCCTACAAAGTTTCAAGAGATTTAATTGATCAATTATCCAATGATTATATTTCTTATTTATCCACCTTTAATCATCTTTTTGATGGCACCCTAGAGATTTTAGATTACTTGAATTCAAAATATAGTTTACACATCATAACAAATGGTTTCAAAGAAGTCCAGCATGGTAAGTTGAAGGCCTCTGGGATTAGTAACTTCTTTGAAACGGTCACAAATTCAGAGATGGTCGGGGTCAAAAAACCTAATCCAATTATTTTCAATCACGCCCTAAAAATATCTAAAGCCTCCGTGGAAAACAGTCTAATGATTGGAGATAACCTTGAGGCCGATATTTTAGGTGCCAAAAACATTGGCATGGATGCCATTTGTTATAATTATCACAATGACGAAATCCCTGATGATATTCTAGAGATTAAACACCTTTCGGAGCTCAAACGCTATTTGTAAATCTAAAAACATTATATTCATCCTATAAATTTTGATTATGACACCAATATCTAAACTTTTTTTGACTCTATTTGTAGTTTTGAATTTCAATGCCTTTGCTCAAACTGCTTTGAACCAATACAAATATTTTTCAGTACCAGAACGGTTTGAATTTTTAAAAGAATCCGATCAATATCAAGTTAATTCACTCACTAAATTTTTACTTCAAAAGAATGGATTAATTGTCCTGCAATCCGATGATGATTACCCAGAAGATTTAGCCTCAAATCGTTGCTTAATGGCACAGGTTGAAGTGGTTAAATTAAAAGGATTTTTAAAAACTAAATTGCAAGTACAATTCAAAAATTGTAGAAACGAAGTCATCTACACTTCCGATATTGGGATGTCTAGAGAAAAAGAATATATAAAGGCCTACCATCAAGCTTTGCGGGGTGCTTTTAAATCCATTTCTGATTTGGGATATAAATTTTCATCTCCACTTAATACACCAAATTCTAGTAAGACATTCAATTCATCAATACAGCGTCCGGACCCCTCAGAAATCGTTTCTAGTCCAAGATCACAACCAGACCCAATCCCATCGGCTGTTGTTGACAAGATTCCACCGCCACCACCGCCAGTAAAATCTAGCACTGAACTTGATAAGTTACAAGACCGGCCCCCATTTATAGTTCGTTCAACTCCATTTGGTTTTGATGTGATAAGTACTGCTACCAAAGAGATTGTTTTTTCACTTCATCAAACTATGTACGAGGGGCTTTACATTATAGAAAATCACCCCGGAATTGCATACAAAAGAGGCAATCGTTGGGTTAGAGAATACATTTCTAAAAATAAAACAATTATTGAGCCCTTGTTCTAGCGGATTAATAATCGTACTTGTCTCTCCAGCGCTGTTTTAGGAAGTCGTTTTGAATCTGCTCTCTTGGGTTATTCCCAGGGGTATAAAATATGGTATTTTCTAATCCTTTTGGTAAGAATTCTTGTAGCGCAAAATTCTTATCATACTGGTGCGCATATTTGTAGTCTTTACCGTAGCCCAAAGTTTTCATTAGTTGTGTTGGAGCATTCCTGATATCTAAAGGGACACTCAGATCTCCTGTTTGTTGAACACACGCTATAGCCTTGTCAATAGCTTTGTAAGCTGCATTACTTTTTTCAGAACAAGCCAAGTACGTTGCACATTGGCTTAAAATAATTCTTGACTCTGGCATACCAACAGTACTTACTGCTTGCATTGTAGAGTTGGCAATGACTAAAGCCGTTGGATTAGCATTTCCGATATCTTCACTGGCTAAAATCATAAGTCGTCGAGCAATAAACTTGATATCTTCACCGCCTTCTAGCATTCTAGCTAACCAGTACACTGCTGCATTTGGGTCACTACCTCGAATAGACTTTATAAATGCTGAAACAATGTCATAGTGTTGATCCCCTGTTTTATCATAACGAATCATATTGTGCTCAACTCTATCTTGTACAAATTGATTTGTAATGACCACAGAATCAGAAGGCTCTGAGGTAATGAGAAGTTCAAAGAGGTTTAATAACTTTCGGGCATCCCCACCAGAAAACCTTATCAACGAATCGGTTTCTTTCAATTCTATACTTCGTTTGGAAAGTTCATCATCACTATTTATGGCACGATAGAGTAGGGTTTCTAAATCAGCTCTCTCAAAAGGATTCAGTGTATAGACTTGGCACCGCGATAACAGCGCAGAAATCACTTCGAAGCTAGGGTTTTCAGTGGTAGCACCGATTAGTGTTATCCATCCTTTTTCAACAGCTTGTAATAATGAATCTTGTTGAGATTTACTAAAACGATGAATTTCGTCTATGAATAAGATTGGATTTTTTGTTGTGAAAAGCCCACCACTTTGTTTGGCTTTTTCGATGACCTCACGAACGTCTTTAACCCCAGAGTTTATAGCACTGAGAGTATAAAAGGGTCGTTCAGAGTGCTTGGCAATAATATTTGCTAATGTGGTTTTTCCAACGCCTGGTGGTCCCCAAAAAATCATCGATGGAACCAAACCTTGTTTTAAAGCTTGAGACAGTGCTCCTTCTGGACCAATCAAATGACTTTGACTAATATAATCATCAAGTGTGACTGGGCGTATGCGTTCGGCAAGTGGTGTATTCATACCACAAATTAACCCTTTTTTTTAAGTAAATTCAACTTTTGTATTTTTATATCAATGAAGACTGCTCAATCATTTCATTTTACAAAAGGGGTGATACTTTACCCTTTGGGGTTAGTTACTATAATTTGGCTTGTCTTTTGGACAGAACTGCATTTTGAATTAAATCTAACGCCCTATGGTATTTTCCCGCGTCGTTTGTCAGGATTATTGGGAATCTTATGTAGTCCGTTCATCCATGGATCGTTATCTCATCTATATCAAAATACAATTCCATTGCTGGTGCTTTCTATGGCATTGACGTATTTTTACAAATCTGTCGCTTTACGAGTTTTTTTTCTTGGTATTATTTTTTCTGGATTATTAACCTGGTGTATTGGAAGCCCTGCTTATCACATTGGCGCTAGTGGATACATTTACGTATTGATGAGTTTTTTGTTATTCAAAGGGTTTTTTTCTAATCATTTTAGATTAATTGCCCTCTCTTTGCTTGTGGTTTTTCTCTATGGCGGTATGATATGGTTTATTTTTCCATTAAAAGAAAATATGTCTTGGGAGGGTCATTTTTCTGGGTTCATTACTGGACTTTGTTTTGTTTTTTGGTTTCAAAAAGACATTCCAAAACCAGCATCTTATAATTGGCAAAGACCTGATTTTGATGAATCTAGTGATCCATTTTTAAAACATTTTGATGATAATGGTAATTTTATTGAAATATCTGACAAGGCTTCACATTCCGATAATAGACATAAAGTTCAATATCATTATAATCAAGAGGAGTGACGTTGTCTGACGGCTTCATATAAAAATACGCCACAAGCCACTGAAACATTTAATGAGCTAATTTGTCCAGCCATAGGTAGTTTGGCTTTTTGATCTGCTATTTTAAGAACAGATGGCGAGATTCCTTTCCCTTCAGATCCCATAATGATAGCACATGCAGACTTTAAATCAATTTCGTAAATGAGATGATTTGTTTTTTCAGTGGCTGCAATAATTTGAATGTCAGAGGATTGAAAATAAAAAACAGCATCTTTTATATGATCTACCTTGCAGATGGGAATGTTAAACACAGCTCCGGCGCTTGTTTTGATCACATCGCCGTTGATTGGGGCACTCCCTTTTTTGGGAATAATAATACCATCAACACCTGTACATTCTGCGGTTCTTATTATAGCACCAAAATTTCTTACATCGCTTAATTGATCTAAAATAAGAAATATGGGGTTTTGTTTTACTTTCAAAACTGTTGTTACCAAATCGTCTAATTCATAAAGCTTAACTGGTGCTATTTGTGCCACAGCGCCCTGGTGGTTATTCAGTGTTAGACGATTGAGTTTTTCGATAGGGACATAACTATGATTAACCCCATTGAGGCGGATTTGCTTTTCAAGCTGGGAAAATAAATCACCTTTAAGTCCCTTTTGTAAAAAAACTTTATCAATTGACTTTCCCGCTGCAAGAGCTTCTAAAATAGCTCGAATACCATAAATAGTTGTGTCGTTTTGCATACTGTAAAAGTACAATTAATTCTATTCTAAAGGAACAAAAAAAGCGAGCTAAGAGCTCGCTTTTAATAATTTGATATGCTACTCTATTTAAGAATAATCTTCTTTTGGGTAGAGGTATTGCCTTGTTTGATTTTCAAAACATACAATCCACGCGCAAAACTAGCGGTATCGATCTGTCCTTTAATAAGACCATTTTCTGACGCAATTTCGTTTTGAAAAACAACCCTTCCTTGAATATCAACCAAACTGATTGTAGATGAATTATCGGAGCTAGGATATTCGAAACTGATTTCTGATTGAGCGGGGTTTGGCCAAACGTGTAAGCCTGATATATCGACATTTGCTGTTCCTAATGTTAGGTTAGAGCCAGTTACAATAAGTGAAAAATTTTGCTCACCATTTGTTAAACTTCCCTTATGAGTGATGGAGATGGTATAAGTCCCAGAATTAGGATTTTCGATGTCAACATTTTCTACGGTATCGACGAAATTAATCCCTTTAGTAGCACTAGATGCTGGGCTAGCAGCATTTAGTCTCCAGGCATAATAATTGTTAAATCCGTTGGGGTCAATTAAGACAAGGTCAAGATCGTTAACTAGGGCAGGTGTGGTACTGTTTGAACTGCCATTTTGAGGAGTACCGGCAGGATCTGTCCAGCATAGGGTTGCACTGATTGGTCCGTCACTTGAGGCACTAAAGGTAGTGGTGTAAGATTCACCATCTAATAGTGTGCCTTCCATTATCATGGCATTTCCATTTGAAGCGTCCAAAATTGTTTCGGAAGCTGTTTTGACATTTAAAAGTCCCCAGCCATAAATAGCATCTGGTCCAACTCGACTTGAGTCATCGTCAGCAGTATGACAAACAAGTCCTTTTAATGTTGAACTTCTCATAAAGTTGTTATTAATGTCATTGTAATATTGTTGTAACAATAAGATTGAACCAGCCACGTTAGGTGCAGCCATTGAAGTACCAGTATAATTCCCATAAGATGTGGTAGAGGTGCTTACTGGAGAGTATAGAAGCGTCCCATTTCCAGTGATGTCTGGTTTGATACGTCCATCATCAGATGGGCCTTGGCTACTTCCCTGATTGATGCTTAACGATACTAAGTCCCCATTGTTTGAAATATTGGGATCCTGAGCATTCGCTACAACCAGATTATTTTTACTGTTTTTCTCGGCAGTTAATTTGTCGTATCCCTCAAAAGAAGCTTCAGGATAAGAATAATTTCCGTCATTTCCAGCTGATACCACTTGAATATAATAGGGGAAGGTGTAATGTAAATTATCCCACAAATTGGCTTGTGAATCATAGCATCCCATTCTCCAAGTATCCACATAAGGCTCCCCTTGAACCTGAACTGGAATACCATAAGAATGATTAGACACTAATAGTCCATTGTTTTCAATTTCATATTCTACTTCTGTAAGATCACTGGTCCAATCGTAGGAAACAACGGTAGCCCTTGGTGCCATTCCTTTGGCTTGAGGTTCTGCTCCTTTTGCTGCTATGGTTCCTGCAACGTGCGTACCATGATCACTATATGATTGCTCAATTTCAAAATCTGGAGTTGTAACTCGGATTACATTAGAATTTGGGAAAGTACCGTAAAACTCTTGATGATCAATTAATACATTGCCGCCATCCCACACACCAACATACATATTTTGTCCTTCAATATTTAAACCTAATCCACCGCCTTGATGCATAAAATCTGCCCGCGTAGCTTTAGCTGCAGTATCATTGTGTGTAGTGATGAATAAGGGTTTATTATCGACAACATCTACAATAGTGAATTTTTTTCCATTGCGGATTTGATGTCTTTCTACACCTGGATTAGCTTCAATATAAGCTTCAATTCGCGAGTTTTTTTCAGCTTCATCAATTTGAAGTTGTGTTTTTAGCGCATTAATTTGAGTTGGATTACTAGCACTTAAAATCTCGTCCACTTCATATGGTGTTTGAGACAATGATAAAAGCGGTAGTAATATGACGATGGTGGTGATTGTGGAGATTTTAAGCTTCATAATAGTTAAATGGTTAAACAACAAATATAATCATTATAGTTTATTCCAAAAAAAAAGCCTGTGTTATACACAGGCTTTTTTGTTAGCGTTTTAACGCTTATTGCTTTGTCATAACCCACTGATATGGACCGTAGTTTGTAGGGAAACCAAAGTCACCATCAAAAGTTATTGTACCAGCATCACCATCATATACTGAAGTGTCTATGAAGTGATAAGAGAATAGTGCTAGATATGGAATACCTGGGTTGAATGAGTCATCAACAAGGATTGAACCATCACTGTTGAACGTGAAGGTTGTACCGTCAGTGATCCACTCATTAGCACCAGTGTTAGTGGCAACTAAAGTATTAGTGTCAAATCCAGTAAGTGATGTTGCATCTGGAATTTGAGCTAGTGTTAATTGATACTCTTCTCCAAAAAGAGCAGCTAGGCTAAGGCCTTCGTTAGTACCAGCTGTAAACACTTCAGTTACGTCATATACGCCAGCGATAGCATCTGCAGCATATACAATGATTCTCTTTGATATAGCTATATCAGTACCTTCAAGACCCGCAGTAATTTGACTGGAACTAGTTCCGGTCAAAACAACATCAAAAATCATAGGCTGAGAAAGCGTTACGTCTAATAACTCTTCCTTATCGATTTCAATCAAAGATAAGAATGTAAACTCTTTTCCTGTGATGTTTGAAGGT
>JBMHDM010000024.1:0-21186 GCA_049889395.1 Flavobacteriaceae bacterium
TAACTTTTCGAGGGTGTAATAGGTTGAAGGATGCTTTTTGAAATCTGCAAAAAAGCGTTCGAACACATCAGGCATCCAATACCATGTTGGTCCAATATCAAAGGTAAACCCTTCTTTTTTCAGCTGCCTTGCTCGACCGCCAATGGTCTTATTTTTTTCAAAAATGGTTACTTCATATCCTGCTTGAGCAAGGTAACATGATGCTGCCAAGGACGAAAATCCTGAGCCTATGATGTGTATAGTTTTCTTCATTTGTCTATAAAAGTAATGAAAAGACTATACAGAGTTGTACTCCGAGAGTGTTTTTTACATATCTTTAACTAAATCCTCAATTTTATCGTACAATGTAATGTGTTTTGAGATGTTTTTCCGATTAATAGTTTTTGTTTTGTACCCTATGAGTTTCAAACTATTTTCCTTATTCTCCAAAAAGCGTTCTGAAAAGGTGTCCAAATAATCATGAATTTCACTTTCATTAGGTTTTATTGTAAAATAAGACACATAAATAATATCGTCATATAGTTTGTTGATATATTTTAGGTTATCTAAAGGAATATTTTCACCCAAAAATATGGTGTGATACCCCAAGCTTAAAATTTCATAATTGATGAATAACAGGCCTAAATCATGAACTTCATGTTCAGGAAGAAAAAGAACAACTGTTTTGGTACTTGGGCGCGGATCTGTACTCTGCAAGCGTTCTATATGTACCAGTATTTTTTGTTTGATGTGTACGGTCAAAAAATGTTCATGAGCAGAAGACATGGTATTTGTTTGCCAGAGCATCCCCAAATCACAAAGTAGAGGAATAAAAATCTCGTAAAAAATAGACCTAAAATTCTTTTCCTCCAACAAGCTGTTGTACGTATTATAAAATAGTGTTTGGTCAAAATTGAGCATCGACAATTTGAAAGCCACGATGGCCTGACTGTCATTTTTCCCCATAAAGGCCAACTGCCTTGTTTTGGGGGCCAATTCAGACTCGTCTAATTTTGCAATTTTTGAAATCTTGAACCCATTATTATTCAAAAAACTGATATTGAGTAGTTTTTGAAGATTGTGGAGATCGTAATGTCTGATATTGGTCTCGGTGCGTTTGGGTTGAAGTAAGTTGTATCGTTTTTCCCAAATACGAATGGTGTGCGCTTTGACTACAGAGAGATTTTCTAAGTCTTTGATACTAAAGACGTTTTCAGTACTGTTCATTATTTTATAGATTTGGTTCTACTAAAATACTAAAAAATAATGAAAAATGGAATAGTTTTAAAAAAAAGTGCGCACGAGAAGACTCGAACTTCCACGGGAAAAACTCCCACTAGCCCCTCAAGCTAGCGCGTCTACCAATTCCGCCACGTGCGCGATTGAGTTTGAAGAAAAAAAAAGTTAAGGCTTTAGCTTAACTTTTTTGTGACTTGGCTGGGGCTCGAACCCAGGACCCTCTCCTTAAAAGGGAGATGCTCTACCAACTGAGCTACCAAGTCTTTTGGTATGCATATTGCGGCTGCAAAGATAAAGGGTTTAATTAATATTACAATCCTTTTTAATAATATTTTTTGTTTTTTTGTGATTATAAATCCTTTTAACAAAAAAAATGATTATTGTTCTATTGGGGTATATGGGTTGCGGTAAATCTACTATAGGTCAACAGCTGGCAGATAATATGGGTTATTCGTTTTTAGATTTAGATGTTTTTATTGAAGCCCATCAAAAACTTAGTGTTTCAGAACTCTTCAAAATTAAAGGGGAAGTTCAATTCAGGGCAATCGAAAGACGCGCTGTTGAAACCGTCTGCAGAAGTCATGATAATTTAGTTTTGGCATTAGGCGGCGGAACGCCATGTTACAGTAACACGATGACCTTTCTTGTTGAACACCCAAATGTACAAACCGTTTATCTAAAATCTTCAATTCAAACATTATATAGCAGGTTAGTCAATGAAAAATCAAAGAGACCTCTTATTGAACATATTTCTGACGAAAAATTAACAGAGTTTATTGCAAAACACGTCTTTGAGCGATCAAAATTCTATAATCAAGCCCAATTGGTTGTTTTATCAGATAACAATTCAGTTAATGCTATTGCTACAGAAATTTTACGAGAATTAAACTAAAAGTACTTTTGAGTCATTTTTGTCAAAGATGACTTCAATATGTTCGTTCAATGAGGTAGATAGTGATATCCCTTTAAAATCGGCTTTAACAGGGTATTTTTTATGGTTTCTATTGACTAGAACGGCAGTCTTAAATTGTTCAAGCGGAACATCCAAAAAATGCTTTACACCATATATTAGTGTTGTGCCAGAATGTAGGACATCATCTATTAAAACTACAGATTTATTGGAGTAGTCGTCTTTTTGTAATGAGGTTTCAATAGCCTCAGTTGGATTTTTCTTGTCAATTTTCACATCACACAAGATGCCATTTATTTCAGAAATTTGGTCCAAATGGTCTTTTATTTTTTTGGCCAAAATAAAACCGTTTGATTGAATTCCAGCTAAAATGACCTCATCTCTGTTGACGTTGGCCTCATAAATTTGATAGGCCATGCGTCGAATCTTATGATTAATCTCTTGGTGATTTAGAATACAATGTTGTGACAGTGACATGTGATTTTTTTTCAAATATACTAAAGTGATGTTATTATTACTTCTCTATTCGTTATCAAAATTTAAATAATCGTTGATATCTCTCCTATCCTTTTTGGTTGGACGTCCTTCTCCTTTTTTTCTGTAATAATCCTTAGAATACTTCAATAGATCTTGTGCTTCAAATTCAGATTTTGGTGTTGTATCGGTTCTGTATATATCGACCAGCTTTGCACCAACTCTGCTTGGCGGCAAGTCTAATATAGTAAGTTGATAATTCACTTGATTTATTCTGACAGAAACTTTTTCTGTTGGGTAAACTTCCCGACTGGGTTTCACAATTTGGTCATTTATCTTGACATGGCCTTTTTTACAGGCATTGGTTGCTATAGTCCTTGTCTTGAAATAACGTAAACACCACAAAAATTTATCTATTCTCATTAATTTGGTAAAACTCTGTTTTTGTTTCCCGCAAAAATACTATAATATTGTATCTTGCAGCTCCAAAAGTAATATTATGAGAATTAATCTAAATCTTCTACTTGTTTTTTTATTGGCAGTCTTCGCAATTAATTGTAGTGAGGATGACGACGAAAACAATGCAGTACCGCCACGAGATCGTGCTGAGCAACAAGCCAGCGATATGGATACATTACAAAATTACTTAAATACCCATTACTATAATTCTGGAGCCTTGGCATCCCTGACGACCTATCCTACAATTAATGATATCACAATTACAAAATTAGAAGAAGGCCAAACTCTTCCGGTAAATACAACCTTATTGGCCAATGCGGTTGAAGAGAAAACTACAGTTTATAAAGACACAGATTACAAATATTACATCCTAAAGCTTCAAGATGGGCAAGGACAATCCCCTCATTTTACAGACCAAGTTCGAGTCAATTATGAAGGAAGCTTAATAAATGGCAATATATTCGATAGCTCTATTAATCCAGCTGATGTTGATCTTGTTTTTTCTATCCCTGGATGGAGTAGGGTATTACCCCAATTCAAGACCGCCAATGGGTACACCACTAATGGGGATGGGACAGTTACTTTTGAGAATTATGGAATCGGGGTGATGTTTTTACCCTCTGGACTCTCCTATTTCAGCAGCGCAACAACTGGTATTACTTCATATTCTTGTTTGGTTTTTAAGTTTGAACTTCATCAATTCCAAGTTATGGATCATGACAACGATTTCATTCCAAGTTTTATGGAGGATGATAACAGCAATATGGATGTTACAGATGACAATACAGATGACGATCGTTTTAGTAATTTTGGAGATAACGATGATGATGGTGATGGTTATAAAACGTATAGAGAAATTACGTATGCAATATACACCAATACCACGCGCGAAGCATTACAAGCAGAACTTGAAACCCTTAATTTAGCTTCAGATCAATTTATAACCGCAATTCAGTTAGAAGACGATGGAAGTTTTTCTGCAAAAGTAGTAACCTTGGAAGACACCAATGGCAATGGGATCCCTAATTATCTGGACCCCGACGACGCTCAGACTTTGAACTAATCTTAACGAGAATTACTTTTAATAATAATTAGCTTTTTCTTCGAATAGCCTTTAAAGCTTTAGTAACAATGGCGCTGCTATCAAGGCCATATTTCGCCATTAGCTGTGCAGGAGTTCCCGACTCTCCAAAAGTATCGTTAGTTGCTACAAATTCTTGAGGAATTGGATTATTCAAAGACAATACTCTAGCGACACTTTCTCCTAGACCACCATAATAATTATGCTCTTCAGCACTCACAACACAACCAGTTTTAGCTGTTGACTCTAATAATGTTTTTTCGTCTAAAGGTTTTATTGTATGAAAGTTGATTACTTCTGACGAGATTCCCTGCTCATGAAGTACTTTGGACGCCTCTAGAGCTTCCCACACTAAATGACCTGTAGCCACAATAGTGACATCTGTTCCTTCGGTCATTTTGATGGCTTTGCCAATTTCAAAAGTTTGATTTTCAGCTGTAAAAACGGGAACTTTTGGACGCCCAAACCGCAAATATACAGGGCCTTGATATTTCGCAATAGCCAGAGTGGCAGCCTTAGTTTGGTTATAATCACAAGGATTGATAACAACCATGCCTGGAAGCATTTTCATCAGTCCAATATCTTCTAATATTTGGTGAGTGGCACCATCTTCTCCTAGTGTTAATCCAGCGTGTGAAGCACAAATTTTTACATTTTTACCAGAATAAACAATGGATTGTCGAATTTGATCATAAACTCGACCTGTCGAAAAGTTTGCAAATGTTCCAGTAAAGGGTATTTTACCTCCAATTGTTAGTCCTGCAGCGATTCCCATCATATTGGCTTCAGCAATACCAATCTGAAAAAACCGATCTGGATTTTCTTTTTCAAAATCATTCATTTTTAATGATCCTGTGAGGTCTGCACAAAGCGCAACTACATTTGGATTTGTTCTGCCTAGTTCGGTGAGACCGTCTCCAAAACCGCTTCTTGTATCTTTTTTTTCAGTATAGCTGTATGTTTTCATTTTTTGTGTGTGGGGTTGTAGTTAATAATCGCCGAGTGTTTCGGGGTTTTGCGATAATGCAGACTCCAGTTGTTCATCATTGGGCGCTTTTCCGTGCCATGCATGGGTGTGCATCATAAAATCTACGCCATTACCCATTATGGTTTCAAGAAGTACACAAACGGGCTTGCCTTGGCCAGATGCTTTTTTGGCTTCAGCCATGCCATTTAAAATTGAATCTATATCATTGCCTGATTCAATTTCTATGACTGTCCAATCAAAGGCTTCAAACTTGTCTTTTATACTCCCCATACTTAGAACATCATCCGTGGAACCGTCAATTTGCTTGCCGTTTAGATCAATTGTGGCAACAATATTATCCACGCCTTTTGCTGAAGCATACATGATAGCCTCCCAATTTTGTCCCTCTTGAAGTTCACCATCGCCGTGAAGACTGTAAATGATATTGGAATCCTTGTTTAATTTTTTTGAGAGTGCCGCACCAATTGCTACTGAAAGCCCTTGACCTAATGATCCAGATGCGATGCGAATTCCTGGCAGTCCTTCATGTGTAGTAGGATGACCTTGAAGGCGCGAGTCTAACAGCCTAAAGGTGTTGAGTTCTTCAACGGGGAAATAACCACTTCTAGCCAAGACGCTGTAGATAACGGGAGATATATGACCATTGGATAGAAAAAATAAATCTTCGCCGTGCCCGTCCATATCAAAACCGCTATTGCGGTTCATGATTTTTGAATAAAGTACTACTAAAAATTCTGCACAACCAAGAGAGCCTCCTGGATGACCCGAGTTCACTTTGTGTACCATACGTAGAATATCACGTCTGACTTGAACAGTTAAGTCATTTAATTCTTTATTTGACATTTAGAATTATTAAAAATTATAATCAAAATTAAATTTAATTTTGGGGATTCAAAGCCCTTTGACTAACAAATTATGAGAAGTAACTAACAACTTATTAAACATTTTTTTCTAACTGAAGTGAGCCCATTATGTTTTTGTACTTTTGTGGTCAATATTATCCTAAGAAAATATGTCATTTTTTAGAATTAACGAATACAAGGTAATGGTTTATAGGTTGTTTTTGGCCTATATATTTTATTTTATTGCTCGTATTTTATTCGTGGTTTACAATTTTTCTGTCTTAGAAATAAGTTCCCTTGAAGAGCTACTGAAGTTATGTTATCATGGTCTTATTTTTGATACTGCCGCAATTTTTTATTTGAACAGTTTATTTGTTGTATTCTCCATGTTGCCTCTAGGTATCAATACCTCAAAGGGCTATCAGAAGTTTTTGTTTTACACCTATTTTGGTTTTAATTTTTTGGGCTATGCTACAAATTTTATAGATTTTGGTTACTATAAATTCATATACAACCGTACCACTATTTCTGAATGGGCTGTTGTTAAAAATGAAGATAACTTAATGCAAATGTTTTTGCGATTCACTATCAGTTATTGGCATATTCTTGTTTTGTTTTTGATTTTGGCTTGGTTGTGGATTTATTTGTTCAAGAAAATTAAAGTTGAGTCAAAACCCTACAAAAAGCATACAGTTTTTTATGTTTTAACTTCAGTCTTCTCATTTTTGATAATGGCAGCTATGATGGTTGGAGGCATAAGAGGTGGAGATTTTAAGAAAAGTACACGACCAATTAATTTGGTTGATGCCAATCGATATGTAACAAATATTCTTCATGCTGATGTCATTCTAAACACTCCATTTGCGATCATTAGAACCATTAATAAAAATAATTTTAAAGCCCTGAACTATGGTATCCCAAATAATGAAATCCATGAAATCTTAAGCCCCATAAAAAAATACCCCCCAAAAAGCCAATCCAAGCCCAATATTGTATTATTTATTACCGAAAGTTATGGTCGAGAGTACCTTGGTGCGTTTAATAAACACAATAACATCCCTGATTATCAAAGCTTTACACCGTTTTTAGACTCTTTAGCTAATCATAGTTTAATTTTTTCTAATGCCTTCGCAAATGGACGAAAATCCATTCATGGAATGTCATCTGTGTTGGCTGGTATCCCGTCATTTACAGATGCCTACACATCTTCTCCATATGCCAAACAGCCTGTTGAGTCCTTAGTTTCCACATTAAACTCAATAGGATATGACACCTCTTTTTTTCATGGTGCTCCGAACGGTTCAATGGGATTTTTAGGATTTTCAAATATTCTAGAATTTGATCATTATTATGGCAAAACTGAATTTAATGATGACACTCAGTTTGACGGATTTTGGGGTATATGGGACGAGCCCTTTTTAAAGTTTATGAAATCAACACTCGACCAAAAGGAAAGTCCCTTTTTTGCTACAATTTTTACCGTATCGTCACACGATCCATATATTATACCAAATGAATATAGTGGAAAGTTTCCTGAGGGATTTCTGCCTATGCATAAGTGTGTTGGATATACAGATTATGCCTTCAGAGAGTTTTTTGAAGCCGCCAAAAACGAACCTTGGTTTGAAAACACCATATTTGTCATAACTGCTGATCACGGTAATCAAATTCACTTCGACGAGTATAGAAAAGCAATCAATCGATATGCTGTTCCAATTATGTTTTATGATCCAATGGGAAACTATATTGGTGAAAATCGTGATTTAGCTCAGCAAATTGATATATATCCAACCATACTACAAATGGTTGGCTATGACAAGCCATTTCGGAGTTGGGGTAGGAGTTTGGTGGACGACTATTCTGAAATTGCACCATTTGTAATGAATCACGATGGTATATTGTACCGATTCAGCAAAGGGAATTATATTTGTATCTTTGATGGTCAAAAAGCCGTTGGTTTTTACGATATTGACGATTTATCTTTAAAAACTAATTTACTAACCCAAAAAAATTTAGAGATGGAAGCTTTGGAAAAACACTGTAAAGCTTTCATTCAAAATTATTTTTATACCATAATCAACAAACAATTAAAACCATGAAAAAAAAGCTCTTAATGGCATTGCTTGGTATCGCCATAATTGTTGGAGGTAATTTTGTTTACAAGAAGCATATTAATCACAACTTCGAAGAGATATCAAAAAATAAAGTTTACAAATCGGGAGTTATACCACCTGATCAAATTGCTCGTTTTGTAGACGATTACAACTTAAAAAGTATTATCGATTTGCGGTTTCCTGGCACTGAAGATTTGATCAATAATCCCGAAATTCCTGAAGAATTATTAGCTGAAAAAGAAGCCGTTGATAACATAGAAGGTGTAAATTATATCAATTTAGGCACCGTTCAAGTTCCAAATGAAGAAACGGTACAAAAATTTTTAGAGATTATGGATGACGAAAACAACTATCCTGTTCTCATTCACTGTCATCATGGGGAGGGCCGGGCCCCCTTGTTTTCGGCACTCTATCGAATAGAATATGAAAATTGGTCCAATGAAGAAGCTCGGGCCAAAACAAGATTGTTTTTGACAGGAAGCTCTTTTGATGACGGCGCACCAAAAGGTGATTTTCTCAAAAATTACCAGTCCAGAAAAAATAAAAACAAATAAGGCCCTAGGTTTGAAATTTGAACTTCTAAAAACAGATTTGAAGACCAAAGCCCGTGCCGGCACCTTGACTACAGATCACGGTATCATACAAACACCCATTTTTATGCCTGTGGGTACGGTTGGTACAGTAAAGGGGGTTCATCAGCGAGAACTCAAAAATGATATTAACCCAGATATTATTTTGGGGAATACCTATCATCTGTACATGCGTCCACAAATGGATATTTTGGAGCAAGCAGGTGGATTACATAAGTTTATGAACTGGGATAGAAATATCCTGACAGATTCGGGAGGATATCAGGTTTATTCCTTGTCTGCTAATCGAAAAATAAAGGAGGAGGGCGTAAAATTTCGGAGTCATATCGATGGAAGCTATCATGTGTTTACTCCCGAAAACGTCATGGAAATTCAAAGAACTATTGGTGCTGATATTATCATGGCTTTTGATGAATGCACACCATACCCCTGTGATTATAACTATGCCAAACGTTCTATGCACATGACCCACCGCTGGTTGGAACGTTGTATAAATCACTTGGATAAACTACCTGTTAAATATGGATACAGTCAGGCCTTTTTTCCTATTGTTCAGGGCAGTACATATAAAGATCTAAGACAACAATCTGCAGAGTATATAGCTGGCGTTAATGCAGTTGGTAATGCTATTGGAGGATTATCGGTAGGAGAGCCAGCAGAAGAAATGTACGCCATGTGTGAAGTAGTATGTAACATACTACCCGAAGACAAACCACGTTATCTAATGGGTGTCGGAACACCAATCAATATTTTAGAAAATATTGCACTTGGTATTGATATGTTCGATTGTGTCATGCCCACAAGAAATGCCAGAAATGGGATGTTGTTCACAGCACATGGTACCATCAACATTAAAAATAAAAAATGGGCTGATGATTTTTCTGCCATAGACAATATGGGAATCACGTGGGTTGATACTGAATATTCAAAAGCCTATTTGAAACATCTATTTTCGGTCAACGAATTATTGGGTAAACAAATTGCTACGATACACAACTTAGGATTCTATTTGTGGTTGGTTCGTGAGGCCAGAAAACGTATCTTGGCTGGAGATTTCGAATCTTGGAAAATCCAAATGGTTAATCAAATGGACAAGCGACTGTAACAAATGAAAATTTTAGATTGGTATATTTTAAAACGTTATCTGCTTACATTCTTTTTGATGTTGTTGCTGTTCATTCCCATTGGGATTACAGTAAATTTAGCTGAGAAAATTGATCGAATTCTAGAAAACCGAGTACCGTTTGAAGAAGTTTTGGCCTACTATTTTGACTTTACCATTTATTTTGCCAATTTATTATTTCCATTGTTTTTATTTCTATCGGTAATATGGTTTACATCCAAATTAGCCAACAATACAGAAGTTATTGCATTTTTAAGTTCTGGGGTCTCTTTCATGAGATTTTTGAGACCATATTTTATTGGTGCAACCCTAATAGCAATTATTGCACTGTTTTTGGGCATGTATTGGGCGCCAAAAGCTAGTAAAGGATTTAATGAATTTTCGTACAAATATTTGAAAAATAAAAAAGTAGCAGAAACCAAATTAATCCATAGTCAAATCAACGATAACGAATATATCTATGTAAGTAATTTTGACACCAAATCTTTGCGGGGTAACAATTTTACCCTAGAGCATTTTGAAGGCAATAAAATGACTTATAAAATACACGCTACTGCCATTAGATTTATTGAAAAAGACAGTGTTTATCGTTTATCAAATTATTACTTGAGGTATATAGGTAAGGACAACGATTCGTTGGTTTTTAAACGGCGAGTTGACACTCTTCTAGGCTTTGATTTACAGGACCTAACGCCGCCAGTATATGTGGCAGAAACCTTAAATATCAATGAGCTTTCAGATTTTATAGCACGTGAAGAAGCTAGAGGATCATCCAACATCAGCCGATATAAAGTTGTTCAGTATAAAAAATGGAGTTTACCAGTTTCGGTTTTTATTTTAACAATCATTGCAGTTGCTGTTTCTTCCATAAAAAGACGCGGGGGTATGGGTGTGAATTTGGCATTCGGTATAGTTATCGCAATGATTTATGTGTTTTTTGACAAGGTCTTTGGGGTCATGGCAGAGCAGTCTGATTTTTCACCGGTTGTGGCGGTTTGGTTTCCTAATTTTATATTTGGTATTCTAGCTATTTATCTTCTTTATAATGCCAAGCGATAAGCTAAAAAATCAATTTCACCTCCATGTTTTGGTTCTTATAGCTGGTTTTACAGCCATATTGGGCGAATTAATCACCTTGGAGGCCATTCCATTAGTTTGGTATCGCATGATTTTTGCCGGAATTTTAATGTATATTTTCATAGTTATAAAAAAAGTAAACATTACAGTACCTCCAAGGGATTTAATCAAATTTTTCTTAGCTGGTATCCTCATTGCATTACATTGGATCACTTTCTTTGCAGCCATCAAAGTGTCAAATATTTCCATAGCTTTAGCTATGTTTTCAACAGGAGCATTTTTCGCTTCATTTATTGAGCCCATAATCTTAAAACGAAAGATAATTAAGTATGAAATTGTTTTTGGATTAATCGTAATTGCAGGCGTATGCATCATTGTGCAAGCCGAACTAAAATATTTATCGGGTGTTATTTTAGGAATTTTATCGGCTCTTTTTTCAACGCTATTCGCTGTTTTAAACGGAACATTTGTAAAACGATACAACGCTAGTGTAATTTCATTTTATGAATTTATAAGCGGTGTATTATTTATTTCTATTTTTTTGGCTTTTACGCCAAAGGGTTTTAGCACCTCGTTTTTCAGTCTCTCACTGTCTGACCTATGTTATCTAATAGTCTTGGCTAGTATATGTACAGCCTATGCTTTTATCGCTTCGGTTCATTTGATGCGATATATTTCACCTTATTCAGTTGTTTTGACTTACAATTTAGAACCGATTTATGGGATACTTTTGGCGGTATTGATTTTTCCTGAATCAGAAACAATGAAATTACCCTTTTACATCGGATCTGCCTTGATCATAACAACAGTTTTAATGAATGCTATTTTAAAACATCGCACACAAAATTTAGCCCATAACATTACCAACAAAACATAAAGTTCATATATTTGCTAACTAAACTAGCCAATAACATTTTTTTATGGAATATTTAGATTTTGAACTACCCATCAAGGAACTAGAGGAACAACTTCAAAAGTGTCAAATTATTGGAGAAGAAAGTGAGGTTGATGTGTCTGATACTTGTAATCAGATAAAAAGCAAGTTAGAATCCACTAAAAAAGAAATTTATAAAAACCTTTCACCATGGCAGCGGGTTCAGCTTTCACGCCACCCAGACCGGCCCTACACTCTAGATTACATTCAGGCCATTTTCAAAGATTCATTTTTGGAGCTTCATGGAGATCGAAACTATAAAGACGACAAAGCGATGGTAGGCGGTCTAGGAAAAATTGGCGATCAAACCTTTATGTTCATAGGTCAACAAAAGGGCCATAATACCAAAACCCGGCAGTACAGAAACTTTGGAATGGCAAACCCAGAGGGCTACAGAAAAGCGCTCCGCTTGATGAAATCCGCAGAAAAATTTGGTATCCCTGTGGTAACCCTTATCGATACTCCAGGAGCTTATCCAGGACTAGAAGCTGAAGAGCGAGGCCAAGGCGAGGCCATTGCCAGAAATATTTTGGAGATGACTCGTTTGAAAGTTCCTGTCATCACTGTCATTATTGGGGAAGGAGCCTCAGGAGGTGCTCTAGGCATCGGAGTAGGCGATAGGATTCTGATGCTTGAAAATACGTGGTACTCTGTTATTTCTCCCGAATCTTGCTCTTCAATTTTGTGGCGTAGTTGGGAATACAAAGAGCAAGCCGCAGCGGCACTGAAACTAACAGCTAAAGACATGAAACGTATGAACATAGTAGACGAAATCATCAAAGAGCCACTTGGAGGTGCCCACAAAAATCCCGAAAAAACATTCGAAATTGTCAAAGCATCCATCCTGAAATCCTTTGAAGAGTTGAAAAACTTATCCCCAAAAGATTTAGTCAATCAACGCATGGATAAATATGCGGGAATGGGGGTCTATAAAGACTAATATTAGTGGTCTAATCAGAAAATCAATTTTTTGCTTAAGTTTCTGTTGACTGATTTTTATAATTATCAACAAAAAATCGAACTTATTAACAAATGGTCTGTTGAGTTTTCTAAGACTTAAACAGACTTAATGCATCTAATTTTTATGTACATTCGTATTAATGAAACAACCCGAAGCATATAAAGGCACTCAAACCGATCGAACAACTGTTATAAGTTTAGAAAAAGGGAAAATCCCCCCTCAAGCTATTGATTTAGAAGAAGTTGTATTGGGTGCCATGATGATAGACAAAAAAGGTGTCGACGAAGTTATTGATATATTAAGTATCGAATCTTTTTATAAAGACGCGCATCAATTTATTTTTGAGGCCATACTTCAATTATTTGAAGGCAGTCAACCGATAGACTTATTGACTGTTTCAGCTCAATTACGAAAAAACCAAAAGCTAGACGCTGTTGGTGGTGATTTTTATTTAATTGGGTTAACCCAAAAAGTGTCTTCCTCCGCTCATATTGAGTTTCATGCCCGCATTATTTTACAAAAATTTATTCAAAGAAGTCTGATTAAAATTTCCAATGAGATTATTGAAGACTCTTTCGATGAAACAAAAGATGTATTTGATTTATTGGATAAAGCAGAATCTAAGCTTTACGACGTCACTCAAGGGAATATAAAGAAGTCTACCGAAACAGCACAGGATTTAGTATTTCAAGCCAAGAAAAAAATTGAAGAAATTTCCAATAAAGAAGGCTTAAGCGGAATTCCATCCGGATTTGACAAAGTTGATCAGTTGACCTCTGGCTGGCAAGAAAGTGACCTTATCATTGTAGCTGCCCGACCCGGTATGGGAAAAACAGCACTTACCTTGTCTATGGCCAGAAATATTGCCGTAAATCAAAATATACCGGTTGCCTTTTTCTCACTAGAAATGTCATCCGTTCAACTTATAACACGATTAATATCCTCTGAAACAGGACTCAGTTCTGAAAAACTAAGAACAGGAAAATTAGAAAAACACGAGTGGGAACAGCTCAATGTAAAGGTAAAGTCGTTGGAAAAAGCACCTTTATATATTGATGATACCCCCTCTCTGTCCATTTTTGATTTACGCGCCAAAGCCAGACGTTTGGCCTCTCAAAATGGAATAAAACTCATTATCGTTGATTACTTAC
Source organism: Flavobacteriaceae bacterium (assembly GCA_049889395.1). Lineage (GTDB taxonomy): Bacteria > Bacteroidota > Bacteroidia > Flavobacteriales > Flavobacteriaceae > UBA3537. The sequence continues at coordinate 13,923 of JBMHDM010000024.1, forward strand.
AACTAATGACCGCTGGCGGTAGTCAAAAAACTGGAAATCGAGAACAAGAAATTTCAATGATTTCTAGAAACCTCAAAGCATTAGCTAAAGAACTAAGCGTGCCAGTTATTGCCCTATCTCAGCTATCCCGAGCGGTTGAAACTAGGGGCGGAAGTAAACGGCCATTATTGTCTGATTTGAGAGAGTCGGGAGCCATTGAACAAGACGCTGATATTGTTTCATTTATATACCGTCCGGAGTATTACAAAATAGAGGAGTGGGATGATGAAGATCACACACCTTGCGAAGGTCAAGCAGAATTTATCATTGCCAAACATAGAAATGGAGGATTAGATAATATTCGATTGAAGTTTATTGGCCACTTGGGAAAATTTGATAATTTAGATACCTTCGATTCTCCTTTTGACGCTGAGTTCCATTCCAAAATGAATGCTGCTGCCAACGACGATACATTTTCCGAGGATAATATTCAGATCGACCCTAATGACGCCTTTGGCCCGCCAGATGATGACACCCCCTACTAAATCTTCATCAAGTAGTTATGTGTGTGCGACTAATACTATTGGCCTTATTTCTGACCATTTCCACCAAATCTTTTGCGGATTACATCCTCGTTCCCATGGACTCCGAGTCCCAATCCAATCACCTAAAAGCGTATGGCATAACTTATTGGATTCTCAGTCAAAATCAAACAGTCAAATGGCTGTTGAACTACCGTGGGGGCTCTTTTTTATTGCCTTTTAGTGAGGAAATTGCCAGAGAATGTCTCCTCAGAGGAGTAGATTATCAAACAATTTCAGACAACGCTGCGGTTTCGCTGTTGAAAACCATTGAAAGTCCCAGTGAAAATATGGACGCTGTTCTTTTAGAGAAAGCACCAAAAATTGCAGTTTATTCTCCAAGCGGAAAACAACCCTGGGATGATGCTGTTACTCTTGTTTTAACCTATGCCGAGATTCCATACGATATCATTTATGACGCTGAGGTTCTCAATGATGCCTTATTAATTTATGATTGGCTACACCTTCATCATGAGGATTTTACGGGCCAATATGGGAAATTCTACAGAGCCTACAGAAATGCAGCATGGTACATCCAACAACAACAACAGGCTGAAGCATTGGCTTTAGAGTTGGGATTTCAAAAGGTGTCAGAAGAAAAATTAGCTGTTGCCAAAAAAATAAAAGACTATGTTCTCGGAGGCGGTTTCATGTTTGCCATGTGTAGTGCTACAGACAGTTTCGATATAGCACTAGCCGCAGAACAACTCGATATTTGTGAGCCTATGTTTGATGGCGACGGTTCAACACCAAATTATCAAGCTCGACTGGACTTCTCAAAAACCTTTGCGTTTAAAGAATTCATTATTGAGCGTGATCCGAATGTCTATGAATTTTCGTCCATAGATCAAACCAATATACGTCAAATCCCAAAAGAATCAGACTATTTTACATTGATAGATTATTCGGCCAAATGGGATCCTATTCCCACCATGCTCAATCAAAATCATACCGCTCTGATAAAAGGTTTTATGGGCCAAACGACGGCATTCACCCGTTCGCATGTAAAATCCAATGTTTTGATTTTGGGGGAAAATAAAATAAATGATGAAGCCCGCTACATTCATGGTATTAAAGGGAAAGGTTTTTTTACATTTTATGGCGGTCACGATCCAGAAGATTACACGCACAGAGTAGGGGATCCCAAAACAGAACTGGAGCTTCATCCGACCTCACCCGGATACCGTTTGATTTTGAATAACGTCTTATTTCCAGCGGCAAAAAAGAAAAAACAGAAAACCTAGAATGGTTTATATTTCAGTATTTTTTTCTAATTTTATATTAACTTAAACCCTAAATCAAGATGCAAAATCACATTTATTTTCAAGAAAAAGTCAAACCATTAATCCGTATTGTCCAGGCTAGCCAACACTTTAAAGTTATCTTAGTGACGCTTGAACCGTTGCAATTTTGGAAAATCACACTGCTCCAGCTAGAGCTAAAATATTTGTAGTTAAAGGCACTATTGAATATCGTTCCTTAAGAGTAAATAAAAACATTCATCATATGGAAGAATTTAATATTCCTTTAGATGAAGTTCACCAGATTGCAGCAAAAGAAGCCGCAGAATTTTTATTCATCATAGGCTAAATTAAAAATGATGACAAGAGATATTTCTACATCAAAAGATATAAAAACGCTAGTTGATGCTTTTTATAACGATGTAAAACAGGATTCCATTATTGGTTACGTCTTTAATGATGTAGCACATGTAGATTGGCATGAACATTTGCCAAAAATGTATAAATTTTGGGAATTTGCACTTTTGGGGACTGCTGTCTACAAAGTTAACCCTATGATGAAACACACCGCATTGAATGCCAAAGAAACACTTACAAACGAGCATTTTGAACAATGGGTGCACTTATGGGAAGCCACTGTAGATCGTCATTACAAAGGCGAAATAGCCAATAAAGCAAAAGAAAGAGGAAGACTAATGAAAACCGTAATGCTGGTCAAAATGAATCAAATTAATAATCCATGAAATCTATTACAATATTCAATCGAGTTCTATTTTTTTTATCGTACTGACTAGTTCTTCTTGAGCAGAATTACAAGGTGTTTTGGAGCAATTTCCTGAATCAAAAGAACCCAACAACGCTGTGATAGCCAGTGGTCTTCGTGAGGCTCTATCTTTAGGTATTGATAGACAAGTTCAAAAGCTGACAAAGAAAAATGGATTTTTTCAAAATGAACTAGTCAAAATATTACTTCCAGATGAATTGAAAAAAGTCGATAAAGCACTTCGAAATATTGGACTTGGGAAAGTAGCAGATGAAGGACTAAAAGTAATCAATCGAGCTGCTGAGGATGCTGTAAAAGAGGCTACGCCAATATTTGTATCAGCAATTAAAGATATTACTATTAATGATGCAAAATCAATTTTATTGGGTGGAGATAATGCTGCAACAGATTATCTCAAACAACAAACAAGGCCTGCTTTATTAGAAAAATTTCGACCAGTTATCGAAAGTTCTCTTTCAAAAGTTGGTGCCGATAAAATTTGGAATAACCTCACTCAGCGCTATAACAACCTACCTTTTACATCTGCTGTGACTACGGATTTGTCGGCCTATGTTACAGATGAAACACTCAAAGGCGTTAACAAAGCTATTGGAGTTGAAGAGCGTAATATTAGAAAAAATATTAATTCAAGAACAACGACTTTATTGCGGCAAGTATTTGCTATTCAGGATTAAATAACAACTAAAAAACCCACTCAATTGAGTGGGTTTTTGTAGCGAATAATAGGTTAATAATCTGGCAGATGCCTATTTTATTTTGTTGATAATTGCTTCAAAAGCTATAGGATCATTCATGGCTAAATCGGCCAAAACCTTACGGTTAAGGTTTATATCATTGGCTTTTAGTTTTCCCATAAATTGTGAATAGGACATTCCGTGTAATCTTGCGCCTGCATTGATACGCATTATCCATAGTGCACGGAAAGTTCTTTTCTTATTTCTACGATCTCTGTAGGCATAGAGCATGGCTTTGTCTACTGCATTTTTTGCAACAGTCCATACATTTTTTCGACGTCCAAAATAGCCTTTAGCTTGTTTTAGAACTTTTTTTCTTCGGGCCCTTTTGGCCACTGAGTTTACTGATCTTGGCATAGTTTTTTTGTTTTTGTAGTTGGCGTTCCGAACTAATTCAGAATCTTAAATGAGCCAAACTCCACGGTTAAAATTTAAGTTACCTTATTGCATTTACTTTAAACGCAATTGTTGTTTGATGTTGGCTTCGTCACTCTCGTGCACCAAGGTGCTGTGAGTGAGAGCAAGCTTACGTTTTTTCGACTTCTTTGTTAGAATGTGACTTTTAAACGCGTGCTTTCTTTTGATTTTTCCAGAGCCCGTTACTTTAAAACGTTTTTTGGCGCTGGATTTAGTTTTCATTTTTGGCATTTTCGCTGTTTATTTTAGTTATTCGCTATTGTTATTTTTTGATCGGCGCAATGAACATAATCATACGCTTTCCTTCAAGTTTTGGCATTTGTTCTACTTTCCCTAATTTTTCGAGATCTTGAGCTAAACGTAGCAACAAAATCTGGCCTTGCTCTTTAAAAATGATAGAACGTCCCTTAAAAAATACAAATGCTTTTAGCTTAGCACCTTCTTTAAGAAACTTTTCAGCATGCTTCTTCTTGAAGTTGTAATCGTGATCATCTGTATTGGGTCCAAAACGTATTTCCTTGACAACCACTTTGGCCGCCTTGGACTTCAATGCTTTTTCTCGCTTCTTTTGTTCGTAAAGAAACTTTTTGTAATCCATAACCTTGCAGACAGGCGGTACGGCATTGGGCGAGATTTCTACTAAGTCTAATCCCTGTTCACTGGCTATGTTTAAGGCCCGTGATTTGCTGTATATTCCAATTTCTACATTATCTCCAACAAGGCGTAATTCATCTGCGGTAATTTTACCATTGATTCTGTGCTTATCTTCTTTGATAATGCGTTTAGGGCCTCTACTTCTGCGTCTACGTATTGCTATGACTTTTCGTTTATGTTAAACTTAAATTGTTTTAATGTTTTGTTTATTTCAGTCTCAATGAGGGTTACAAATTCTTCAATTTGCATTTGTCCTAAATCTACTCCACCATGCTGACGTACTGATATCATCTCTGACTGTTCTTCTTGCTCACCGATGATGATCATGAAGGGTATTTTGTTGACTTCGGTATCCCGAATTTTCTTGCCCATCGTCTCGCTTCTGTCATCAATGAGGGCGCGAATTTCGTTATTTTCTAACAAATTTAAAACTTTTTGAGCGTATTTCTCATATTTTTCACTGATAGTAAGAATAGACACCTGCTCTGGCATGAGCCAAAGTGGAAAGCTTCCATTGGTATGCTCCAATAAAATGGCTACAAATCGTTCCATACTTCCAAATGGTGCTCGATGAATCATTACAGGGCGGTGTGACTCGTTGTCAGCTCCTTTGTAGGTGAGGTCGAATCGCTCAGGCAAATTGTAGTCCACCTGAATGGTACCTAATTGCCAACTACGTCCCAGAGCATCTTTAACCATAAAATCCAGTTTGGGCCCATAAAAGGCAGCCTCGCCACTTTCTATAATATAATCTAGTTTTTTATCTTTTACAGCATTAATTATCGCTTCTTCTGCTTTATCCCAATTTCCTTTTGAGCCGATATACTTCTCTGGGGTTTCTAAATCTCGAACAGACACTTGAGCTGTGAAGTTTTCAAATCCTAGTGAACCAAAAACGTAAAGCACAAGATCAATTACCTTTTTGAATTCATCGTCCAGCTGGTCAGGTGTGCAAAAAATATGGGCATCGTCTTGTGTAAATCCGCGTACACGAGTCAAACCGTGTAACTCACCACTTTGTTCATATCTATAAACGGTTCCAAATTCAGCATAGCGCTTAGGTAAATCTTTATAACTGAAGGGTTTAGTATTATAAATTTCACAATGATGGGGGCAATTCATGGGCTTTAACAAAAATTCTTCCTCTTCCTTTGGTGTTTTTATAGGTTGAAAACTATCAGCTCCATATTTCTCATAGTGTCCTGAAGTGACGTACAATTCTTTTTGACCAATATGTGGTGTTACGACCATTTCATAGCCCGCTTTCTGTTGCGCTTTTTTCAAGAAGTCTTCAAGACGTGAACGAAGGGCTGCCCCCTTGGGTAACCACAGCGGTAAACCTTGACCTACTTTCTGAGAAAATGTGAATAATTCAAGTTGTTTTCCAAGTTTTCGGTGATCCCGCTTTTTGGCCTCTTCGAGTAATTCTAAATATTCTCTGAGTTCTTTTTGTTTTGGAAAAGAAATGCCATATACTCGCGTTAGTTGTTTATTGTTTTCATCGCCACGCCAGTAGGCCCCAGCAACACTTAAAATCTTTACGGCCTTGATAAGCCCAGTATTGGGAATGTGACCGCCTCTGCACAAGTCTGTGAAGGTAGAGTGATCACAAAATGTAATCTCTCCGTCTGCCAAATTTTCAATGAGCTCAACTTTGTAAGGGTTACCTTCGTTACTATACTTTTTTAGTGCATCGGCTTTGGAAACAGATTTCATGCTAAAATTGTATTTTCCGCGTGCAATGTCAAGCATTTTCTGTTCAATGATTTCAAAATCTTTGTCAGAAATGATTTGGTCTCCCAAATCAACGTCATAGTAGAACCCGTTGTCTATGGCAGGCCCAATGGATAATTTCACCCCAGGATATAATTCTTCAAGTGCTTGAGCCAAAACATGCGACGATGAGTGCCAGAATGCTTTTTTTCCTTCATCATCGCGCCAGGTAAATAACGTTAGCGATCCATCCGATTGAATGATTGTTGAGGTCTCAACTACCTTTTCGTCAAACTTTGCAGAAATGACATTACGAGCGAACCCCTCGCTGATATCTTTTGCAATATCTAGCACGGAGATAGGATTGCTGTAAGCACGAGTACTACCGTCTGGAAGCGTAATGTTAATCATGATACAATATATATAGTCGGCAAATATAAGTTTATATACAATTTAAAGCAATGTTGAAAGTTATTAGTTTTTTTAAGAAGCCTAAAGTTATTTAGTAAGACAATATTTAAGTCATTGATTTTCAATATATTAAAGTAAAAATTAGAAGTGATCACAACAGATGATACCAAGCAGAAAAAATAAAAGTTTATTTTTTTTCATAAAAAATACAAAATGTGTTGTGGGTATTGAAAAAGGGTTCTATATTTGCACCCGCTAAGTGCCTCAGAGCACAATTTTAGTGTAAAAAAGTTCTTAAAAATTCAAAGCAAAAAAATATTTTTAAAAAATTATTTCAAAAGCTTTGGTGGTAAAAAAAAGGGTCATATATTTGCACCCGCTTTGCGTTATAGTGCAGAGCTTTTTTTAACAAAAACACGTTCATAAACATATTGATTGACAGCGTAGAAGTAAATTGGAAACGATTTATTTCAACAGAGAATAGACCATTTTGAGTACCAAGTCAATGACCTTTAAGTTGTTACATAGAATTAGTACTATATATAAGTACTTAACAAATAACGATGAAGAGTTTGATCCTGGCTCAGGATGAACGCTAGCGGCAGGCCTAACACATGCAAGTCGAGGGGTAACATAAAAAAGCTTGCTTTTTTGATGACGACCGGCGCACGGGTGCGTAACGCGTATACAATCTGCCTTATACTGGGGTATAGCCTTTAGAAATGAAGATTAATCCCCCATAGTCTCTTT
>JBMHDM010000025.1:0-34791 GCA_049889395.1 Flavobacteriaceae bacterium
GGGTATAAATTAAAAATAACATAAAAATAATTTAAAAAGTCCTTTTTATATAGGGGTGTAGTCTAATATTTAATAACATTGCATAGCAAATAACAGATTCTGATTATCATTTATTTACAGAACCAATTAAAATTTAACACATGAAAAAAGTAGAAGCCATTATCAGAAAATCTAAATTTTCTGTGGTCAAAAAAGCATTACATGAAGTTGGCGTTAATTTCTTTTCTTATTGGGACGTAACAGGTCTTGGTAATGAAAAAGAGGGCCATGTTTACAGGGGTGTCACGTACAGTACAAGTGATATTCAACGCCGATTTTTATCCATCGTTGTCAACGACGACTTTTTGGAGGTAACCATTAAAGCCATTTTAGAATCCGCATCAACGGGATCTGTTGGCGATGGTAAGATTTTCGTAAGCGATATAGCCGAAGCCTATCGCATCAGAACAGCAGAAAAAGGTGGTGATACCTTAAACTAACCTATCAAAGTAACTAACAAGATATTAAATTATGGAACTAACAACAAATAATGTATGGATGATGATCTGTACCGCATTGGTCTTTTTTATGCACATGGGTTTTGCCTTTCTTGAAATTGGGCTAACACGTCAAAAAAATACCATCAACATTTTATTTAAAAATATTTTTATTATTACCACAGGGTTATTACTCTACGGCATAGTAGGGTTCAATTTGATGTACCCTGGATTTACCGAAGGTACATTGGGTATTTTTGGATTTGCAGGTTTTGGACTTGTAGCACCTATGATAGACGGTGCCTTAGATTTGTCGTACAACGCTGGCTACACCTATTGGACCGATTTTTTGTTTCAGGGTATGTTTGCGGCTACTGCAGCCACCATCGTCTCTGGGGCTGTAGCTGAAAGAATGAAAATTTTACCTTTTATGATTTTTACTGTTCTTTACGTCGGGTTTGTCTATCCTATCGTTGGCTCATGGAAATGGGGAGGCGGCTTTTTAGATCAGTTAGATACGCCGTTTTACGATTTTGCAGGATCTACATTGGTGCATTCTGTAGGGGGTTGGGCAGCGCTGGTAGCCGTAATTTTTCTTGGCGCTAGAATTGGAAAAATTAAAGATGGAGAAGTACAAGCCATTCCAGGTCATAACATACCATTGGCCACAGCAGGTGTGTTAATATTATGGCTTGGTTGGTTTGGATTTAATGGCGGATCCGTATTATCTGCCGACCCAGCTTTAACCTCTCTAACCCTAGTAACCACTTCAATTGCAGCAGCAGCAGGTGGCGTTTTTGCGGCAATTGCTTCGACTGTTGTGTTTAAAAACCTCGACCTCACGATGTTTCTCAATGGAATTTTGGGCGGACTTGTCGGAATTACAGCTGGAGCGGATCAAATGAGCCCAGCAGATGCTGTTTACATTGGTGCAGTTGCCGGGGTGCTAATTGTTGCTGCCGTATCATTTTTTGATCGCTTAAAATTAGACGATCCAGTAGGTGCCATTGCGGTACATTTAGTGTGCGGTATTTGGGGGACACTCGCTGTGGGATTGTTTGGTGAATTGGCCTCAACAGCACAATTTATCAGTCAAGTCAAAGGCGTTGGAGCCTATGGTGCTGCCTGCATTATTGCATCAGTTGTCATTATAGGGGGTCTGAAGGTCGTGCTAGGAATTCGCGTCAGTGAAAAGGAGGAAATTGAAGGACTGGATACGCACGAACACGGAATGAGCGCCTATTCCAAGTAGTGATTTATTAAACATAAAATTGTATTTTTGATCCCTGGTTTTTTTTTAAAGTCAGGGATTTTTTAAAAAAAATAATATGCCAAAAAGCAGAACTACTCTGAAAGAATTAGCCGCCATCTTGGAGGTTTCTATTTCTACAATTTCAAAAGCCTTGAACGATAGCCATGAAATAAGCGAGTCGACCAAAAAGCGTATTGTGGAATTGGCCAAATTGCACAATTATCGTCCCAATAAAACAGCCCTTGGTCTTAAATCTGGACGAACCAATACTATAGCGGTTATCATTCCCTCTGTTCAAAATAGTTTTTTTGCCAGAGCACTTTACGGCATTGAAAGTGTGATTTCCAAAACCAACTATAGCACCATTGTGTGTTTAACTAAGGAATCCTATGACAAGGAAGTTGATAATATCGATATGTTGAGCAATGGCGTTGTGGATGGTTTTATTGTTGCCGTATGTCAAGAAACCCAAGATTCAGGAGATTTTAGTCATTTTGAAGATGCTATAAATGATGGAAAAAGCATCGTTATGTTTGATTGTGTTTTGAATACCGTACCTTGTACAAAGGTTATTACAAATGATTATTCAGCAATTTCTGAAGCGACCCAAAAATTGATTGAATCTGATAGAAAAAATATCATTTTGGTATCCGCAATTAAAAATTCTAATGTCGGAAAACAACGTACTAAAGGGTATCGAAAAGCCATGCAAGAAGCCCATTTGTCTGCCGTTATTTTGGAAGCTAACCCCAAAGAGATTGAAGCGGAATTGAAAGATTATGTCGCCCAAAACCCTGTTGATGCTGTAATGGCTTTAGATACGGATTCATCTTTTGCAGCCTATAAGGTAGCTCGAGAATTAAATAAAAATATTCCTCAAGATATCGCTGTAATTGGATATGTAAGTGAACGTATGGCACCACATCTATCGCCAGAGCTGACCACGATCAACCAACATAGTTTCACGATGGGAAAAACGGCTGCGACATTATTGCTGGAGCAACTTGAAAATAAATCAAATATCGATACTACAGTGGTTATAGATTCTACACTTTCGCAACGTGTATCGTCTTAATTCTTAAGGTTTAACAACCTTATGTATGGAGGTTTCTAGGGTATTTTTAAGGGTTAAAATATAAAGACCGCTGGAGAGCTGTTCAGTAATAATTTGAGATTTAGCATTAACGAAATTTAAAGTACCATTTAGGACCAATTGGCCCAATTGATTCCGCAATTCGTAATCGGTCTTCAGTTCTGGTTTATCGCTCATGACATTGATTTCTTCTGTGAAGGGATTTGGAAATACCGTCCACTCCCCTTGGGTTGAGGTGTTGACACCCAACGATTCATTGTAACAAGATGGTTCAACTTTGTAATTGTCTTTAATGAGCTCAGAAATTTTAGAATCTGTAAATGAGTTTTGTGTCGAATTTTCCAAAAAGGTATTATCAATTTCTGTGTCTGTTGCCCCTAAAAAGTCTTGAAACAAGGTTGCAAAAGTGGCCCTGTAGTCGTGTTGAACGGTTTCGACTTGGAAGTTATTATTTTCTGAAGCTTCTGACAAATCAACATTTACACCAGAAATACCACTTTTTACAGCACGACCAAAAACAAACATAGGTGCTACCTCGCCATGATCTGTTCCTAAGCTTCCGTTTTCTTTGGCTTTCCGTCCAAATTCAGAAAAAGTCAATCCAACGACGTCTTCACCAATACCATCGGCATTCAAATCTTGCATGAAAGCCGTGACAGCTTCAGACAATTCTGTCAATAACTCGTGGTGTTTTCCTAAAATATCTCCAGAGGCTTGGTTTTGCTCGTTGTGAGTATCAAAACCACCAAGGGTGACCAAATATACTTTTGATTGCATATTTCCTCTAATTAGACGGGCCACTGTTTTTAGTTGATCGGACAAATTACTGTCTGGATATGAAGCCAAGTTTGCACCAGCATTGAATGCGCTAGAGATGCTTTCCGAATATTGATTTGATAAGGCATCAGTATCAATAATATACTGTAATTCAGTCCCATAGTCAGAATTCGGGATATTATTAGGTGCCTCGCCCGCTAATCCACTCAAAACAGAATAAAAGTTTTCGGCATCTTGACCACTAATATTGATTGCCAAACCATGTTCAACAACACCATGGAATCCTAGGTTTAGATTGGGTGCTCCAATTTGTATGCCAAGCGGAAAGGTGGTTGGAATAAACTGCTCGTAATGTTGCTCCATAAAACGACCCATCCAACCACTATCGTATCCATTGCTCCAGTTGTTGCCGTCGTTTCCGGTGGCATAAATATCTTTGGAGGCAAAGTGACTTTTATTTTGCATTGGATATCCCACGGACTGTATGATCCGTAATTGGTCTTGATCGTAAAGCGTTTGGAATCCCGCCAGTGCTGGGTGTAGGGCTATATCTTGATTGGTTCCAATTAGAGATGAGTCCAAATTACTCATGGGAAGGTATAACGAGGGTGGAATGTAAATATTTGGTCTTAATGTTTGATATTCGCCATAAACATTCAGCGGAATAACACTGTTTAAACCGTCGTTACCACCAGAAAGCTCGATCAGAACTAATTTCCGATTGGAAAAATCACAATTCATAAAACTGTTGGCTAATTTCAATGAGGCTTGTACTTGAAATGGCATCAAACCCAAAGCGGATGCTGTACTAGTTAGTTTTACAAATTCTCTTCTTTTCATCAGTTTTACGTTACATCAATTGAAATTCAGCAGCATTTAGCATTTTGTTAAATAGCGCCTCAAGTCTTATTCGAACCTGAACGTCGTCACCTGTTTGTAAATATTGAAACCATGCCGTATTCCAATAGGACGGACTCAAGTCGTTTAGAACAGACATGAAATATTGAATACGCGCTTCGTCAATAGATTCACAATATAACAATTCAGCCACATCATTAACTAGGGTGTGAGCATCACTGGGTAGCGAGAAGACATTAGAATTTTCAACGAAACTAACGGCATCAAATTGAGCCCAAATATTAGTGAATGGGGCATTAATTTTATTTTTTCCAGAAATAAAAGATTCAATTAGTTTGTATCTTGATATGATGGTGTTACTTGAAAACCAACTTCTGTCAAAACTAGGTGTTTGGTAATCGCCAGGATAACCCGCCACTGAATCTGGAGAAAATGGGTTAATGCCAGTTCCGGGAAAATAGGCAAAATAGCAGAAGTTAAAATAAAACTTAAAAAAGTTCACTTGGTCTTCTGTATAAGATACTGGAGAAGGGATGTAACTCGCCTCAGGGTTCGGAAGCTTAATGTCTAATAAACGAATCATCTCACTTAAGTGCTGCAAGGGATTTTTGACAATACTTCCAAAAATTTGATCTGTTGAATCGGCGTCATCTTCATCAAAAAAATGTTGAGAGGATAGTAAAGTCTTGGTAACATCTAACAATGAAAAATTTGATGTTATCAATTGATTAGCAAGCGGTAAAATAATATCGTCTTCAACGTCTTGACTCCATTCGCTTTTAACAAAAAAACGGTAGAGTTTTCGGCAATACGCTTTGGCGGTTTCGGGTTGAGCAAAAACCATATCGACATAAGCTTCTACCTCGTTGTATATATCTGCTTCAGTATTTCCACCGCTGATTGTGGTGTTGTTAAACGCACTTGAAAAAGTTTTGGCGTCTGTATTATGTTGACTGACATTGATGTATCCTGTTGGAATTCCAGTATCGGGATCAATATTATCTCTTAAGGCCTGTATTTTAATTCCAGAGAAAATTTTGGCTGTTTCTTGAATATCACCTTCTGTATAGTTTGTATAATCGCCTTCGCCAGCTTGAGACCCCTTGAGAATGGTAAATAATTCCAAAAATTCTCTAGCATAATTTTCATTAGGATTATTTTTATTATTGGTCGTATTATCTAAAAACAATAACATTGAATTGTCAAAAGTGATTTTTTGCGCCAAGGTTTTTAAATTGCCAAAAGCATAAAAGTCTAATAATTGCAAATAGTCATAAAAATGGGAGGAATATCCCGCACCATTATCTTTGGAAATGGTAAAAGTGGTATGGAGAAAAAACACCAACTTGTGTTTCAAACTATTTTGCTTTATGGCATTATACCACCACCAAGATGATACAATAGCTCGTTTTCGAAACTGTCCATTTGGATAATCGGCTGGTGTTGTTCCAGGCGTGTGTATCCAAAAATCATCCGATATCCCAGTATTATTATCGGGCTTCCAATCATAGGGGTGTTCCCAAAAAAGGGATGGTTCTTGTGCCAATTCATCAACCGCTTGTGTTGGTGTAAGCGTTGCAAAATAATCTAACGTCGCTTTGTTATAATGAAAACAACTTCGTCTAAGCAAATGTTTTGCTTTACGATGACCTAGAATAGCTGTAGATGGATTTAATGACGGCATAAGCAAATATAATTAATTTGCTGTAAATCAAATGGTTAATAAAAAATCCGCCCAAAGGCGGATTTTTTTATTCAAACATTATTCGCACTACAAAAGTAACAATTCATCTACAATTACTTCTGTGATGTAGCGTTTGTGACCCTCTTTGTCAAGGTAATTTCTTGTACTGAGCTTACCTTCGACAGCAATTTCTTTTCCTTTAGCTACAAACTGTTCTATGATCTCTGCGGTTTTGTTCCATGCCACCAAATTGTGCCATTCAGTTTTGGTTTGCTTCTGACCATCTTTGTCTTTGAAATGCTCGTTAGTAGCCAATGATATTTTGGCTAGTTTGTTTCCATTTTCCAAAGTGATGATTTCAGGGTTACTCCCTAGATTTCCAATTAACTGTACTTTGTTTCTTAGTGTACTCATGATTTTATTTTTTTTGATTAAACAGTTATCCTATCGAACGATTCGACCAGACAAATGTATATGGCGTCGTAAGTATTAGTCGGTAGGTTGTTGTTTGCTTTCATTTGTAATCGTTTGTAGTCGTTTGTAAATGAATATTTTGTAAGTTTATAAAAATTTAGGATATGAAAACTAGAGAATGCCCAGAGTGTGGCGACAAGATTGTGGGTCGTACCGACAAAAAGTTTTGCAGTGACGGTTGTCGAAATACGTTTAATAACCGGATCAATAAAGATCAAAAAAATTTAATTCGAAACATTAATAACCGCTTGCGGAAAAACTGGCGTATTTTGGAGGCACTCAATCCCCATCAAAAAATCAAAAAGTCAAGATCGCAATTAATTGCATTGGGGTTTGACTTTAATTTTTTCACCAGCATTTATACCACGAAATCTGGGAATGTCTACTATTTTGTATATGATCAAGGCTATTTGGCCTTGGATAATGATTTTTTTGCCTTGGTTAAGCGCGAATAGCCGTTAGCTTTTTCCCGTTTATTACGTCAAATGGCCGTTTATTACATGACCCTTGCAGTTAGCACTTTTCAGTCTTACTTTTACATCAGTAATACTTTATTACTACATTTTTTAAAAGTTAAATTGGTTAATTTTGAACAAGCGCCCTCATCTTCTTCGATGGTGCTTTTCTTATTTGTCAAAAAATCTATTACTTTTGAAATTTAAAATTAATCTATGAAGAACCACACACTACTATCGATCTTTGGCTTTGTATTGATATCAAATTCAGTATTGGCGCAATCCAGTTCGGATTTACTTAAACACTACAAATCGTATTATATCCAAATGCAAAAAACGGCTGATGCCCAAGGCATAATTAATGCCTTAAATCACTTGGTTATTTTAGAGCCCAATGTGCAAAGACAAGATACGCTAGCAGCCTATTACATGAATGAGGGGCAGTATGTTCAAGCGTTGAGTATCATAGGCGTTCAAAAAAATGAAGCAGACACCGATTTGGCTGTGGAAGTTAAGGCAGTTTGCCTGAAATCTTTAAATGAATCAGAACGTGCCTTGGAGCAATATGAGTTATTATTTTTGCGAAGACCCTCTGCTAGTTTAGCATATGAATTGGCGGACTTAAAAATACAGACCAACGATATTATGGGAGCCAATCTTAATATTACCTATGGCATGGCAAATAGTCCCGATGATATGATGAAACCGTTTTATGAAACCCAAACTCCGTATCAAGTTCCGCTAAAGATAGCTTTCACTTATTTGAAAGCCATTGCAAAATTTAGAGAAAATCCAGAAAGCAACCATGACTCTGCTATAGCTATTTTGGATGAGGCATTGGACGTTTCGCCTCAATTTAATTTGGCCTCAATAGCCAAAACAGCCATTGAAAATCAAAAAAAGATTTATTCTGAAGAGTAAACCTGAAGATCAATAAAACCAAAAAAACCACTCGAAAGAGTGGTTTTTTTTGTAGATAATAAATAACCACTTTACCAAATACGAACACGATCTTCAGGAGCTAAAAACATTCCATCACCTTCTTTGATATCAAATGCTTCATAAAACGCATCTACGTTTTTGAGCGGTTGAGTAGCTCGAATTATTCCTGGAGAATGAGGATCGGTTTTGATTTGTGTTCTTAAAGCATCGTCGCGAGTTAAAGTCCGCCAAACGGTAGCCCAAGACATGAAGAAGCGTTGTTCTGCTGTAAATCCATCGATAGGATCTGGGCGTCCATTTTCTTCAAAAAATAATTGCAGCCCGTCATAGGCACCTAAAACGCCACCAAGATCACCAATATTTTCTCCCAAAGTGAATTTTCCATTGATGAATACATCATCCAAAACTTCGATTTGACTGTATTGCTCGGCCAAAGCATTTCCACGTTTTTCAAATTCTGCCAAATCTTTTTCGGTCCACCAATTATTGACATTACCGTCGCCATCAAAACGAGCTCCAGAATCATCAAAAGCATGTGAGATTTCATGACCAATGACAGCACCAATACCACCGTAATTAACAGCTTCATCGGCAGTGTAGTTATAAAACGGGGGCTGTAAAATAGCCGCAGGGAATACAATTTCGTTGTTTAAAGGATTGAAATAGGCATTAACCGTTTGTGGCGGCATACCCCATTCTGATTTGTCAACGGGTTGTCCAATTTCGGATAAGTTTTTCTTGAGACTCCAATCGGATACGGCTAACATATTTTCGGCAAAGCTATTGCCCTCTTTCACTTGAAGCTCTGAATAGTCTTCCCATTCGTCAGGGTAAGCAATTTTGACCGTAAATTTGTCTAATTTTTCAATGGCTTTGGCTTTGGTTTCTTCCCCCATCCAATTTAGTTTTTCGATGCGAAGTTGGAATGCTTTAATAACGTTAGCAATCATTTTTTCAGCTTTTTCTTTGGCCTCTGGAGGGAATTTTGCTTCAACATATAATTTACCAATCGCTTCACCAACAGATCCACTCACCGTACCTAAAGCTCTTTCTTCAGCTGGGCGTTGTGAAATAGAACCTCGTAGTGTTTTACTATAAAAATCCCAATTGGCTTTTTCAATTTCAGTAGTTAGATAACTGGCCGCATTGTCTATAGTACTCCATGTTACAAGAGTTTTTAAATCTTCTATTGCAGTATTTCTTAAAAAACTATTTAAGGCTTCCATATATTTGGGTTGCATTACCAGAAGTTGATCAGGGGTATTGGAAATACCTAAATCAGTCATAAATTTATTCCAATCAATAATGGGGGTCATTTCTGAGAGTTCGTCAATACTTTTTGGATTGTTAAAGTTACGAACATCTCGACTTTGAACTTTATCCAGCCTTGGGATAGCTAAAGCAGTTTCAAGCTTCAAAACTGTTTCGGCAGCATTTTGTGCATCTGTTTGGGAGTAATTGACAAATTCAAACATCCGTGCCATGTGTTTTACATACTTTTGACGGATGTCTTTGGTTTTATCGTCTTGATCAATGTAGTAGTCTCTTTGCAGTCCGAGGCCGCCAGGGTATACCCAGGCTGTATTCATGCTACTATTGTTAAGATCAGGATTGGCACCGATCCCGACAAATGGTGCCGAGATACCAACCGTAGTGGTGTACACTTCTTGTAAATCAGATATATTTTGAATGCCTTCAATAGCTTTCAACAAAGGTTTAATCGGGGTTATCCCTGCTTTATTCCGAGACACTGTATCTAATTCAGATTCAAAAACTAAAAGGGCCTTTTTTTGGTCGGAGCCATCTTCATAAGTTCCTAATTCTTTAGACGTTTTGAGGATATCTAGAACATCCTTTCGGGTCGATTTTCTTAAAACACTAAACCCACCCCAGCGTGACTCATCATCTGGAATGGTGTTTGTTTTCACCCAGTTCCCATTGACATAGTCGTAGAAATTATCTTTGGGATTGGTGGAGAGATCCATATTTTCTAATATGATCCCTGGAATTTTTTCGATGTCAGCATTTTGATTTTGAGTGCCATTTTTACAAGATATTGCACTAATTACACTGATAGCTGCTAGGAACGATAAGTGATGTAATTTCATTGTTTTTGTTTTATGATTAGATTAATCTATGTGATATTTGGACCTTAATGAACAATATTTGTTGCAGATTCACAAGAAAATTAACAAAAAAGGCAACCGAAGCTGCCTTTTTTGTATTTTGTAATTTAATTTTTGATAAGCTTTTTGGTAACCCGTTTATTATTAGAAACGATATCTAGCAGATAGATTCCACTGGCCATTTCCCTCAAATCCAGTTTATAATTTGAAACGCCAGTAATATCCAAAACTTCAATTAATAACTTTCCTGTGATGTCTCTCAAAGTCAAGCCATAGTTTGGTAAATTTTGAACCCGTATGTTAAAAACATCTTTTGAGGGGTTGGGGAAAATAGTAATTTGTCCCAATTCATAACCGGTGGTGTTAAGAGCAGTGCCTTCAACAACTAAATCATCAATGACGACTCCTTCTTGATTAACGTATCCATCGGTATGAAAAACAAATCTAAATATAATGTTTGCCTCGTTTGATAGTGGAGCCAAGTTGTAAGAGTATTCTTCTATTGATGTATTGGTTCCTGTCCATTGTCCTCCAACACAATTGTAGCAATTATCGGCTATTCCATCTCCAGAGATTCTGGCGCTATTATACCAGTTAGGATCATTCGAACTGCCTAGAAGATTCCAATTTTGTCCTGAATCTGTAGAATATTGCATATAGAGAAGGTCCCAATCAAATTCAATATCAAAAGCCATGTCAAATTTCAGAATTGGATCTCCAATGGTAGTCAAATCAAAACAAGGACTGTAAAGATAAGAAACGTTATTGTCGTCATAATTACCATCAAGATTTGTAGCATAAGCTCTTTCGCCAGAAGATACTGTATTGAGTTGTGATCCACTGGGGACTCCTCGTTCCCAAATAGAAGCTCCGAGATCTGCAAGGGCTAAAAGGTCGTCTTGAGTAGTTTCAAAGGTATTCACTATTTGTGCCATTTCTGTTTTATTGACATTAAACGATAACGTGCCACTGTTGTTGGTCGCGTAGTAGTCATTGTTAATGTTTACTGTAGCCTCAATAGTTCTTGTTCCAAAATTCAAATTCAAGCTTGGGAGGTCGATAAGGATTTCCTCTAAAGATTCTAGGTTTCCATTCCAAACCTGAAAATTGATGTCGCCTCCGTCTACAGAATATACTATATCAAGTTGAGTAATGGTATTTTGACCATTGTTTTTGACACGTAATTGAGGGACAATATCTCCACAATACAATAGTGTTTCATTGGGATTTTCAATGCTAACTAACTTGACATCGTCGGCAGCCAAAGATGATGCTGGCATAACACTACGCCAAATACCTCGACCATAGGTGGAAGCCACAATTTGATTGTCTGGAATATTGATACTCAAATCTGTTACAGAGGTATTTGGTAAATTCATCTCAAATGGCATCCAATCATTTGAGTTATCATCATAGCGATAAACTCCCAAGCTTGTTCCAAGGTAGAGCACATTGCTTGGTGTATCCGGTTGATGTTTAATAATATTTTTTGTTACCGAAGGTAAGTTTCCTGAAAGATCTTCAAAGGTTTCCCCTTGATTTATTGATCTGTAAACTTTACCATTACTACCTCTTGTAGTGACATATAAGATTTGATTATCATTGTTGTGAACTTCAATAGAAGTTATATTGTTAGGGAAGATTCCAGCTGCAGAAAATGTTATTCCGCGATCGGTACTTTTGTGAAGCGTTTGGTTTGTCGCAACATATATGATATCAGAATTTATAGCATCTAGTTCTAGCACGTCAATATTGGTCCCAAAGCTTTGTGAAATTGCTGTAAATACCCCATTTTCAAATTGATACAAACTGTCATAACCGGCATAAACCTCACTATCTTTGTTAATACTCAATGGTGTGATCCAATTTCCGTTGGTTGGGCCAGAAAAACTTTGTGTACCTGACATCCCAGAATTAGAATTAACAAAAAGATTTTGTCCCAATTGCATAAAACCATAGTATAAATTATCGTTATTAGGATCAATGACACTCTCCATACCATCACCACCATGATAATTATTCCAGGTATTAAAGTATCCAAATCCACCATTGTCTTGTGTTCCTCCTGCTATTTTGTTAGAGTTTTGTTTAGAAACGGATACTCTGTAGAACTGGCTAATAGCCATATCTCCAGTGAAATCAGTGAAAGTTGCACCTTGATTGGAAGACTTAAAAAATCCACCATCTGAACCCACATAGAGTTCATTATTGTAAAACTTTAGAAAGTGAATATCGGCATGGGTATAAGCTGCGTCTCTCGTATACCAATTGTTAAGCTTTGTAAAAGAATCTCCACCATCAGATGTTTTCCAAACATTAAGAACGCCGACATATAATTCATTTTCATTAGTATCTGAAACTGCCATGGCCAAGTCGTACCACGCTTGATTGCTTTCGTAAATGTCCTCGGTGTTATTCATTTTTACAAAGCCAGCTCCACTGGTAGTTGATTTGTACACTCCCTCGAACCCATAACTTCCAGTACTTGCAACGATATAAACCAAGTTTGGATTGGCTGGGGTGACATCCATAACTAGCCGTGCCGATCCTGATGGTAAACCAAACCCACTGGTGTCAAAGTTATCCCCTCCATTAGTTGACTTGTAGAATTCAGAGTCTGTGATGGCATAAATGATTGAGGGGTCATTTGGTTTTTGTTTGACTCCTTGGAAAGCACCACCTTGGGTTTGAGTCCAAGTGATACCTCCGTCTGAAGTTTTATAAATTCCACCATTTGTTGCTGCCCACAAAATATTTGGATCGGAGCTGTGCATTTCAAGTTCATAAATCCGAGATGGTGAGTTGTTAGGATTTAAATCAGTTTGATTCCATGTTGCACCCGAATTAGTAGATTTCCAGATGCCAACGCTGTAGGAATCTCCAGCATCGTCATCACCAGTAGCAATATATAGAGTGCTGGGATTGTTATAATCAATTGCAATACTAGAAACCCCAATTTGAGGTAAGTCGTCAGACAGTGGCGCATAGGTCAGCCCGCCATCCACGGATTTCCAAATACCCCCTGATGGTGTACCAACATAAACAATGTCAGTGTTTGTAGGGTGAGGTGTTACGCAGTTGACTCGACCGAGGTTCAAGTAAGAAGTTGGACGGTTTAAAAAGTCGGTAGGTCCCAAGGAAATCCAGTTACTTTGATCAGATAAACCCTGGTTAGTTGTTCTGAATTGTGTTCTCCTGTTCTTTTCGACCCAGCTGTTCCACAGTTCCGCAGTTGAAGGTAAAAATCCCTCTTGATCTACATAATTCTGCCAGTAAGCTTCCCAGCGTTTAAAGGGTTTGTATCCGCTGCCTTTGGCATTTTTGTCGCGATTCTTCCAGTAGGTGTTGCCAGCTGTTACAACAGCGTTAAAATTAATTTTTCCGTTTACTGTTATGTCAGATCCTTTGACCCAAGGGGCTTCGAAGTTTAATTGTGAAAACCCAACTGTGATGCATCCAAACATCAATACGCACAAAATTTTTCTCATGTCTTACAAGACTTAAATTAGTTAAATTCAATTTGAGTAGATTTTTCATGGGTTTTATTGATTTGGAGGATGAGGTTGTTGTAGGCAATTAAAATATTTTTTTTATAAAAATCTAATTGTTCTGGGGTTTTGTTATGAGTTGCATTGCTGTATAAAAAAACATTAGTTTCAAGAACTTTAAATCTAGCCCAAATTGTATTCGTGTCAAAAACTTCTGGAATGCCAATGTTCAGATTATCAAAAACTGTTGAAATACCAGCGGCGTTTTGATCAAAAATACTATAATTATTAGAGTTTAAATTTTCTATTTCATCTTTTAAAACAAAAAAAGATGTCCATTGATTTATTTGATCATTAGTGACGGGCTCAATGACCATGCCAGAATTATATTTTGATACATTGTTTTTTATCCCAGTTGAGGATCTCAGAATGGCTTGTTTTGATGAAGTTTCTAGGTGTGAGGAGTTTTCGCATTGCAAAAGCAGTACGAAAAAGCCAATTGAAATAAATGTTGTTAATTTAGTCATGAAACAAATAAAATCGGCAGTTGAGTAGGCAAATATCATAAAATTTTAGCGCTGTAGCCAAAAAAAATTGTTAATTTCACGGGGTTATACAAGTAAAATTTTGGAATTTTTCTGAAATAAAAATGAAAAAAAACAATAACATTCTCATTCTTGGCGCATTGGGTCAAATTGGTAGTGCTTTGACCAAACAATTGAGAGAAATTTATGGTGCAAACTCAATAATTGCCAGCGACATAAGACTCGACAATGACAAGATTTTATCAGATGGGCCTTTTCAAATCATAGACGCTACTGACTACAATCAAATTTTGGAGTGTGTTAAAAAACACAGTATACATACAGTGTACCTTATGGCAGCCATGCTTAGTGCTAATGCAGAAAAACATCCAAACAAAGCTTGGCACTTGAATATGTCGTCACTTTTTCATGTATTAAACTTGGCGAAAGAAGGGTACATCAAAAAAATTTTCTGGCCATCAAGTATTGCCGTTTTTGGTCCAACTACGCCGAAATACAACGTTCCACAACAAAGCTTAATGACACCAAATACAGCTTATGGTCTTTCTAAATTGGCAGGTGAGGGCTGGTGCGCCTATTACCACGATAAATATGGTGTCGATGTTCGTAGTCTAAGGTATCCTGGAATTGTAAGTTGGCAATCAATGCCAGGCGGTGGTACCACCGACTATGCGGTTGACATTTTTCATAAAGCTGTTTTCAAAGAGAAATTTATTTGTTTTTTAAAACCCGACACATTACTCCCAATGATGTATATGGAGGATGCTTTAAGGGCGACCCTAAAAATAATGGATTCTGAAGTTAGCCAAATATCGGTAAGAACCTCTTATAATATTTCAGGCATGAGCTTCACACCAGAACAACTTTTTAATTCAATTCGAAACTATTGTCCAGAATTCCTAATTGAATATCAGCCAGACTTTAGGCAGTCGATAGCAGAGGGTTGGCCCGGCACTATTGATGATTCAAAAGCCAGACAAGATTGGGGCTGGAAACCTAGTTATAACTTGGTGCAAATGACACAAGAAATGATTAAAAACTTGAAGGATTGTTGAGCTTTAAAAAAACATCAACAATCGAAAATCGATTGGTAACTATTTATTTTGAGCTATAAAAAAACCATAACTAATTGAAATTAAGGTAGTTATGGTTTTAAAAAGTGGTACCTCCAGTACTAATTTATTGTTTCATTCTGAAACTTATTTAATGACAATCGCTAATATGTCAGTTCTGTCAGTAGTGAAATTTCGGTTTGTCATTAAATAAATTTCAATGCAATTCAAAGTAATTCAAACTAAAAACACCCTGCCAAGCACCCTTGCTTTGGTATAGGATTCGCTATGTATTGCATATAAACATTTAAAAAAAGAACAATGAGTTTAACAGCAAAAAACACGCATGGAGTAATCAGGTTTAGTTTAAAAGAATCTATTAAAAAGTTAGAGACTACACCGAGAAAAGAAAGTTTAATTATGATGCACTTTTCATCTAAAGGAAAACGCTTTAAGAAAAGTATAGGTTATAAATGCCCATTAAACCAATGGGACGTATCTCGTCAGAAGGTTAAGACTAACAAAGGCATGATGTCTAATGCTTATGAAGTAAATAAGTATATTGACGAAATTAGAACGTTTGCAGAAGATGCAATCTCTTCAATGAAAAATAAAGGAGTATTAGAGGTTGATAGACTTGCGGAATTGATAAGTTGCAAAATAAATGGTTCTGAAGTAGATAAGGAACAACAAGAAAATTCTAAAATAACTATCTATTGCAATAATCTTATAGAATTAAAGAAGAATAGCATAGGTATTACAACTTACCGTTCATATAAACAAACTTTAAGGTTGTTAAAACTCTATGAAAAAGAGTATAGATTGATTTTAAAATTTGATGAAATAAATCTATCATTTTATAGAAAGTTTGTAACGCTTTTAGAAGATGAAGATTACAGTTTAAATAGCATCGGTAAGCACGTAAAGAATTTGAAAATATTTTTAAATGATGCTTTAATAAATGGAGTAAGTAACAACACCATTTTTAAAAATAAAAGTTTCAAAGTTCTTAAAGAAACTACTACTGATGTATATTTAACGGAAGAAGAGATACAGACACTTGCAGAAAAGGATTTTAGTAACCGACCACGTATAGAATTAGCAAGAGATATATTTTTAATAGGTTGTTACACAGGTCAAAGGGTTAGTGATTATAATGGATTAACGAATGAGAATATAGAAGTTTTGGATGGTCACAAATTTATTAAGGTACGTCAGAAAAAAACTGACACAATCGTATTAGCCCCTATTACTAAAGAGATACAAGAGATTATGGGGCGATATGATAATAACTTTCCGCCAAAATTAAGTGAACCTATTTTGAGAAGAAATATAAAAACAGCTTGTAGTTCGGCAGGTTTTAAAAATATGGTTAATGTCTCTTATACTAAAGGTGGTAAATCAGTAAAAAAACAAGTGCCAAAATATAGTTTAGTTAAGACCCATACAGCACGCAGAAGTTTTTGCACAAATCATTATATAGCAGGTAAAAACATTCAGAACATTATGCTTTTTAGCGGTCATAAAACTGAAAGAGAATTTTATAAATACATAAGAATTGAAAAAGAACAAAAGGCTTTAGAAGTACTAAAAAGTGGGTTCTTTGATTAGAATTAGATGCATTGACATTTAACATTTCTTTTAATTTGTTAAATTTGTAGCAGACATATAAAAATTAAAGCGTTAGCTTTTATCGTGGTCTTGAAATCTGACAATTTCTCTCATACGCCACAAGGTAAAATGCCTACGCCATGCTTCGGCGTGGGAGTAGCTTATCTTGGCGTAGGGTTTTGTCAGAACCTCAAGACGGATATTGTTATAAACCCACGCTTTTTGTATTAACAAACTTCACTTTGGGTTTAAGTGAAAACTTAAATCTTTCTTCTATGTCCTTTGGTGTTATCGTAGTAGCAATAATCTTTATTGGGCTAATAATCTATAATGTTAATCGTGAAAACAAATCTTTTTCAAATACTAATAGCAGTACTGGAGTAAAAAGAGTTACAATGGATAGCATCCAGCCTAAAACCTCAAATAAAATGGTGTTTTATGGTCGAATCAAAAAGCAAATTATTAACTGCGAATACAAAAATCAAAACTTCCGTTGTGATATAATTATAAATATTGATGTCGATGCTCAAACAGTTTCTTGTATGGAAATCGGTTTTATGAAAAAATTTAAAAGCATCAAAAGACGATTTAATGCACAATCAAAGTTTGTAGAACTTTCTGAAATAGGCACTAATGCAACGTATTATTTAAAACTCCATAGGAAAAACAACAGCTTATTTTCAGTAGAATTAACTAATAGCGATGATACTGGCTTCATCTATTTTAGTGACTCAATTTTTCATCAAAACACTTAACATAAAAATCAATAAAACAATGAAAACACAATTTTTAATAGCCTTTTTATTAATAGCGACACTATCATTTTCACAAACACAAACTGCAACTACTGAAGATGGTAAGAAAGTAATTTTAAACGATAACAATACTTGGCAATATGCTGACGATAATAATAAAAATACTTGCAACATCGACAAGAATTTTAAAGAGCCGAAATGGAACAAAAGTAAATCTTGGAAAAAGATGGGGACTCGTGTAGATGATTTGAAAAAACATATCTCAATAGATATGAGCGTAGCAGAATCTAAAATTATTCTTTTGCAACTATCCGAACAATTAGGTAATGCGGTTTATATAGTATGTGTAGATGGTGTTAAAATGAAATATAGAAGAACTGGCTCGGTTTTTAGAAAAGATGGCGAAGATGTTCTTAAAATGGATTGATAAACTTTAAGATTTCCTTAAAACCTGATTTGTTTAACTTTTACTAACTTTGTAATTCAATATGAAGCAGGTATTCCATAAAATAGTATCAATTTCAATGGCAGTTGTAGTATTACTTTCTACACTATCATTCACTATTGATATGCATTATTGTGGAAATACTTTAGTTGATACTGCTGTTTTCAAAAAAGCAAAAAATTGCGGTATGGAAATGCAAAATCCATCAACTAAAGGTTGCTCTGTAACTAAAAAGGATTGTTGTAGTGATAAACAGATTTTTGTAGAAGGTCAAGATGAATTAAAGATAAACTTTGAGAACCTTACTCTTGAACAACAACAATTTATTGCATCGCTTGTATATACTTACATCAACCTCTTTGAAGGTTATGATGAGGATATAAACTCTTTTCAAGAATACAAACCACCACTCGTCGTCAGGCAACTCTACAAACTTGACGAGACGTATTTAATTTGATTTTTAAACAATAGACTGTGTTATCCTATGGCTTTGTGCTATATGGATAATTTGTTGTACTCGGTGTTTTTTGCGCCAATGTCTAATTGTTTAATTATCAAATCTTATGCTAAATAAAAGCATCAAATTCTTAATAGAAAATAAACTTGTCGCTGTATTGCTTCTCATCCTATTTGTATGTTGGGGAACGGTACACGCACCTTTTAATTGGAACACAGGAATTTTGCCAAGCGACCCTGTTGCGGTAGATGCTATTCCTGATATTGGCGAAAACCAACAAATAGTTTTTACCAAATGGGAAGGGCGTTCACCACAAGACATAGAAGACCAAATTACTTATCCATTAACCACTTCTTTATTAGGAATTTCAGGAGTAAAAACAATCCGTAGTTCTTCGATGTTTGGATTTTCGAGCATCTATATCATTTTTGAAGAAGAGGTAGATTTCTATTGGAGCAGAAGTCGAATACTCGAAAAGTTAAATTCTTTACCTAATAATTTATTACCTGATGACGTAAATCCGTCGTTAGGGACAGATGCTACTGCATTAGGTCAAATTTTTTGGTATACAATAGAAGGCAGAGACCAAAATGGAGATGTAACGGGTGGTTGGGATTTACACGAGTTGCGAAGTGTACAAGATTATTATGTAAAATATGCATTGTCTTCTGCAAGTGGTGTATCAGAAGTTGCTTCAATTGGAGGTTATGTGCAAGAATATCAAGTGGATGTTAACCCAGAACTTATGCGGCAATACAATGTGTCTTTACATCAAGTTGTAAAAGCAGTAAAAGAAAGCAATCAAGATATAGGTGCCCAAACCATAGAGATTAACCAAGCCGAATATTTAGTAAGGGGTTTAGGTTACATCCAATCTATAACAGATATAGAAAATGCAGTTGTTGCCTCTCAAGATTTTACAGCAATTACAATAAAGGATATAGCTCGAGTATCACTTGCTCCCAAGGCAAGACGTGGAATTTTAGACAAAGAAGGTGCAGAAGTAGTAGGTGGTGTTGTGGTGGCAAGATACGGCGCAAATCCTTTGGAAGTTATCAATAATGTTAAAGAGAAGATAAATCAATTAAGTTCAGGTTTGCCTTCTAAAGTATTGAAAAATGGTAGAACATCCCAACTTACAATCGTACCATTTTATGATAGGTCAGAACTTATAAAAGAAACATTAGGCACACTTAACGAAGCCCTATCTTTAGAAATACTCATTACCATTTTAGTCATTATTGTAATGGTATTTAATCTACGAGCATCTGTACTCATTTCAGGCTTACTTCCTGTGGCAGTTTTAATGGTATTTATTGCAATGAAACTTTTTGGCGTAGATGCCAATATTGTTGCTCTTTCAGGTATTGCCATTGCTATTGGGACTATGGTAGATGTTGGTGTTATTCTTTCTGAAAATATTATAAGACATACAGAAGAAAACGAGGATAAATTAACGATTAATGAGGTTGTCTATAATGCAACTTCCGAAGTTTCAAGTGCAATTATCACAGCAGTTTTAACTACAATCATCAGTTTTATTCCTGTTTTTACAATGATTGGAGCAGAAGGAAAATTATTTAGACCTTTAGCATTTACAAAAACGTTTGCCCTTGTTGCCTCTATTTTAGTGGCACTATTTCTAATACCACCTTTTGCAGCCTATCTATTTAAAAAGAAAAACTACAAACAAAATTTCAACTATGTTATAAATGGTTTCTTGATATTATCAGGAATTACCGCACTTATTTTTGGGTATTGGCTTGGTGTTATACTCATTGCTTTTGGTGTTGTAGGCATTTTAAAACTTCAAAACAAAATTGAAGAAAGACGACTAAATATTATTAATATCATCATTTCAGCATTTGCTATCATATTTCTTTTAGCAGAATATTGGCGACCATTAGGTGTAGATAAAAGTATCTTTTGGAATCTTATTTTTGTTGGGTTTATCTGCTTTGGGCTATTAGGTGTTTTTACTGTATTCAGAAGGTTTTATACACGCATTTTAAATTGGGCTTTAGCAAACAAAATACTATTCTTATCTATTCCAACAGTAATAGTTATTTGCGGATTTTTAATATTAAAAAACACAGGCAAAGAGTTTATGCCTTCGCTTAATGAAGGTTCTTTTTTACTAATGCCAACCTCTTTACCACATTCAGGAGTTGAAGAAAACAAACGTGTTTTACAACAGTTGGATATGGCAGTAGCAACTATTCCTGAAATTAAAACCGTTGTAGGTAAAGCAGGTAGAGTTGAATCATCTTTAGACCCTGCGCCTTTGTCAATGTACGAAAACTTAATTCAGTACAAACCTGAATATATGCTAAATGAAGATGGAGAGCGACAGCGATACAGAATAAATAATAATGGTTTATTTGAACTGAAAGATGGAACAACCATAACAAATCCTAATTATTCAAATGATGTTAGCACAATGCCTCAAATTAGTGCTAATGACCTTATTGAAGATAATGATGGTGAGTTTTACAGAAATTGGCGACCACAAATAAAATCTGCTGATGATATATGGCAAGAAATTGTACGAGTAACAAAATTACCAGGCGTTACATCAGCACCAAAATTACAACCTATTGAAACTCGTTTGGTAATGCTACAAACAGGTATGCGTGCGCCAATGGGAATAAAAGTTAAAGGGCAAGATTTAAAGCAAATTGAAGCCTTTGGCATTCAGTTAGAAAACATCTTAAAACAAGTTGAAGGCGTAAAAACCGAAGCCGTTTTTGCTGATAGAATTGTAGGAAAACCGTATATACTAATTGATATTGACAGAGAAAAAATAGCACGCTATGGCATATCAATACAGGATGTTCAAGATGTTTTAATGATTGCCGTTGGCGGTATGGAAATAACACAGACCGTTGAAGGTCGAGAACGTTATGGTGTGCGTGTACGTTATCCAAGAGAATTAAGAGATAACCCAACCGATTTAAAAAACATTTATGTACCTGTTACAAATGGCAGTCAAATCCCTTTAGGAGAATTAGTAACTATTAAATATGAACAAGGTGCGCAAGTTATTAAAAGTGAAGATACATTTTTAATTGGCTATGTGTTGTTTGATAAGTTGAATGATTATGCCGAAGTTAATGTCGTTGAAAATGCACAAGCATTAATTCAATCAAAAATAGATGCAGGAGAACTCATTGTTCCGAAAGGCGTCAATTATCAATTTACAGGAACGTATGAAAACCAAATTAGAGCCGAAAAAACGTTAGCCGTAGTAGTACCATTAGCATTATTAATCATCTTTTTAATCCTGTACTTTCAATTTCGTTCTGTTACTACTTCCCTAATGGTGTTTACAGGTATTGCGGTAGCCTTTGCAGGTGGTTTTATAATGATTTGGCTTTACGGTCAAGATTGGTTTTTAAACGTCAATTTCTTTGGCGAAAATCTGCGTGAGCTGTTCCAGATGCATCCCATTAATTTAAGTGTTGCTGTTTGGGTTGGCTTTATTGCTCTCTTTGGAATTGCTACCGATGATGGCGTTGTAATGGCAACCTATTTAAAACAAACATTTGAAAGAAATAAACCTATTAATAAAACGGCTATCAGAGCATCTATTGTTGAAGCAGGAGAAAAACGCATTCGCCCTTGTTTAATGACCACAGCAACAACCTTATTAGCATTATTACCTGTATTAACCTCAACAGGACGAGGAAGTGATATTATGATACCTATGGCAATACCAAGTTTTGGCGGAATGCTAATTGCATTAATAACCTTATTTGTAGTACCTGTTTTATACAGTTGGAAACAAGAATTACAATTAAAAAAAGCATCAAAATGAAACATATAAAAACAGCCTTTTGTCTTTGCTCTTTTTTCTTTTTTCTGAAAGGAAATGCACAACAGTTAAATGTTTTAATTGAGGAAGGATTGGCTAATAATCCTAAAATTCAAACTTTTGAATTGAAGTATCAAGTAGCCAAAGAAAAGG
Organism: Flavobacteriaceae bacterium; assembly: GCA_049889395.1. Lineage (GTDB taxonomy): Bacteria > Bacteroidota > Bacteroidia > Flavobacteriales > Flavobacteriaceae > UBA3537. The sequence continues at coordinate 22,458 of JBMHDM010000025.1, forward strand.
TTAGTGAGGTCAATACATTACCCAACACGCAAATAGGTGTTGGTTATTTTGTTAGCGAACCTGAAACACGCACAGGCGCACAGCGTTTTAAAATTTCTGCAAAACAAATGCTACCTTCTTTTGGAAGCATTACTGCAAGAGAAAATTATATGAGTGCTTTGGCTGATGCTACTTATGAAGATATTTCTATTGCAAAACGAAAATTGGTAGCCTCTATTTCACAATCCTATTACAACTTATATGCGTTGAAGAAAAAACAGTCTGTTTTAGATGAAAATATAAGATTGCTTAAAACTTATGAAGAATTAGCCTTAACCTCTGTTGAAGTTGGGAAAGCATCAGCAGTAGATGTACTGCGCTTACAGATGCGACAGAATGAATTAGAACAACTCAAACAAGTGTTACAACAAGATGCGTTAGCAGAACAAACCGTTTTAAACAAATTGTTGAACAGAGATAATTCGATTTATATAAATGACGAACTAATAATGCCACTTGAAAATGAAGGTATTAACATAGAAAATTTGGCATTACATCCTGAATTATTGAAGTATGATAAACTTTACGAATCCGTAGAAAAATCTGAATTGTTAAATAAAAAAGAAGGCAATCCAATGTTTGGATTTGGATTAGACTATATCGCAGTTTCAGAACGACCAAATATGAATTTTAGCGATAACGGAAAAGATATTTTAATGCCTATGGTTAGTGTCTCTATTCCAATTTTCAACAATAAATACAAATCAAAAACAAAACAGAATGAATTACTTCAAAAGGAAATAAACAACAAAAAACAGGACAGGCAAAACCGTTTAGAAACAATGCTTGACAAGGCAGTTAAAAAAAGTAATTCGGCAAGAATAAGTTACAATACCCAAACAAAAAACTTAAAACAAGCCAAAGATGCTGAAACTATTTTAGTAAAAAGTTATGAAACAGGAACGATAGATTTTAACGATGTTTTAGACATCCAAGAGTTGCAATTAAAATTTCAAATCAATCAAATAGAATCTATTAAAACTTACTATTTGCAAAGAACAATAATTAACTATTTAACCAATTAAAATTCAACACATATTAACTATAAAACAATTTAAAATGAAGACAGTAAAAACAATTTTGGGAGTGTTAGTATTAAGTTTAATATTAACAACTGTATCGTGTAAAGATGCTAAAAAAGACAATGCATCTACCAAAACTGAACAAGCAGAAAAGAAAGAATATGCTTCTGCATATGTATGTCCAATGCATTGCGAAGGAAGCGGAAGTGATAAAGAAGGAGAATGTCCAAAATGCGGGATGGCTTATGTAAAAAACGAAGACCATAAAAAAGACGGTCATTCTCATTAATGAATAAAATTAGGGCAACATTAATAGTTGGTGTTGCCTTTCATTGAATTTAGTTAATAGAAAATTGAAAAACAATTATGAAACACACTTATAAAATAACAGGAATGACTTGTGGTAGTTGCAAAGCATCTGTTGAAAAAAGTTTAAATGATTTAGAAGATGTTGCTAATGCTTTTGTTAATCTTGAAACAGGAGAAGCAATAATTACTATGCATAATCATATTGAAGTTTCTGAACTTCAAAAAGCATTATCTTCAAAATATACGATTACAGAAAGAGAGCAAAAGAATGTGTTTGCTTCTGTTCACTCATCAAATTATGAAATAGAAGAAGGAAAAAGCAAATTACAACAACTAAAGCCACTTTTATTAATCATCTTTTATATAGCAGTAGCAAGTATATTATTGCATTATAAAAATTGGAGTTGGAGCAACTTTATGCTCGACTTTATGGGCTTGTTCTATATTGTTTTTAGTTTCTTTAAGATGTTAGACCTAAAAGGATTTCCTGATTCTTTTAGAATGTACGACCCTTTAGCAAAACGAGTTCCAGCCTATGGATGGATTTATCCATTTATAGAAACAGCGTTAGGGTTAATGTTCTTAATTCGATTTGAAGTTAAAATTGCTTTGATAATAACGCTTGTTGTATTGGGTATAACAACCATTGGTGTAACTAAAACCTTATTAGATAAAAAGTCAATACGATGCGCTTGTTTAGGAACTGCATTAAAACTGCCAATGACAGAAGCCACATTTATTGAAAACGCCATTATGATTGTAATGGCAATAGTAATGTTATTAAACATATTTTAAAATGAAAAAATACATCATTTACATAGGAATATTAGCAGTTGGATTATTTTTAGGATGGTTCTTTTTTGGAAACTCAACTAATGAAAAAACAGAGCATAACCATTCTGAAATGACTTCGGAAAACCAAATGTGGACGTGTTCTATGCATCCACAAATTATGCAACCCGAAGCAGGCGATTGCCCTATTTGTGGAATGGACTTAATACCTGCCGAAGCAGGAGCAGATGGTTTAAGTCCTAACGAATTTAAACTAACCAAGAATGCAATGGCTTTGGCTAATGTTCAAACTTCGGTAGTTGGTAATAGTTCAAGTAATAATGCTACTGTAAAGTTATCAGGAAAGATTGTAGAAAATGAAGATGCTAATGTGGTTCAAGTAAGTTATTTTTCAGGAAGAATTGAACGCTTAAATATTAGTTCTGTTGGGGAAGAAATAAGAAAAGGGCAACTATTAGCAACCATCTATTCGCCTGAATTATTTTCGGCACAACAAGAGTTAATTACTGCTTCATCTTTAAAAGAATCACAACCTGCATTATACAAAGCAGTTCGCAATAAATTGAAACTGTGGAAGATTACAGATGCGCAGATCAATCAAATTGAAGCGTCAGGAAAAGTAAAACAAAACGTTCCAATATACGCAACGGTTTCAGGTACAGTTTCAGAAAAATTAGTAGAACAAGGCGACTATGTAAAGCAAGGGCAAGCCTTATTAAAAATCACAAACTTAAATACTGTTTGGGCGTTGTTTGATGTCTATGAAAATCAAATAGAATTATTCAAAAAAGGGCAGAATATTACTGTAACTACTAATGCCCATCCTAATAAAGAATTTAAAAAGAAAATAGATTTTATTGAGCCAACATTAAATTCAGCAACAAGAACGGTAAAACTTCGTGTGGTTTTAAATAACAAAAATCGTGAATTTAAAACAGGAATGTTCGTAGAAGGTTTAGTTGAAAACACATTAACAAATCAATCAAAACGTTTAATGATTCCTTCATCAGCAATATTATGGACAGGCGAACGCTCTGTTGTGTATCTAAAAACAAATCCTAACGAGCCAATTTTTGAAATGAAAGAAATTACAATAGGCAAACAATTAGGAAAAGAATATGAAGTTATTGATGGGCTTAAAAGCGGTGATGAAATAGTAACCAACGGCACATTTACCGTAGATGCTTCGGCACAATTACAGGGTAAAAAATCTATGATGAATAAAGATGGCGGAAAAACAATGACAGGGCACGAAGGACATACAATGGATAAAATGACTGAAAAAATAGATTTCAGTAGTGATGTAGAAAAGTCATTTCAGCCTGTTATAAATGCTTATATAGACCTTAAAGATGCACTAATACAATCAGACGTTACTTTGGCTTCAAGTAAGAGCGAAGCCTTTAGAAAAGTATTAGATGAAATTCCTGTAAACCAAAGAGAACAAATACATAATTATTGGTCTATTTTACATAAAACATCTAAAGGCATTAATAAAAATGTGAGTTTAGAACATCAGCGCAAACAGTTTCAAATAATTTCAGATAAACTTATTGAAATGGTCAGAAATTTTGATAAAATTGATGACAAATTATTTGTTCAATTTTGCCCTATGGCAGATAATAACAATGGCGCATCTTGGTTAAGTAAAGAAGAACAGGTTTTAAATCCGTATTTTGGAGATAAAATGTTGAAATGTGGGAGTATTAAAGAAGTAATAGAATGAACAAAATAGAATCACAATTAAAAGACAAATCCGTAAAGCCAACAGCAATGCGATTGTTGGTATTGCAGTTTTTCACAGAACAAACCAAAGCAGTTTCTTTAAAAGACTTGGAAAACGGATTGAGTTATGCAGATAAAAGCACCTTGTTTCGTACACTAAAGACTTTTGAAGAAAATAAAATAATTCACAGTATTGAAGATGGTACAGGCGTTACAAAATATGCCTTATGTTTAGAAAGTTGTAATTGTGAATTACAGGATTTGCACTACCATTTTCATTGTACCCAATGCGAAAATACATTTTGTTTAACTACGCTTAATATTCCAACCATAGATCTACCTGCTAATTTCAAAATGAATCAGGCAAATATGGTTATCAAAGGATTATGTGCAAATTGCAATAACTAAACTTTGCAGTTGAGTTGCATTGAATAAATTGTAAATTTGCTTTGTGAAATTAGTAACATTCATATTTGTTTTTCTGACATTGGCTCTATCATCTGTTCCCTGTTCTGATAGAGTGAATGAAACTGTTAATAGCATTCAGGCAGAGAATCACAGCGACCATTCAGGCGATGGTTGCACCCCTTTTTGTACGTGTGCGTGTTGTGGCATTGCTATTCCTTTTGATGTTTTAGTTTTTGAAGATGAAAATTTTAATCCCTCTGTTACTACTCATACTTTCAGGTATGAAACCAATTTTTCGCAAGGTTACATCACTACTATTTGGCATCCTCCTGCCGTTGGTTAAATAATCTGTTCTTGGGATAAGTATGCCTTGTCCTAATCAAAAGCAATTTAACAATCACATAATTTATTTGAATGAACAAAACAATATTTGGCATTGTACTATGCCTATTATTAAGTGCATCAGTTTATGCACAAAACACCACAGTAACAGTAAAAATAATCGAAGAAGAAACCAACGAGCCTTTAATCGGTGCAACTGCCTATTTTGAAGCCCTAAAAATAGGAGCAATAACCAATTATGAGGGATTAGCAGTAATAGAAAATGTGCCTTTGGGAGAACAAGAGATTACCATTTCTTTTGTCGGATTTGAAACCATAATAGATACCATACAAGTAACCGAATCTACACCTTTGAAAACTTATATAATGCACGAAGGTGGTATGGAATTAGAGGGTGTTGTTATCCAATCCACTCGAAGTACAAGAACTATAAAAAGAATCCCTACACGAGTAGAGTTTATAGGAGCAGAAGAATTAGGCGAAAAAGCCATAATGAATGCTTCCAATATTTCTATGGTACTGCGTGAGAGTACAGGTATTCAAATACAACAAACTTCTTTAAGTAGTGTAAATAGTAGTATTCGTATTCAGGGATTGGATGGTAGATATACCCAAATTTTAAAAGATGGTTTCCCTCTTTTTGGTGGATTTTCAGGAGGATTGAGTATTAACCAAATCCCACCTTTAGACCTTGACCAATTTGAAATCATCAAAGGAAGTGCCTCCACTTTGTACGGTGGTGGTGCTATTGCAGGATTGGTAAACTTGGTTTCAAAAACACCTGACGAAGAACCAAAATTAGATATTCAACTTGCCCAAACACACGTAGGAGGAAGGACAGTCAATGTTTTTTATAGTAAACGAAAAAACAAGTTTGGTTATACGTTATATGGTTCAGGGCATTATCAAAGCCTATATGACCCTGACGATGACGATTTTAGTAATTTACCTGAAACCAAGACCATTTCATTTAATCCCAAACTATTTTACTATCCATCGGAGAATGAAGCACTTTGGTTAGGCGTGAATGGTACGTTTGACAAAAGAGAGGGAGGCGATATTATTGCCATCAGGGATGGTGCAAACGATATTCATCAATATTCCGAAGAAAATATCTCAACACGAATTAGCACACAGATAGTTTATGAAAATGAAATAAACGATTCAAAAGCGTTTCAAATCAAAAATAGTGTATCGTATTTTGACAGAGAATTAAACACCCCTGATGTTCTGTTTTCAGGTAAGCAATGGGATGTATTTACCGAAGCAAACTATACCATTCAAAAAGAAAAAACCGATTGGATTTTTGGAGGTAACTTTTACAGCAATTCATTTAAAGAAAAAGACAGTTCTACACCACGAAATCAGGATAATATAACCTTTGGAGCGTTTATCAATAATACTACTGACCTATCCGACAAATTTATTTTAGAATCAGGTTTTAGAACCGATTTTGTTCCAAATTGGGACGTATTCCCATTGCCTCGTATCTCTTTGCTATGGAAAGCCAATAGCCATTTTTCAAGTCGTTTAGGTGGTGGATTGGGCTATAAAATTCCTGATATGTTTACAGAAGAAGCAGCTACTTTGAATTTTCAAAACATTTTACCGATTAATGAAGATAATTTGAGTGCTGAACGTTCTTATGGTGCAAACATAGATTTTAATTACAAAGGCAGGATTTCTGATGATATACGTTTTTCAATCAATCAACTTTTTTATCTAACAAGCATTGATAATGCTCTATTACTAAATGAACAATCTAATGGCACATTTCTTTTTGATAATGCCGATGGTGCGGTTTTAAGTAGAGGCGCAGAAACTAATATTAAATTTACCTATGATGATTTTAGGTGGTTTCTAAACTATGCCTTTATTAACACTACGTTGAATTATTTACCCAACAATCCACAAAAGACATTAACACCAAAACATCAGGCAGGAAGCGTTTTAATGTATGAAAATGATAAATGGCGTATTGGTTATGAAACTTATTATACAGGTAGTCAAAGGTTAAGTTCAGGCGACCAAACACAAGATTTCTTTACAATGGGGCTGTTAGTTCAAAAGCATTTCAAATGGGGAAGTCCATACATCAATTTTGAGAATTTTACAGACCGTAGGCAAAGCCGATTTTCTCCAGAAACTTTGCCACCACATCAGAACCCACAATTTGCGGAAATCTATGCCCCTACTGATGGTTTTGTATTTACTGTTGGCATTATGATAAATCCGTTTGGTAGAGAAGATGAACACTAAACTTTGCAATTAGGTTGCAGGGATTGAAACCTAAATTTGCAATCAAAATAATTAGAGAAATGATGAAAATATTATTGATAATTGGAGTTGCATTATTTTACGGAGTGATAGGCGTTTATCGTTTACTTTGGCTCTACAAAAAGACAGGCGTAAATCCGTTGAAACTTAAAAGCGATGGTTCAATACAGAGCATCAATAAGCAAGTCTTTGCCTTACTGATATTGTTTGACTTACTTGTAGTTATCTTGTTCTGCTTGGGCAATTCCTTTTATCAATATACTTCGCCAATTCAATTTTTAAATACTCACACGTGGTTGAAAATAGCAGGAGTAGTTCTGTCGGCTATTGCTTTTATTTGGATTGTTATTGCACAATCTAATATGAAAACCTCGTGGCGAATTGGGATAGACAATGAAGAAAAGACAGCACTCATAAAAACAGGGTTTTTTAGGTATTCTCGCAATCCTGTATTTTTTGGATTAGTAGTTTCTGCGGTTGGTTTTTTCTTAATATTACCAAACGCTATTACACTTTGTATTACAATACTTTGTTCTTACAGTATTTCTGTCCAAATTCGATTAGAAGAACAGTATTTAGAATCTAAACATAAAGAAGAATATTTGGATTATAAAAGAGCGGTTCGGAGGTGGGTTTGAAAAAGGTTATTATTATTCATTTCAGGATGAAAAACATTGAGAGTGTTAACTCCGTCTTCAGAACCCATAAAATGAGTATTTTTTGATAGTCGAAAAAGCACATAAATTGCTGTCAAAAACAAATGTAATAGGCGTATGCTTTTTTGTCTGTTGTAACTATTTTGTTATGTCGTTAAGATTTGGCTAAAAAATACCTTGAAGTAGGCTATTTGACTGAAATTGAGATTTAGGCGCAAAAAGACGAAAACTCCTTTGATGATTTTAATGTGGCGTTGTTTTAGTTAATATGCGAAATATTATATTAACAAAGGGATTACTAACTTTTGACCCATGAAATTGTAATTAACTTTTTAATACTTTTTTGGCGGTTAATCGAAAGTTTTAAAAATGGGTTGTATTGTGGGCTACAATAGCTCTAATTTTATATAAGTTCTTGGAAAAGGTAATATGCTTTTATGGTATCTTATGTTTAAAAATTTGAAAAATTCATTAACTTATTTTTCGTGGGTCAGTTTTAGTTAATTCATGCGCAAGTTCTGCACAACTACCAAAATAGCTCGATTATTTTCTGTTTGATATAATGGGTTCATTTTTACGTAAAGTATGCCGATTTGTTTACTGTGTATAGGTAAATCAGCTTGTTTTTAGTTTTTTGTATTGCTGATTTATTAGTATTCTTTCTTCTTCAAACAATTTATAGTACTTTTCGATAGTGCCTCTACTTAATCCCGATACTTTTATAAGTGCCTTTTGAGTAAGTTTACCTAATTCGGCTACATCCCAATTCAAAAAAAACGTTCTAATTTTGTTTATCGTTTTTTCAGAACGTATCTCGCCATTTATAGGATTTACAATTTCCATTTTCTCTTTGTGAGATAAATTAAATGCAGGATTAAACAAAAACCGTCTTGGGCTATTTAAACTTAAAGTTAATTCTTTTTTGCTCATAGCTTTTCTAACAATAGCGTTCACTTCATCATCTTTTAATGATGGTACGCAGTTATACATATTTACACTTTCTATAAAGAACTTTAAAGAATTGTAAGGTATATCTATATTTAACGCTCTTGTTTGATTAGCAATAGCCGATAAAATAGAATTTCGCTTACTTCTTTTAATTACTTTAGGTACAAATACAGAAGCCATTAACTTTTTTACTTCTCTAAAACATAAATACTTCGCTCCATCAAAGTCCACTTCATCGTAATTATTGTAGCGGATTTGGTAATTTACCCCCAAAACATCTTTATCCTCTCTCTTCTTTCTTCTATTTAGTATAGGTGTTTTATGGGTAAAATTAGTTTGAGTATCATTAGTAGTATCACATATCCAAGTAAAAGAATCTTCATTAAAGTATAGGTTTTTATCATAGCTATGTACGTTATATTGAGTTGCTTTAATAGCCCCTGCATCTGCATTTATGTTTAATTGCTCCGCTATAGCCAGATAAGTGTATTTAAAATTATCTAACGTTAAATTTTCGACTTTTACTAATACACCTATACCAGTATTTGACAATGATAACCATGATGCAAATATGTAATCGTTAGTTAAATCAATATCCGTACTACCATCTACGTCCAAATAAATAAGACCTGTAGGGGCTTTAATATTCTTATTGAGTTTTCTATCACTAAAGCTGAAATTTAATGTAAAACACGGTAGTTGCTCTTTTAGTTTATCATATTCTTCTTTGTTTTGACTATGATAAAACCGTGCCTGCTCAATTAAATCAAGCGTAGGTTTGTTTGGCGATTTAATCCGCTCCATAAACTCATAAACATCTATTTCATCAATAGGAATAGGGTCTTTTATGTGATTGAAACAGCTAATCATTTTCTTCGCTTAATTGGTTAAACTTTTCTATGGCATTTTCAAGTGAGCCAAATGTCCATGCCCATCTACCAAATGCTTTAGATGTAGGGAAACAATGACGTTTTGAGTTTGGGCGTTGTGTTTTTTTAAAGACTTCGTAATAAATTGAGTCCCCAGTATCTACTTCATAGAGATACGCTGTATTTGATTGCTGTATTTGGGTAAAATCAAAGCCTCTTACTTCTCCTATACCAATTATGTTTTTATCTAATGGCTTCATTTTATACTTAAAATGTTAATTTGATTATACGTAATCGTTTAATAATTGAGCCACAGTTAATCGAAACTGAAGTAATTAATACGATTATACTTTTTTCGTTTGAGTATCTTTGATTCACTTGTATATGTATGATTGTAATTGTCATTTTCGTTATTTTAAATAAAGACAAGACGATTTTATACAGTATAGAAATACCGCCTTGCATTTGGTTAAAAAATGTGGGGAATCGCTTAAATAAACTTAAGCTCTGTTTTTAAAATCGAGTAATTGACTTTTTAAATAAAGTACTTTACCGTTGAGACGTATAGCAGGTAAGACTTGCGTTTTATCTAAATTCCAAAGTGTTGTTTTTGAAATTTTCAAAAATTCCGCTGCCTCATTACGTGTTAAATACTCGTCAGGTTCATTCGTTTTCAAGCTCTGAATTAGTTGTTTAAACTCTTCTTTTAAGAGTTTTTTCAACATTTGCATTAACGAGTCTGGACTCATATCATGCATTTGTATCGTTCTTTCCATCTAAAAAAATATTACACAACTACTTCGTTGTAATTGCTGACGCAAAGGCACGAAAAGGTATTAGAGGTATTTTGGAAAGGTAGAATTGATTAAATATCCTCTAAATATTTTTAACACTTGGAGGAATATTTAACTTTTTTAAATCAATATGAAGTTCTTTTTTAATTTTATTTAAGAGCGGTTTTATCTGCTTAAAAGGAAAGTCTTTATGATGCACTTGATTGTGAGGCACAATATCTTCTGAATGCTTGTAATATTTGAAATACATATTTTTATCTATCAAATCAGATTTTTCAATTAATGGTGCTTTAAGAAAATCGTTTTGAACATCTAACACTAAATCAAGCTCTTGTTTTAAAAAGTCAAACCGATAAAATAGATAAAACAAACCAAAATAATTTATGTTTGAAAGACTTCTAATGTGTCTAATATTAAGCGAGTTGAATTTATTGAAAGAAAAGCAGTTAATGATAATTTCAACTTCACGGTTATCAAATTTTTTAGCTTTTAAAAACTCTACCAGCTTTGAATTATTTTCTTTCAACAACTCAAATTCTTTTTTAAGTTCCTTTTGGTTTTCGGTTTTGGTAGTTGTTTTTTTACCTTCAATTTTGAATCTATAATACTCATATTCTATCAATGTAAAGTATTGCTTTGGGTCAATTTTTAAATTGAGTTTGGAGTGTAGCGGACTGTGTAGTTCTAAAATTGTTTTTAATGTATCTCCATAGTTGAATATAAAACCAAAATCGTCAAAGCCACCTTGAAGTTGGAAAATGGTGCTTTGTGTAGATTCTAACAATTTAGCTTTCAATTCGGACTCAAGATTGTCCTTTAGTTCAGAATATAAACCAGTATCAATACTATTTTTGTTTTTGTAAAAATTATCTATTTTAAATTTTGTTGCTGATATAGTACTGTTGATTTGTTTTTGTAAATGATTAAGAAATTGCTGATAATAACTAATGTAACTATTAGGATTTACACTTCGTAAGTCCAAATAATCATTAAAAAAAGAAATAATATCTTGAATTGATAAGTTTAACTTATGAGTCTCTCCCCAAGCAAAACCATCTTCATTAATTTCATTTGGATAACCAAAACTAAACTCTTTGTATATAAAATCTTGTAAAAACTCAATTTCTTTATCAGTTATTAAATCATATAACGAACTAATTTTTGAAATAGGTTTATCTATATCAGTATCCCAAAGAAAATCCTCTACATTCAAAAACTTATTAATGGTATCTACAAAATCTTGATAAGTTAAAACGCTTTTATCTTTTTTGTCAAAGAAATGTAATTCTGCATCACGAAATTCATCTCCGAGCAACAAAAGATGTATGCAAAAATCTGTTAAAATGTCTTTTTTATTCATAAACAAGAGCCAAAGAGGGAAGATGTACCTCTAAACCCCAAAATTAAGCATTTTAAAATAGCAAAATATAGATGATTTTTTATGTTTTGTTAGCCTCTATGCGCACGTATGACCTTTTTGAAGGGTAAACCGATTTTGTGCTTGGGTCAGATTTTGTCTAAAAAATGCTTAATAACGTGCGTTTTGCTTCAAATGACGTTTTTACTCCATAAAAGGTGCTTTTTGTGTTAGAAACTCATTTGTTATTAAATGTATGTTAAGCCTTATGAATAAAGAGGTTGAGCGATTTTTTACTATTTCATTCCCTTATAACCTTTTTGATAGGTAAATACAAAATTTTAAAAGAGGCTATATCTCAAGATGAACCTTTTGATAATGAAGGGTATTTGAAGCTGTTTTTTTTAGTACCCCCTACCTTTTATTTGGCAGAAAATTAAATTGAAATGTTAAAGCAAAAAAGTTTTAGGATTCTAAAAGTTGTTTATTATTAAAACTTAACAGCTTACATCTTGCCAGTGCCTGTAAGTTTTCGTATATTTATTAAGCAAACAAAAAGTTTTCTACTAAAGTTCATTATTAGCACCCTGTCAAGCACCCTCAAAAACAAAAAAGCCTGCAATCTCTTTGTTTATAAAGGATTACAGACTTTTTAAGTGGTACCTCCAGGAATCGAACCAGGGACACACGGATTTTCAGTCCGTTGCTCTACCAACTGAGCTAAGGTACCCCGCATAATGCGACTGCAAATATAATGCAATTTTAGTTTCTCCAAAGTAAATTTTTAAAAAAATGG
>JBMHDM010000026.1:0-9625 GCA_049889395.1 Flavobacteriaceae bacterium
ATTACCTAAACCTGCTTGAGATGGGTGAGCATCAACTTCGTCTTGGGTTTGAAAAATGCCATCCGTTTTTAAGCCGTAAAAGTAGCCTATTGGTTGTCCAACCTCCATTCTAGATGGTGCCAATTGGCCGATTCCAAAAGAACCTCCTTCTAAAGCTACATCGCCATTAATTGATATGACTTCTCCTTCCAACTTTGTGGCATTGAATCCTAAGTTGTAGTTAAAATCATCTCCAATATCTCCGTTATAATTCAACAGAAGTTCTACCCCTTTAGTTCGGGTTGTTCCAGCGTTAACAACTGGTGTCCCAGAGCCTGGCGCAGTTGCTCCCAAAATTCCAGAAAATGGTAGTCCAGGAATGAGAAGATCAACTCGATCTTCTACAAAATAATCGGCTACAATCTCTAATTTATTATCAAATAATGTAGCATCTAATCCAATGTCTAGTTTTTCAGCTGTTTCCCAAGATGCTACTGGATTTGGAAGTGGTCCGAGAGCAGTACCATTTGTTAGGACTCCATCAAACACATAAGTTGCTTCTCCGCTTAAGGAAGCACGATACAAATCACTGCCTACTAAGTTACCTAATGTCCCGTAACTCGCTCTCAATTTTAAGAAGTCGACAAAACTGATATTTTGCATAAAGTTTTCATCTGAAACTTTCCAACCTGCAGTTAGGGATTTAAAATAATCTACTCTGAATTCTTGATCAAAAGCTGATGAGGCATCTCTACGCAACATAGCGGATAATAAATATTTACCTTTATAGTCGTACTGTAATCGTGTGAAATAAGAAAGCAGCCTATTATCGTATGTGTAAGATCCGTTTTCTTTTGCATCATTTGTTCCTGTGGTAAGCGCAATATCTGCAAATGCCCATGAGTTGTTAGGAACATCATAACCGGTTGCAAATAATCCATCTCCCCAGTCTTTGGTTACAGCCATACCGACAGTTAGTTCAGCATTGTGATCGTCGAATAAGGTTTTTTTGTAATTTACAAATGTATCCCAAGTGTAGGAGTTATTCTCTCTCTTAGACTGACTAACAGTGCTTCTATCTGTATTAAAGACTTTACCTGCGCCATAATTGACTATCGGAGAAAATGATTTGGCTTTATCGTCATAAGTTTTAAAACCCATTCTAGTAGTTGCAGTAAGACCCTCTAAAACCTTATACTCTATTTGAAAGTTTCCTTCAATACTATTTCCAAAGTAAGAATTATAGGTGTCTCGAATTTGAGAAAAAGGATTGATAATTTCATTACCAAAAGCACCTGTTAAATCTTCTTGGTCTAGCGCATACAACGGCGAATAGCTTATGGCATTAAAAAGTACAGAACCTAATCCAGACTCATTAATTATTTGCCGTTCGTTGGCAAAATAATTAAGATTTAGCGTAGTTTTTATCTTTTCATTGACATCAATTCCTAAGCTTAGCTTGACGTTGTTTCTTTTAAAATTTGATTTATCACTAGCAATAATTCCTTCTTGGTCTAATTGAGAGGCACCAAGGTAATAGGTCACGCTGTCAGTTCCTCCAGAAAGACTGATGTTATGATTGGTGATCATGGCTTCATCAAATAAGTTGTCTTGCCAATTAGTGTTATTGTCTAGATTGTTAAGGTTTGGAAAGGGCAAAGATTCGCCGTTGGCTGCATAACTTTCATTTAGTAAAGCAGCGTACTCCACATTATTTAAAAGAGATAATTTCTTTGTTGTTTCTTGAATACCAGTGTAGGCATTGTAAGATACTTTTGGTGCTGTATTTTTAGACCCTTTTTTGGTGGTGACTAAAATTACACCGTTCGCGCCTTCGATTCCGTAAATGGCAGCTTGCGCATCTTTTAATACAGTGAGGGACTCAATATCGTCAGGATTCACACTATTCATTGAAGCGATGTATCCATCAACAACAACAAGAGGATCATTGTCTGAGTTACTGCTCACACCGCGAATCAATACACGAAAACCGCTACCTGGTGATCCAGAAGCTGTCGTTACAGAAACACCTGTCGAGCGACCTTGTAAAGCTTGTGCCACATCAACGGGTTTAAGCTTTTCTATTGTTTCGGATTTTACCATAGAAACAGAGCCTGTTAGATCTTTTCTACTTTTTGAACCATATCCGATTAATACAACTTCATCAAGAGATTCATTGTCTTCGTCCATGGTTACTTGCATGTTTGCACTAGCGGGTAATTCTGCTGTTTTGAAACCTACGTAAGTGAAAACAACAGTTGCATCTGAAGCTACATTTGATAGAGAGAAATTCCCATCAAAATCAGTAACAGCTCCGTTACTCGTGTTTTTAACGACCACATTTACCCCCGGTAGAGGCAAACCGTCAACACTTGATTTTACTGTTCCTGATACTGAAATCGTTTGCGCAACTGCAAAAGAAGCACACAAAATTGTCAGCAACATTGAAGAAAATATTTTTTTCATAAAATTTGGTTTGTTTGTTTTTGTTAAAAATATCACAACAAACTGTAGGGGTTGAAAAATTAACCGCAACAAAAATTATACACGCGATAAAAAATTATATCAAAGGGGTTAATTTTTAAATTTTATGATAGAAATTAAAGGGCATTCACAAAAATCCAAAGCACAATTGTAGTAAAATTTAGTAGCTATGTTGGGGTAGTGTATAGGTTTTAGAGATGCAATCAGGTCTTACATATCAAGAATATAGTTTGTTAAACTAGACTTTGGAGGCAAATTCATTTTCTTTCTCAAACGATATCGCTTTACCTCTACGCTTCTTGGTGATATATTAAGTAGCGGAGCTATCTCTTTTGAAGATAAATTGAGTCGGAGATAAGCGCATAGTTTTAAATCGTTGGGCGTCAGGTTTGAATGCTTTTCTTTAACTAGCTTTAAAAAGTCTTTATCTGCATTATCGAAAGCTTCTTTGAATAATTTCCAATCATCCGTATTATTTAGGTTGTTATCGATTATTGCTATGACTTTGTTTAAATTTTGAACGGTATTTTGAGCTTTGAGTTCAGATTTAATATTGTTTAAAAACTCATTCTTTTTTATTAAACTCATGGTTGAAATAGCCAATTCTCTGTTTTTACTGTCAATTTCAAATTCAAGCTTTTCGTTTTTTAGACGCATTAATTTTTGACTATTTTCAAGTTCATTTAAAGCCATTTCTTTTTGTGACTTATGAAGTAATCGCATTTGTTGACGTTTGTAATACCGTCTATATATGTTGTGTATAATAACAGAAATTACAATCAGCAAAATTACATAAGTCGCTATGGCAATTGAAGATAAGTACCATGGCCTTTTTATGATTACTGGAAAAGTGGCAATGTTCAATGTTTCTGTATTGCCAATTTTACCCTTAACTTTGAATCGATATTTTCCATAAGGTAAATTTTCAAAGATTTGTGTTGTATTGGTTTGCCAATCAGACCAGCCTTCAGACCAGCCCTCGAGCATTTGAGAATATTTAATATCTACGGTGTTTCCAAAATGAGGTATGCTGTACTCAAATTGAAGATTATTGTTGTTGTAATTAAGACTTGGTGGTTGATCAAAATTTAAAAGCGTTTTTTCTTCATTTTTATAATTTGATTTAGCCAAATTAATATTAATAGTTTGTCGATAATCAAAATTTGGAATATCATTTTTCAGAACATAATAGCCATTAGAGGAGCCTAACAAATAATCATTTTCTCCAATTTTGGTCAGGTTCTCAAATCCAGTTACTACATTTTTAAAGTTTAAAATAGATACTGGGATTTGTTCGACATTAGGTTTGTCGGTTACACTTCCTGGTGACAAAATAAGTATGTTATTGTCGGCAAAACACCATTTTAAGTTTTCAGTAGACTTGACATCTAATAACGTGGTGGTAGTTTTGAAATTTTCAAAGATTTCTGCCATTGTTTTGGACTCTGAAAATTTTTGAGTACCAAAATTTAATTGATAAAAACCGTTTGATGAGGCGTAATAATAATTATTCAACAGTTTAATAAAATTGGAACCACTGCCTTTATTTATTGAATTTATAGTATCCTTAGATTGTATTGATGTATAGTCGTTTGTGACATCTAGTTTATATAACCCCCTCAATTCATGATTTACATAAACTTGATTGTCAATGATTTGAAAAAAACGACTAGATATGTCAAAGCCCTCAATCTTATTTCGATAGTCCCATTGTCCTTTGGGTGTTTTATTTAGAATATGCAATCCCTTATAGTTTCCTTGTAGAATCATGTCTTCGCCTGGGATCGCTTTAAAACCCCAAGTCCCAGAGGCATTTGTTAACTTAGACTTAATTTGATTATCCTGGATTACAAAAGTACCTAAATCATGCCCGCAAAAAAGTAAATCATCTAATACGTTTAAGGCCCAAACTTGACCGCTTGTACCTTCAACAAATTTAAAGTCTCCATATTCATTTCGAGGCTTGAAAAACAATCCTTGATTGGTTCCCAAGTAAAGATTATCTTCATAAACTACAGAGGCATAAACTGTCCCTATTTGACCAGTAGCGTCATTATAAACCCGAAATCTTGAAGATAAATTAACATGGCTAATTCCAATGTCCAACCCTAGCCATAAATTATTTTTTTGGTCTTGATAGATTGACAAAATCGTATTATTGGTTAGGCCCTTTTCGTAATCCAAATTGTAAATTAATTGCCCGTTCGGCGAAATGTGGAATAGGCCATTAGAAATAGTTCCTAAAATAAGACTCTCGTCCTTTAATTGAAAGGCAGAATAGATCGTAATACCTTGTAAATTGATTTTATTATCAAATTGCCATTGTTTTGCTTTTCCATTTTCAACATAAAATAGACCTTCGTTTGATGTGATAAAAACTGGAATATCTTGAAATATTGACATCCCAACCAATTTGGATGAAATTAATGGCTCATCCTTAGAAACCATCACGACTTGACCATTAACAATTTTAAAAATTCCCTTATTCTTCTCTGCGAAGTATATCATCCCATCGATATTAAACAGGTTCCAAATCTCTTCATCAGATTCGATGATTTTAACCACTTTTGATTGAATATCAACTAAATAAATCCTAGAAAGAGATTGAAAAATCAACCAGTTGTCTAAAATTTCGATGTTCCAAAATTGCTCTTCTTCTAAGACATCAATCTTTAAATCTTGAGTTAAGGATTTATAGGTTAGAATACCGTAGTTGTTTCTAGTCCAAACCCCAAAGTCCATATAGCTCCCTGTATAGACTTTATCGTTACTGGCTTGAACCGATCGGACAATCGAATTATCAGGAACAGGATATAATGTCCACTTTGAACCATTAAATTCTAAAAGACCAGAATTATTGGCGAAATACATGGATTGATTGTCTGTTTGGGTAATTCCCCAATTTTGATTTTCGGCTTGATAGATATCAGGAGAATAGGTCATTACAGGAGGATGCTCTTGGGCAAAGAGGGGCAAATAAATCAAACAAAATAGAACCTGATATAATTTCAAAATTAATTGTGTTTAAATTGTGTAAATTGTGCGTCTGCAAAATACAAATTTTAAACAAAAAAGCAACAACACTTAAAAAAAGCACCTATACAACAACAGTAGAATCTTGTTGTGCTATTCAATATAAGATGTCATTGTGACAATAAATATAAGTCTAAATATAAGAATATACTTGCACCTTCTAGATTCATCTAATTTAAATAATGATGACAGATTTGACAGAACTTGACGAAATTAATTAAACCAAACAAGTTTTATACCATCGACACATGTTTTATACAATCAGTATGAATGAACAAATCCAAAAATTCTGAAAACGTATTAATTACATTGATGGTACTTTTAATTACTTTTTTGATATGGCTAAAAAAGCAAGGCACCGCAAAAAAGCGATGCCTTACCAATTAACCAATTTAACTTGTAATAAGATATTTAATTACACTTCTAAAGTACAGCAGAAAAAACTTAAAAAAAAGAGTCATGTAACAAACGGCCAATTGACGTAATAAACGGAAAAATTTGTGAAGAAATGAAGCAACTAATAATTACAATAAACAATAAAAAAGAGGGTGTCTTGAGTTAAGACACCCCCAGGGGACTAAGTCAAATTCTATAAATTATGAAAACTTTATGATATAAATTTAAACCGAGTTCTGCATTCATACAAGCATCATGTAATGAACGGCCAATTGACGTAATAAAGGGGAAAATTAGGCCAAGCAAGTTTAACCTTAAATTTTAAATTTTAGTTAAAATATTCATTCATTAATAGTATTACTATTATATTTGCAACTGTAACTATGTACAAACTCAATCTTCAAATAAAAGTAAGCCCCAGTCTTTACACCAAAGACCCTGAGTCTTCAGAACTTGGTAGACAAATTATCTCTAAAAGTATAGAACTGATTGTCGATTTGGGTTTTGAGAGTTTCACATTCAAAAAACTTGGCATTGCTATCGGTTCAAATGAAAGCTCCGTTTATAGATATTTTTCTAACAAACATACCCTTCTCATATATTTGGTCAATTGGTATTGGAGTTGGATGGATTATAGAATCGTTGTAGGGACTAATAATATGACCTGTGCTGAAAGTAAAATTAAAACTGCCATCAAAATGTTAGTTAGCGAGGTCAAACAAGACAGTAATTTTTCATACATCAACGAAATCCTGTTGAACAAAATTATTGTTACAGAATCGTCTAAAGCCTACCATAATGTTGATGTTGATGTCGAAAATGAAAAAGGATTTTTTAAAACTTACAAGCAAGTTGTTCAAAGAGTGAGTAATTTTATTTTAGAATACAACGCTGATTTTGAATTTCCGCACATGTTGGTCTCTACCGTCATAGAAGGGGCTCATAATCAACGATTTTTTGCTGAACATCTACCCGCTCTAACCGATTGTGATAAGGGGCAAAATAATATCATTAGATTTTATAATAATTTAGTTTTCAAAACATTAACATGACATTCAGCCAATTCTATAGCAGTCAAAAAATATGCCTTTTGGTTTCGACTTTCGTTTTGATGAGTGTTGTGATCCAACCCGCTTCACGACTCATTGATATGGTTTTAGATATAGACGCGATCGCGCTATTAGAATTGAGCGATTTTAATGACAGTAACAAAGAAAATGAACCCTCTGAATCCAATGAAAATCCTTTTGAAAAAAAGAATCAACAACAGCAGAAACTCTATTGGGTTGGTTCATACATAGTTTTTTCAGATTTAATGAAACTGCACTTGACACAACAACATGAATCTGTTTTCATGGAAATTGTGCTACCCCCTCCCGAATCTATTGCCTAAACTTCAGCGCGGTATTTTTATATACCAGTCTAGGGCTTTCATAAACTTGAGGGCCACTCACCAAAAAAAAATAAAAACACAAATTAACCATTTTTAAAAATGAATCATTTACATCCATTAAAAAATTTAAAAGCTGATATCCCAGCAAGTATAGTCGTATTTTTTGTAGCCCTTCCACTTTGTTTGGGTATCGCATTGGCAAGTGGTGCGCCACTATTCTCTGGACTAATTGCAGGAATTGTTGGCGGAATTGTTGTTGGAGCTATCAGTGGTTCGGCTATTGGAGTTAGCGGCCCAGCAGCAGGACTTGCAGCAATAGTTCTAGCAGCAATAAGTACTCTAGGAAGTTTCGAGAATTTCTTACTGGCTGTCGTTTTAGGCGGTCTGATCCAAGTTGGATTCGGAATTCTCAAAGCAGGCGTCATTGGATATTATTTCCCATCCTCTGTCATTAAAGGAATGCTCACTGGTATAGGGATCATTATTGTCATCAAACAAATTCCATACTTTTTTGGTTATGATAAGACTTTGGCCGACGGAGCTGGTTTTGCAGAAATGTTCAATTATATTAGCCCTGGTGCTACACTAATAGCTTGTATTGGGTTGGCCATCCTTATTATTTGGAATGTTTGGCTATCCAAATCCTACAAAGTGTTTCAAATTATACAAGGTCCAGTTGTAGCTGTGGCTGTCGGAATTATCTATTATATTTTAACACAAAACAATTCCACATGGGCAGTCGATCAAAGCATGCTTGTGAGCGTACCTGTGCCAGAGGACTTCTCCTCTTTTATTGGGCAATTTAGCGCTCCAAATTTCGATCAGATTACCAATCCACAAATTTGGGTAACTGCTTTTACCATTGCATTGGTGGCGAGTTTAGAAACGCTATTATGTGTTGAAGCTACAGATAAATTAGACCCTAGAAAACGAGTGACCCCAACCAACAAAGAATTAATAGCTCAAGGAACAGGTAATGTGATTTCTGGACTTATTGGCGGGTTACCCATTACACAAGTTATTGTGCGCAGTTCGGCCAATATCCAATCTGGAGGACGAACCAAAACCTCGGCCATTGTACATGGTTTTTTACTGCTAATTTCGGTTCTAATCATCCCTACCTTACTCAACAAAATACCACTGTCTGTGTTAGCCGCTGTCCTATTTATCGTAGGATACAAATTGGCCAAACCGGCCTTATTTGTGAGTATATACAAGCAAGGCTGGAAACAGTTTGTTCCATTTATAATCACTGTTTTAGGGATTATATTCACGGATCTTCTCATTGGGATTGGATTGGGACTCGCTGTAGGAATAATTGTCGTCCTAATAAAAAGTTATCAAAACTCCCACTTTCTTCATATTGAAGATAAGAGTAATGGTTCTCAAAAACTAAAAATGACTCTGGCCGAGGAGGTAACCTTTATCAATAAAGGAGCCATTTTAAAAGAACTTGAACATATAGCACCCGATTCAGAATTGGAAATTGATGTTAGAAAAACCCGATTTTTAGATTATGATATTATTGAAATTTTAGATGATTTTTCATTAAAAGCCAAGAATCGCAATATCAATATTACACTCATTTCTGAACGTGGGACTGTACAAAACCCGGAGAGTTTTACAGAATTTTTTAAATTACGTCCAACAACTTAATCACAATGCTACACCACTATAAAACACATATACTATGAATGCACACACAAAAGAAACACAAGATCAAATGAATCCTCAATTGGCCAAAAAGGCTTTAATTGAAGGAAATACAAGATTTGTCAGTGGACAACAAGCTGACAGAGACCTTATGAATCAAGTTGACCAAACTAGCACAGGACAATACCCTTTTGCAACCGTTTTAAGTTGTATAGATTCGAGAGTATCCTCTGAGCTCATTTTTGATCAAGGTATTGGCGATATTTTTAGTGTTCGAATTGCCGGTAATTTCGTCAACGAAGATATCCTTGGGAGTATGGAATTTGCTTGTAAGCTAGCTGGAACAAAATTAATTGTTGTTTTGGGTCACACGGCTTGTGGAGCGGTTAAAGGCGCTTGCGATCATGCACGTCTGGGTAACCTTACAACTTTAATTAATAAAATTGAACCTGCTGTTGAGGCAGTAACTGAGCCAAAAGACGAAAATTTGAGAAATTCTGCCAATATTGATTTTGTAAATGAAGTGGCCAAAACCAATGTGCACATGACCATTGAGAATATCCGCAAGTCTAGCCCTGTTCTAAAAGAATTAGAAGATGCTGGTGAGATTGAAATCGTTGGTGGAATGTACGATATCAAAACTGGTGAAGTAACATTTTATTAATTCATGAAAATCAAATTTATATT
>JBMHDM010000027.1:0-30771 GCA_049889395.1 Flavobacteriaceae bacterium
GGATTAACAACATATACTTTACCTAAACTTTTCCGGTAATGCAACTTGCCATAATAAAGTAAATTTAAATTAACTAAAGCATTAAGCTTAATTTTCGTTGATTGTTCTGATTCACCTATTAACCTTCCAGCTTTTTTAGCGGTCATTGGAGAATCATCTTCATCCATGCAAATATGAGTTTCAGTTTGAATATAAGTTAAGATTGATATTAGTAAGGCTATTTCAACTTGTCTAAGCTTATTGACCAAAATTTGAACTTTATCAATATCAATTATAAGGTAGTTAGTATAATTAACAGAGACTTTGTTAGTTTTTTTTCCTGCAGTCAAAGTTTGACCACTAATATCAATTATTTCACCACTGCCACAGTCAGCAATTTCATTGCCTGATGGATTGATTTTTTTATTTTTATAAATTGGAATAATTTGTGCCATAATTGAATTATATTATTCAAAATTTTTGCTAAAATGAATTATATCATTCATTTTTAATATTTAACTTATTGATTATCAATACTTAATTAAAATTTTCTTTAAATAATAAGCAATTTACATATTTTATTTCTATTATCCAACCGCATTACACACTGGAGGTGGCTTAACATAGTCATATTCAAAGTTCTTCCCATTCCATATTGCTAGACAAGTTTCTTGCCTAAGAACATCACCTTGATTCCAATAGTGTCCAACTAGCTCTTCTATGACTTCTTCAATTAACACTATTTCTCCAACCTTCAAATCAGTTGGTAATAGATAAGTGGCAAATGGGAGGTTCGTTTTAAGTTTACCCTTTGGATAAATTGTAAAATTTGAGCGGCCGGCCCTTGAAATACTCCTGTAATCCCCTGAAGTACTAATTTTACCTGTTTCTGGGTCCGTAATTACAATAAGTTTACAAGAAACCTCAGGGTTTTCTTTGTAGCTCACAAAGTGAAGTTTAAAACCATTATCAATTGCTTGATTCATATCATCAATAGTCCATGCTGTTTGGATTATTCTTGCGTTATCATAGTCTGCTCCTTTGAACTTTTTATTCATCTCTGCTCTTTTAACCTCATATTCCTTTATTTCTTTGTTTAGTTTTCTGTTTGCAGTGGAATAGGAATCCAACTTTTTGAGCAATTTGAGAATAATAATTTTACTCTTAAACTTTATATAATTAAACATTGTAAATAAAATTAGAGGTTAACAAATCAACTTTTAAACAGGCATCTGGATTCTGTTTTACAAAATCTAAAACTTCTTGATCACTCATTTTTGAAGTATCATGTACTGTTTTAGAACAAGATTCACAATACCCGTTGTTTAGCTTATTCCATTCCTTAAAAAGTGGACAATACAGCTCTTTTATAAGATCTCCTTTATCCGTAAAAAGCTGTGTGGTAATAGGATTATATTTCATTTTTTTAAATTATTGGTTCTAGTTTAAATCTATATGCTTTTTTAAAGTCTTCTTTAGAAGTTCTTACCACAAGATGGGTCATTGAAAGCCACTCGTGCACATCACAATCTACCCAGTCCTTTAATTCTATAAACCTAAGCGTAGGCCCCCATGGACAAGGTATGGCTATCCTGATGTCTTTAGTTTCTTCTTTCATATTACTTTTTTTGAAATTAATTCAACTTTAAAATTATCTAGCTTTTTAGGCTTATTTGGATTATTAAAAGGAGATCTAGCATGTATTTGCTCTGCGCACATATGAATTATAGCTGCAGTAGTATACATGCCAATAGGGAACCCATGCTGATCAAATGTCACTTTAAAGACAAGCTCCCCACTAAGTTTAGCACTCATTCCTCTTCATCATTTGGGCTACCATAGCGGTCTGCCATCATTTGACGATAAAGCTCTAAGCTTTCTAAATCAATAAGATTAAAAATAGATTCTTCTTTGAAGAATTTAACTTGAATTTGTTTTGTTTTTTTCATTGTATTACAATTTAAGTTTAACATAAATTGCAACAAGAAAGGATGTGGATGACTCGTTTGTTTGGAGGGCCTCCCGCATTCTAAACCACCGTGCTACGAGTGAGCCGGTTGGTACGCAACTAGTACGTTCTTGATGCTACATCAAAGTTATTAAATAATTTGTCAACCCCAATAATTATTTTAAATTTATTGTTTATCAATAAATTAGATTACAATAACAATATTTCTAGAAAATTTTAATGCATGGATTTATCCTCAATAGGAGAATTTAAAATAAAAAAGTCTAAGTTTATCAAAGGTGAGGTGTTGGACATATACTACCGCACTTTGTGTAATTCAAAAACTTGGGATCTAGCACTGGGATACTGGAGCTTAAGTGCATTAAAACTATTAGCTTATCCATTGTCAAAGTTTATAATTAACAATGAAGGAAAAATTAGACTCTATTGTAATGAAGCAATTTCAGAGAGAGATTATCAACTGATGACCCAGTCAAATTACAATTTAGATCAAACAAGATTGTTTAAAGACTTGGTTAAAATGATAGAGGCATTAGAGGGGGGAAATAATGATTTGTTTAATAATTGTATTTCCTATTTGATTCATAATGACCTTCTAGAAATTAAGGTATTGATTAAAAAGGAAAATACTAGAGGAATTTCACATCAAAAAAATAGTATTTTCTCTGACACACGCCAAAATACTGTTGTATTATCTGGCTCAGCTAATGCATCAGAACAAGCTTTTTTGTTTAATAGGGAAGACACCAATGCTTTTTGCTCCTTTTGGAATGAAGAATCAGTCACTAACAATATAAATGTTACTATTGATGAGTTTGAAAAGACATTCAGTGAAGGTGATGAAGAATGGAAAATTTATGAGATTGAATCCGAGGAGCTCAAAGAAAAATTAAATAAAATTGGATTTAGAAAAATTGATAAAAGTTCATTAGAAAATGAAGCTATTAAGCATATCAAAAAAAATTATAGGAATTTTTCAAAGGAGATTCAAAAAGAAATAAGTGATGAATTATTAGTTCTTAATAATGAACCTCATTTTCCAATTTTTAACGGAAAAATATCAAACCCTAGGGACTATCAAATAAAGGCCTATAATGAGTGGATTAATAATGATTTCAAAGGAATCTTTGCAATGGCCACTGGGACAGGAAAAACTTTGACATCTTTAAACGTATTGCTTGAGCAATATAAAACTAACGGCTATTACAATGCTATAATTTTAGTTCCTACTCAAATTTTAGTTAACCAGTGGGTAGACGAGTGTAAAAAATTTAATTTCAAAAATATATTTACTACTTATAACTCTAACTGGACTAGCAGGTTAAAAGATATTTTATTAGATAAGCGTTTAGGAGTAAATTCCAACTTTATATTTATATCTACATATGCTTCATATAATGGA
This sequence comes from Flavobacteriaceae bacterium, assembly GCA_049889395.1. Taxonomy (GTDB): domain Bacteria; phylum Bacteroidota; class Bacteroidia; order Flavobacteriales; family Flavobacteriaceae; genus UBA3537. Next base: position 3,351 of record JBMHDM010000027.1, read on the forward strand.
AATAAATTTCAGCAGATTCTTAATAATTTCAAATGCACAAGTACAATCTTAATAGCAGATGAAGCTCACAATTTAGGAACCAAAAGATCAATTAGTAACTATCTTCATGGAATAAAAAAAAGAATTGGACTTTCAGCAACTCCCAATAGAAATTTTGATGAATCGGGGACCAATGAAATTGAGAAGTATTTCAACTCATTCTCCCCAAATCATACATTTTGCTTTTCAATGATTGATGCCATCAAGAATAAATATTTAACCCCATATTATTATTACCCTAAATTCATAAAATTGAATGAACCTGAAATGGAAGCTTATGCTAAATATTCTGAAAGGCTTCTTAAATTTTTTGATTTTGAAAAAGGCACATATCGTGAAGAAGCGTCAAATCTATTGATTCAAAGAAAAAGAATAATTCATCAAGCAGCTAACAAAAAACTCAAATTGTTAGAAATTTTAAATGATATAAACGATGAAGATTTTAAACATACTATAGTTTATGTCCCTGAGGGATTTGAACCAGACTATTCTGAAAATGACAGCTCAACTCTAGATGAAGAGGATTTAAGAATTATTGATGATTACAACTCCACTATAAAATCATTAGGTATTAGAACTCATCAAGTGATTGGTGGTATGGGTATTAATGAAAGAAAAAAAATATTAGATCAATTTGATAAAGGACTGATTCAAGTGCTTACAGCCATGAAAACCTTGGACGAAGGTGTTGATATTCCAGCAACAAAATGTGCTATATTCTGTGCAAGTACAGGAAACCCCAGACAATTTATCCAAAGAAGAGGAAGAATTTTAAGAAGATCTAAAGGTAAAGATCTTGCAACTGTGTATGATTTAATTGTAGAGCCAAATGATCCATCATTTTGGGACTATTACCCTAAGGACAAGAAAGAAAAACTTCAAAAAATGGAAATTAACATTTTTAGAAATGAATTGAACAGAGTTGCCAATTTTTTATATGCTTGCAAGAATTTGCCAGATTTACATTTAAGAGAAAATGAGGATATAAGTAAACTTATTGATCTAACCGAGTTATATAATTTAGATATATTTGAACTTATAAATGACTTAATAGAAGCTGATACAAAATTTACAGAAAATGAAAACATACCAAAAAAGGATATTTGAATCTTTTAATAAACTAACTGAAGAATTAAACCACAAAGAATTAGAAAAAGAAGTTTTCAATAGCTTACTGGAAACCGTTATTGATTTAGCGGTAAAGGAAGATAGAAATGAAAGTATTGATTCAAATATTAAAGCACAATCAAACAATTTTATTGATTCACTAAATAACTCTAAATAACAATGAGAATTAACAAAATTAAACTCACCAACTTCAAGTCTTATTATGGTGAACAAGAATTTAATTTTAGTAAAGGACTAAATATAATTTCAGGTAAAATTGGCACAGGAAAAACTAGTCTATACGAAGCATTCCAATGGATACTATTGAATAATGTGTCTGATTCTTCCTCTATAGATGAAGATTTTATTTTGAATAAAAAGTTTGAATTTGAATCATTAAAATCAAAATCTCCTGAAATTCATGCTAAAATTGAACTAGAGGTCATTGTGGAAAGCGAGAACAAGAACAACATTACATATCAAATTTCTAAAACAAACGTATATTTACTAAATAAGGATTCATATATATTTTCAGAAACTAATACACTTATAAGTTATGATGAGCCGAGAACAGGAAATGCTAAGCTCATTGATGATTTCAGAGAAGTAGAGGCAAAGTTAGATGAACTTTTCCCTGAAAAACTTAGGCGTTATTTACTATTTAAGGGTGAAACATTAAATCAATTAATAGACTTTTCTAATCCTGTAACATTAGAGAAAGCTGTTAAGCATATTTCTCATTTACCTTTATTCACCAGGATGACTAGGATTATTAATCAACTAATAAATCAAACTGACAGAAAATATCGGAATAAACTTCAAGCTAATGCAAGGGATCAAAGGAAGTTTTCAAAATTAAATAGTGATCTAGAATCTAAAGAAAAGGAAAAAGAGGATTACGAAAAGAAATTTAATAAGGCAGTTGAAGACCTTGAAAAGTTAGAAATAAAAGAAAAAGAATACACTGAAAAACTGAGCTTTATAGCTGGCTTCCCTGATTTAAAAGAGGAAGAATCAAGATTAAAGTACAAAAAAAGTAAAGCTTTTGATCAGTTAGAGGAGCTGGATAAACTTGGTAAGCAAAAGTTTATTAATAAATGGATATTAGCAAAAGGGCATCCTTTACTTGATGCTGCTGATGTTGAATTAAGGAAGTTTATTCAATGGAGGCTAGATCAAATAGCAAAAAATAAAAATCAACTTGAACTTGGTGTTCCTGGTGACCATTTAATCAATAAAATGATAAATGAAAAAATGTGTTTGATATGTGGTACCAAGGAAAAGGATAAACCTGACTTATTAGAGGTTCTGAAAACACATTTAGATGTAAATAAGGAGTTTAAAAATGTTCTTTCTGATGAAATAGAAGATTTGAATGATAAAGTAAAAGATATTGTACGCAATATTTCATTCATAAAGAACACCACCTCAAACGTTATTGACGATCTACAAAAACATATAAAAAATTCTAGAGATATAGAATCAGAGAGAACAAATTATGTAGAGGCTCTTAATAAAATACAGGAAAAAATTGATAATCTTGTTAAAGAAAAGGGGTATCAAATATTACAACTAGACCCAAAAGCCATTACTAATGCTTTAAGTAGATTGAGAGATGACAAAAAGACAATTAATAACCAGAAGGTGTTTTATGACAGAAAAGACACTGACCTAAAAAATGAAATCAGAAAATTAAAAAAAGATCTTGTTAGTTTGTCTGGGATACAGGATGAAAGTATTGAGAATATGCCAGAGAAGAAAGCTTTGAACTACTTAGAAGCAGTAAAGAATATAATAGAAAAGAAAGTAAAGCTAGAAAAAATAGATCTCATTAATAAAATTGAAAAAGAAGCTAATAAGATTCAAAAGAATATTATAGAGCAATCAATAGATAATGAAATAATAGTTTTATATGTAAATATTGATAAAGATGATTATTCTATATCTTTTGTAGACAAAGATGGTAATCCAAATCCTGGTCATGGAGCTCAAGAGACATTAGCAAAAATGTCTTTAATTAGTTCAGTATTAAAACTATCTAATGAATATAAGCAAGAAAGCTACCCCTTTGTAGTAGATGCCCCGGCGTCAAATTTTGATGATACAATTACTAAACCTTTTATAAAATCAGTTTCAGATAACTTTTCTCAAGGAATTGTAATTTTAAAAGACATTTATTTAGAAATTGATAACTACAAAAAAGAGAGCTTCACAAATACTATCTACTCAATTGAAAAAATTTCTGATGGTAAAGAAGAGTCAACCATAACAAATAACTATTCAAAAATTAAACATATAAAATAATGTCAACGGTTTACATGGATATACAAAACATCTCACCAAAAATTGAGATGTATGATTATGAAAACATTGTAGCTAAATTTGCAGTTAGCGAAGGTGTTAAAGAGAAAGACAGCACAAAATTTTTTAAACAACAATGGATGCCTTTTGCGTGGGCAGCTACAATTGGTTTTGTAGAAAATGTTAGAAAACCACTAGAAGGTGAGTTAAAGAGGGACACATTTAAATACTCAACAATAAATAGTAATGGTGAGAGGATATTTCAATCTCTAATTTTATATACCGTTGCAATTGAAGGATATGAAATTCTAAATGATAGTAGTAAAATTAACAAAACTATTGAAGAATTTGCAAATGGAGGTTTTGAAATAATTCATGATAAAATTTCTACAACTCCTAATTATTTTAACCACCCTAATGACTATATCAACTTTTTACTTGATTGGATTTCAGATTAGAGTAAATACTATTTAAGAAATTAAACTTAAGCTAGATTCAACTTTTTTAATTAAAAAATCAAACCCATCCATATTGGTGTTATTGTTAAACTCTTTATTTATTAAACCTAATCCGTCATCAATATGCATCTTTATATATTTTGCTAAATCCTTTTCTGAAATATGTAAGTTATAATGCATAGCAACCATAGCTAAATAAATATCTGCGTAATCTCCAAAAAGAACCTTTGTTGAGTATTCCTTTCCGCCTGAGTTTTGTATTTCTGACAAATCAAGTTTTCTGTTTAAGGATAAAGAATGTGTTAAGGCAATCCTAGATATAATATTTTCTGTGCCAAGATTTAATTTTCTTGTCAGTTGAGCCACTACCTCTCTATTTTCCTTACTTGTTTTAATGTGCGTAAACATCTTTATCTTTTTTAAATTCATTAAACAATTTATCCCCTTTTACTCCTTTCAAATTTGAAGAACCATCAACGTTTGTTATTAAAAATGCTTTATTTAAGTTTGGTTTTAGCAGGTCAAATTCTTTTTCAGAAAGCTCCTTTTCTAGCAAAGGAAAAAGCACAACTTGATTAGATACAGACGGATAAAACTCTTGAATTATATTTTTTGAATGAAATTTATCAAACTTTTGCAGTGGGCTGTCAATAAACACAGGGAATTTTATACCTGACTCATCAACTAGTGCCTTTAAAAGAGCAGTAGCATATAATTGCTGTTCTCCCTTGGAAAGGGTGTCCTTGCTTATTATATTATCATTTGTATCCAATAAATCAATATCCATTACATCATCCATTATATTAACTCTAACATGAGAAATGAAATCTTTTTTATGCATTAGCTTTTTCAAGCCAAGTGATATTGATTTTTGTAATGAGTATTTTTTTTCTTGTTTAATCTTGTTGACAAGTACATTAATTTTTTCAAGCAATTTTAATGTGACACTGAATTTTTTCTTATCTGTTTCAATTAGGTTAAATTCTTTTTCATATTCAACTCTAACCTTTTTCTGATTGGCATATTTATGTTTTAATATCCCTTGTTCTTCAATAAGCTGATTCTTTGAATCAACCAAATTTTGAATTTCTGTATCAGCTTGGTTCTTTTCAGATCTGAATTGTTTAGCCAGATGATTATTCTTCCTAGCTTCGGCCTGTTTTATCTTATTTAATGTTCTACTTAGTAAAGCTCTATTTATTTTTTCAGATTTGACTATTTTATTGAACTGAATTAAAAATGAGGATTTAATATTGTCATAAATGGCCTGAAATTCTCGGTGTCTTTGCTCAGAAAATTCAAGAAGTATGTTGCCAGTATTTACATTGGGGCCATTGGTGCTCAGCTTTTTATTTAGTTCAGAGCTGATTTTTTCTTTGATATCTGTTTTAACTTTTTGGCTAAGGCTTGAGGAAGAAATACTTTTAAAAATATTATCAGAAAAAGACTTTAATTCCTTTTCAATTAACCGGTTATTGGCATTTAAACTATTAAGCTTACTCTCTTTGTCTAGTTGTTCTTTCAATCTATTTAAATGATGTCCAGAGAGAACAAGTGGAATTAAATCAAAAAGCTTTTTTAGATCTCCCTTTATTGATTTTACTTCAACTTTTAGTTCATCACGTTTAGCCTTTAATTCTTTTAACTCATCTAATGTTATAGAGTTACCCTCACGAATCAATTTCTCTTGAAGACTATCACTTTTACGTTGTAATATTGTCAAGTAAGAATCAATCTCAACTTGCTTATCATGATTATGACTGATTTGTTTTTCTAAATCAAGTTCTTCTTTTAGATATTCCTCAAGCTTTTCTTTCTGAACTTTTGAAACGCCTTTTCTGTTTAGCTTTTTTAATAGTGACTCTAAATTTCTTTTTAACTCCTCATATTTCTTAATTCCTAAAACTTCAGAATAGGCTTTGCTTAAACTCCTTAATTCATCTTTTGATTTAGCTTCAGCTAATGAAACAATCTTTTCAGCATCAAAAAAGAAGAATTTGGCTATCTCTCTAGGTAAGATAAAATCATTAATAAACACCTCATAGCCAACAGACTTAGTCAATTCATTTTCATCACCATCAATGAGTATTTGTATAGACTCTTTGAGTGATTCTAAATTCAATGTTCTTTTAATAGTAACTGTTTGACATGGGACTGAGGGGATTAATAAATCTCCTAACTGTATTTCAACAGACATGTGAGAAGATTTATTTTCTAATTTGGTATCTCTATTAATTAATGATTTTAAATATTGGTCATACCCTCCAGAGTTTCTAATATCTAGTTTGTACTTGTCCTCAACTTGTGACATTAATTTGCCATAAAAACACCATATGAGTGAAGTTAAAAATGTAGTTTTACCATATCCATTTTTACCAGCAATTAAACTAATATTTTTAGAGCTATTTGAGCAAAGATCAATCTCATTTACACCTCTATAAATTCTAAAGTTTTCTAATTTAATCTTCTCAATCCTCATTCCTCAAGCTCTTTCAAAAAGGTTTCAATTCTATTTTCAACATCATTGTGAAGGCCGTATTTGGAAATCATTAGGGTTTTGGTTTGCTGCAGAGTCAAGAGATTGTCAATAAGGTTATAGTAAGACATATCTTCTTGACATACATCCTTTAATATTCTTCTTTCGGTGTCATCCAAAGACTTTATGTTATTTGTACTGATGTCTTTATTAAAAACATCTTTGTATATATCCCCTACATTAAAATCAAAAATCATTTCTCTGCTCCAAATTACTTGAATTGCAATTAACTCTTGATTAGTTATTAGATTTACATGCGGTTTATCCTTTTGAAGATCCTTTTGAATTTCAAGAAGCTGCTTTAATTTTTTTGCTCTATACCAATCCCAGTAAGGGCCGTAATTTCTTCCTTCATCAGAAACAGCGTCTTGACCCCCCTTCCTTTTAGGCATTCTGTGCTCATGTAAATTACGCTCATCTTGGAGGCTATTCCTAAAATCAAGTAAAGGTGACATCCAGTTTTGTCCATTTTCAATCAATGCAGACATAGACTTATCCTTTTTTACTACTGTACATGTCCAACATCCAAATCTACTTTGTCCACATGATGAGTGCTCTTTATTGGTTACCACAGTAGGACATTCATAATCATCAGCACTTGCATCTGAATAAATTTGAAAAAGAATAGAATTGTCAAAACCCCAAGGGGATGGTATAGCATTTATTAAGTACCAAACTTCTTCAAGCATTAATTCTTTTATTGGAGCATAAACATATGTATTAGCTGTTGTATTATGCTTTGAGAGTCTCTTGCCTTCAATTTCATGTTTACGCATAGAACGCTCTCTAGTAGAGCTTTCATCATATCTTGTACCAAGTAGCACTATTGCCTCACCTTTTTCATCTATTTGTTCCAATAGAAAATTAGATGTTGGTCTTATCTTTAATTTATCAGTACACCACCTGAAAGTATTATTTGGCACTGGGTAACCTTTGCCTAAAACATTGATCCAAAAAGACTCATCAAGCCTAGGGGTGGTTTTCTTTACTATAATGGGTAGACCCTCATTCCTCGCTGCTTCACTTATTTTTGCTAGAACATCTTCAACATAGCTTGAAATAATTGGATTTTCAACCATGGTATCATTACACACAACGTACACAGGTCTTCTTAACTGAAATGGGTAAGGAGAATTTGTTTTAATCCTTTGTAGCGCAATCCATACTAAAGTCAATAAGGCTGTAGAGTCTTTTCCCCCACTGAACCCAATAATCCATGGCCTTTCTGTTGAATCAGCATAAGCATACTGATCAATAAGTTCAGAAATAACACCCTCTATTTTCTTGTTTTTGATTTTCTCCATGACCTAACTCAAATATAATCTATTTAATTAAAAATAAGAAGAAGATTAGTTAATGATTTGGTGTTTTTTTCAACAAAATTTACATGTAAAATTAACTGTCTATTTACTGCCAGTAAAGTGGCAGTGGACGTGTTTTTTTACTAAATTTGAGGTAATGTATCAAGGCACAAAAAAAAAGCCCTACATCTCTGTAAAGCTTTTGCTCCTCCTCTTGGGCTCGAACCAAGGACCCTCTGATTAACAGTCAGATGCTCTAACCAACTGAGCTAAGGAGGACTGTTTTTAGCTTGCGCGAGCGCAAATATATAGCATTTTTTAGTTTACACCAATAGAATCGAAAAAATTTATTGGCCAAACAATGCCTTAAAAATATCGTTCCCATTGGCAAATAAAACCAGCGCAATCAAAATGAAAAAGCCAACAGTTTGTGCAACTTCTAAAAACTTGTCCTTTGGCTTACGTCCTGAGACGACCTCGTACAACAAAAACATCACATGACCTCCGTCCAAGGCTGGAATAGGTAGTAAATTAAGAACGGCCAACATAATGGATAAAAAGGCCGTAATATTCCAAAACGTCTCCCAACTCCAAGTATCAGGGAAAATATCAAAAATGGCCTTAAATCCACCCACGCCTTTGTAAGCCCCTGTACTGGGAGAGAAAATAAGTTTCAACTGTGTCCAATAGGCCGAAATTTGAGACACAAACCGATTCGAACCAGCTGTTATACTTTCAGAAAAAGAGTATGCTTTTTTAAAAGACTTTAGAAATCCTGCCGCTTCAAAATCCTCCATCAAAACGCTGTAATAAAACCCGAGGTTGCCTTGCGCAGTGATTTGAACTGGCCTAGATAATTCAACCCCATCACGACTCACAATGAGTTCAACTTGCTGCCCTTTCAATGTTTCCAACAATGGAACGAGCTGGTCTTGAAATTGTGCCGGTTGACCATCTAAAGACACAAAAACATCCCCCGTTTGAATATCCAATGCTGAATTTACAGACTGCTCAGAAAATCGGTCAAAAATAATAGGAGTACGGAAGTCCACCAATCCACGGGATTTACTGCCGCTGAGTTGTCCCAGAAAATCGGTTGGGAATGAGACAGTTTGAAGTTCACCCTCCCGTTTGATTATCATTGTTTGTGTTTCTAAAATATAGCGTTTGATATCAGAAAAATTGACAATATCGTTGTCATTTATGCGCAATATTTGATCTCCATTTTCTAGGCCAAGTTCTTTAAGTACATCATTTTTAATCAAATAACCTCCTCGAACGCATTGAGCGTCCACATCAAAAGACCCATAGACAAATGCCATGACTATGTAGACCACCAATGCAATCAAAAAATTTACAGTAACGCCGCCCAGCATAATAATCAATCGCTGCCAAGACGGTTTGGATCGAAACTCCCAAGGCTGTGGGTCTTGCTTCATTTGCTCGGTGTCCATACTTTCGTCTATCATACCCGAAATCTTTACATAACCCCCCAAAGGCAGCCAACCTATACCATAGACCGTCTCGCCTATTTTCTTTTTAAACAGTGAATATTTGACATCAAAAAACAAATAAAATTTTTCTACTCGAGTTTTAAATAATTTAGCGGGGATGAAATGCCCCAGTTCATGCAGAACGATGAGAAATGATAAGCTCAATAAAAATTGAGAGATCTTGATGAAAAATTCCATGGCGTTACTTAAGTTTAGGAACACAAATGTAGCGGTTTTTTATTCGACAAACAAAACGTTAAATTATTTGAATTGTATAAGGTTTTGTACCAAAATAATTTTGGGTGTCGTACCTTTGCATCAAAATAAAATTTGTGCTCAAGGTCCTTCAAAAATATAAACTCTTTATCACAACCCTAGCAGTGCTTTCTGTAGTTATCATCACGGCATTTTATAACATCCTAAAACCAACCAAAACACTGCCCATTTACCAACCTGCTCAAGTTAATTTTAAATTGGTAGATAGTACCATTCAACACCAAAAAAAATACCACACCATTGCCGATTTTAAACTCATCAATCAAAACGGCGACACCATAACTCAAGCCTTTTATAAAGACAAAATCTATGTGGCAGATTTCTTTTTTGCAACTTGCCAAACCATATGTCCCATAATGACGGATCATATGTATGAAATTCAAAAAAAAACTATTTCTGACCCCGAAATATTATTGCTTTCTCATACGGTTACCCCAGAGATTGATTCTGTCGCACAGCTCAATCGCTACGCCAAACAGAAGTTGGTTAACGCCTCCAAATGGAATTTAGTCACTGGCGATAAAAAGCAGATTTACGACCTAGCTCGAAGGTCCTACCTCGCCGTCAAAACTAGTGGTGATGGTGGCCCCTATGATATGATTCATACCGAGAATTTTATTCTCATCGACAAACAGCGTCAAATCAGAGGATTTTATGATGGCACCAACCCCGAAGCGGTTGAAACGCTTTTGGAAGATATAAAAACTCTAAAAGCAAGCTACAATAATTAATCTTTTATTACTTTTGACTTTTTAAAACGATTCTAAATAAGCATGACTTTTTCCATTGCAGATTTAAAAAAAGGCGAACTCGGTGTAATAACAGATAGTTCTTCCAAAGATATCCCATTGAAGTTGCTAGAGATGGGTTGCCTCCCCGGAAACCAAGTCAAACTGCTGCAACTTGCCCCTTTCTCCGATCCTATGTATTTGGATATTAATGATAGTTTTTTGGCGATTCGCAGAGAAACTGCTGCTCTAATATTAATCGATAAAATCAAATGAGCAAGCAGTTAAATGTCGCTTTGATTGGAAATCCCAACACAGGCAAAACCTCTGTGTTTAATGCACTGACTGGACTTAATCAAAAAGTAGGAAACTACCCCGGGGTTACAGTCGATAAGAAGCAGGGCATTTGTAAATTTCAAAGAGGTGTCAAAGCTCACATATTAGATCTGCCGGGGACTTACAGCTTAAATGCCTCCTCTTTAGACGAAAATTTAGTCATTGAGTTGCTACTCAATAAAAATGATAAAGACTTCCCCGATGTTGCAGTTATTGTCAGTGATGTTGAAAACCTAAAGCGAAACTTGTTGTTATTTACACAGGTTAAAGATTTAAAAATTCCAACCATTCTAGTTATCAATATGAGTGATGTCATGTTGAGAAAAGGAATTTCTCTCGATATCGAACAACTGGAACAGAAACTCCACACTAAAATAGCGCTTGTCAGTACCCGAAAAAATACTGGAATTGAAACCTTAAAAAAACTCATTGAGAACTACAAAACCCTTCCAACAGAACAATGTTTGGAAGCGTCCACTATAGATCCCGATTATTTCAATAGGCTAAAAAATGCCTTTCCAAATCAAGATTTATATAAGCTGTGGCTCGTGATTACACAAGACGTCAATTTTGGAAAAATTACGAGACAAGAACTTGACGTATCGAAATTTCAAACCAAATCGTCGCAAGAACTCAAACGGTTGCAACAAAAAGAGGCGATTAAACGCTATCAATTTATCAATAACGTGCTAAAAGAAGGACAGCATATTGACCAATCTAAAGCCACAGATTTAAGAAGTAAATTAGACAGGATTTTAATCCATAAAGTGTGGGGATATGTCATCTTTTTTATCATTTTATTGACCATTTTTCAAGCTATCTACGATTGGGCAACTGTCCCAATGGATCTTATTGACACCACCTTTGCATCGCTAGCCGACTGGGTCAAAACAACTTTTCCGAATGGAGGTAAACTAACGGACCTGGTGGCAGAAGGCATTGTTTCTGGTATTGGAGGCGTCGTGATTTTTATTCCGCAAATCGCATTTCTATTTTTGTTTATTGCCATTTTGGAAGAAAGTGGCTACATGAGTCGAGTAGTTTTTTTGATGGATCGAATTATGAGACGATTTGGGCTGAGCGGGAAAAGTATAGTTCCTCTAATTTCAGGAACTGCTTGTGCTATTCCAGCTGTTATGGCAACTCGAAATATTGAACACTGGAAAGAACGATTGATTACCATTTTAGTAACGCCCTTTATGACTTGTTCCGCACGACTTCCGGTGTATCTCATCATCATTGCATTGGTTATCCCGGAAGGATATATTTTTGGTCTAAATTACCAAGCCCTTACTTTGATGTTATTATATCTTATTGGATTTGGTATGGCAGTGTTTTCAGCTTTTATTCTAGATAAAATAATGAAAACCAATCGAAAAACATTCTTCGTCGTGGAAATGCCAAGTTATAAATTACCCCTTCTCAAAAATGTATTTATAATGGTAATTGAAAAAACTAAAACCTTCGTGTTGGAAGCTGGTAAAATCATTTTGGCAATTTCCATAATTTTATGGGTTTTGGCGTCTTATGGTCCTGGTCAAAAATTTAATAATGCAGAAAAAATAGTTGCAGAAAAATATAATGAAATAACACCAAACGAATTCGAAGATAAAGTCGCTTCTTTCCGTTTGGAACATTCTTATATTGGTATCATTGGTAAAACAATAGAACCCGTTATTAGGCCATTGGGGTATGATTGGAAAATTGGTATAGGATTAGTAACTTCATTTGCCGCAAGAGAGGTTTTTGTGGGAACACTAGCCACCATTTACAGCGTAGGAAGTGCTTCCGAAGATGAAAATATTGACACCATAAAATCTAAAATGTCCAAAGAACGATTCGCAAATGGACAACCAGTCTTTACATTTGCCTCAGGAATATCACTGCTTCTTTTTTATGCGTTTGCGATGCAATGTATGAGTACATTAGCTATTGTAAAGCGAGAAACTAAAAGTTGGAAATGGCCTCTAATCCAGTTATTTGGCATGAGTACTATTGCATATGTTTTAGCATTAATAGCCTTTCAAATATTAAAATAGTGTTATGACTGTAACATCTGAAAATACCATCATATTATTGCTTCTAGTTGCTGCGGTATTCTTTTTGTTTAGAAAAAAAATTCTAAAACAATCAAAGGGTAAAAATTGTGGTGGCAACAATTGTGACTGTTAGCCTAATGCTACATCCAAAGTCATCATTACGATAAATCCTCCAATAAATCCAAGTGTTGCAACATCTGTGTATTTATCACGCTGCGTTTCTGGAATGACTTCTTCTACTACTACAAAAATCATTGCACCAGCCGCAAAAGCTAGGGCATAGGGTAGAATAGGCGTAAAAAACGTAACTGCTAGAGCGCCGGCTACTGCAGCGATAGGCTCTACAATTGCAGATAATTGTCCATACCAAAAACTTTTGAAACGGCTAACCCCTTGTCGTCGTAATGGCATTGAAACGGCAATCCCTTCAGGAAAATTTTGAATTCCAATTCCCAAAGCTAGCGCAACTGCACCACCAATGGTTGCCTCTGGAATACCTGCTGCAACTCCCCCAAACAAAACGCCCACTGCAAGACCCTCTGGTATATTATGTAAAGTTATGGCCAAAACCAATAAAGTTGTTCTATGCAAAGGTGATTTAACCCCTTCTTTTTCACTTTCCTTAAAATTGATATGTAAATGGGGTAGAATTTTATCTAAGCCAAATAAAAATAGGGCTCCTAACCCAAACCCAACAGCCGCAGGAATCACCTTTTCAAATCCTTCACCTGGACTCATTTCAATCCCAGGGGCCAACAAACTCCAGAAACTTGCAGCAACCATCACCCCGCCCGTAAACCCCAACATACCATCAAGTAGCCCTCGATTCATCCCTTTAAAAAGAAAAACCAATGATGCTCCTAGCGCCGTTAAAATCCACGTAAAAAGGGAAGCATAAAAGGCTGCTAATACTGGGTTTAAATCGCTTAAGTACTCAATGATGGTATTCATGTTTTTTTAAATTTGGTCAAATATACTAAAAGCCCCTCTCTTTCTGAAGTTGCTCATACGCTTCTTGGACGTTCCTAAATTTTTCTTCAGCACCTCTTTGATGCTCGGGTCCCAAATGCTGAACTTTATCCGGATGATATTTTTTGGCCATACGACGGTACGCTTTTTTGATGTCCTGTATGGTGGCCTTTTGATCAATTTCCAAAATTTTATAGGCATTCCCAACAGCATTATAAAACATGGCTTTGATACTGTCAAAATCTTTAGCGCTAATCCCTAAATACCGTGCCATTTGCGCTATTGTAGATACCTCACTTGCAACCACATGACCATCAGCTTTAGCAATTCCAAACAAAAAATGTAGTAATTGTAGTCGCGAGGCATGATCCATCATTTGTTGAATTTGAAGACACACTTGCCGGATTGAAATATTGGTCTGCTTATTTATTTCCTTAAATAATCGAAAGGCATGATTTGCACGATCCTTACCATACATCTGAACAAATTGACGGCGGACAAAGTCTAACTCCCGCCGATCTTGTTTACCATCTGCTTTAATTACCAAAGAAGCCAAAATAAGTAGACTAACTTCGAAGTCTCCAGACTGTGTTTGTGTTTTTACACTTGTGTATTTCTTGGTGCTTGCAGAAGAGTTGTCAAGTAAACTTCCTAATGCTAAACCAATGATAGCACCTATAGGTCCGCCAAAAGACCATCCTACAGAAGCACCTATCCATTTTGCAAAACTCATTGTATAATTTTATTTATCAAACCTACGGAATTTGATGCTGTTTTGAGTTCGTTTTTAACAATTATTTGCAAGTAGATTTCCAAAAATAATATAACAATTATATATCTTTGTGGTGTAATTTAAAACTAGAAATCATGTACCCAGCCGAATTAGTTAAACCCATGCGCGAACACCTCTCACAGGTCGGATTTGAAGAACTATTTAGTGCCGAAGCTGTTGATGCCGCTTTAGCAAAATCAGGCACAACACTTGTGGTGATAAACTCTGTCTGTGGCTGTGCAGCCGCCAATGCCCGTCCAGGTGCCATACAAAGTCTAGAAAATGATAAACGGCCAAGTCATACCGTAACTGTTTTTGCAGGTGTTGATAAAGAGGCGGTGGATAAAGCTCGTGAACACATGATTCCATTCCCTCCAAGTTCGCCTTGTATGGCTCTTTTTAAAGATGGAGAACTGGTGCACATGCTAGAACGTCATCATATTGAAGGGCGACCTGCAGAGCTCATCGCAGAAAATCTTAAAAATGCTTACAACGAGTATTGTTAGTCCTAAAAAAAGCCCTGATAATCAGGGCTTTTTAGTAGAATCATTCTCACAAATTTATTTTATAAACTGTACCTCTATAACATCACCTGCATAAACTTGCCAATCGTTGGGGACTGTAGTTTGAGGTACTAAAGTAACTTTATCGTCAGCAACAGTATAGTCCAAATTGGCAACTAATTTAGCACCATTTCTATACACCCAAACCTGTGAATAATTTGGCAAAACAGGAGAACCTGTTAGTGTATACTCTGTTTGACCAGCTGTTGCATCAAATTTTTGTTGTCCACTTTGAATCAAATCGGTGGCTTTAAGTTTTTTGGTTGCAACTGTGGCTTCATCACGAACCAATATGGTCCATCCTGTACCAGTGACGTGGTCAGACTTGGTGGTTGCGTCTGTAGAGGCTGCCAAAGTTGCCGGATCGACCAACTCGATGCCATCAAGAGCAAAGATCTTGTCATCGACATCAATGTAAGTGCTATCAGTTAGAATTCCGCCTAGTTGCCAAGTCGTTGTGGTCACATCAGCTATAGTGTTGGACAACAGTGTTATACCATTTTTGGCTTGTAGGTATTTGATTGTTCCTTTGTTGTCAATCACTCGAACTGCACCTTCTGTTACTGTAGTGCCAGGAACGATATCACTTTGTTTGGTGGCATCACCGGTTTTCTGTTGGGCATAAATTGTGGTTGAACACAAAATTGTAAAAATTGCTAAAATTAATTTATACTTTCAATTTGGGGGTTGTTATCTCATTTTGATATGTTTTATAGTTATTATTTTATTTGAGTTTTACGATTCTAATTTCATCGTTTTGGTAGTACACCACGCCTGATTCTAATTCAATAGTTGTGTTGTTAATTGATGTAAAATCGATGCGGACACCGTTCCGATAAACGGTTAGTTTATCTGTATCTTGAACCACAAGAGGGGTTTGAAATGTTGTTTGTCCAGCTTGTGCAATATGAAGAACTGATTTCTGATCAAATTCTGAAGATTCATTCGCCATTCGAACCCATTTGTCTCCGTCCCAGTAATAATAGCCGGGGGTAATATCGGTGTTCGATGTGGTGTTTTAAACCATAAGCCCTTCTGTATTACCATTCGTGATGGTTTGGTTGTCTGCTGAGTCCGTCAATGGAACTTTTGGGAATAGTACCCCACGATTGTCTGCTACAACCTCAAGCTGAGATGAGGGATTTGGTGTAGGGGTTCCTATTCCAACTTGAGCATTAGCGCCAAGTGAAACAAACAACAATACGATTATGTATAATTTTAAGGGCATAGCTAATCTGCAAGAAAGAGAAAATTATGATATCTTACTACTGTCATGTAACAAACGGTCATTTGACGTAATAAACGGGAAAATTAGTGCTTAAATAAAATTCAGTAAATCCTCTATTTTGGACAATAAATGGATTTTAATTGTTTCAGGCTTCAAACTAAATTTGTTGTTTTTAGCCATGAAAATGGCTTTAAATCCAAGTTTTTCGGCCTCCATAATACGTTGTTCAACCCGCTGTACTGGTCTGATCTCACCCGACAAGCCAACTTCACCCGCAAAGCAATATTGATCTCTAATTGCGGTATCGTCGTTAGAGGATAAAATCGCCGCAACTACAGCCAAGTCTATGGCAGGATCATCCACTGTAATACCTCCTGTGATGTTCAAGAATACATCTTTTGTGCCTAATCTAAAACCAGCTCGTTTTTCGAGTACGGCCAAAAGCATATTTAATCGCTTGGCATTGAAACCTGTGGCGCTGCGTTGAGGCGTTCCATAAACAGCAGAACTCACCAACGCTTGCACCTCAACCAGTAATGGCCGCATTCCCTCCAATGTCACAGCGATTGCATTGCCAGACAGCATTTGATCTTTTTTTGAAATTAAAATTTCTGATGGATTTTGAACTTCTCTTAATCCTGTGCCTTGCATCTCATAAATCCCCAGCTCATTGGTTGATCCAAAGCGATTTTTGTGAGCGCGTAGGAGTCTAAACACGTGATTCCTATCGCCTTCAAATTGTAAGACTGTGTCCACCATGTGCTCCAAAATTTTTGGTCCAGCAATGCTGCCATCTTTGGTAATATGACCAATTAAAATAACAGGTGTAGCGGTTTCTTTAGCAAATTTCATTAGCTCGGTTGTACACTGTTTAATTTGTGAAACACTGCCAGCAGAGGCTTCTATATAATCACTCTGTAGAGTTTGTATGGAATCAATAACTAAAATCTCTGGCTGTAAAGCCTCTATCTGCTTAAAAATATATTGGGTTTTAGTCTCTGTTAATATAAAACATTGCGGACTAGTCGAACTAATACGTTCTGCCCGAAGTTTGATTTGAGTTTGGCTTTCTTCACCAGAAACATAAAGTGTTTTGTAAGGAAGTTTTAATGATATTTGAAGCATCAAGGTGCTTTTCCCAATGCCTGGTTCACCGCCTAACAAAATTAATGATCCCGGTACAAGACCCCCACCTAAGACTCTATTCAACTCATGGTCTAGTGTATTTAGTCTTGGTGTATCTGTCGTGTCAATTTCTGTGATTTTAAGGGGTTTAGAAACCCGTTCTGGGTTTTGGTGACTGTGGGTTTTCCAATCATTTTTTTGAGGTTTTTGGATGACCTCCTCAGAAATTGTGTTCCACGACTTACAGGACGTACATTGCCCTTGCCATTTGGCATATTGCGCACCGCAACTTTGACAATAAAATGTAGTTTTTAGCTTTGCCATCAAAATCCAAATTCATTTTTAATTTGATCTGCTCGATCTAATAAATCGTCTTTTGTGATTCCATCAATTTCTTGATAAATATACGCTTCTTGATATGATTTCATAGCTTTTTTAGGATTTCCACTGGCTTCGTAAAATAGTCCCATGTAGTAGTTTTTTAATACGGTTTCAGGATATGCTTTTCGAGCTAATTTGGCCAAATCTTCAAAATATTGGTACGTTTTATTTTTGTTTATGGCCGCTGATATGGCTCTGAAATCATTAACCAAAATTTGTTTGTCGATATCAAATAAAGATTTAATCATCTCATATTTTTGAACTAAATAATCCACTGGTGATGTTTCAAGCGAAACAATTTTCGTTTTATACTCCGTTCTTGAAATGGGTCTATAGGCCTTAAAAATGTGTTGAAGCCCTTTAGGCAAAGACTGTGCTGCTAAGCCGTAGTGGTTTACGGCTTCTAATTTGTCAAATTGATAATAAAAGTCACTTGATTTAACAGCAATAAAATTATCATTGAGTTGCTCAATTTGAGTTCTGTTTCTTTTAAAATCTTCACTGCTAGTAGATAGGTAATAAAAATAGGGGGAATCAATTGATTGGCAGCGCGAAGTAAGATTGTCAATCATGTAGGGCGATAAGTCAGGACTCAAAGATATGTAGGCGTCAAAAGTCGGTGACTTACTAAAGCTGTAGAAGTTAATAAAATTGGCTGAGGCACCATGCCCTATGGCTACTTTGAAGTTCCCAGTTCTATAGTTATCATCCATAAAAGGGATTAATTCTGATTTGATAAATTCAAAAAAATCAGCTCCTTTTTGTGTGGGAAAATGGTTTACATCTGAAATAAAAAAATCATCTTCTCGGGTCTCTAATTGATTGACACCAACCACAATAGCCTCTGGCATATCGTCCCAATAAGATATAAAGTCGACATTGGCAGAGGCAACTTCAAACAAATAATCTCCATCTAACACAACAATTAAGGGGTAGGTTTTGTCATCATTTTCATCATAATTTCGAGGCAATTGAATTTTCAACTCGCGCGTTCCCAAGCGATCTGATTCAATAAACTCATATTGTGTTTGTGCCAATAAAATATTAGCACAAAAGATTAATAATAGAGTTAATAGTCGCATTAAATTGGTTATTAATTTGTGCCACAAGTTAAGTAATTCACTAAAAAAAAGGAATAAATAAACAAGTTAGTTTTACTCTTTTGGTTTGTTGTAAACCGAATTATAAAGTGGTAAAAACACAAGTGAAAGCCCACCTAAGATGACTATCATTAGGGTTTGAGAGGTCCACATAATCCAGCCAAACGCCAAGCTAGCGTCCTCTGGCGCACTAAATAGAGAGAAGGCAGCATATACTGCAATGGGATAAGATCCAATTCCACCATTGGTGGCTGCGATACTAAAACTAGCTGCGATAAATCCAATTAAAATGGCCGAGAAAGGTAATTCGGCAGTCTGATCAATAGATAAACTGGTAACGTAAAACATTAAAACGTACATGGCCCAAATGAACAAGGTGTGCGCCATAAAAGACCATTTATTTTTCATTTTAAATATACTGGTTATCCCTTCAATAAGCCCATAAATCAACGTTCGGATTTTAATAAAAAATGGATGCTGATTTTCGGCAATGACTTTATAGAAAAAGACTATTATAATCCCACTCAATAAAACTGTAATAAGTTGTTTTTTGGGGTTAAATTGTTCAAAGAATAAGTCAATTATGAGATCGTATTCTAAAATTAAAGCTATAATTATGATACACAGCATCATCAAAACATCTGCTACTCGTTCTGAAATAATGGTGCCAAATCCTCTTTCGAACGGAATTCCTTCATAGTTGGTTATAATTGTAGCCCGCGATACCTCTCCTGCTCTTGGAACAGTGTAATTGATCAAATAGGCAGAAAATACAGACATGATACTATTGGGAAACCTTAAATTATATCCCATAGGCTGAATCAAATACTTCCAACGATAGGCTCTTGAAATATGACTTAAAATTCCCAAAAGAACTCCAAAAAAAATCCAGTTGTAATTGGCACTTTTAAAGTAAATGGCTAGTGTTTCAATAGAAATTTTTTGTAAAGAATACCAGACCAAAAAAGCACCTAACAGAAGTGGTAATACTATTTTTAGGATGGTTTTTATGGTCAATTTCAAATGGGTTTATTTCAACAAATTAGTTGATTCGTCTGGGAAAACCAGGGCTGGTTGAAAAGCTTTAGCTTCTTCAACAGTCATTGAAGCGTAAGTGATAAGAATAAGGACATCTCCAATATTGACCTTATGCGCTGCAGCACCGTTCAACGTTATTTCACCAGATTGTCTTGGACCGGGGATCACGTATGTTTCTAAACGTTCACCATTATTATTGTTAACCACTTGTATCTTTTCGCCTTGAACAATATTAGCAGCGTCCATTAAATCTTGATCAATGGTAATACTTCCAATATAGTTGAGATCGGCGCCTGTAACTTTGACGCGGTGTATTTTGGATTTAACGACTTGAATTAACATAGGGCAAAGGTAATTAATTTAAGGCGATATTATCAATTAATCTAACATCTCGTATATGGGCCGCAATAAATGCCCTATATTGTTTTGAGCTATCATAAGATGTAATCGGTTTAAGGGTTGACTCCTCAGCAATTTGAAAATATTCTAGCTTCAAAAGATCATCATCCATGAATTGATTTTGCACCCCTTCCACTATTGATTGAATATTCTTTTCGGCAAATTGTTCTTGAACTGATTTTAGGGTTCTGTAGAGTTTTGAAGCCCTCTCCTTTTCCACTTGAGTTAGTCGCTTGTTTCTTGAACTCATGGCCAGCCCATTGGGTTCTCTTAATATGGGGCAGGACACAATCTCAGTTTTTATTTTTGCGATAGATACTAGCTTTTTGATAATTTGTAATTGCTGAAAATCCTTTTCTCCGAAATACGCGATATCGGGCGATACAATGTTAAATAATTTTTGTACCACTGTTCCAACACCATCAAAATGTCCCGGTCTGAACTTACCTTCCATTTGGCGCTCAAGTCCCGAAAAATTAAATTTGGCGCTAACAATAGAAGTGCCATAAATTTCTTGAACTGAGGGGTTGAAAACGGCCAAATTTGAACTTGAAATTGATTTAATTTTTTCTAAATCACTCTCTAATGTTTTAGGATATTGATCCAAGTCTTTATGATTGTCAAACTGTGTTGGATTTACAAAAATACTTACAACAACAAAATCATTATTCTTTACAGCAGTATTAATAAGGGAAAGATGTCCGTCGTGTAGTGCGCCCATTGTTGGTACAAATCCAATACTATGGGCAGCAGCTTTTTGAACTTTAAGCTGCTTTCCAAGTTCTAAACTTGAATTAAATATTTTCATCAGTTAAAATATTATGGCCTGCAAACTTAAGCTATTCGGGGTAATCTGCATAAAATTTTGTACTTTTGCGTAATTTTTATTGAGAACAGCAAAGTAGTTGAGTTTATGAAGGACAAAAGAATATTGTACGTATCATCGGAAGTCATTCCATATTTGCCAGAAACAGAAATTTCGTCCATGTCTTTTGAGGCCCCCAGAATGGTAAATAAACAAGGTGGGCAAATTCGTATTTTCATGCCACGCTATGGCAATATCAACGAACGTCGTCATCAACTACACGAAGTAATTCGTCTTTCTGGAATCAATTTGGTTGTGAATGACTTAGACATGCCGCTGATCATTAAAGTAGCTTCCATCCCAAAAGAAAGGATTCAAGTTTATTTCATTGACAATGAAGATTATTTCAAGCGTAAAGCGACGCTTACTGACGAGGATGGAAATTTGTTTGAAGACAATGATGAACGCGCCATTTTCTTTGCTAAAGGCGTGATTGAAACAGTTAAAAAATTAAATTGGGCACCAGATATTATCCATACCCATGGATGGTTGGCATCATTATTGCCACTATACTTAAAACAATATTATAAAGACGAACCATTATTCAAGGACAGTAAGATTGTAACTTCTGTTTATGATGCAAGTTTTGAAGATACCCTGAACGCTGGTTTAATTGAAAAAGTTCGGTTTGATGAAATTGAAGAAAAGCATATAAAAAATTTAAATCCCCCGAACTACTGCAACCTCATGAAAACAGCTATCGATTTTTCAGATGGATTGATTAAAGGATCTCAAAGCCTTCCTGACGAACTAAACACTTACATCAATAAGTCCCAAAAACCTGTTTTGGAATATCAATATCCAGAAGCCTTTGCAGAGGCATATACCGAATTTTACAACACTCAAATTTTAGGATAACCCCTTCATTGTTTATGAAATACCTGATGCTACCATCGATTAGATTATTCCCAACCTTTGTATTACTCATTAATCTTTTTACATCCTGTGAAAAAGAATTTTCAGATATTGGCACAAATGTTATCGGCAATCAAAATATCAATATTCAAAGCGCAACCTACCCCGTCAAAACATATAACAAAAGAATTACACCCTTTCAAACCAATAACTTAGCAAAGAATTTATTGGGATATTACTATGATCCAAATTTTGGAAGCACGACGGTAAACTTTTTAGCACAGCTGACCCCAAAAAATTACTCCCCAAATTTTGGAGATAATACTGTTCTGGATTCTGTGGTCTTAACCATACCTTATACAAGCAAAATAAAGGACGACGAATATGTCATAGACTCCTTGTACGGAGAAACTCCTATAAAATTATCAATCTTTAAAAATAACTTTTTCCTTCGGGATTTTGATCCTGGAAGTGATCTAGAAAATACACAAAGCTATTATTCCAACGGAAGTCTCTCGACAACTGAAAACCTAAATCAGACTGAGATGGAGGGTCAACTTATTTACCAAAATAATAGTTTTCTGCCAAGTAACGAATCCATACCCCTTACGGTAACAAATTCTGATGGCGAAAAAGAGACTACTGCAACTTTAACACCAAGTTTAAGAGTTGTATTGGATTTAAATACCTTCCCAGAAAATTTCTGGCAAAACTTAATTTTTGATAAGGAAGAGGACGATGAACTGAGTAGTGCAAGTAATTTTTATAACTATTTCCGTGGTCTATATTTTAAAGTAGAACCACTATCCGCAGGAGCTACAGACGGAACCTTAATCCAATTAGATTTTGTATCTGCCAATGCCCATCTCAAGCTTCACTACACCTATGATGTAACCTCAACCACAACAGAAGAAACTACACAACGACAAGGTAGCTACGACCTTGGTTTTAATGGCAATAGAATCAATATTTTTGAAAATAATTTTAACCCAACTATTTTACAAAGTATCGACAATGCTAACACAGAAGATGGAGATTCCAAATTATATCTTAAAGGGGGAGAAGGCGCTATGGCCGTTGTTGAATTATTTGCTGAAGATGAATCGGGTAATGATTTTGAAGATTATATGTCAGATTTCAAAGAAAATGATGGAGAAAACACCATTATCAAGCGCCTAATCAATGAAGCTTATTTGGAATTTTATATAGACGAATCTACGACTAGTGCTAACTCTGATATCCCCAACAGAATTTTTATCTACGATTTAAACAACAATATTCCCATGGCAGACTATTTTTTGGATTCTTCCTTTAATTCTGGAACCAATGAATCCAAAACGACACATTTAGTCCCCGTAAGCACAGAAACAAACGATGCCGGTATTGAACAAAGAAAATACAAAATTCGATTAACAGGGCACTTGAATAACATCGTAACCAAAGACTCAACCAACGTGAAAATTGGACTCTTGGTATCGTCGAACGTTGCTGCCGCTGAAATGAAAACCTTTTTGAACTACGATGATACTGTAAATGAGGTCCCAACTGGAAGCATTTTGTCCCCGAAAAGCATCATTCTACACGGAAACAATACCAGTGATACAGCAAAAAAAGCGAAGCTCAACATCTTTTATTCAGAATTTGAAAATTAACCAACCCTAGTAACTGAAATATGTGTGGAATTGTAGGATATATTGGTCATAGAGAGGCCCACTCCGTTATCATTAAAGGATTAAAGCGCCTTGAGTACAGAGGGTATGACAGTGCTGGGATCGCACTTTATGATGGAAACAACCTAAAAGTTACTAAAACTAAAGGAAAAGTTAGTGATTTAGAACAAAAGATTTCAAAAGACAATAACACAAGCGGTAAGATAGGGATAGGACATACGCGTTGGGCCACACACGGGGTCCCAAACGATGAAAACTCGCACCCGCACTACTCCAATTCTGGTGATTTAGTAATTATACACAACGGCATAATAGAGAACTATGCTGCCATCAAAACTGAGCTCGAAAATCGAGGATACGTCTTTCATTCTGACACAGATACTGAAGTGCTAATTAACCTCATCGAAGATGTCCAAAAAAATGGTAATTTCAAACTTGGTAAAGCCGTTCAAGTCGCACTCAACCAAGTGATTGGAGCTTATGCTATCGCCGTTTTTGATCTCAAAAAACCCAATGAAATTGTAGCTGCTAGACTGGGCAGTCCATTGGCTGTGGGTGTGGGGGAAGGCGAGTTTTTTATCGCCAGTGATGCCTCTCCATTTATCGAGTATACCAATAACGCCATCTATTTGGAAGATGAAGAAATGGCCGTTATTAGATTACATAAAGAAACTAGAGTTCGAAAAATCAAAGATGATCGCTTAGTCAGCCCCTATGTACAAGAACTTAAACTCAATCTTGAGCAAATAGAAAAGGGAGGCTTTGATCACTTTATGCTCAAAGAAATTTTCGAGCAACCCGAAGCCATCAAGGACACATACAGAGGTCGATTAAATGTTAGTAAAGGTCTTATTAAAATGGCAGGCGTAGAAGATAACCTTGAAAAGTTTCTAAATGCTCAAAAAATTACCATAGTTGCCTGTGGAACTTCATGGCACGCGGGCTTAGTTGCTGAATATATTTTTGAGGATTTGGCTAGAATTCCTGTAGAAGTTGAGTACGCTTCAGAATTTCGTTACAGAAATCCAATCATTTCAGATAAAGACATTGTAATCGCTATCTCACAATCCGGAGAAACTGCCGATACACTTGCAGCCATCAAATTGGCCAAAGAAAGCGGGGCCTTTGTTTTTGGCGTATGTAATGTCGTAGGATCATCTATTTCTAGAGAAACCCATGCTGGAGCTTATACTCATGCGGGACCAGAAATTGGGGTGGCCTCCACTAAAGCATTTACCACACAAATTACCCTCTTGACACTAATGGCTTTGAGATTAGCTAAAGCCAAAGGAACCTTATCACATAGTGACTTTAAACGCCATTTGGTAGAATTAGAGACTATCCCTGGCAAAGTAGAAGAAATGCTAGAAGCCTACCGGCTAACTGAAAAGATTGCAGGTATTTACAAAGATGCTCCTAATTTTCTCTATTTAGGACGAGGGTTTAATTTCCCTGTAGCATTAGAGGGAGCCTTGAAACTAAAGGAGATTTCCTACATTCATGCTGAGGGTTACCCTGCTGCCGAAATGAAGCATGGCCCCATTGCACTCATTGATGAGAATATGCCCATTGTGGTTATCGCAACAAAATTTGGTCACTACGACAAAATCGTCAGCAATATTCAAGAAATTAAGTCTAGGAAAGGGAAAATAATTGGTATTGTCACCAAAGGCGATACACAAGTTAAAGCCATCGCAGATCATGTTATAGAAGTCCCAGAGTCTATAGAATTACTCTCTCCACTTTTGACTACTATACCCCTTCAATTACTCTCTTATTACATAGCAATACAACTTGATAAAAATGTAGATCAACCCAGAAATTTAGCTAAATCCGTTACAGTGGAATAGGGATGTGTGTTGAAAGTTCTTACCCCTATAAATGGGTTGTAAGATTCTCAGTATCAATTATTACTACACACCTTTGGGAATCAAATTACTCTGAATATCAAGAGTATTTATACAAAAGAATTTGTGGGTATAAAGAGGATTTTCTTACCCCTATGGGGTATAGAAAGATATCTCAAATCTTCAATGAAGAGGGTTTAAAAACACCTTGTGGAAGTGTCTTTGAGAACAGTTACGTTAACTCCATCTAAAAGAGTTGTGGAAAATAATTATCAATGATATATTACCATGTAAGATGATTTTTAGAGGATTCAACTTCTGAACTTATAATCTCTCCTTTTTCGTTATATTTTCTAACGGTAACATAACAATTATCATAATCATCGTCTTCCAAATTTAAATCTCCCCATGTAACTGATTGGGTTATTTTGTGATCATAATTATTGTATTCAATAAATCCATAAAGTTTTCCTTCCTTATAAATTTCTTCTGTAGATAAGGTTTTTTGACTACCATCCTCATATGTATTCCACCAACTCAAAATTCCAGTAAAAAGTTCTCCATCATAAATCAAGTATTCTAATCCTTTTCCACATTTATAGTATTTCTTACTAGACCAATCAACCTTATCGTCAGAACCATCTATTTTGATTAAAGTTGATTCATCATACAAAATACTTAGATTTATGTCTGTTTTGTTTCTTGATTTACATCCACTAAATATTAACAGAACCACATAAACTATTATTAAATTTTTCATTATTAAGTTATTTAGTACCACCAATTTAAAATTATTCCTTCTAATCACAATTTTTTCTTATGTTTTCTCAGAATCTATCTATTTATCTATAAAAGGTAAGACTTATCAATTGTTGGTTTGATGAGTTGTTAGAACTTAAAACGAGGGGACTTAACGAAGTTGACATCTTAAGGGTTATGTCCAGTAATAAAATCCAAAAGGAATCCGAAGACCTATCGTTGAGATACGATGAACTTGGAGGTGGGAAACCAATGTAATCTACACAGAGGATTGGTTGAGAATGAGGGAATAGATCGAATACCTCATCGTTGTAATACTCTCTTGGAAGTATTATGAAACATCTTGGAGGGAAAACTAAAAAGTTCCCTTTAAGGTGGATTGTATCCTCTTTGGAAGACAAAACAGTTATAGTAGTGATTCAAAGTATTAGAAAGTTTGAAATACTTATATAAAAGAGGACAACCTCGTAAAAGAAGAAACAAGAAAGGAAAACTATGATAAGAACAAATAAACTTAAAGGACAAGATCTGGTAGATCGATTAAGACAATTGTCCAATCCGATCAATGAAAGTGTTGTCTCAATGATTCAACCATCCAAATACCACAATAGAATTGTATCACCTCAACCAATGGGTCAGTTTCACCAAGATGAAACTGATGAGGATGATGTGGTTGATTTAGATAAAATCATTCAAGATTTAGAAGATGAAATCATGATGGATGAAATTCTTGATGAGATGTTAGGGAATAACTCTGATGAAGATTCAGAACTTGAAGAATGGTTGAATGAAATGGATGATGATTACAATGAAAGATGGGGGTATTATGGTGATGAAGATATTGATGTTTCAGAGTTAGATAGAGAAGAACTCAAAGATTTGATTTACCAAGTTCTAACCGATAGAGAAGAAGAAAAACAACTATCCGAACAACACAACATCAAATTTGATGGTATAGAGTTAAAAGGAGGGTTTAGTGGAGGAAACACCAATACTTTGGTATATAGACCTACCTCATCAAAGATGAGTGATAAGATTGAAGATATGGGTATTCCGAGAGAGAAAATCATTAAGAAGATTATCTCCTTTCTACAAAAGAAATATCGTGGGTTGAAGTTTGATGAAGATTACTCTTACGAAGGATATGGATACCCTATCAGATTAGATATGTGGAGTTTTAATTAGAATCGGAAAATCTCAGAAATATATATTTATATATATGGGAAAAGACTGGAA
>JBMHDM010000028.1:0-21767 GCA_049889395.1 Flavobacteriaceae bacterium
TGCTCAGGATAGTACAGGATCTTTAGGGGATAGTATTACCACGACCACGCCTGATGTTCAGACGATCTACATTCGTTTGGAGAACGCTTTAACGGGCTGTTATGTGATTAGCAGCATAGATTTGGTGGTTGATCCTTTACCAGTTGTTGATTTGGACGATGAGTATGTAATTTGTTCGGATTCGTTGGGAGGTGGATTAGATTATGTAGTAGTCGATCCAGGTTTATCACCAGCAGTTTATAGTTTTACCTGGCGGGATGATTTGGGTACGGTATTGAGTACGGCGCCAACTTACACCGTCACATCAGGAGGGGTTTATAGTCTGGAGGTCAGTTATGTGTCATCTACTGGCTGTACAGCGCCTTTGGAGGTTTTTTCGGTTAGTGAGAGCGGTTCACCGGATGTCACGGCAGAAGTAGTTACAGAGGCCTTTGCCGATACGCATGTTATTATAGCTACTGCGACAGGGACAGGTATTTATGAGTTTAGTTTGGATCAGGGTCCTTGGCAGGACAGTGGAACATTTATTGGAGTTGATCCAGGGGAGCATGCAGTTAATATTCGCGATGTAAATGGCTGTGGTACAACAACTGTAGTTTTGTATGTGATTGATTATCCGAATTATTTTACGCCTAATGGAGATGGGTATCATGATACTTGGAACATCTCGGCTTTGTCGGGGCAATTGGGTTCAAGGATATTTATTTTTGATCGTTATGGGAAATTATTAAAGCAAATCAGTCCAGCCGGTGAGGGTTGGGATGGGACATATAATGGTCAGCCGATGCCGACTTCAGACTATTGGTTTTTGTTAGAATACAACGATTTTACATCAGGCCAACCCAAACAGCTTAGAGCACATTTTAGCCTTAAACGGTAATAAACTTAAGTTTTTATCGTTATATTTGAGATGTAATCATAGCCCCAAAATATTTTACGCCCAATGGTGATGGCTACCATGACACATGGAATATTAGTAGTTTAAAGTCGCAAGCTAACGCAAAAATTTATATATTTGACCGTTACGGTAAATTGCTTAAAATGATAACCCCAGCATCAGAAGGCTGGGATGGTACATTCAATGGGAAACCAATGCCGACAAGTGATTATTGGTTTATTGTAGAATACCAAGATTCAGCTCAGCTGAAAAAAGAATTTCGGGCACATTTTACCTTGAAAAGATAGAATTAATGAAATTAACCAAAAAACTAATCTTTTTGAGCTTAATCACTATTTGGTGTAGTGATCTTAAAGCCCAAGAAGGCCTACCAATTTATTCAGATTACCTGACAGACAACTATTATTTGATTCACCCCTCAATGGCTGGTGTGGCCAATTGTAACAAAGTTCGCCTAACAGGAAGACAACAATGGTTTGGTCAGGATAATGCACCAAGTTTGCAGACATTTAGTATCAACGGACGTATTGGAGAATCCTCCTCTGGAGTTGGAGCCATAGTTTTTAACGATAAAAACGGATATCATTCGCAAACAGGAGCCTATTTGACCTATGCGCATCATTTAATGTTTTCAAGGAACACTATCGACCTAAATATGCTATCATTTGGATTGAGCGCAGGAATGATTCAATACAAATTAGACGAAACGGCTTTTGTAGAGTTTGATCCAATCATTGCAGGTATTGAGCAAAGTGCAACAGATTTTAATGTAGATTTTGGATTCTCATATCACCTCATTAATTTTTATGCCCATGCCACAATAAAGAATTTGCTTAAAAATGAAGGGGTTAATATCAATGAACAAGGGGTTAGTTATGATAACTTGACAACTTATTTGTTTTCCGCAGGAAATGTGTTTTCAAAATTTGGCAGTGATTGGAGTTTTGAACCTTCGGTTTTATTTTCATACAAAGATGCTACTGAAGAATCTTTTATGGATGTAAATTTCAAGGCCTATCGAGATTTTGATTTTGGAAGCGTTTATGCTGGCGTATCTTATCGAAGAAGTTTTGATGGTGCACAATATACCAATGGGAATTCCATTAGCAGTCAAAAACTTCAATACTTTACCCCACTAGTTGGCATAGAGTACAATAACTTTATGTTTGCTTATACTTATTCCTATCAGGCAAATTCCGTTGTTTTGGATAATGGCGGTTATCACCAATTGACTCTTGGGTTTAACTTCGGATGTAGAAAAGAAAAGTATGACTGTGAGTGTCCAAGCGTCAACTGATAGTTTTATCCCCATAGTTTAACATCTGAAGGGTCGATTTTCAATAGATTAGCCATTACTTCTTTAGATCCATTAGTGTAGAATTCATTAGACGTATCCCCGTCGGAAGCGTTTATAAGATTATTTTCAATAAGAATATTATGAGTTTGTCGCGCTACAGCCACACCAGAATCAATTATTGTAACTTCTTTAGGGATTAATTCTTTCAAAATTGGAGTCAAAAAGTGGTAGTGAGTGCACCCTAAAACTAAACAATCAATATGTTGTTCAAGCATCGGGGTTAAGTAACTCATAAGAAGGGTTTTCATTTCATTACTATATAATTTTCCAGATTCTATGAGTTCCACAATACCATCTCCTACTTGCTCTACTACTGTCATATTTCTGGTATAACGCGCAGAGGTTTCGTGGAATAGTGAACTGCTAAGCGTACCTTTGGTAGCCAGAATTCCAATAGCATTATTTGTCGATTTTAATGCCGCAGGTTTAATAGCAGGCTCAATTCCAATAAAAGGAAGGTCATACTGGTTTCTCAAATAAGAAATAGCATTAGTAGTAGCGGTATTACAGGCTACAACTATGATTTTTGCTCCATTCTCAATGAGCCATTCTGTGTTGGCAATAGCCCGAAGTCGTATAAATTCCTCTCCTTTAGGACCATAAGGAGCATGTTTTGAATCTGAAATATAAACTGTTGATTCTTTTGGCATTAGACCATTAATCTCTCTCCAAATGGAGAGACCCCCAGCGCCAGAGTCAAAGATACCTATAGGATTCATTCTCATAGTTACAAAAATAAAAAAGCTACTCACATGGAGTAGCTTTAATTAAGTTATTTTATGTGCGAGTTTAGAAACCTAGCTCAGACTTGACATCAGCTAAAAGATTTTTACCGTTTGCCATTATAACACCTTGTCCTTGAGAGGAATCCAAAATATAGTCAAAACCTTGAGCATTACCCACTTTTAAAATAGCATTTTTAGCTTTTTCTGTAATAGGCTTCAACAATTCCAACTCTTTCTTTTGAAGATCTTGTTGTGCTTGTGCTTGATACTGTCTAATGCTCTGCTCCATACTTTGAACTTCCTGTAGACGTTTTCCGTTTTCCTCGTCTGTTTTGGTAGATGATTCAGCATCATATTGCTTTATCTTATTTTGAAGCTCAGTAGCCATTGCTTGAATATCAGTTTCGTAAGTTTTGGCTAATTTCTCAAGTTCTGATTTAGCACTTTTCATTTCTGGCATTGATTCTACTAATTCTTGAGTATCGATATGAGCGACTTTGGATTGTGCTTGAGTAGAAATACCACCAGCTAAAATAAATGTTGCTATAAGGAGTAATTGTTTAAATTGTTTCATTTTTAGATATAATTAAATTTTACTTTTTATTGTTTTTTATACTATCCTTTTTGCGTTTTATAGCTTCTAGTCTTGCTTTACGCTCCGCTAAAATACGCTTTTTCTTTTCTTCCAAAGCTTTTGCTCGTACTTCTTTAGGGCTAAGATTCGATTCTTTTTTTTGTTCTGTGTCTTTAGTTTCATTTTCCTTAGTTGAATCTATCGACTTTGGCTCTTTTTCTGCCTCTTTTTTGATTGATGATGATTGATTTTTTCGAGCTTCAGTTTTTTGAGCTTTCTCTGCTTTAGCTTTTTCTCTAGCCTCCTGTATTTTCCGCTTCTTTTCTTCGACTTCCTTTTTCCGAGCCGCTTTTTTGGCTTCTAATTCTTCTTTACGCTTGGCTATGGCTTCAGCGCGCTTTGCGTTGCGCTCATCAATTAATCGCTGTCGCTCGTCTTTGTCAGAATCAACTTCGACGATATTGTCTTCTTTTTCAGCAGCCTTGCGATCTTTTCTGTTTTTTATTTGTTCACGCTCAGCACTTCTATTTATGGTTCTCAAAACTTGTTCACTAATATCATATCGATCGGCAGAATATAGCATTACGACATCAGCTGATTTGTCAAAAATGAAATCAAATTTTTTGGCATTTGCGATGTCTTGAACTGCGGCAAAAATCTGGTCTTGAATGGGTTGTATAAGTTGTGTTTTTTGAATCACTAGATCACCATTAGGACCAAATCTCTTTTGTTGATAATCCAAAATATCATTTTCGATAATTTGAAGGTCTTCTTCTCGTTCCTTAAGGAGTTCTGCAGTAAGGAGAACGCGTTCGGTATTAAGTTGATTTTTTAGATTATCCAATTCTGCATAGCGTCGATCTACTTCTGTTTTCCATTGCCCGACTTTAGCATTTAGTTGACTTTGGGCTGTTTGATATTCTTTTACATTTTCCAGAATGTATTCCGTGTCTATGTAAGCAATACGAGCACCTCGTTGTGCATGAGCATTGTAGAGTGATAGTAAAGCTACGAACACCAAGACAGTCTTACGATTTAAGGGTTTAAATAAAAAATGAAACATAAAATACATTACGACAATGGTTTCGATTTTTCGAATTAGGTGCTCAAAATAACGAAATTAATTTTAAAATATTATATAATCAAGGGTTCAATTGAAATTACTGTGTCAAAATTTAAAACTGCTGACCCAGAATAAAATGTGTTTCCCAACCATTTTTTCGAGCTTCACCCGGGATGGGGTCAAATCCATGACCAAAATCTATACCCAATAGCCCAAAGGCAGGCATAAAGAGTCTTATTCCGAGTCCTGCAGAGCGATTGATATTGAAAGGATTAAAATCTTTAAAGCTATTATATGAGGCCCCACCTTCCAAAAAGGCTAATGCAAATATCTTGGTTTGACCTTTTAGAGTTATAGGATGTCTTAATTCCAGCGAAAATTTATTGTAAATGCTACCACCATCTTGATCAGATAGGGTTTGATTTGGGTACCCTCTCAACGCTACCGCCTCTCGGCCATCCAATCTGTAGGCGGTCATTCCATCCCCACCCAGAAAGAATCGCTCAAATGGAATAATTCCTCTATCATTATTGTAAGCACCTAGAAATCCAAATTCAAATCTAGGGCGCAAAATGAGTTTACCTTTGATTCTAGTATACCAATCTCCAGAAAATTTGATTTTATAAAATTCCAACCACTTATAACGCTCTTGATCGATTTCACTCACTCTTTCACTGGCTTCGTTTCTTTCTGCAATATCGTCGTCGTCGGTACTGTTGCTTAATTCCCTTATGCGTTCGACGGTTTCATCTCGTTCGTTTTTTAAAGCAGTATAATCTACCCCGTTAACTGCGGAGTAAGGGAATGTGAATTTTGCTGATAAACTGAAATTTGATCCACCCTCAGGATAAATGGGGTCATTGAAGGTGTTGTTACGGCTCAAACCCACTGTATACGCTAAATTGTTTGAACTACCATTTCCAAAAGTAAATAGACCTGTATTGTAGTTATTCAGATCATAAAATTGATATTGTAAACTGTGTGATAGCATAAAGTAATCGTCTGGCACATTGAGTCTCTTTGCAATTCCAACTGTAATTCCTGTTATGTTGAAACTGCGACTTCGGTCTGCAGATCGAGTGGCTCTATTGAATAAAAATTGCTTGGTCTGGGACAAGGAGGTTGAAAATTGAACAGGCTTTTTGCCACCTAACCATGGTTCAGAAAATGAAAAACTATAGGTTTGGAAAAATTGACTGGCTTGAAGTCTTAAAGACAAACTTTGACCATCACCCATCGGAAATGGCGTGTAGGCTTTTTTGTTAAAGAGATCTTTGGCCGCAAAGTTATTAAATGATAAGCCTAAAGTCCCGATAAATCCACCCCCGCCATAACCGCCTTGAAGTTCAATTTGGCTAGAACCTTTTTCGACGACACTGTATTCTATATCTAAAGTGCCATCATTAGGGTTAACATTTTTTAAATCAGGAGAAATTTCTTGAGCATCAAAAAATCCAAGTTGCCCCAATTCTCTTATTGTTCTTACAACGTCGCTTTTACTGTATAGCTGTCCGGGTCTTGTTCGTAATTCTCTGTAGGCCACATGATCATTAGTTTTATTATTACCTTTTACAGAGATGTGATTAAAATAGGCTGGTTTACCTTCCGTAATACGTATTTCCATATCAATGATATTCCCATCTGCACTAACTTCGACGGGGGTAATAGTCGAAAACAAATAACCATTGTTTTGATATAAGTTGGTTAAATCAAAAGCGTCTGGATCTGAACTATCTGCAATACGTTTTTCCAATTCAACTCCATTATAGGTGTCTCCCTCCTTGATTTTTAGGACTTGATTGAGTTGTTCGTCTGAATAAATGGTATTGCCCAAAAAATTTATTTTGCCGTAGGTGTACTTTTCTCCTTCTTCAACAGTAATTTTTAAACTGATACTTCCATCTTTGTTGGAAATCATGGAATCTGAAATGATCCGCGCGTCTCGGTATCCTTTTTCTTTTAATTTATCTACAACGCTGTTCAAGTCCTCTCTAAAATCTGCTTCAATGTATTTTGAACGCTTAAAAATTCGAATAGGGTTTCGTTGTTTGGTGTTTTTCATCGCTTTCCGCAAGCGTCTCCCACTTAACTTGTCATTTCCTATAAAGTCAATTGATTTTATTTTTACTTTATTACCCTTGTCAATTCTGATATTCATATTGACTCTAGATTTTTCAATGGAGTCAATAACTTTGGTTGTTGTAATTATTGTTTTGGCTTTCAAATAACCTTCCTTTCGGTACTTGCTTTCAAGATAGTTTTTGGTGGTGGTGATAAGGTTTTCTGTAACTTTAATGCCTGGAGTTAGCTTGTTTTCATCAATAATGCCACTAAACTTCCCTTTTTTAACTCCCGAGATTTTAACGTCTTTCAGTTCTGGCAAATCATCCAATTGTATTTGCAGATAAATATCCTTGTCTTCAATCTTTTGAATGAATACGTCTATATTGTTGAATAAGTTAGAATCCCATAGTTTTTTTATGGCATTGCTAATTTTAGTCCCACCTGGAATGGTTACGGTTTCCCCTTTTTTAAACCCAGAGTAAGTGACAATAGTTTCTGCACCATATACAGTTTCACCCTTCACAGAAATTTCTTTAATGGTGTATTCTTTTCTATTGGAAGTATCTAAAATTTGACCATATATCGGAGTGCTTAGGAGCAAAAGACAGGTCAAAGAGATTATCTGTTTGAGGGTATATTTAAATAAGTTGTTCACTTGTTTTTCCAAATCTTCGTTCTCTTTTTTGGTAGTTAGCTATAGCTTCATATAAATGATCGTCTCTGAAATCAGGCCAATAGACGGATGTAAAATACAATTCAGCGTATGCGATTTGCCATAAAAGAAAGTTACTTAAACGTTGTTCACCACTCGTTCTGATTAATAAATCGACGTCCGGTAAATTTCGGGTGTAAAGATGCTGATTTATTACCGATTCATCAATTTTTTCTGGAGAAATTATCTTTTTTTTGATCTTTTGTCCAATTTCACTCATACAACGGGTTAACTCATCTCTTGAACCATAGCTTAAAGCGAGGTTTAGTGTCATTCTCGTATTGGACGCTGTCGCTTTGATTACTTGCGCTAATTCTTTTGAAACTTTCTCAGGAAGCGCGTTTAAATTGCCAATGGCACTAAGACGGATATTATGTTTTTGCAGTGTATCCATCTCCTTACGTAAGGATGTAATTAGCAACTGCATCAGGGTTTTAACTTCAAGTTTTGGGCGTTTCCAATTTTCTGTAGAAAAAGCATATAAAGTTAAATTTTCAATTCCAATTTTTGCACAAGTTTCTACTGTTGCCTTGACTGCTTTTGTTCCGTTTTCGTGACCAAATACTCGTAAACGTCCTTTTTCTTTTGCCCAACGCCCATTACCATCCATTATAATGGCAATGTGTCTTGGGAGTGGGTGATGTTTTATCTTATCTAAATTCATTTTAATAACTACAAAAACAAGGGTTTCTGCCAAAAGTATAAGTTAAAGTAAATCCACTAAATACATACCAATCAGTATTATTAAAATTTCCAAATTTCAGATAATTTAATTCTTTAGTGTCCGGGACACTGCCATCAATTTCATCAGAAAAAGTATACCTTGCTGCAATTTCTATTCCAAAAATGAGGTGTTCTGTAAGCGTCGTTTTAAATCCTATTGCAATAGGAATTCCATAAGCGTTACTTCTTGTTTTTTCTGAAACAAGCCTATTGTTATTGTAATAAAAATTGGGGTGATTCAAGAGACTAACACCAGTGTAGATATATGGCGAAAAATTAAAACTTCGCCTGTGAAGGTCAAAATCTAAAAATGTAAACTCTATTCCGGCCGATACCTCCAATGATCTGGCATTGAAATTATAGCCCCTGATTTCTCTTTTTGGATCACCAGACAAATCATCGTTACCAAACATGGTGGTGTATATTAAACTAGCTCGAAAGGAGTGTCTTGGGCTTCTATTCCATCTGACAAGTCCGCCAAAGGCCAGCTTTTTTGGCGCAATGAATGTTGTGGATCCTACATCGCCAATAAAATTGGACCCCCCTCCAAATATTCCTACCTCATAGATTTGAGCATACCCTAGTGTGAAACCAAACAGAAAGAGGAGAAGAAAGTTAGGGTTTTTCATGTCATTACAGATGAGTGCAAATATAACAAAATTGGAATCCGTTCAAAATAGATAAACTGGACTTTAAGTTAACTGAAAATAGCTTAAAATATTGTTTAATTTCTTTGGTCTGCACCCCAAAGTAGTTTTTTGCGTAATGTTTCAATAAATGAACCGCCTTCAAGCTCAATCATATTGATGTGATAAGGTGCAGCTGTGATTGTTATTTCTGTACTACTTTTGAGGGAATTAATTCTAGAGTCCAAAGAAACCAAAAATTCATCTTCGCGTCCGCTTACACGAAGCTTTATTTTATGTTTAGCTGAGATAACAAGAGGGCGTGCATTTAAATTGTGGGGTGCAATGGGAGTGAGAACTAAACTATCCGATTCGGGCATAATTACGGGTCCACCACAGCTCAAAGAATATCCTGTAGAACCTGTTGGAGTTGATATAATCAGGCCATCAGCCCAGTATGTAGTCAAATATTCTTCATCAAGCCAAGTTTCAATGCTGATCATAGAAGTCGTGTTTTTTCTGCTTACAGCAATCTCATTTAATGCGAAATCTAAATTAAATTTTTTGGAATCATTCTCCATGACAAGATTTAATACACTGCGCTTAGAAAGGCGATATTGACCCTTTAAGATTTGCCCTAATGCGCTATGAATGGCGTCAGTACGAATTGTAGCTAAAAATCCTAGTCGACCTGTATTGATGCCAACGATATGGATCCCTAAATCTTTGACCAGTGTGATTGCTCTTAGAATGGTTCCATCACCCCCAATACTGATGAGCAAATTAAAAGAAGTATCCAGGGATTCAAATGTTTCAAAGTTGTAGGAATGTAACTTTAGATCAGAGTGTGATAAAATGGAATTGTAAAACTGTTTTTCAACAAAAACACTTGAAGCTGTTTCTTTTAGATATTTAGAAACCGTTTCAATAGTTGATTTTGATCTAGCGTTATATTTCGGGCCGTAAATTGCTATTTTCATCTCATCAAAATTACAAATTTAAATACCGGTCCAAGTAAGCAGAACGATCTTTTAAGGTTTTGAGAAAACTATCGTCTTCATGACCATATAAAATGTTGTATCCGTAACGTCTAAAAGTTTCAAAAACGGAACTTAATCCAGAGTTTTCAATTTTGACAGTAACTTGCGCCATATCGTTATTAATTCTTGATACAAAAACCCCCAATAATCTGACATTATTGGATTCTACAATTTGACAAATTTCACTGAAAGAAAAATCGTTATATGCTTTTTCAATGATGATGATGCCACCCGGTTCCGAAAAAAATGGGGTTTTATTAAATAACGCAATGATATCGACAAGTTGATAATACCCCAAATAGTTGTTTTCTGAGTCCAGAACTGGCATCACATTAGAATCGTGGCTTGCAAATGACTCTAGTACATCGAGCCATATTGAGGTTTTTCTAGTAAAAAAACCCTCAATGGCATAGAGAACATCACTTACTTTTTGATCCGGTTCAAAACAATAAATATCGGTTTCTGAAAGGCACCCCAAATAAATTCCACCTTTTTGAATGGGGATATGAGAATAGGTTAATTGATTGAATACCTCCTGAATCTCTCGAATAGGGGTATCCATTTCAAAAGGTTTAATATCATTAATGATGAATTGATTTAGTGGCATAGGATTGTTCTTATTATATCTTGCAAATTAATCAAAAATTGTACATTTTAAGCGAAGTACTTTGTATTTTTGCGCACAAATACGCAACGATGACAAAATTAAGTGTTAATATCAACAAAATTGCCACCCTCAGAAATGCAAGAGGCGGAGATGTTCCTAATGTTGTTCAGTTCGCCAAAGATGTTCAAGCGTTTGGTGCGCAGGGTGTTACCATACATCCTAGACCCGACCAACGGCACATCAGATATCAAGATGCGTATGATTTAAAGCCTGTTGTGACAACCGAATATAACATTGAAGGAAATCCGATTTCAAAATTTATAGACTTGGTACTACAGCTAAAACCGACTCAAGTTACGCTAGTCCCCGACGCGGAAGACGCTATTACAAGTAATGCCGGTTGGGATTGTAAAAAACACCAAACATTTTTGTCTGATATTATTAAAGAATTTAAAAATAGTGGGATACGAACTTCAATCTTTTTAGATCCAATTCCAGATCAAGTTGAGGCCGCTAAAGCTACAGGGGCTGATCGAATTGAGCTTTACACTGAGCATTTTGCTAAACAATATTCTCTTCAAAATTTTGAAGCCATAAAACCTTACGCAAAATGTGCAGAATTGGCTAATGAAATGGGCTTGGGTGTCAATGCTGGTCATGATTTATCCTTAGAGAATATTGGTTTTTTCAAAGCGCATATTCCTGATCTTTTGGAAGTTTCTATTGGTCATGCTCTGATATCAGAAAGTTTATATTTTGGAATTGAAAACGTCATAAATATGTACAAAAACCGACTAAAGTAGCATGATTCTACATTCCAGAATTATTGGTCAGGGAACCCCTTTTTTGATTCTTCACGGATTTTTAGGAATGGGTGATAACTGGAAAACTCTAGCGATGCGGTTTTCAAAATTGGGGTATCAAGTACATTTGATTGATCAAAGGAATCATGGCAGAAGTTTCCACAACAATGTCTTTGATTATGAGGCTATGGCCAAAGATCTTTTGGGATATTGTCAGTTTCATGAGATTAAACAATGTGTTATTTTAGGACACTCTATGGGTGGTAAAACAGCGATGATGTTCGCCGCAAAGTATCCTGAATTTATAAAGAAATTAATCATTGCAGATATTGCACCGCGCTATTATCCCGTGCATCACGATGCTATTTTAGAAGGCTTAAACGCTTTAGATTTCTCTGAAATTCAAACCCGAAAACAAGCCGATGAATATCTTTCAAACTATATTCCAGAACTGGGAGTTCGTCAATTTTTATTGAAAAATTTATATTGGGTATCACCAGGTCAGCTGGGGTTACGGCTCAATTTAACCGCATTGACTGCCAACGTCCAGGAAGTTGGCGAGGCCTTACCGTCTCACTTTTCTATACCTGCTCAAACATTATTTTTACGAGGAGATCGATCGGAATACATCAGTAAATCTGATGAAAATTTGATATCAATGCAATGTCCAAACTCAGCCTTAGAAACTATCACAAATGCAGGTCATTGGCTTCATGCCGAAAATCCTAATGCGTTTTTTAAGGCCGTAGAGCAATTTTTGTCTTGATTTTCAGAATATCAAAATATTTGTACTCCATCAAAAATGTTGTACTTTTGCCACCCAATTTTTAAGTCATTAAAATGAATATAACTAGAGAAAACAAAGACGCCCTGAATGCTGTCGTTACCATCAATATCGAAAAAAGCGATTATGCAGACAAAGTCAACAACATCCTTTCAGACTACAGAAAATCGGCCAATGTACCTGGGTTTAGAAAAGGTCAAGTTCCCATGGGATTGGTAAAAAAACAATATGGTAAAGCCGTTACAATTGATGAGGTTAATAAGCTTCTTCAAGAGTCTCTAGGGAAATATTTGACCGAAGAGAAATTGGATGTTTTGGGAAGTCCACTGCCAACTCCACAAGACGATATTGATTGGGATGCAGAGACGATTTCATTTAACTTTGAAATTGGATTGAGTCCAGAATTTGATATTAAACTCAAGGGAAGAAAAGCCCTCCCACACTACATTATTCAAGCTGGTGATAAGTTGATTCAGGACCAAATTACAAACATTCAAAAGCAATATGGTCAATTGATCTCTAAATCAGAAGTGTCTGAAGGAGATGAAATTACAGGTGTGTTTTTTAATGACGAAGCGGGCATAGAATCTACTACCACAATCACAACCGACAAACTCAAAGGAAAAACCAATCTTAAAAAATTCCTAGGGGCTAAAGTTGGTGACATTATTACGGTAAAAACGAAAGGACTATTTAATGATAGTCACGATTTGATGACCTATTTAAAAGTTGACCATGATGCCGCTCACGAGTTAAATGTTCAAGTTACATTTTCCATTAATGAAATTAACACACGTGGATTGGCCGATTTAGATCAAGAATTATTTGATAAATTGTTTGGAAAAGATGTAGTCAAAACGGTAACCGAATTAAAAGACAAGCTCAAAGCAGATGCTGAAAAACAAT
Organism: Flavobacteriaceae bacterium; assembly: GCA_049889395.1. GTDB lineage: Bacteria > Bacteroidota > Bacteroidia > Flavobacteriales > Flavobacteriaceae > UBA3537. The sequence goes on from JBMHDM010000028.1 coordinate 12,883, forward strand.
TCATTCAACAATCTGATCAAAAACTGCTTAATGACGTTACGGAATATTTGGTTGAAAACACCAAATTTGACTTACCTCAAGATTTTTTACAAAAGTGGTTACAAACCGCAGGAGATCAAATATTAACTGAAGCAGAAGCAAAAGCGGAATATGAAAAATCCGAAAAAAGCATGCGCTATCAGTTGATTGAAAGCAAGCTCATTGTTGAGAACAATCTCCAAGTTGATTTTGAGCAACTCAAAGCCTTTGCGTCAGATCAAATTAAGGCTCAAATGGCTCAATTCGGACAATTGAATCCAACAGAAAAAGAAGTCGAGGATATTGTTGCCCGTGTAATGTCAAATCAAGACGAAGTTAAACGAATGTCTGAACAATTAACCAGTCAAAAACTCTTGGCCTTTTATAAAGACAATGCCAAGCTGAAGTCTAAAACATTGAGCTACGACGCTTTTGTTAAAGAGGTTTATGGCAAATAAGATCATAAATATTTTAAAAAAAAGCACTTTTTCGGAAGTGCTTTTTTGTACACTGAAAATAAATTAACCTTCGAAAATAATAGTATATTTACACTCTCAAACAACATATATTATGGATTACGGACAAGAATTTAAACAATTTGCCACTAAAGATCAGGGGATAAGTAGCACCTATTTTGATAAGATTGTTAGCAGTATGACTCCAATGGGGTTAACCCCAAATATCATCGAAGAGCGACAAATGAATATCGCTATTTTTGATGTATTTTCTCGTCTTATGATGGACCGTATTATTTTTCTGGGCACAGCCATAAATGATCAGGTCGCTAATATTATTCAAGCTCAATTGTTGTTTTTAGAAAGCACAGATTCCTCAAAAGATATTCAGATTTACATCAATTCGCCAGGGGGAAGTGTGTATGCTGGACTTGGAATTTATGATACGATGCAACTCATCAAACCAGATGTAGCCACCATATGTACAGGGATGGCGGCCTCCATGGGTGCCGTTTTGTTGTGTGCTGGCGAAAAAGGAAAACGAAGTGGCTTGACACATTCCAGAGTCATGATTCATCAGCCTCTAGGAGGCGCTCAAGGTCAAGCTAGTGATATTGAAATAACAGCTCGCGAAATTTTAACCCTAAAAGAGGAACTATACAATATCATTTCTAAACATACCGGGCAAGATTACGACAAAGTTTATGCAGACAGTGACCGAGATTACTGGATGAAAGCTGACAAAGCCCTAGAATATGGTATGATTGATGAGATTCTTTCAAATAAATCTTAACAAAAGAACATCTCCATGGCAACTGAAGTTTTAGAATGCTCTTTTTGTGGTAAGCAAAAAGCCGACACCAATCTTCTCATAGCAGGGTTAGATGCACACATTTGTGACCGCTGTATTGAACAAGCCCATGGTATTGTTGCTGAAGAAATTAAACATAAAGGACAAGATCTATCATCAGAACTCGTACTAAAAAAACCACAAGACATTAAATCGTTTTTGGACACCTATGTGATTGGTCAAGACCAAACCAAAAAAGTGATGGCTGTGGCAGTTTACAACCACTACAAACGCTTGCTTCAACCCACTAATGACGATGATATTGAGATACAAAAGAGTAATATTATCATGGTCGGTCAAACAGGAACGGGTAAAACCTTGATAGCCAAAACTATAGCCAAAATGCTTAATGTCCCATTGGCCATAGTCGATGCTACCGTTATGACTGAGGCAGGGTATGTAGGAGAAGATGTAGAAAGCATGCTAACACGATTACTTCAAGCAGCTGATTACGATAAGGAAAAGGCCGAAAGAGGTATTGTTTTTATTGATGAAATTGATAAAATTGCTCGGAAAAGTGATAACCCCTCCATCACCAGAGATGTCTCTGGAGAGGGCGTACAGCAAGCCCTTTTAAAATTATTGGAAGGTACTGTGGTTAATGTGCCACCTAAGGGAGGAAGAAAACACCCCGATCAAAAATTTATTGAAGTCAATACAGAAAATATTCTATTTATAGCTGGCGGTGCTTTTGACGGTATAGAACGTCATATTTCTAAACGTTTAAATATGGCTGCCATAGGATACAAATCGGTACAAGAAGGGAATAAAATTGACGATCAAAACCTCTTGCAATATATCACTCCAAAAGATTTAAAAGACTTTGGCTTGATTCCAGAAATTATTGGCCGTTTACCAGTTTTGACTCATATGAATCCGCTAGACGTTTCAACTCTTCGAGCCATTTTAACTGAGCCCAAAAATGCAATAGTAAAGCAGTATAAAAAATTGTTTGAAATGGACCATATTGCATTGACATTTGAGGACGAGGCCTTGGATTTTATAGTACATAAAGCGGTAGAGTACAAGTTGGGAGCCAGAGGCTTACGATCGTTATGTGAAGAAATTTTGACTGACGCTATGTTTACCCTTCCTGGAACGGATGAAACATCATTAATTGTCGATAAATCCTATGCTGAAGAACACCTCAGTCGCAATCGATTCAAACGACTTAAAGCGGTTTCTTAAAGTTTTTTAGACAAATCCAGCAGCTCCTCGATAAATTCTCTTGAATTAGACAATCTAGGCACCTTATGCTGACCTCCAAGTTTATTCTTACTTTTTAGCCAATCTCTAAATAGACCTGTTCTAGCTATATTGATTTTTGGTGTGGTTAATGTGATGTTGTTATAGCGTTTGGCTTCATAGTCGGAGTTTAGTGCTTTAAGTGCATTATCCAAAAGTTCTGTAAAATAGTTAAGATCTTTAGGAGGGGTTTTAAACTCTATCAGCCATTGGTGGCCTCCTTTCTGTTTTTCTTGCATGAAAATGGGTGCTACGGTGTAGTCATTGATCTCAAAATGCAGTTTTTTGGAAATATTCAATAACGCTTGTTCAACATTTTCAATAATGAGTTCTTCTCCAAATACATTGATAAAATGTTTGGTTCTCCCACTGACGCGAATTCGGTAAGGATCAATACAAGTAAATTTTACGGTATCTCCAATTTTGTAACGCCACAGACCAGAATTGGTCGTGATGATCATCGCGTAGTTTTTGCCCTTTTCAACTTCAAACAAAGGGATAACTTTTTCGTTGCTTGTACCATAGGTTTCCATCGCAATGAATTCATAAAAAATTCCATAGTCTAACATTAGAAGCAAATCGCTTGAGTTATTTTGGTCTTGAATGGCAAAAAAACCTTCTGAAGCATTATAGGTTTCATAAAAATTAAAGTCTTGTTTTGAAATGATTTTTTCATATTGAGAACGGTACGGCATAAAACTAACCCCTCCATGAAAATAAACTTCTAGATTGGGCCAAAGGTCCAGCAATTTTTTTTTTCCAGAAGTTTCAAGAACAGTGTTAAGAAGGACCAACATCCAAGATGGAACACCCGCCAAACTGGTGACATTTTCATTAATACTTTCATCGACTATGGCTTGCATTTTTGTATCCCAGTTACTCATCAAAGACACCCTATTGCTTGGGGTGCTACTAAACTCAGCCCAAAAGGGCATATTATCAATAAGAATAGCAGATAGATCGCCGAATACAGTTCCATTTTCTTCGTACAATTCTTTACTACCACCCAAACGGAGGTTTTTCCCACTAAACAACTGCGAATCAGGATTATTATTAAGATACATACATAATAAATCTTTTCCTGCTGCGTAATGACAATCCTCTAGTGCTGCGGAGCTAACTGGAATAAATTTACTTTTGGCATTGGTTGTGCCACTAGATTTGGCAAACCATTTGATTGGTTTGGGCCAAAATATGTTTTGTTCACCTTGACGTGATCTCTCAATTTTCTCATGATAATCTTCATATGTAGAAATAGGGACACGATTTGCAAATTCTCGGTAAGATTGTATCGATTTAAAATCATATTGTCGACCAAATTCTGTACTTTTTGATAAGTCCAAGAGATTTGTGAGTAGTTCATTTTGAACTTCATAGGGGTATTTTAGAAACAAATCTATTTGATGAATTCGTTTTTTTAGAAACCAACTGGCAACAGAATTGACTAATGGGATTGGCATAAAATTACATATATTTACAAGGTTAAAAGTAACAAAAATTCTCAATGCTCTATCAAGGTGTCCTTACAAAAATGAAAACCGAGTTTTCAGCCCCAATTAATTATTTCCTATCACTAGGTGATTCGTTTATTCAAGTCCATCAATTGATCAATAAATCCATTAAGTTGAAATTTGTAGGATATGAATGTTTGAGTTGTGGCAGTGGAGAACAAACTTTTAGACAAGGCTTTTGCAAATCTTGTTTCTTTGAATTGCCCCAAACGGCCGATTGGATCATGCGACCAGAATTGAGTCAAGCCCATTTGGGTATTGAAGAACGGGATTTGGAATACGAAAAAAAAGTACAACTGCAGCCCCACATTGTCTACTTAGCCTATTCGAGTCATGTCAAAGTAGGCGTTACAAGACAAACTCAAATTCCCACTCGATGGATCGACCAGGGCGCTCAAATGGCCTTGGAGGTTCTGGAAGTTCCTAATAGATATTTGGCTGGAGTAGCTGAGGTGGCCCTGAAACAGTTTGTTAGCGACAAAACCAATTGGAGAGACATGCTAAAAGGCGATGCTGCTATTGAAGATTTGACACGATGGCGAGACCAATTGATTAAACATCTTCCTGATGAGGTTCAACCCTATATTTTACCTAATAAAGCCCCATTGCATTTAGCATTTCCAGTCCTAAAACACCCCGACAAACCAAAAAGTTTAAATCTTGTCAAAACTTCCGAATATTTAGGAGTTTTAGTAGGGATAAAAGGCCAATACCTTATTTTTGAAGATGGAACTGTTTTTAATATTCGAAGCAATGAAGGCTTGGTTATTGGTCTGAATGTCGAACCTTAATCTATATCAATTTCTTGAGTTATATCCAAGTTGAATCGTTTTCTGAACCAATAGACTCCGAGGTAAAGAAATGGGGTGTCCAGTGCCGCAATTAACACTTTAAAGAGGAATCCTGCCCATAGTAATCCACCAAATAGATTCCAATCAATTTCTCCAAATGAACAAAGTAACAATAGAACGGTAGACGTATCAATTAATTGGGATAAAAACGTTGAGAAGTTGTTTCTTAACCAAAGATGTTTGCCTTGTGTGAAGTGTTTCCAAAAATGATAAATTTGGATGTCAACAAATTGGGCAAATAAATAAGCCAACATACTGGCTAAAACCGCAATAGCGGTACTCCCAAAAACTGTAGAAAATAAATCATCCGAAACAGGCGACCATTCTGTTGCTGGTGCTACATTGGCTATATAAATAATCCCCATAGCAAAAAAGGAAGCAATTATACCACCTACTACAACTTCATTGGCTTTTTTCTTTCCATAAATTTCGCTGATCAAATCCGTTATTAAAAATGTAATGGGGTAGGGAAGAATTCCAACAGAAATTTCAAATAATTTCACACCAAAGACTGAAAAATCAAAGGGGTAGTAATAAAAAAACTTTTTGAAAATCAAATTTGAAACCACCAATGAGGTGATAAATAAAATCCCTAAAATTAAATATAAACGACGCGCTAAAGCTTTATCTTTCAGAGTCATAAGTTGTCAATAAATACTTCGGTAAAGATAGAATATTAATTTTTCTTTTACTTAAATTGCCAATGTTATGCAAGACAGATCGCGCGTATATATTAGCCTTGGTAGCAATATTGGAAACAGATTAGAACACCTACAGGCTGCTATTGATGCTATTCATTATGAAATTGGCAGTATTATTAAGATATCAAGTTGCTATCAAACTCCTGCCCTGGGGTTTGATGGCGATCCATTTCTTAATGCTTGTATTGAGGTCAGAACCTATCTTTCTCCAGAATTATTAATGTCAAAACTACTACAGTTAGAAGAAAACCAAGGGCGAAAACGCCTCAATAACGGGCAGTACAATGCCCGTACTATAGATCTTGATATTTTATTTTATGATAACAAGATTGTAGAAAATAAGTTACTTAGCATCCCTCACCCCCGCTTACATCAGCGTCGTTTTGTATTGCAACCTATGGAAGAAATCGCCTCAGATTTTGTTCACCCGAATCACCACCAAACCATAGCTACCATTTTGGAGGGATGTGAAGATGACAGTATAGTTGAACGAACAAGAGATAATCTAGAAAACCCGCTACGGGGCATGGATTTGTCCGCCTATAATTTTATCGCAATTGAAGGTAATATCGGTGCCGGAAAATCGAGTTTAACGCAAATGATGGCACAAGATTTTAATGCCAAATCCATTTTTGAACGATTTGCCGATAATCCATTTTTGCCCAAATTTTATGAGGACGCCGAACGTTATGCTTTTACTTTAGAAATGTCGTTTTTAGCTGATCGTTATCAACAAATATCTGAAGATTTAGCACAATTGGACTTGTTTAAGGATTTTATTATTGCCGATTATGATGTGTTTAAGTCATTAATTTTTTCTAAAATCACTCTTTCTGAAGACGAGTTTTTATTGTACCGAAAATTATTTTACCAAGTTTATAAGGACTTTAAACGTCCTGATTTGTATGTGTATTTACATCAGGATGTAAAGAAACTTAAAGCCAATATCAAAAAGAGAGGACGATCTTATGAAAGGCAATTAGAGTCGGATTATCTCAATAAAATTCATCAGGGATATTTAGAATTTATTAAAAACAACCCTCAGTTCAAGGTTAAAATGATAGATATAACCCATCGCGATTTTGTTGAAAACCGTTATGATTATCTATGGCTTATAAATCAAATTCAAGACTGATTTAGCTTTGTAAAAAGATCCCAAATCACTACACCACAACTTACAGAGATGTTTAGGGAATGCTTGGTTCCTAATTGCGGAATTTCAATGACGGAATCACACTGCGACACCACCTCTTGAGAAACCCCTTTTACTTCGTGGCCAAATACAACGGCATAAGTTGAATCATTTTTAGCCTCAAAGTCCTGCAAAAAAGTGGATTTATCAGCCTGTTCAATGGCGATAACCTCAACCCCTTCTGACTGCAAATTTTTGATCACATCAATGGTTTGCTCTGCATAAGACCAACTTACCGAATCAGTACTCCCCAAAGCAGTTTTTTGAATATCCTTGTGAGGCGGTTTTGCTGTTATCCCACATAAGTAAACGTGTTGAATTCTAAAAGCATCAGCAGTACGAAACACACTTCCAATGTTATTCAAACTTCTAATGTTGTCCAAAATAACTATGAGTTGAGTTTTTTGTGCCGTTTTAAACTCCTCTACACTCAATCGGTCTAACTCACTGTTTTTCAATTTTCGCATTTGTGTAATTCTCTGTTGAGGGGTTTTAAAACCCCCTAAAATTAGTTACATTAGCATCTTTATATCAATACAAAAATACACTTTAAATAAGATCCTTTGACCGTTAAAACCAAAAAAGAAACGCCTCTCATGAAGCAGTACAATGTCATTAAGGCCAAGTACCCAGATGCTTTATTGTTGTTTCGAGTGGGGGATTTTTACGAAACTTTTGGAAGTGATGCCGTTAAAGCTTCTAAAATCCTTGATATTATTTTAACCAAACGCGGGGCTGGAAGTCAAAGTGAAACTGAACTTGCAGGATTTCCTCATCATTCTCTTAATACTTATTTACCCAAATTGGTGAAGGCCGGCGAACGGGTTGCCATATGTGACCAATTAGAAGATCCTAAAAAAACCAAAAAAATTGTCAAGCGGGGTGTTACAGAGCTCATCACACCAGGAGTTTCGTTAAATGATGAGGTTTTAAGTTCAAAAACGAATAACTTTTTGGCATCAATTTGTTTGGGAAAAACTATTGGGGTGTCATTTTTAGATGTCTCAACAGGAGAATTTTTAACAGCTCAGGGTACGGCGGCTTTTGTGGCCAAATTACTTCAAAATTTCAATCCAAGTGAAGTCTTGATTGAAAAACAACATCGAAATAAATTTTCCGCGCTTTTTGGAGATGATTTTCATATATTTTATTTGGAAGATTGGATTTTCCAGCAGGACTATGCTAACGAATCATTGTGCAAACATTTTAAAACCAAAACGCTCAAAGGATTTGGCGTCGATGAACTCCATCAAGGCCTTGTGGCTTCTGGCGCGATACTTCATTATTTGGGGGAAACTCAGCACCACAAGCTTCAACACATCAGTTCCATAGAGCGAATTTTACAAGATGATTTTGTGTGGATGGACAAATTTACTGTACGAAATTTGGAGTTGTATCATTCCACCAATCCTAACGCGGTCACATTGATCGATGTGATTGATAAAACCCAAACCTCAATGGGGGGTAGACTCTTGAAACGTTGGTTGGCATTACCTTTAAAATCAGTCGAAAAAATCAGAAAGCGCCATGCCATTGTTAAATATTTTTTTGATCATCATTCTCCCTTGCAAGCTATTCGAAAACAACTAAAGGGGATAGTTGATTTAGAACGATTGATCACCAAAGTGGCTACTGGTAAAGTAACCCCTCGCGAGGTGGTTCACTTAAAGCAATCTTTAGAATTATTATTACCCATCAAAGATTTGATCATTCAAAGCAGCCAAGACACATTGGTTGCCTTGGGGCGGCAAATTCACGATTGTAAAGAACTTCGTGCTAAAATATCCAACACACTAAACGACGAAGCACCCGTTCACGTTCATAAAGGGAACGTCATTTTATCCTCAGCCTCAAACGAATTAAAGGCTTTACGAGAAATAGCCTACTCAGGCAAAGACTATTTGGATCAGATGTTAGCAAGAGAGAGTGAAGCCACGGGGATACCTTCTTTGAAGATAGCATCCAATAACGTCTTTGGATACTACATTGAGGTCAGAAATACCCACAAAGATAAAGTACCTGACCATTGGGTAAGAAAGCAAACTTTGGTCAATGCCGAGCG
>JBMHDM010000029.1:0-37435 GCA_049889395.1 Flavobacteriaceae bacterium
AACCAACTTATTAGGGGATGAGTACTTTACAGCATTTGGGACAGGTTTTATCGGTTCTATGTACTACATCGGATGGACAATTAACAATTAAAAAATAATACAATGAAAAACTTAAAATATTTATTTTTCTCGTTTTTACTTTTTGGAATTTATTCCTGTAATGAAGTAGAAGACGTGCTTGAGGACAATGGCGTATCAGCTGCTGAACCATTGCCCGCCTTATCTATTGAAGGTACAGGTTTAGACTTCTCTAATTACATTGCCGTTGGACCCTCATTCAGTGCTGGTGTTTCTGATGGAACTGTCTTTTTGGCTAGTCAAAATAATTCTTGGCCAAACATCATGTCTATGGAATTTGCAAAAGCAGGGGGTGGTGAATTTAAACAACCTACAATGGATGATAATTTTGGTGGTTTAGCGCTCGGTGGAACAAGGATTATTGGGCCAAGACTGGTTTTTAACGGCTCAGGGCCAGCCCCATTAGAGTCAGTTATAGGGCCGGTTACAGTTCAGACCGATCTATTAAATCCACCAACTGGTCCTTTTAATAATTTAGGGGTGCCAGGCGCAAGAAGTTTCCACTTTGTTGCGCCAGGATATGGCAATATCGCTAATGTAGCTGCTGGTTTGGCAAACCCTTATGCAACTCGATTGACAGGATCAACGCCAAATGCATCAATTATTGAATTAGCAGCCTCTCAAAACCCTAGCTTTTTTACTTTATCCTTATTCGGAGGCAATGATGTCTTGGGATATGCAACTGGGGGGGCGGACCAAAATGCAGATGCGATTACAGAGTTACCCACTTTTGAAGCGGCTTTAAACGCTTCTCTAACTGCCCTAACGGCTAATGGTGCCAAAGGTGTAGTGTCTGGAACACCACATGTGACGGATTTACCATATTTTACGACAGTTCCCCATAACCCCGTTCCTTTAGATGCTGCTACTGCAGCAGCCTTAAACCAAGGCTATGCCGCCTACAATGGTGGTTTACAAGCTGTTTTAGCAGCTTTGGCTGGAACACCATTTGAGGGTGCTTTTACCGCAGAAGAAGCTGCCCAAAGAACTATCGCATTCAGCGAAGGTCAAAATGCTGTTGTTATTATTGATGAAAGCCTAACAGATTTAGGTGCAATTAATCCTGCCTTTGCAGCTATACCTAAATATCGACAAGCTACTGAAAATGATTTAATGGTCCTTACAAGTGCTTCGTTTATTGGGACATTAGCAGACCCTAACAACCCGCTTTCAGTAAATGGTGTTGCAGTGCCTCTAGCAGATAATTGGGTTGTAACTGAAACAGAAGTTGATGAAATTATTGCTGCAACTGATGCCATGAATGATAGTGTAGAAGCTGCTGCACAAAATTTTGGCGTACCTTATGTAGATCTACAATCTATCTTATCTCAAGCCTCCTCTACTGGAATAATGTTTGATGATTACCAAATGAATACGAGTTTGGTCTTTGGTGGACTAGTTAGCTTAGACGGCGTTCACTTGACTGCAAGAGGATATGCTTACATGGCTAATTCTTTCTTGAGTGCAATCGATGCTCATTACGGTTCAAATTTTGTAGCTTCTGGAAGTTTGGCAAAAGCCGGTGATTATCCCACCGCGTATAGTCCAACTTTACAATAGAACATTAACATCTATTTTATTAAAAAACCCAGCATATTGTGCTGGGTTTTTTGTTAATATTATCTATCTTTGCAGCGCAAAAACAATACGTTTTTTAAAAATATTTTAGCAAAAAACATAAACCACAATAGTAATGTCAAAAGTTACAGGTAAAGTCTCTCAAATCGTAGGTCCAGTTATTGATGTTGAATTTGACGCAGGGTCAGCACTTCCAAAAATTTATGATTCATTAGAAATCAGTCGTAAAGACGGTTCAACATTAGTTCTTGAAGTTCAATCCCATATTGGTGAAAATGCCGTGCGAACCATCGCTATGGATTCCTCCGACGGTCTTAGTCGAGGTACTGAAGTATCAGCTACTGGTGCGCCGATTCAAGTTCCTATAGGTGACGATGTTTATGGTCGACTATTTAATGTTATTGGGGATGCCATTGATGGACTAGGAAATTTACCAAAATCCGGTAAAGATGGATTACCTATTCACAGAGAAGCTCCAAAATTTGAAGACTTGTCTACCTCAACAGAAGTTCTTTTTACGGGGATAAAAGTCATTGACTTGATTGAGCCCTATGCCAAAGGGGGTAAAATTGGCCTATTTGGTGGTGCTGGTGTAGGAAAAACCGTTTTAATCCAGGAACTAATTAACAACATTGCGAAAGGACACGGAGGGCTGTCTGTATTTGCTGGTGTAGGAGAAAGAACCCGTGAAGGAAATGACTTACTTCGTGAAATGTTGGAGTCTGGAATTATAAAATATGGTGAGGATTTTATGCACTCTATGGAAGACGGTGGATGGGATCTTAAAAAAGTAGATAAAACTGCCATGAAAGAATCCAAAGCAACTTTTGTTTTTGGTCAAATGAACGAGCCTCCAGGTGCCCGTGCACGAGTGGCCTTGTCTGGGCTAACTATAGCAGAATACTTCCGTGATGGTGCTGGCGATGGTCAAGGTAAAGATGTTTTATTCTTTGTTGATAATATTTTCCGATTTACACAAGCTGGTTCTGAAGTATCTGCTCTACTTGGACGAATGCCATCAGCAGTAGGATATCAACCGACATTAGCCACAGAAATGGGGGCCATGCAAGAGCGAATTACATCTACAAAGAAGGGGTCGATTACTTCTGTTCAAGCGGTTTATGTGCCTGCAGATGACCTTACGGATCCTGCTCCTGCTACGACATTTGCGCATTTGGATGCGACAACGGTATTGTCACGTAAAATTGCTGAATTGGGAATTTACCCCGCGGTGGATCCTTTAGATTCTACATCAAGAATCCTAACAGCAGATATTTTAGGAAATGAACATTACGATTGTGCACAACGTGTCAAAGAATTGTTACAACGCTATAAAGAATTGCAAGATATCATTGCCATTTTAGGAATGGAGGAGTTGTCTGAAGAAGACAAACTGGCAGTTGGTCGCGCACGAAGAGTGCAACGATTTTTGTCTCAGCCATTCCATGTAGCAGAGCAATTCACAGGAATTCCTGGTGTACTTGTAGATATTAAAGACACCATCAAAGGATTTAATATGATTATGGATGGTGAATTAGATCACTTGCCCGAAGCGGCCTTCAACCTTAAGGGTACCATTGAAGATGCCATTGAAGCTGGTGAAAAAATGTTAGCTGACGCTTAATTTTAATTATAAGGATGTATTTAGAAATTGTTTCTCCCGAAACTACACTATTCAAAGGCGACGTCAATAGCGTCTCAGTGCCTGGTATCAGCGGTGAATTTGAAATGCTTAATAATCACGCCCCTATTGTTTCAATACTGAAAGAGGGTTATGTAAAAATCAGTGGCTCTATCCAAATTGATGACGATCATGCATCAAAATTTGAAAAAAAAGATAGTGGTTATTGGCTCGCAATCAACTCTGGAACTATTGAAATGAATGCTAATAAAATCATTGTATTGGCAGATTAGTTCCTTTTTTGTCCAAATGAAACATAACCCTAGGGTATTATAACCTTTAGGGTTATTTTTTTATCAACACCCTTTGAATTTGGCTTGGCGTTTTTCCAAAAAGGCTGTTGTGCCTTCCTTAAAATCTTCTGTGCCAAAACATTTAGCAAACTCTGTAATTTCGATATCATAACCATTTATACCTGTCTGAAAATTAGCATTGACCGCCCGAATGGCGCCAGCTATAGCCAAAGGCCCATTAGATTTGATCTTTTCGGCCAAAGCATGACAATGGGATATCAAATCTTCTTGTGTTGTTACAGCATTGACCAGCCCCCACCGTTCTGCCTTAGAAGCATCTATCATTTGAGCAGTAGTGATCATTTGAAGTGCACGACCCTTGCCTATCAATTGAGCTAAACGTTGTGTTCCGCCATAGCCTGGAATCACACCAAGACTAACCTCTGGAAGTCCCATTCGGGCATTATCGCTAGCTACTCTGAAATGAGCAGCCATAGCCAATTCTAAACCACCCCCAAGAGCGAATCCATTAATAGCTGCTATAACTGGAACTTCTAATTGTTCAACGAAGTCGAATAAAGTATGTTGCCCTTTGCGAGAGAGGTGTTCAGCTTGTTGTACATCAAAATCGGCAAATTCACTGATGTCAGCTCCTGCTACAAAAGCTTTATCTCCACTTCCTGTTAATATAATAGCTCTAATCTCTTTGTTTAAGTTTGCTGCACTAAAAGCTTGATGAAGTTCCGCAATGGTGTCTTTGTTTAAAGCATTCAACTTTTTGGGCCGTTGAATGGTTATAGTTAATATCTGATGCTGTTGTTGAATGGATATTGAATTAAACGTCATGAGTTATTTTGTTTTGGAAACGATATAGTGAAAACTGTTCCATCCCCTAAATTGGTTTTGAATGAAATATCTCCATTGTAAGTTTCAATAATATTTTTTACTATAGGCAACCCAAGCCCCATTCCACTAGTTTTGGTGGTAAACTTAGGTTCGAATATTTTTTCGGCAATATCATCTTCAATTCCTGTCCCGTTGTCTTTGACTTGTATAAATACATTTAGTTGATCGTGATCTAAATGAACGTCAATTTTTGGGGTTTTATGTTCTGGAATAGATTGAATTGCATTTTTGACTAAGTTGGTTACGACTCTATTAATTTGAACTTTATCGACCGTTGCTAAAATTTGAGAACTGGAAGAATGAAATGTTACTTCATTAGATGGGAATATTTCTAAAGCCCGTTCAACCACTTCAACCAAATTGATGTTTTCTAGGTTTTGTGTTGGCATTTTTGCAAAATTTGAAAACGCTTCAGCTATTTTGCTCATTGTGTCGATTTGCTGAATGATGGTTTTACTGTATTCATCAATCTTTTTTTCGATATTCTTATCATTTTTATCAAATTGCCTCTGAAAGCTTTGCACGCTTAAACGCATAGGTGTAAGCGGATTTTTAATCTCATGAGCAACTTGTTTGGCCATTTCTCGCCAGGCTTGTTCTCTTTCGCTTGACGCTAATTTTTTGGCACTTTCTTCCAGATCATCAATCATATTATTATAGGATTCGACCAGTGATTTGATTTCTGTTGTAACACCATCTATTGGTATTTTTTTATTGCTTTTTTCAAATCGAGTTTGATACATTTTATCGCTGATGGCTTTTAAAGACTTGGTGATAAACTTGGACATAAAGTAGGCAAAAATAACCGCTACAAAAATCATAATGATATAGGCGTAGCCCAATCGTCCCAGAAATTCTTTTAGCTCTGCTGGATTCAAGGAATTATCATCGTAATAGGGAACATTGAGTATGGCTAATGGTTTAGAAAATTGATCATTCAAAACTAGATATGAGGCCCTGTAGTTACCATCTAAAAGTTTATTTTTTTCGACATATCGCTTCGAAACAATTTGACTTAAGGTATCTAAAATATAGCCCGATAAATTTTGTGTATCTAAATCATTTTCTAGCCTCGGTTTAGAGGTTTTAATTAGACTACCTTCTAGATCATATAGATTAAAAGTAACGTTATGGATGTTGGCAATTTCATAAATCTTATCTTTAAAAATAAGGGGTAAATTTTCTGACTTAACTTCTAAAGTTGAGGCCTTCAGCACATAGTTGATGCTAGAAACAAGCTGGGCCTCTTTACGCTCTAGGCGCTTTTGATGATATTCTTGGGATTGCTCATTGTATTGATATACGGTAACTACGGCAATAAGTATGGATGCCAACACAACAAGTAGAATCATATAAAAAAAGATTCTAGAGCTTAATGACAAATTGCGCTTGGACATGCCTAATTAATTTCTATAAAAATAAAACAAAAATGATGTCTGGCCTAATTTAGTCTTGGCGTGTCTTTTTATAGAGCTTTATTCCAAGCATCAAAATCACCGCAAGTCCCAGTAATCCAATCAACCCATAAACCATGTTTAGGGTATTTTTTAAAATAACCAGGAAAACAATAGCAAATAAAATCAGTGTGGCACCTTCGTTCCAAAGCCGCATGAAATTTGAAGTATATTTGATTTCATTCCGTTGAAAAGACTTAAATATAAGGTGTGTTTTTATATGATATGCAACAAGTAAAACAACAAAAGTAAGTTTAACATGCATCCATGGCTGCTCAATCCAATAGGGCGCTATGTGAAGCAACCACAAGGCGAATATTGTGGCTAAAACTGCAGATGGCCAAGTAATAATGTACCATAAACGCTTGCTCATTAGAATTAATTGACGAGATAAAATTTCCTTTTCTTTAGCTGATTTTTGATGAGCTTCTATGTGATATATAAATAATCGGGGGATGTAAAAAAGTCCTGCAAACCATGTGATAACAAAAATCAAATGCAACGATTTTATGTAGTTGTAATATTCCATCAAGATTCAATTAAATTTAATCTCATTTCTCGCCGTAAAAAATAGGCCGTTAAAAGGGTTGACAATACATCTGAAACAGGAAATGCCATCCACACGCCAAGTTCTTCATACCATAAAGGTAAAATAAAAATTAAAGGAATAAAGAAAAACCCTTGCCTAGATAATGTTAAAAGCAATGCTGGTGTTGCTTTCCCCACAGCCTGAAAATAGGCTGCTCCAATCAATTGAATGGCAATTATTGGTGTGGCCAGAAAAACCCAACGCATGGCAGTTGGTGTCTTTTCTATCACTAAAACATCATTAGTAAATATGAGCGTTATTGTGTCTGAAAACCCAAAAAGAAGTAAAAAAATAATGGTCGCCAAGACCATTGAATACCGTATGGCAATACGGATAATTTGTCGCACACGATTCACATTTTTGGCGCCATAATTGAATCCAGCTATTGGAATGAACCCTTGAGTAATTCCAAAAATTGGGAACAGCGCAAACATGAGCATACGAGACACAATGGCATATGCCGTAACCGAAGTTTCGCCACCAAAATCGAACAAAATATTATTCATGAGTAAATAGGTTATACTCACTATAGCTTGACGGGACAGAGTGACCGATCCTAAACTTGCAATTTCAAATACAATATTTTTATTGAACCAAAAATGATTTAATGTGAGTTTCATTTCGGAGTGCTTAGAGCAGAAAAACCAAAAAATAAACGCAAAACAAAATGCGTATGAACCCGTTGTAGCCCATGCAGCTCCAGTCATGCCTAAATCAAGAAATTTTATAAAAACAACGTCCAAAATCAGATTAGAAACAGAGGGTATAACCATGGCGTACATGGCAAATTTTGGTTTACCTTCAGCCCTAATAACGGTATTCCCCATCATAGATAAGGCCAATAGCGGGACACCATAAAGCACGATTCTGTAATAGGTTTTGGCCGGTTGAAAAATTTCACCTTTACCCCCAAAAACTGGTATTATATCATCAATAAAAAATAGGCCAAAACAAACCAAAAAAGAAGTTAGTGCAATTGTTAAAGTCACCTGATTCCCGAAGGTTTTAAGGGCTTTAGTTTTAGACTCTGATCCTAAAGCACGTGAAACAATTGAAGACCCTCCAATACCTATAGCCATCCCTAGTGCAGCAATAAAAAAAGACACTGGAAGAACGACATTAATGGCCGCAATTGCTGCGGAGCCAATCCATTGGCCCACAAAAATTGTATCTACCAGAATATTTAATGACATGACCAAAATGCCGATAGAAGCAGGTACCGCCTGACGAACAAGTAGTTTTCCTATAGGTGAAGTTCCAAAATCAGAAACAGTAGCTTTTGTCATCTAACTTAGGATCGATGTTTTGGCGGACCATGTATTGATCCATTCTGCTAATAAATCTACCCAATTAGGATCATCATTTAAGCATGGAACTGTCGTAAAATGATCTCCTCCTGCTTCGTGAAAAATCTCCTCGCCTTCCATAGCAATTTCCTCCAAAGTTTCTAAGCAATCACTGACGAATGCGGGCGTAACTATAGCCATGTTTTTTAACCCCTCTTTACCGAAACGTTCTATGGTTCGGTCTGTGTAAGGTCTTAGCCATGGATCGAATCCAAGCCTAGATTGGAAAGATGAGGAAAAAGTTCCAGGCTCTAAATTTAAATATTCACCAACCAATCGAGTGACCTCAACACATTGGTGTTTATAGCAATAAGCATGAGCTTTTGAGGGGGTACTGCAGCACGATTTGTCCATTTTACAATGAGATTTAGTGATATCACTCTTGCGAATATGTCGCTCTGGAACACCGTGATAAGAAAATAATATATGCTCATACTGCTTGCCCTCAAGATGAGATTTTATAGACTCTGAAAGAACTTTGATGTAATCAGGATTATTATAGAATGGAGGCAAGTTATCGATTGTCATTTGCGGGAAAAATTCTTGCCGCAATTCTTCGGCTAGTACCAGAATTGTTTCTGTGGTAGCCATTGCAAATTGTGGATATAATGGAATGAGCAAAACCTCTGTCACGCCTTTATCTGATAGTCTTTTAAGTGCCTTTTTTATGGACATACTCCCATAACGCATGGCTAAATCGACAGGTATATCGACTTGTTTTTGAACTTGATCTTTAAGTCGTTCAGATAGGACAATTAGTGGAGACCCTTCGTCCCACCATATTTTCTTGTAGGCTTTAGCTGAGGCTTTAGGGCGGGTGTTTAAAATGATTCCTTTAACAAGGAGTGTGCGCGCCCATTTAGGGACATCAATAACGCGTTCATCCATCAAGAATTCATCTAAATATGTTTTGACATCTTTTGGGTTGGGACTGTCTGGTGATCCCAAGTTCACTAATAGTATACCTTTCATTTTTCCGTTAAATTAGTTTATAGACTGTATATACTTTTTGGGTGTTGTACCATACTGTTTTTTAAAAGCAGCTATAAAATGGCTCGCGGTACTGTAACCAACTTTAAGCCCGACCTCATTGACGTTATGGGTTCCTGTTTCCAATAATTTTCTGGCCAATTCCATCTTGTAGTCGAACAAAAAACCATATACTGTGGTACCATAAATTTGTTTAAATCCTTCCTTGAGTTTTTTTAAACTCAAATCAATTTCCTGGGCCAACTCGGCAAGTGAGGGTGGTTCAGAAATCCTGCTTATAATAATATCTTTAGCTCGTTTAATTTTTAAAACATTTGATTCGTCTGTTAAAAAAGGACATTGCTCTGTATTGACATCCTCGCCTCTATTAAAGTACAAGCTCAATAGTTCATAGACCTTGGCTTTAAAGTATAATTCGCGAAGATTGGAATTCAAATTGTAATTGATAATTTGATTTAAAACAACAGCCATTGAGGGAGAAATAAACCCGTCTTTATAGTATTTTTTTTGTTGATTTCCTTCCTTCAAAAACGAAATATAGTTAGCCTCGTGAGAAAACAGCCCATGGAACTTTTCAATCGATATTAAAATTGAAACAACCCACGTATTGGATTCTGCCAACAGGTGAATGGGTAAGTCTCTTTGAGGATTGTAGAGTAATAGTGAGTTTTCTTCGGGAATGTTAAGAGTATAAGTGTTATTGTTAAAACAAAATTGAGTGTTTCCCTTTAAACAAAAATGGAGTTGAATAAATGAGCTATCAATTGATTTTTCTAGAGCTCTTGTGGAGTCGGATTCATTCTTATAGGTTATTAATTTAAAACCACTTTCAATGATCGTTTCGTCAAAAGTTCCTACAGCGACACTTTTTGAACCTGACCCCAACGGTGTAAATTGTTGTTTATTTAGATTCATTATAAATAAAAATTGTGTTTTATTTCAATTGTTATCTGATAAATTAATGAGAACTGCAAAAATAAGGAAATATTTTAGACAAAACTCTAAACGACAAATAAAGTTCCTGAAGCGTTATTTTTTATTTTTAATTGGTATTACATTTGCCCTGGATAGACCCATAGTCCAAGTTCATGCAAAATTCAAAAAGCGAAACTCTCACCTCTTTTTATGTTGTTGGCATCAGTTACAAAAAAGCAGATGCCGAACTCCGCGGGAAGTTTAGTTTGAGTCCGACCAAAAAGGCAAATTTATTAACCCAATCCAAATCATATGGCCTTGAAAGTCTAATTGCGATTTCTACCTGTAATAGAACCGAAATTTATGGCTTTGTAAACAACCCATCGGATCTTTTTAAGCTGTTATGTGACAACACATCAGGAACCACACAAGAACTTGAACAAGTAGCCTACATTCTCAAAGATGCTGAGGCTATGGAACACATGTTCAGAGTAGGTGCTGGATTAGATAGCCAAATCTTGGGAGATTTTGAAATTATAAGCCAATTAAAATCAAGTGCAATGATTTCGAAACAATATAATTTGTTAAGCCCATTTCAAGAGCGCCTTGTAAATTCTGTCATTCAAGCCAGCAAGCGTATCAAAACAGAGACCGAGCTATCAACCGGTGCCACCTCTGTATCTTTTGCTTCAGTGCAGTACATCCTAAATACTGTCGAAGATGTAGCCAATAAGAATATTTTACTATTTGGTACTGGTAAAATTGGAAGAAACACCTGTGAGAATTTAATAAAACACACTAAGAACGATCATATTACGGTCATCAATAGAACGCGAAAGCGAGCCGAAAAATTGGCTGGTAAATTTAAAGTTTTAGCCAAGGACTACAGTCAACTTCAAGAAGAAATTGAAAAAGCCGACGTTTTAATTGTAGCCACAGGAGCTCAAAACCCAACCATCGACCAACAACTCATACATGCAGACAAAAAACTTTTGATTCTTGATTTGTCAATCCCAAAAAATGTCGACGAAAACGTCAAAAACTTACCTCAAGTGACTTTAACCCACTTAGACGAATTGTCTGGAATAACTGATGAAACGCTTAAAAAAAGACAAACATTTATCCCTGTTGCGGAGCATATTATTAAAGAAATAATGTCAGAATTTGAAACCTGGATTGAACATAGAAAATATGCGCCAACTATTAAGGCACTAAAACATAAATTAAGTGTTTTTGCTCAAAATGAAATCAAACTTCAGCGGCGAAAATTATCTAATTTTAATGACGATCAAGCCGAACTTATTAGTACCAATATTGTTCAAAAAATCACCAACCACTTTGCCCATCATTTAAAAGACGAAACCATTTCTTCAGATGACAGTTTAGCAGTAATCAAAAAAATATTTCAACTAGAACCTTAAGCTATGCCTAAAGCTATACGAATCGGAACTCGAGACAGTCAATTAGCGCTTTGGCAAGCTAAAACTGTACAAGCCCAGCTAGAAAATTTGGGCCATAAAACCATACTAGTTCCCGTAAAATCAACAGGAGATTTAGTACTCAACAAGCCCATTTATGAGCTAGGAATAACAGGGGTTTTCACAAAAACTTTAGATATTGCATTGCTAAATGAGGAAATTGATATTGCCGTTCACTCCCTCAAAGATGTGCCCACAATACTTCCAAAGGGAATTGTTCAAGCAGCTGTTCTCAAACGTGGAAATATAAGAGACACCCTCGTCTTCAAAAACAATGAAGAGTTTTTAGCGCAAAAAGAGGCTGTTGTTGCTACCGGCAGTTTAAGACGAAAAGCGCAATGGCTCAACCGTTACCCAACACATACCATTGTTGGCATAAGAGGCAATGTAAACACAAGACTTCAAAAACTTGAAAACAATAAAAACTGGAACGGTGCCATATTTGCTGCCGCAGGCTTGGGGCGATTAAGTCTAACGCCAAAAAATGCGGTAAATCTAGATTGGATGGTTCCAGCTCCGGCGCAAGGCGCCATTATGATTGCCTGTTTAGAATCCAACAAAAAAATATTGGAAGCTTGCTCGGCAATTAATCATGAAGAAACTGAAATTTGCACCAACATGGAGCGTGAATTTCTCAATAGGCTTGAGGGTGGTTGTAGCGCCCCAATTGGGGCATTGGCTTTTATTAAAAACGAAGACGTTCACTTCCACGGCATTATTTTAAGCGAAGATGGCTCAAAGAAAATAGAAACTAAACGAACAGCAACGTTGGGAAAACACGATAATTTAGTAAAAGAATGTTTAGATTTTATTATAGAACGGGGTGGTAAAAAATTGATTAGTAAACAGAATATTAAACAAGATCAAACAACTATATACTCCTCAAAAATACTAAGTGTTGGGCAAAAAGATTTGTTTGCAGATTATATAAACGTGGACAGCTCAGATTTCGTGAAAACCACACCAAATCGAATCAACCCAACCCTTCTAAAATCTAGTCATGAACATGTTATCATTACAAGTAAAAATGGTGTAAATGCTATCTTAAACAACTGCCCAGCAGATGAATTGAAATTTAAAACTATTTATTGTGTGGGGCGCCGTACCAAAAAATTAATCGAACAAAAGATCGGCCCCGTTTCAATCAGTGCGAAGAATGCCAAAACGTTAGCTGGAAAACTTGTTGAAGCATTGGAAGGACAAGAGGTAAGCTATTTTTGCAGTGATATTAGAATGGACGACTTATCCTATATTTTATCCAAACATAATACCAAGGTTAATGAAATAATAGCTTACAGCACAAAACTCGAAGCACCAAAACTCCCCGAATCTATAGAAGGGGTCTTATTTTATAGCCCATCTACTATTGAAAGTTTTTTGAAAAATAATTCTCCCACCTGCACTGCCTATTGTATTGGAGAAAGCACAGCCAAAGAAGCTGCAAAACACTTTGAAGATGTACGTGTTGCAAAAATCCCAACAGTAGAGAGCGTCATTGAACTGGTCAATAATCACTATCTATCTAAATAGAAAACTATGATAAAGAACGATTTATTTTTAAAAGCATTACGGGGCGAAACCGTTCAAAGACCCCCAGTTTGGATGATGCGCCAAGCCGGACGCTACTTGCCAGAATTTATGGCCATTCGAGAAAAATATGATTTTTTCACACGATGCCGAACTCCAGAACTCGCCAGTGAGATTACCGTACAGCCTATCCGCAGATTTGGAATGGATGCAGCGATTTTATTTTGTGACATTTTGGTCATCCCACAAGCCATGGATATTGAGGTTCAAATGAAGCCAAATTTTGGCCCATACCTCCCAAATCCCATTCGAACACAAAACGATGTGGATAAGGCGGTTGTTCCTGATGTGAAAACCGAATTGGATTATGTATATCAAGCCATAAAGGCCACCAAAGAATTGCTTAATGATGAAATCCCTTTAATTGGTTTTGCAGGATCGCCTTGGACGATTTTGTGTTATTGTGTGCAAGGTCAAGGTAGTAAAAATTTTGACAAAGCAAAAGCATTTTGTTTTTCAAATCCTGTTGCTGCTCATCAGCTACTGCAAAAAATTACAGACACAACCATTGCTTACTTGAAAGAAAAAGTGAAAGCAGGTGTCAATGCCGTTCAAGTTTTTGACTCTTGGGGTGGTATGTTATCGCCTACTGACTATCAAGAATTTTCTTGGCCATACATCAACCAAATTATTGAAGCACTAAAAGACGAAGTCCCTGTGATTGCCTTTGGAAAAGGCTGTTGGTTTGCATTGGGGGAAATGGCAAAATCAAACGCCTCTGCTTTAGGTGTAGATTGGACATGTTCAGCTAGAAATGCACGCTATTTGACAGGTGGAAATATCACGCTTCAAGGGAATTTTGACCCTTCAAGATTGCTTTCCCCACCTGAAAAAATCAAAACAATGGTGCATCAAATGATTGATGCTTTTGGAAAAGATAAATACATTGTGAATCTTGGTCACGGCATATTACCCAATATTCCTGTAGACCATGCCAAAGCATTTATTGATGCTGTAAAATCCTACAATTCATAAACCCAAAAATCTACTCATGATGAAAAATCAATTTTATAATTACATTGAACATTTGCAAGAACAAATCACTTCTAAGCTTGAAGAGATTGATGGTAAAGCAAAATTTAAAGAAGATCTTTGGCAACGAAAAGAAGGCGGCGGAGGCCGCACGCGAGTCATTCAAAGCGGAAACGTTTTTGAAAAAGGTGGTGTCAATATTTCTAAAGTCCATAGCCCACTCCCCCCAGCCATGCAAAGCTATTTCAATGTTGGTGAGGTCAATTTTTTTGCTTGTGGTTTGAGTTTAGTCATTCATCCTAAAAGCCCAATGGTGCCCACCGTACATGCCAATTGGCGCTATTTTGAAATGTATGACAAAGAAGGAGCCATTGTAGATCAGTGGTTTGGCGGTGGACAAGATTTAACCCCATATTATTTGTTTGAAGAAGACGCCAAGCATTTTCATAGTGTATGTAAATCTGCATGCAACAAGCATGACAAAAACTTTTATAAAGACTACAAAAAACGTTGTGACGAGTATTTCTACAACAGCCACAGAAATGAAGGTCGAGGCATTGGCGGTTTGTTTTTTGATTATTGTAAAGCCAATGACGTCATGGATATGCAACAATGGTACGCTTTTGTCACTGAAGTTGGCAATAGTTTCTTGGAAGCTTACACGCCTATTGTTGAAAAAAGAAAAAATTTACACTATACTGTCGCCCAACGCGATTGGCAAGAAATCAGACGAGGGCGTTATGTAGAATTTAATTTGGTGCATGACAAAGGCACCTTGTTTGGGCTGAAAACAAACGGTAGAATTGAAAGTATTTTGATGAGTCTCCCCCCACATGTGCAGTGGGTGTATGATCATCATCCTGAAGAAGGGAGCGAAGAAGAAAAGTTAATTGAAGTCTTAAAAAACCCTGTTGAATGGGTTGCTTCGGCTTAAAGCTTTAAGCTATAAGTTAAAAGTTATGGTTAAATATAAAATATAAGAAATTAAAAAATCACTTTAAGCTTTTGGCTTAAAGCTAAAAACTAATATTATGTATCCATTAAGAAGAAACAGACGTTTACGTGCCAACGCATCCATTCGAAGTTTAGTGCGTGAAAACAGCATTACGCCCAATGACTTTTTAGTCCCTCTTTTTGTTGTTGAAGGCAAAGGCATTAAAGACGAAATTCCATCGATGCCCAACTACTACCGCTTTAGTTTGGATACGCTGCAAGCGGAGGTGAAACTTTTGTGGTCTTTAGGGCTTAAAGCCGTTTTGTTGTTTGTCAAAGTTGAGGATAAACTTAAAGACAACCGTGGAACAGAGGCCTTAAACCCCAATGGACTGATGCAACGCGCCATTAAAACCATCAAAAACACCTGTCCAGAAATGTTAGTCATGACCGATGTGGCCTTGGACCCCTATTCCATTTATGGCCATGATGGCATTATCGAAAACGGTAAAATCGTTAATGACCCTACCGTTGATGTTTTAGCACAAATGAGTTTGTCTCATGCCGAAGCAGGCGCCAATTTTGTTGCGCCTAGCGACATGATGGACGGGCGCATATTAAGTATAAGAGAAGCGCTGGAAGACGATGGCTTTATAGACACCGGCATTATGAGTTATAGTGCCAAATACGCTTCCTCATTTTATGGCCCTTTTAGAGATGCACTGGATTCTGCACCAGCAGAACAAGACGACATTCCAAAAGACAAAAAAACCTACCAAATGGACTATGCCAACCGCTTTGAAGCCCTCCGCGAAATCGAAATGGATATTGATGAAGGCGCCGATATTGTGATGGTCAAACCAGGATTGGCCTATTTGGATATCATTAGAGAAGTAAAAAATGAATTTGACGTGCCTGTAGCGGCTTATCAAGTGAGTGGCGAATATGCCATGATTAAAGCCGCAAGTGAAAAAGGATGGTTGGACCACGACCAAGCGGTACTAGAAACCACCATGGCGTTTAAACGTGCTGGAGCCGATCTTATTGCCAGTTATTTTGCGAAAGAAATTGTTAAGCTGATTGGTTAAGTTTATATAGAGGTTATTTTTTAATTATCTTTAGACCAAATTAAAAGCAACATGAAGTTACTAAAAGGAATTGTCCTTACGCTCCTTGGTCTTATCGCTATTTTATATATCACCGATACGGACTACCTGCTTAAAGCCATTAGAACCATTTATGCTAAAGGCTATACCACCGCGTTTTTAGAGGATTATAAAGAGTTTGACAATGCTGAAATTTTGAATGGCACCCCACAACCCTGGCCCATTCATAAAGACTATAACAGTGTTTCTGAAACAGAACGCCTAAAAAAGTACAATGATGCTTATGGTACCATCGCTTATGTCATCATTAAAAATGACAGCATTTGGTTTGAAAATTATTATGATGGATTTGATGAAGATTCAAAAAGTAATTCTTTCTCTATGGCCAAAAGTTATGTGTCTGGACTTATGGGTAAAGCCATTGAAGAGGGGTACATAAAAAGTTTAGATCAACCTGTCAGTGATTTTTTCCCTGAATTTAGCGAAGGCCTCGCTGCAAAAATGACCGTTGGCGATTTGTCCTCTATGGCTTCGGGGACCAACTGGGATGAAAAATATTATTCGCCTTTATCAATTACCACTCGTGCCTATTTTGATGATGATTTAGAGAAAGTTATCCTTGGCCTAAAAGTGGTCGATGAACCCGGTCAAGTCTATAAATACGCCAGCGGTGACACGCAACTCTTAGCGATGGTTATTGAAAAGGCAACAGGCAAAAAGCTTTATGATTATCTTACAGAAAGTTTCTGGAAACCCTTAGGCAGTGAAAATCCAACCCTATGGCAGGTCGATAGCGAAAACCACGATTTGGTCAAGGCCTATTGCTGTATTGCCAGTAATGCCAAAGATTTTGCTCGCTTTGGGAAGCTCTATAAAGACCATGGGAAATGGAACGGCAAACAACTGTTGGACTCTGCATTCGTTGCAAAATCAATTACCCCACGCTTTGCCGAAAGCCCACAATACGGCTATGGCTTTTGGATGCAAAAACGCGACGGCAAATCCTTTTTTATGATGCGCGGTCATCTTGGACAGTATGTTATTGTAGAACCTGAAGATAATATAATTATTGTACGTCTTGGCCATCAGAAATCGCCAGGAGCAGCAAGCCAAATCTTTTCGGATGACATCTCAATCTATATTGAAGAAGCCTATAAAATGTTAAACCATGCTCTCCAAACTTAAGCTTGAATATATCCTATTTTTAGACATTGAAACCGTTCCAGAAGTTGAACACTTTTCGGATTTGTCTTCAGAAAAACAAGACCTCTGGGCCCAAAAATCACAGTACCAACGCAAAGACGACTTTAGTCCAGAAGAATACTATCACCGAGCGGGTATTTGGGCCGAATTTGGAAAAATCATTTGTATTTCATTAGGCTATTTCGCACCTGAAGAAACCTCAAGGTCGTTTAGAATAACTACTATTTCAGGAAAGGAAGATTCTATTTTAAAACAATTTAAATCACTGTTAGAGACCCATTTCAATCATCCTAAACATCTGCTTTGTGCTCATAATGGCAAAGAGTTTGACTTTCCCTATATCGCCCGTAGAATGCTGATTCACAACATAAAACTTCCTTCAAAACTTAATCTTTTTGGGGAAAAACCGTGGGAAGTACCCCATTTGGATACGCTTGAATTGTGGAAGTTTGGCGATTACAAACACTACACCTCACTTAAATTAATGACCAATGTATTGGATATTCCATCGCCTAAAGATGATATAGATGGCAGCGAAATTTTTAGCGTATACTACAACGATAACGACATACATCGAATTATTGATTATTGTCAAAAAGACACCCTAGCGGTGGCCCAAATTCTATTGCGCTTACGAGGTGAGGCCTTGCTTGAACAACACGAAATTACGTATATTTAAGTGATGGAAAAACCTGTTCTCAGTTTAAAAAATACTTCAATTTCGTTTAAGAACGACGGCCATAAAAAAACAGTTGTCCATAACCTTTCATTTAATGTTTTTAAAAATGAAATAGTAGGAATTGTTGGGGAAAGTGGATCTGGGAAATCCGTAACCTCTTTAGCGATCATGCAGCTTTTGAGCAATACCAACTGCCATGTTTCTGGAAACATTTTATTTGATGGAATAAATTTGAATACCGCTAAAAAACAAACCCTTCAAGCGATTCGGGGTCGGCGAATCGCCATGATATTTCAAGAGCCCATGAGCGCCCTCAACCCTTCTATGCGTTGTGGCAAGCAGGTTGAGGAGATATTGATTCAACACCGTGTTCTCCCAAAATCTGAAGTAAAAGAAGAAGTTTTGCATCTGTTTGAAAAAGTTAAAATCCCAAACCCGAAACAGACTTTTCAAAAATATCCCCACGAACTTTCAGGAGGGCAACAACAGCGTATTATGATTGCTATGGCAATTGCTTGTAAGCCCGATATTTTAATCGCTGACGAGCCTACGACTGCCCTAGATGTTACCGTGCAAAAAAGCATTATCGATTTGCTAAAAACTATTCAGAAGAGCACTGCTATGAGTGTAATTTTTATCAGCCACGACTTATCATTAGTTTCTGAAATTGCCAATAGAACTCTAGTTATGTACAAAGGGGAAATAGTAGAGCAAGGCTCTACAGAACAAATTTTTTTAACCCCAAAACACCACTACACCAAAGCACTAATTAGGGCACGCCCATCCTTAAATCAAAGACCTAAACGACTCCCAACTGTTGAGGATATTTTGAAAAATGCTGACGCAATTAAAATGATTTCTAAAAAAGATCGGAAGAAAAATCATTCTAAAATTTATGCCAAAGCGCCGCTATTAGAGGTTGTAAATCTTGAAAAAACATACTTTAAGAGCAATGGTTTATTCGGCAAAAAAAATAGCTTTAAAGCTGTAAATGGAGTCAGTTTCAAATTGTTTGAGGGCGAAACTTTAGGATTGGTTGGAGAGTCTGGTTGTGGAAAGTCAACTTTAGGAAAAGCTATTTTACAGCTAGATAAAGCTACACACGGGAATATTTTTTATAAAGGGAATGATTTGACTCGCCTTAATTCTTCAGAAGTTAGAGAGTTAAGAAAAGATATCCAAATCATTTTTCAAGATCCTTTTGCCTCGCTCAACCCCAGACTGACAGTTGGTCAAGCTATTGTGGAACCGATGTTAGTCCATCAAATTTTTAAAACCAGAAAAGACTGTGTTGAAAAAGCCCTACAAATTTTAGAAAAAGTGGGGCTTGATGCCGATGCCTTTGATCGCTATCCCCATCAATTTTCTGGTGGGCAACGACAACGTATTGGGATTGCTAGGACAATAGCTATTCAACCCAAGCTGATTGTCTGCGATGAATCGGTCTCTGCTCTAGATATTTCTGTTCAAGCTCAAGTTTTGAACTTATTAAATACTTTGAAAGAGGAATTCGGGTTTACGTATATTTTTATTTCACACGATCTGGCTGTTGTTAAGTATATGGCAGACCAATTGCTCATCATGAATAAGGGGAAAATCGTAGAGCAAGGCGAGTCAGACACCGTTTATGAAAATCCTAAAAAAGAATACACCAAACGGCTCATCGATGCCATCCCAAAAGGATTATAGTCTCATTTCTGGAATCTGTCCTTCAATAATGAGTGTTCCTTCGGTAGCCGCTTTGATCTCATCGAGGGTTACGCCTGGAGCACGTTCCAAGAGTTTAAATCCTTGATTTGTCACTTCGAGAACAGCAAGATTTGTGACAATTTTTTTAACACAATTGACGCCTGTTAGGGGCAAAGAACAGCGCTCTAATAATTTAGATTCTCCTCGCTTATTGGTATGCATCATCGCTACAATAATATTATCGGCACTTGCTACTAAGTCCATTGCACCCCCCATACCTTTGACTAATTTTCCTGGAATTTTCCAATTGGCAATATCGCCATTTTGAGCGACTTCCATAGCCCCCAAAATAGTCAAATCAACGTGCTGACCTCTGATCATTGAAAAACTCATAGCGGAGTCAAAATAACTGGCGCCATCCAAGGCAGTAATGGTTTGCTTTCCTGCATTGATCAAATCGGCATCCTCTTCGCCTTCAAATGGGAAGGGGCCCATGCCTAAAATACCGTTTTCGCTTTGAAATTCAACTTCAATGTCATCTCTAACAAAATTAGCCACCAACGTTGGAATTCCAATTCCAAGATTGACATAGTATCCATTTTTGACTTCTTGAGCAATTCGCTTTGCGATTCCATTTTTGTCTAACATAGCATTTTGTTTTTAGTTTTTTGGGGTAATGGTTCGCTGTTCTATTCTTTTTTCATAATTTTTTCCTTGAAAAATTCGTTGAACAAAAATTCCTGGAATGTGAATTTGATTGGGATCGAGGGTACCAGCTGGCACCAATTCTTCAACCTCAGCAACAGTGATTTTGGCAGCACCACACATGTTGGGGTTGAAATTTCGAGCAGTTCCTTTAAAAATTAAATTCCCAGCAGTATCGCCTTTCCAAGCTTTAACAAATGAAAAATCAGCTTTAAAGGCTTGTTCTAAAACATACATTTTGCCATCGAAATCTCTTGTTTCTTTACCTTCGGCAACTTCTGTTCCAAATCCAGCTGGCGTATAAATAGCGGGGAATCCTGCTTGAGCGGCTCTACAACGTTCCGCTAAGGTGCCTTGCGGAATCAGTTCAACCTCCAGTTCGCCAGACAGCATTTGGCGTTCAAATTCTTCGTTTTCTCCGACATAAGAGGAAATCATTTTTTTGATTTGTCTTTTTTGGAGCAGTAATCCTAGCCCAAAATCATCGACACCGGCATTATTAGAAACACAAGTAAGATCGGTAACGTTCAATGCTACAAGTTCATCAATAGCGTTTTCTGGGATTCCACATAGTCCAAAACCTCCCAAAAGAAGCGTCATACCACTTTTTACACCCGCTAAGGCTTCTTGAACATTGTTTACGGTTTTTGTTATCATAGCTATTGGTATTTATGGGTTTTATTAAAAGTCTATATCCGGGCTTATCGTTTGTTGTAATGTTTGATCCTCTCCCTCTTCTAATATAGTTTCACATTCCGTGACAATACTGATGCTTTCGGGTTTTTCAAATTCATCTTTTGAGATCCCAAGATCTTCAATAGCATAGCATCCTTTCATATAGTTGGCCCAAATTGGTAGAGCCATAGAAGCGCCTTGACCATAGGTTATGGTTTTAAAATGTGTGGCTCTATCTTCTCCGCCAACCCAAACTCCTGTAACTAGATTTGGAACCATCCCCATAAACCAGCCATCACTGTGGTTCTGAGTTGTTCCTGTCTTTCCAGCAATGGGGTTATCAAATTCGTAAGGGTATCCAGTAACAATTTCTTTATATACGGCTTGATTTTTAGCGAAATTATGCCGCAGGCGTTGGCCAGAGCCAAATTGTGTAACCCCCTCTAATAGGTTGACAATAACATAAGCTATTTCTTCGCTTAATACGTCTCTAGTTTCCGGCGAAAATTGGTATAGTAATTTTCCGTTTTTATCTTCAATTTTAGTAACCATAACAGGCTTGGTGTAAACCCCCTTATTTGCAAACGCTCCATAGGCTGCAACCATCTCATAAATACTAAGGTCTGGGGTTCCTAGGGCAATTGAGGGTACCGGAGGAAGATTCTGTTCCACCCCTAACCGCTTGGCTAAATCTATAACAGGTTGAGGACCTATGTCATTCATAAGTCTGGCCGTTATGGTATTTCGAGAATTTGCTAGTGCCGATTTTAAAGTTTCAAATCCAGAATAATTAGTGCTAGAGTTTTTAGGGGACCATGGCTTGACATTTCCAAACTTATAGGCAGGAATGGTAATTTGGGCTTTTGGTAAGGTGTCGCAAGGCGATAAATGAAGCTGGTCAATGGCCGCCGCATAAACAAATGGTTTGAATGTGGATCCAACCTGGCGCTTTCCTTGTTTGACCATATCATATTGAAAATGTTTATAGTCAAAACCGCCTACCCAAGATTTAACAAACCCTGTTTGAGGCTCCATTGACATCATGCCAGCCCTGAGAAAAGATTTGTAGTACCGCATAGAATCCATCGGGGTTAATATAGTATCAATTTCATTATTTGGTGCTACCCACGAAAAAATTTTCATTGGAGTTGGCTTGCTAAATGATGCTATGATTTCTTCAACAGGTTTCTTTAAATCATATCTCATTTTTCGCCAGCGTTCAGAGCGCCTCATCCCTAAGTTTAATAATTTGTCTATTTCCTCTTGTTCTAATTCTAAAAAGGGGGTTGTGGGATTTCGTCGTTTGGTGTTTTGCACAAAAAATTCCGCTTGCAAGGCCTTCATGTGTTCTGTAACAGCAGTCTCGGCTATGGTTTGCATTCTAGAGTCTATGGTTGTATAAACCTTAAGGCCGT
Organism: Flavobacteriaceae bacterium; assembly: GCA_049889395.1. Classification (GTDB taxonomy): domain Bacteria; phylum Bacteroidota; class Bacteroidia; order Flavobacteriales; family Flavobacteriaceae; genus UBA3537. The sequence goes on from JBMHDM010000029.1 coordinate 22,213, forward strand.
CTTTGTAGATATTGTATTTTTCGCCATTGGGTTTAAAATTTGGTTTCTGGCTTACCCAATCTTTTAAAAATTCTTTTAAATACGCTCGAAAATACGTTGCAATTCCTTCACGGTGAGATTCTGGAGTATAGTTTAAGTTTAAAGGTGTTTGCTGTAAAGAATCTTTTTGTGATTCAGAAATAAAGCCATATTTCGCCATTTGTGCTAAGACTACGTTTCGCCGGTTTTTAGTCCCTTCAGGGTTTCTTTTAGGGCGTGGGTTATAGAGCGACGAATTTTTAAACATCCCAACCAACATTGCCGATTCTTTAATGTCTAACGCCATTGGTTCTTTACCAAAATAGATTCTTGCCGCACTTCGAATACCATCGGCATTATTGCCAAAATCATATATATTAAAATATTGGGCAATAATTTCTTCCTTGGTGTATTGTTTTTCCAGACGTATTGCGATCACCCATTCCTTAATTTTTTGGATTATTCTTCCCACGGTATTCCTAGAACCTTCACCATGAAAAAGTTGTTTAGCCAATTGTTGTGAAATAGTGCTCGCTCCACCGCCCTTTCCAAGTTTAAAAGCCGCACGAAGAGTCCCTCGCGCATCGATTCCTGCATGGTCGAAATAGCGGATGTCTTCTGTTGCAATAAGCGCATCGACTAGGTGTTTAGGGAGTTCCTTATAGCTGACTGGTGTGCGATTATCTTCATAATAAAATTTTCCTAGAGTAAGGCCATCAGAAGATAAAATTTCTGTGGCTAAATTTGTTCTGGGGTTTTCAAGAGCCGTATGGTCTGGCATGGGTCCAAAGGCACCGTAAGATGCGAAAAGAAAGACTGATAAAAATGCTGCTATTCCACCCAAAAAAATTATCCAAAATAGACGTCTTGGTTTTGAAAAATCTCGTTTCGTTGTCTTGCGCTTAGGCATACAATTGTAGTATTAATTTGTTTCAACAGAAAATCCAACATCAATAACACCCTCCAAAAAGTTAAGTCCCTCTTCTTGGCCAAGTTTTCTATTGGCATGAGATATGGATATGGTATATTCGCCTTTTTGAGTAAAGAAAAATGTGCTATTGTGCCCTTTATACCACAGCTTGTGCTCCTTAATGTTGCCATATCCATCGCCAAGCATTTTTCCTTCTGGTGTTGCCATTAAAAATTCTAAGGTGTCTTTTTGAATTTGGCCATTGGGATAATGTAAGTCAACTAATAAAAATAAATTGCTAAAAGGATAGCTTTCTGTTGTTCTGAGTTTTAAATATAACTTGTGCTTTTCGGCTGTATTGTTAATTTCAAATTTGTATTCAATCGGTTGATCTACTCCCCATCCCATAGGTGTTGATGTATACCGATCAAATGTTACATTCTGACGGCAGGAAACTGAAATCATAAGTAAAATAATTAATATGCCGTTTGTTTTATGCATTTTATTAACGCGTATTTTTTCTGACGTTTTTCACACGGTTAGTGTTGGTTTTTCGTCTTTTATTTTTGTTATTTCGGCGCTTCTTTTTGGGTTTGTCAAATCTTGTGAGACTGTCTTGTCCAACAACGTTTTCGAATTCCTTTTTCGTGTCTTGTCCCTCCGTTATTTCAGAGGAGTAATCCTCTAAACTAGTGGCCAGCTTTCCTTGTTTATTCAAATTGACTATAGCAGTAGCCTGATCGGCTGTTAACGTAAACCAATTCATCCACTCGCCCTCATAGGCGTACCACATCAATCCTTTAAAAATATCAGACTTTTGACAAACAGCTATCCCTTTTTTAGTTTTTAACTTAATGGTGGTTTTGGGAAAAGAATTTAGCGCCTCCAAATAGGTGTCTAATTCAAAATTCAAACAGCATTTTAGCTTTCCACATTGACCGGCTAATTTTAGAGGGTTCAAAGACAATTGTTGGTAACGTGCTGCTGAGGTGCTTACCGATCTTAAGTCTGTCAACCATGTAGAACAACATAGCTCTCGTCCACAGGATCCAATTCCGCCTAATCTGGCTGCTTCCTGACGAAGACCAACTTGCTTCATCTCTATTCGGATCCTGAATTCTCTAGCGTACAATTTAATCAATTCTCTAAAGTCTACCCTAGAATCTGCGGTATAGTAGAATGTTGCCTTACTACCATCCCCTTGAAATTCTATATCAGAAATCTTCATTTTGAGACGAAGATCGATTGCAAATTGTCGTGCTTTGATTTGTATGGCCTCTTCTTTTTCTCTTGAGGCAATCCAAACATTGATGTCATTCTGAGTGGCTTTTCGATAAATTTTTTGGATAATTTCCGGGGTTTCAGAAATTTTTTTGCGTTGCATTTGAACTTTGACTAGTTCACCTGTGAGCGTAACCATCCCAATATCGTATCCAGAACTGACTTCAGTTGCGACAACATCTCCAATATTGAGCGCAATGTTTTCTGAGTTTTTATAGTACTGTTTTCTACCGTTCTTAAATCGGACCTCAACCCAATCAAATGGTGTTTCTCCACTAGGAAGCGACATATTGGAAAGCCAATCAAAAACAGTAAGCTTATTGCAAGAATCTGTACCACATGTACCATTGTTTTTACAGCCTTTTGGCTGACCATTTTTGCCTGTAGAACAACTTGAACACCCCATATTTTGGTAACTTGTCATCGAAATTTAATTTATTTCGATGGATTTTAGATTTATAGTAAATATAAACTTATTTAACCACTTAAAAAACCATAATTACATGGCAATTATTTTATTGATGCTGGTGAATGTTTTTTAAGGGTATCAAAAATATTTCTCAAGTCTTTTTTAAAAGGAAGGTGGTCGGCACGTCCTTTCTTAAAAATATCATTGCTGTTCCCTTGACCTTTACGAAGTGCTTTTTGTGCCTCATAAGGTAATCGATTAATTTCCATACATGACGTTGAGCAACAATTCTCCATTTCTTTTTTACAAGATTCGCATTGGATAAATAGCAAGTGACAGGCTTCATTGGCACAATTGACATGCACATCTGCTGGGGCGCCACATTGATGGCACTGTGCAATAATTTCGTCCGAAATTTTCTCTGCCCGCCTATCATCAAATACAAAATTCTTGCCTAAAAATTTATTTTCTAATCCAAGTGCATTGACCTGTCTGGCATAATTAATTATGCCGCCTTCTAATTGATATACGTTTTTAAATCCTTTGTGCTTATAGTAGGCACTCGCTTTCTCGCATCTTATCCCTCCTGTACAATACATCACTAGTTTTTTAGATTCCTTGTGGTCTTTTAACTGATCTTCGATGATATCCAATGAGTCTCTAAAGGTATCAACGTCCGGGGTTACAGCGTTTTTAAAATGTCCTATTTCGCTCTCATAATGATTGCGCATATCCACTAAAACAGTATCCTCATCATCTATAAGTTCATTGAATTTAACGGCATCAACATGCGTTCCGATGTCTGTAACATCGAACGTATCATCATCAAGTCCGTCTGCTACTATTTTGTTTCGGACCTTAACTTTTAGCTTTAGAAATGAATACATATCGTGTTCAATGGCGATATTCAAACGAACATTGTTTAAAAACGAAATAGTGTCTAAGTGGGTTTTGAATATGTCAAAGTTCTCTGCTGGAACTGACAATTGAGCATTGATTCCTTCATTGGCTACATAAATTCGCCCCAATACATCAATGTCATTCCAAAACAGGAAAAGGTGGTTTCTAAAAATTTCGGGATTGCCAATTTTGGCATATTTATAAAAAGAGATAGTCAGGCGATCCTTTCCGGCTTTTCGAATCAACTCTGCTCTTTCATTATTGCTTAAGTTATTGTACAGTTGCATGCTATACTAGATTTAAGTTAATGACTATTTAGGCTACAAATGTAGTCTTTTTTATCATTTTGAGTTAAACCCTTTGGTATTGGGCCTTTCTCAAGACTATTTTAAGTTAATTTTTTTTTAAAAAGCAATTATTCCGTACAAATATTATTGAAAGAAATAGTATTTTAGCAAGACTAAAGCAATCCAAAAAAAACAACGATGAGTAGCGAAAAAGAAGCCAAATTAAAAGCCCTAAAATTAACTCTTGACAAACTCGATAAAGCGTACGGGAAAGGAACTGTGATGAAAATGAGCGACGCTCCAGTAATTGATGTCGATGTTATTTCTTCCGGCTCTTTAGGTCTAGATGTCGCTCTAGGGGTTGGAGGATATCCAAAAGGACGTGTTGTAGAAATTTATGGTCCCGAATCTTCAGGGAAAACAACCCTCACCTTACACGCAATAGCCGAAACTCAAAAAGCAGGCGGAATTGCAGCTTTCATCGACGCAGAGCATGCTTTTGATCGATTTTATGCTCAAAATTTGGGTGTTGATATTGATAATCTTATTATTTCTCAACCTGATAATGGTGAACAAGCACTTGAAATTGCGGACAATCTTGTAAGGTCTGGCGCCATTGATATGATTGTGATTGATTCTGTAGCAGCTCTGACTCCAAAAAGTGAAATTGAAGGCGAAATGGGAGACTCAAAAATGGGCCTTCATGCGCGGCTTATGTCCCAAGCCTTAAGAAAACTTACAGGTTCCATAAGCAAAACCAACTGTACCATGATTTTCATTAATCAACTGCGTGAAAAAATTGGTGTAATGTTTGGAAACCCAGAAACAACAACAGGTGGTAATGCCCTTAAATTCTATGCTTCAGTCCGTTTGGACATAAGACGGTCAACACAGATTAAGGATAGTAATGGCATGGTCAAAGGAAATAAAACCCGTGTCAAAGTTGTAAAAAACAAAGTAGCACCCCCGTTCAAATTGGCCGAATTTGATATCATGTATGGCGAGGGTGTCTCCAAAGTTGGTGAGATACTAGACTTGGCTGTTGAGTTTGATATCGTTAAGAAAAGTGGATCTTGGTTTAGTTATGACGAAACCAAATTAGGTCAGGGCCGAGATGCCGTTAAAGAAATGATAAAAGACAATCCCGATTTGATGGATGAGCTAGAAGAAAAAATCAAATCTGCCATAAAAGGTGAGGCATAACTAATGATTTTGTTTTAGGGATTGCAGAATGCAATCATACACCGTATCGCTCATTTTTTTTAGGGATTTCAAATTATAATCTTTTGGGTCCAAAAAAGCATGGACTTGGGCACTGAGCCTCCCTGGGCCACCACTAAAAAAGGTATAAGAAAATCGCTTTTTGTTATCAAAAAACGTCATTGGAACTAAAGGTATTTGGTGCTCCACCGATAGTTTAAATGCGCCTACTTTAAATCGGTCCAACGCTATTGATTCATCAGGGACCCCGCCCTCTGGAAAAATACAAATACTTAAACCGCGTTGTATTCGTTCTTGTGCTGACTGAAATACTTTTTTTCGACTTTTAACATCACTTCTATCCACTAGTATTGAAGTTCTTTTGTAGAAAAACCCAAATAATGGAATCTTAGCTAATTCTTTCTTACCAACAAATACAAATGGATGCTGTTTTACAGCAACAAACATGAGCATAATGTCGGTCATTGAAGTGTGATTGGCAACAAAAACATAACTTTGTCCTTTTTCGAGAGGTTGCTCCCATTTAACAGACCAATAGAACCCCATGCCAATAAGAATACATTTGGCCCAAAAACGAGCTATCTTAAAAAAATAAGGATACCATGACGATTTTAATATAGAAATAACAAGAAAAGGAGATAAAATAAAAGTGCAAAGCCCAACTAGCACATAGAACCAAACTCTGTATATCAACCAAAGCGGATAGTATATCAATTTCATCACCCCCCAAAACTAATAAAAATATTGAGGGATTGGATCAAAAAAAATTACCTTTGTAAGCGAATCTAAAAAAACTTGTGGCAAATGGCCAGAATTTTAACGGGAGTTCAAAGTACAGGGACTCCACACTTGGGAAATATTTTAGGCGCAATTCTACCAGCCATTCATATGAGTGATGAAAGCAATAATGACTCTTTTTTGTTTATTGCCGATTTACATTCGTTGACACAAATCAAAAATGCCGATACACTGCGTCAAAATACCTTATCAACTGCTGCAGCTTGGTTGGCTTTTGGATTAGATATTGAAAAAACAGTTTTCTACCGTCAAAGTGATGTGCCTCAAGCGACAGAATTGGCTTGGTATTTAAATTGTTTTTTTCCATTTTCTAGATTAGAATTAGCCCATAGCTTTAAAGATAAAGCCAGCAGATTGGAAGATGTGAATGGTGGTCTATTTACCTACCCTATGCTTATGGCTGCAGATATTCTACTTTATGATGCCGATATTATTCCTGTAGGAAAAGATCAATTGCAACACATTGAAATGACGCGTGATGTAGCCTCCAGATTTCATGCCAAAATGGGCGAAACTTTTATTTTGCCAGAGGCCAAAATACAAGAGCAAACCAAACTCATTCCTGGAACTGATGGCCAAAAAATGAGCAAGAGCAAAAATAATGTGATCGATATTTTTCAATCCGACAAGGCCTTGCGAAAACAAATCATGAGTATCCAAACAGATAGCACCCCATTGGAAGCGCCTAAAGATTGGAAAACTTGCAACTGTTTTGCGATTTACGAACTTCTAGCAAATCCCAATCAAATAGAAACCATGAAATCGAATTATTCTAGTGGCAATTATGGATATGGGCATGCTAAACAAGCTTTATTTGAACTTATTTGTGAGAAATTTTCTCAACAAAGAAACCTCTACAACCATTATATTAATCACCCTGAAGAAGTTGAAAAAGCATTAGCTAAAGGCGCTCAAAAAGCAAGTGTTGTGGCTAACGAAGTATTGAATCGAGTTAGAAAACGATTAGGCTACTAGGTTAGTTCATAGGTTTTCCCAGGCAAAGGTCGTACAACACCTTTTAACTCTAAATTTAGCAGCACCCCAACTGTTTTTGAAGTGGGCATGTTGCAATTTAAAGCTATGAGATCTAATAGCATTTTGCCCTTCTTATTTAAAATTTCATAAACTAATTTCTCTTCGTCACTCAAATCTGTAAACAACTGTTTTTGAATAGGGTTTGTATTAATTTTGATATCCCAGTTTAGAATATAAGGGACGTCTGCAGGAGTGGACACTAGGTGAGCTTGTTTGGTTTTGATTAAATTATTACTCCCTATACTTTTGATGTCATCGACTCGTCCTGGAACAGCAAAAACCTCACGGTTATAATCAAATGCGAAACGCGCTGTGGACAAACTTCCGCCTTTTTCGCTAGATTCTACAACAATTGTGGCCTGACTTAATCCAGTAATTAAGCGATTACGCCTTATGAAATTTGAGGGAGAGAATGTTGAGCTACTCCAAAAATCAGTAACAAATCCCCCTCGGCGTTCTACCAATTCCCTGTATTTTTTGTGAGAGTGTGGATATGTTTTTTGTAATCCTTATGCCATACAACCAACAGTTTGAAGACCCTTATTAATGGCCATTTTGTGTGCTGTAATATCCACACCATAGGCAAATCCAGAAACAATAATAGGATTGAAAACGGAAAGCTCTTTTACTATCGACTCACATTGCGCTTTTCCGTAAGGGGTTAGTTGCCGTGTTCCAACTATGCTGATTATTGGCGATTCGTCCCACAAAATCCTACCTTTCTGAAACAAAACAATTGGTCCATCTATACAATGTTTTAATCTATAAAGGTATAAATTGTCTTCAAAATAAAGTCCCTGAATATTGTGTTGTTCAATAAACCGCAGCTCTTTTTCGGCCTCCAATAGAACTTTTGAAGATTGCAAACTTTTAATAATTAGGGAACCAACACCACCTATAGACTGAAGCGTTTTTTTGGAAGTTTTGAATACCGCTTCTGGACTTCCACAATGCTGAATTAGTTTTTTTGCTTTAATATCACCAATATGTGGTGCAGCTTGTAGGGCCATGGCATAATGTAGCTGGGTTAAATTCATTTGAGGGATTTAGTATAAATATATAAAATACAGGTCAACTATTTCTTATTAAAGCCACTGTATGAATTAAAAAAAAATTTATACATTTGAATCTATGCAACTCAGCCAATACATTAGCGATCTTTTATTCCGATATGAGTGTGTTATCGTACCAAACTTTGGTGCTTTTTTAACCCACAATATTTCAGCTCAAATTAACACACATACCCATTCTTTTTTACCCCCAAAAAAACAATTATCATTTAATAGACAATTACAAACTAATGATGGAATACTAGCCAATCATATCGCTAATATAGAACAAATTTCATACGATAATGCTTTGGCAAAAATTGCCAAACAAGTTACCGAGATCAACAATCGTGTTAACAATAGTGAGGCGGTCATTTTAACCCACATTGGAACACTTAAAAAATCGGAAGCCAAACTGCAGTTTGAACCCTCTTACGAGGTCAATTACTTAACAGAATCATTTGGATTGTCATCATTTAATTCGCCCCAGATCTTAAGAGAATCCCCTTTAGAAGTTGTTCTGCCAAAAGAAAAATCACCAATTACCCTAACAGCCAAAAAACGACGTAGGCAATCAATAATGAGATATGCTGCAATAACGATTTTAGCACTTGGATTAGGAGGCTACTTAGGATCTAATGCCTATATCAATCAAGTTGAGCAACATAATATTCAAGCCGAAGCGGAAGCCAACATCGCATTAGAAAACAGAATTCAGGAAGCCACTTTTGCTGTAAGTACACCCCTCCCGACCATTGTCTTGGATGTTAAAAATAGAACTGAAGATTTTCATATTGTAGCTGGCGCGTTTAGAGTAAAAGCCAACTCCGAACGTAAACTTCGTCAACTAAAACGCCTAGGGTTTAAGGCCCGCATTATCGGTCAGAATCGTTATGGATTACACCAAGTGGTGTATGACAGTTATTCATCTCATGAAGAGGCGCAACAAGCGCTTTATACCATCAAACGTACACAAGACCCAACCGCTTGGCTCCTTATAAAGACTCTAAAATAGACCTCACCATTAAATTATTACAATTGTGTACATTAATTGTACTCTACAGGTTAGAAACATGAATTTATTATGGTCACAAAACACCCTTCCGATTCAAAAACTATAGTAACCGATTTGGTTTTACCTGGTGAGACCAATGCCATCAATACCCTGTTTGGAGGTGAACTTCTAGCACGTATGGATCGTGCAGCAAGTATTACAGCCCTACGTCATTCGGAACGTGTCGTAGTAACAGCTTCTGTAAATCATGTGGCCTTTAATCATGCCATTCCCTTGGGAAGTATTGTTACTATTGAGGCTAAAGTTTCAAGAGCCTTTAAAAGCTCAATGGAAGTTTATTTGGATGTATGGTACACCGATAATAATTTTAATAAGCCCATTAAAGCCAATGAAGCCATTTTCACCTTTGTAGCAGTTGATGATAAGGGTAGACCTGTAGAGATTCCAGAGCTAATCCCTGAAGATGAACAAGAGTGTCAACGCTTTGAAGGGGCACTTCGACGGCGTCAATTAAGTTTAGTTTTGGCTGGGAAAATGAATGCAGCGGACGCTTCAGAGCTTAAGGCGTTATTTATTTAAAGGCAATATTAAGACATTATAGTTTATAAATCCAGTGGGATGGATTTTGGATGTTGCTGTCTTTGTAAATTCCAAAACTCAAAATAGATTCGCCAGAGGCTTTGCTGGTAATGACCTCGCCAATTACTTGTTTAGTGCTAACTTTATCGCCTTTACTAACATAAAATTTGGACAAATTCTTATAGACCGTAATATAGTTACCGTGACGAATCATAATGGTATTATTCCCATTTTTTGGAGTCATAATACCCTGAACGGTTCCTTGGAAAACCGCACGAACCTGTTCTCCTTTGTTGGTAGCAATGCGCACACCATTACTTTTTATTTTTATAGAAGGGTCAATTGGTGATGGATTCGTACCATAACGCAACTTAACAACTCCGCTGGCTACTGGCCAGGGTAACTTCCCTTTATTTGCCGTAAAATTAGCGGCCAATAATTTTTGTTCGGGAGTTAAAGAAAATGTGGCTGACTTTGCAGAGATACCTGCCTTTTTGTTGGATGCTGCAATGGCTTCTCGAATTAATTTTTGAATTTCACGATCGAGCTTATTGGATTCCTTTTGTTTAGCTTTAATTTGTGCAGCAAATTTGGACAGATTACTTTGTATGGATGCCATCAGATCTTGCTGGTTTTGCAATTCAGCATCTAATCTCTTTTTGGCGGCTCTATTTTCTGCCACCAATTTATCTTTATCTTTCTTTTGCCGCAGAAGATCTTGATTCAGAGCTTGAAGTTCGACCGTTTCTTGTCTAATTATTTCAGCTTGTTGTTTTTGATAGTTAGCGTATTGCTTAATGTATTGTAACCGTCGATAAGCCTGCTGAAAATTCTGAGAAGATAGTAGAAACATCAATTTATTGGAGCGTGTTCGGTTTTTATAGGATCGAACAACCATAGCAGCATAATCTTGTTTTAATGCTTTTAACTTGTCTCTTTTCTTGGATATCTTGTTTTGGTTTGTATTAATCTCTCGTGTTAATAAATTAGCTTGCTCATTGGTTATCCGAATCAAATTTTTTCGAACACTAATTTTATAATTTAAATCCTCAACTGCACTAACAACTGATTTTTTTTCTGCTTTCCCCTCAAATAATAACGCTGTGATTTGTCGGATCTCTTGTTGTAATTCTCGCCGGCGTTCTTCCAACTCCAGTTGACGCTTACTTTGTGCAGCGGATTCCCATGGGCAAAAAGCCAATGTTATTACAGTTGCTACAAAAAGAAATTTAAGTTGTTTCATTGTAACTCTACAGGTTTATATCCCGAGGGTATTTTAAACGGAAATCGCAAAGGTTGATTTAAATTTACAGATTTCAAATTCATTGACAAGGTCATTTTTTTTTGGCTGTCAAATATGTTTATAACCATCTGTTGAGGAATAATTTGTTTATCAATAACTTGATAGGATTGATAATTAACCTGAAATAATCTTTGTTCGTTTGGTTGAGAAAATTCTAAGCCCTCTAATTTAAAGTTTTTCGGATGAATAGAATATAAAATATTTAATTTTGGGGACTGTTTTTTTGGATATAGTACATACGACTTTAAGTCATATCGCTTGGTCAGCGCTTGTGATTTGTGGGGTAAGATTATCTCTGCTAACAATAAATTTTGAATTTGATCAAAATTGAAATTCACGCCAAGAAATTCTTTAATCAAACTAAAATCACCTTCAAAAAAAGTATTATTTAGTTTATTATACATCTGGACTTTATCAGGTGTTATTTTTATGCGAATCATATTTAAAAACGCATTAATCCAAACGATTTTATCGCGCTCCATTCTGAGGTTTACCGTGTGGGTTTGGGATTTATCTCCAGATTTGAGTTCAAACCGAACTCGAGCTTGTAGGGTAGAAAATTCTGTTTTTTTCTTATTATGAATCCTAAGAATTTGTTTTGCCTTTAGGCTGGGATTTGTTGCTACATCCTCTGTCACTGTTTTAGTCGATTTACACGCCATAATCAAAAATAGAACAAGAAAATATGGAAGAAGATGTTTCATTAGCGTTTTAAGGCTTTTACTTTATTGGTAAACGATTTCGCTTTATTAATATTATTGAGTTTGGTGTAAATATCGGCCATTAATTCGTAATATGATAACGAGATCTCAGATTCCTCAAATATAAAATCTAGCCCTATTTCTAAACGCGCTATAGCATCTTGAGGTAGGTTTAGCGCCAATTTGGATTGGCCATAAATGAGATATAATTCAATTTGAGTCGGGTGAAAGTCCAACTGTTCCTCTGAAAAACTAGCTGCACGATTAAATTGCTTGATTTTAAAGTACAATTGAGCTAAAGTCTTGATAGCCATGAGGTTATTGGGAGAGTCTTGGATGGATTTTTCAAAGTACTCAATGGCTTTATCAATTTTATTTTGTTGAAGATAAAATTCTGCCCAATCGATATTAGAGCGATTGGAAACATCCAACGACTCTGCTGGTTGAATCTCTAACAAAACGGCTTCATACTTTGGGTTATCTTTTACAAATTGCATAAAATCCTGTAAGACTTTAAGTTTCAAATAAGGCTCCAATATATTACTTGCTGTAACAATCTTCATGGAAGATATTGCATTATCATATTGCCTATCGTCCAAGTAAAATTTGTACAATGCTACATGTGCAATATGGGATTTAGGATGGGTAGATAAAAACTGCTTAGCTGTCAAAAAAGCCTCATTTTTTAAATTATATTGACTTAAAGTATAAATAAGATTAAGGAAGTTTTTGGGGCTATTGGGATCAATCTTTAGCCGTTGTTTCAAAAAGGTTAGATGAGATTTAACATTTTTTGTCCGCTTATAAATTTCCACTCTAGTCTGATCACGATTGCTGTTATAGCCGTAACGCTTGTCTAAATATTCTATTTGTACTAAGGCCTCTTCGTATCGCCCTGTCTCTGTATACAAATTGATCAGATCTTCCTCATAGTCTCTGTTCTTGTGTAGGAGTGGTTTGAGGGCTTGGATAGCTTTATTGTAATCTTGTGAATTAACATAAAGTTGATATAATTTTTCTTTGTACCAAAATTGTTTGGGATCGAGTTTTACTGCTTTTTGTAGATAGTTTTCAGAGCGGTTGTACGATTTTGTTTTCAAAAAAAGATCTCCCAATTCATAAAACACAACCGCCCTTTCAGGAAATAGTTCAGCACATCGGGTAAAAGCCGTAATCGCTTCGTTATAGTTTTCTATACCTTTTTGTTTTAAGCCTTCATAAAATTGATTTTGAAACTGTTCTTCTTTTGATTGTTGTAAATTCAGGGAATCAATTCTCGCTTGAGCTACTAAAATATAGGAGCAGAAAAAGAAAAATAATATGCCTTTTTTTACAATCATTTACGGCCTGTACTTCCAAATCCTCCATCTCCACGACATGTTTCAGATAAGGTTTCAACCTCATTCCAATTAGCACGTTCGTGCTTAGCTATTACCATTTGTGCAACTCGTTCACCATTTTTTATAGTAAACGCTTTGTTGGACAAATTGACTAAAATTACACCTATCTCACCTCTATAGTCTGCATCAATAGTACCTGGGCTATTTAAAACTGTAAGACCGTGCTTGGCGGCCAATCCACTTCTAGGTCGCACTTGAGCTTCATATCCAACCGGAAGTTCAAGGTATAGTCCTGTTGGTATAATAGCACGTTGCATGGGGTCTAGCAGTACATCTGACTGAATGTTGGCTCGCAAATCCATACCGGCTGAAGCCTTAGTTTCGTAATCTGGCAAATCGTGGTTAGATTTATTAATAATATTGATCTTCATAATTTAAGACTTAATAAGTTGTTTCAGCATTGTTTTTTCCTTTACCCATATAACCCCAGTCAATGTTATAATTAGCACTAACCCAATGATGTAATTCTCTCGAAAGTAATAAAAGGACACCGCTGAAAATAGAACAGACAAGGAAATATATACCCCTATCTTTTTTAAGTTATAGGGTATGGCATAATGTTTTTGACCCAACATATATGAAACAAGAGCCATAATGAAATACGCGAAAAGTGTGGCAAATGCAGAGGCAAGATATCCATATATTGGTATGAAGACAACGTTAATTATAAGAGTCATTAAAGCACCAACTATTGATATATAGGCACCAAATTTGGTTTGGTCTGTGATTTTATACCAAACCGATAGATTGTGATAGATTCCTAAAAAGAAATAAGCTAATAGTAAAATAGGAACAACAGCCATAGCTTCCCAATACGATTCGTTAGGAATTAAAATCAGTTTAAGGAGGTCCACAAAAACAGTAACAACCAATAAAATCAATGCGCCGAGTATTACAAAAAACTCCATAATTTTAGCATAATTTATTTTGGCTCCTCTACCACCAGCTTGACTGAAAAAGAAAGGTTCAATTCCGAGTCGATAGGCGGTTGCAAATAGCGTCATAAACAATGCCAATTTGTAACAAGCAGAATAGGTTCCTATAGCCGTTTTGGATAAGTTTTCTGGTAGTAAGCGTTCCAATAATATACGATCAAAGGTTTCATTTACAGAAAACGCAACGCCAGCAATTAGTACCGGAAACGCATACTTAAGCATTTGTTTCCAAAGACCAATTTTGAAGCTGTAGTTCAATCTAAAATAAAATGGAATTAATAATAAAAATGTTACTACACTAGCAACCAGATTTGCTATAAAAATATAGTTGACCTCAAAGTTGGGTATATAAAATGTGGCCCAAAATGTTGACCTTTCAGCCCATGGTTTTAGCCATAAAAGTAACAATACATTAAAGCCTAAATTAAGTATTACATTAGTGAGTTTTATGGCCGTATATTTAATAGGTTTACCCAAAGCTCTGAGATATGCAAAGGGAATAACAACTAAAGAATCAAAAAATAAAATCCACAACACTAATTCAATGTATGCGGTATTGATATTGGTGAGGTTTGAAATATTCTGTCTGAAAATATAACCGAATACAATAATTGTCAAAGAAGTCAATATCAGCGATATAGCGGAGGTGCTAAGAACCGTTTTTTGATTTTCATCGCTATTAAAAAAGCGAAAAAATGCGGTTTCCATTCCATAGGTTAACAACACATTGAACAAAACAAAATACGCGAATATTAACGATACATCTCCATAATCAGAGACGTTTTCCAAAACAGATTTGTCGGTGTGAAGACGCACCAACAGAAAGCTAAGCATTTTGGGAATTACTGTAGCAAGGCCATAAACAAATGTTTGTTTGTAAAGCGTTTTTAGACGACTCAAATTTGCTAATTTATGTGCTTAAAAATACACTTTTTAACCCATATACAATAATTGGCGTTTTGAAAAAAGAGGCAATCACCTAGGGGTATGTAACAATTGTACGCTCTGTTAGGTTACTTATTTTATAAAAATACCGCCTATTTTGGTGAAAGTAACTCAGAACACAGGCCTTTTCGTCTAATTCAAAGAGGACGGAATTCTCAACAGGCAAAAGTTTATTGTTGGTTTCTGCTGATAGCTCATGACTTAATATTATATCTTCAGACTGATTATGTGACGTTCGAAAATGTCCCACAATATACTGGTTGTTATATGTGGCCTTTGTACCTTGACCTCTAAAGAAAAGACTGTCAGGGGTTATCCCCTCTAGATTTTTGACTGGTAAAAATACGTCGATACCACTACCCCCGCCCTGAATGCCAGAAACCCAAGATTGGTAATAAGGCAACTCTATTGGAATTGGAGGCTTGGAGACGAAAAGT
>JBMHDM010000030.1:0-73358 GCA_049889395.1 Flavobacteriaceae bacterium
GGTACTGGTACAAGTCTATTTCGCTTAGATTTTACTTTATCTCCAGAGAGTCTAATAAGTGATAGATCCGTATTAAAATCACCCCACTTTAAGCGTCTAATTTCTTGATGAGGTCTTAGTAAACAGCAGTACGTTAACAGACAGCACAGATGCAAGTTCTTATTAAACTTATACACCTCATCTAATAGTCCTTTAACATCACTAATAGGCTTATGTAGTGTTTCAGTCTGTTTACGAGTCTTTAGAGTAATCCGCTGTATAGTAAAGCCATTATCTGCTAAGTAATTAACCAGTACGTTTAAGTGTCTTCTAACTGTATTGTAAGAGGTATTATTAGCATACTTTAAAGGGATACTGTGTAAGAAACGAATAGAAATACAACCCCTACTAATTAACTCTTCTCTTAAACAACAAGACAGTATGGTAAGCGTCTTTTTATAGGATACAGACAGAGGCTCTTTTAGTTTAGCTTCTATAAGACTATCAAACAGCTCAAGAGTCGTTAAGGGTTTAGTAAATGAGTAATTATTGGAGACTAAATAACGATAGACCTCATCCGCTAATAGAACAGCTTTACTACGTCTTAGTTTAGTAGGATAGGAATTAGGAGCGAGAGACGAATTAATACGCTTACCATTAAACAACCGATAACGCTTAGAATTTAGATTGAAATCTACATAGTATCGACCGTCTTTATGTTTACACACTTTAGGGTAAGATAGACTACTTTTTGGCATTTATATGGCACTTTAATTAAACAACTATTCAATAGCTATTTATAAGCACCTAATTATCAGTAGTTTATGTATAGTATTGCTTGGTTAGAGCGCCTGATTGTGGTTCAGGAGGTTGTCGGTTCGAGACCGATCTTCCACCCAGTTAAAGTCCTTTCTTAGAGAGGACTTTTTTGTTCAATAAATATACAGAAATAGTTGTACGTCTTGAATCCCTATTAAGTCATATTATTTTCTGACAAACACCTTACAGATACTGGCTTTTGTTGCTTACCCAACATGCTTTGTTCCAAAGCGCATGTGCTGATACTTATCGATGTTATTTACATTATTTTTAGAATATTGAAATTATTTTAAACTGTCTAAAATTTATGTCAAATCTTTAAACGAATTTTTTTATATTTGGTTGTAAACTAAATTAATCAATATGAAAAAATTATTTTTATTATCATTCTTTTTACTTTTTTCAACATCTTCTTTTGCGCACTTTCCTGTGACAAAAACGACTTCTACAGAAGTTGCAGCTCATGTTGAAAACACAACTATCACTCCAGTAGCACCAGTGGCATCGGGTGGAAAAACTCAAGTTGCCGCTTTATTATTGTGCTTTTTTCTAGGAGGTTTAGGAATCCACAGATTCTATCTTGGCGACACTTGGCAAGGCGTTGTACAGCTTTTGACTTTAGGTGTTCTTGGGATTTGGACGCTTATAGATTTCGTCATGTTGTGTACCGGTGATTTAGGTCCAGGGTGGTAAGTCTACTAACATCTATAAAGCCAGAAAGAGTAATAATTATCTTTCTGGCTTTTTTTTATTTTTCAGATCTAAAAGCTCAAAGTTATTCTGGGGCTTTAGTGATTCAAGATTCGTTAAGTTTTCCCTATTATTTAAATCTTAACTTAGATCGGAATATAGGGTATTCTGTCTCTGATATTAGTGGGCCCACGGAAACATTGAGTTTAATTAAGGTTCGTTCTTTAGATAACGAAAAAAGCTATAGAGTTGAAGAAGCCAATGTTATTTATACCAAATTAAAACCTGAGGCTTACGACGATTTTTGTAAAATTTTGTTCAAAAGTAAATTTAATTCTAGCAACATTGATACCGAATTCTCTGCTGTGCTTTCGGACAATACCTCTTGTGGCATGGGTTTAATTAAGTTGGAAACAACCAAAAAATTGAGTGAAAAGCTTAAAAAAGCACAATCTAAAATCGAAAATAACAAACTTTTAAAATCTCTCACTTCTCAAAATGACAGAACGGTATCAGTTGAAAAAATAAACGATCTACTTCAACTGGCAAAAGAAAACTACATAAAAAATATTCCCTTAAAGCGTAATGATTTTATAGACTTTTTGCATTTCAGAGGCATACAAAAAATTGTTTTGACTTTCAATAGAGACATTCCCAAACATTTAACCAATAAAATCAAAGCCCCTTCAGGCCAGGTTTTGGTAAAGAACAATGTTGTGATTATCACTAAATATAATTCCTACAGCTCTATTCCCGTTTTGTTTAATGATCCTGAATTTAAAAATTACAGCTTTGATGTAGTTATCAACACCTCAATTACATTACGCTTTACTTTTCCAGCAGAATTTTCAGAAGCTAATTTTATTTTTTAACCTCATTTTACTGCATTAAAAACATTTCCTGCTTTTTACTATTTATATCCGGCACGAGATTCATTGAAACTGAACTGCATGCACTTGGATCAAAGATTAAAAACAGAATATTAAAAAAAAGCTTCTCGATTAAGAAGCTTTTTTTGGTTGAATTAGTGGTCATTAAAATTTATTTGAAAGTTTTGTCAACCACGATACGGTCTTTCCGGTTTGCTAATTCCCAAGCCGTGTGAAATACCAGTCTAGTTCGATTTTCTAATAAATCATATTCAATTTTATCAGGAGTATCAGTTGCCTTGTGATAATCGGCATGTGTGCCGTTAAAATAGAAAATGATAGGTATATTGTTTTTGGCGAAATTGTAATGATCAGATCGGTAGTAAAAACGATTTGGATCGTTTTCGTCATTGTAAGTGTAGTCTAATTCGATATTGGTATATTTATTATTGACGTTTTCTGAAAGCTTATGTAATTCAGTACTTAATTTATCACTGCCGATTAAATACACATAGTTTCGATCTCCGTTTTTGCGTTTAGGATCAATTCTACCAATCATATCAATATTTAGGTTAGCTACAGTTTGTTCTAATTTGAAAATAGGGTCGTAATCGGTATAATATTTTGATCCTAGTAAACCTTTTTCTTCTGCCGTAACATGCAAAAATACAATCGATCTCTGTGGACCTTGGCCTTGTTCTACAGCAGTTTGAAAGGCCTGTGCGATTTCTAGCATAGCTATAGTCCCTGAACCATCGTCATCTGCACCATTAAAAACTTCTCCGTCATGCATTCCAACATGATCTAAATGTGCCGAAATGATGATGTATTCATCAGGTTTTGTACTGCCTGGAATAATGGCAGCAACATTTTCAGAAGTGATTGATTCTGAATTATTTTCGTACGTTATGGTAATATTTCTATCATAGCGTCCATTCTTGTTTTGTACCAACTGATCACCAAAATCATCACTAACTAAAAATCCATAAAATGGATCTGATTTCACATTTAATGTTAAATTGGACTCACCACCCCGCTCTGCACGAGATTTGTAATAAGCAGAATATCGCTTGAATAAGCTATTGTTTACAAGAATAAATGCTTTAGCGCCAAGATCTTTTGCCAAATTTCGTTTAGAACTCAAAGATTGACGGCCATTTGACCATTTAGAAATTTCTTTCGTCCCCGAAATAACGTAATTACCATCCTCATTTTTGGGTTCACCAGAAACAGCAACAACAATTTTATCTTTGACATCTAAACTTCTGTAATCATCATATTTCTCATCTTGGATGCCATAGCCAACAAAAACATAAGAATTGGCTTTGATTAAAGTCGACTCTCCCGAGCTAACACTTATAAAATCGTCGTAATACTCATAAGATTGATCTCCTATTGAAATTGATACTTTTGGTGTTTTTTGTACTTTTAAAGGTACATATTGAAAATAATCGCCATCTGCTTTAGCCGCCCTAATGCCCAATTTCTGGTATTCTGATCTTAAATAGTTAACAGCTAGTTGCTCTCCCTCAGTTCCAGTTTCTCTACCTTGAAAATCGTCAGAGGCATAGGTGTACAGTTTTGTTTTGAGGTCATTAATGTCAATTTCTTTGACATACGGTTCTGGGTTTTGGGCTGTAATCGAAATGGTAAAGCCCAAAATAAGAGCTATAAATTGTTGTTTCATGCGTTTAAATTTTGAAGCAACGAATTTACCCATTATTTGAAGAATTTTGAACAGTTTTGCCAAAAAATTAGTAAATATTGAAATTTAATTCAATTTTTATTTTTGCTTTCTTACTTCTTAAAAAGTCTATGAAGTGTATGTTTTTATCGATAAAAGTGAAAAAAAAGTAGTTTTTTTTCTATTTGACAATTTTTTTTGTCTAATTTTGCACTATTAATCATAAACAAAAAAATATTATGAAAAGATTAATTACTTTAATGTCTCTTGCTGTGGTAGGTTTATCATTCGGTCAAGAGGAAGAAGCACCAAAGTTTAACGTATCTGGTTCTGTCGATGCTTATTACAGAGCTAATCTAACATCTGCAAATGATGAAGAGGGTACTGGAGACTACAGTGCTTTTGCCAACGATTCTGGATTCTCTTTAGGTCTTGCTAACGTTACTCTTTCTTATGAGGGAGAAAAGGTTGGTTTTGTAGCTGATTTAGCCTACGGTCCTAGAGCTGACGAATGGAACGGTACAGTAGTGAACGAAGCTTACGTTTATTGGAATGTAAACGAAAAAGTAAGTTTAATGATGGGTCGTTTCAACTCTTGGATGGGTTATGAAAGAATCTCACCTGCCAATAACTTCCATTACAGCATGTCTCACATGTTTACGTACTCTGCACGTAACTGGAATGGTTTAGTTGGTCAGTTTGATCTTGGTAATGACTTCAACTTTGGTGTTGCAGTTATGAACCCAACGGATGTTGTTACTGGTAACACTACTGGTGATTACTCGATTGCTGCTGGTGTTTCTAAAGGTGATACTGGTATTTCTTTTGCAAGTAGCCAAGAAAGAACTTACATTGATTTCAAAACTGCGGTAAATATTGGGAATGTCAAAATTGCTTTGAATGCTCATAATGCCGATTTTGGAGATGAAGGATTTGCTTTGGGTGAAAGTTTTACATCTGTCTCAGCTTACCCACAAGTTCAAACTTCAGACAATCTTTCATGGGGTCTTCGTTTAGAATACATGATGATTCAAGATGCAATCACTGGAGACGATCTAAACGTTTTAACACCAACTTTAACTGCTAACTACTCAGTTGGAGATTTGACTATCAAGCCAGAACTTAGATTTGACTCTGGAAGTGAAGATATCTTTACTGATAATGATGGTGAGGCTGTTGGAAGCAAAACTGCTTTTATGTTAGCCGCTGTATATAAGTTCTAAGATCTTTATACCATATAACAAAAGCGATGCCTCGGCATCGCTTTTTTTTGTTTAATCAAAATTTTTGTCAGTCAAACAGTTTTCTGTATTCTCATTTTCTCCCTGTATGTCGTGATAATTTATCTCATTTATCATTTGGTATCATTAATTAAATGGTATAATTTTGACTAATAATTTAAAACCCAAATCATTATGAAAAATCTGTCTTATTTAATCTATGTATTATTAATTTCATTTAATTTATCAGCACAAACCGAAAAAGGAAATTGGTTTTTTGGTGGTGACACGAGTTTAAGCTTTGTGTCCTCGAATATACAACCCGAAAGAGACGGTGATAATTTAGAAAAAACTACCATCTCAAACATTACCTTTAAACCCAGTGCTAATTATTTTCTACAAGACAATTTGGCTGTAGGACTTGGATTGCTTTTTCAATCCAGAACTAATAAAGAAGGATCAGACAAAGGCATTGAAGTCACGACTGCATTACTTCCATCAGTAACTTATTTCTTTAGTTCTGGTTCTAAACTAGTTCCCTATGTAGGAGCAGGAGTAGGGTTGATGTCATTGAAGTTTAAAGATAGCGATGCGAACCTAAAGTATAATGGCTTAGCTTTTACTTCCAGTGGTGGATTTGCTTATTTTTTAAGCGATTCTGTATCACTAAACCTAGGTTTCTCATATCTAAGTTAGAATTTAAAAGATAAAAAACAAAGCAAAAACAAAATCAAAACAAACGCTTTTGGAGTGACTTTAGGCTTTTGTGTCTTTTTGTAATCGATATTATTGAATATAATATACATAAAAGACCAACAATATTGTTGGTCTTTTTTTTTGAAATCTTTTGTACATTTACGCTATGAAAAAGATCATAATCGTAAATGGCCCTAACCTGAATTTATTGGGCAAACGAGAAACAGAAATTTATGGCTCTCAAACATTTGAGACCTTTTTTGAATCTCTGCAAGATAAATTCCCACAGTTTAATTTGGATTATTTTCAGTCTAACATAGAAGGGGAGTTAATCGATAAATTACATGAAGTTGGCTTTTCATACGATGGTATCATTTTAAACGCTGCCGCCTATACGCATACATCAGTTGGTCTTGGCGATGCGGTTAAGGGTATTTCTACCCCTGTGATTGAGGTTCATATTTCAAACACTCACAGTCGTGAAGCGTTTCGTCACCACTCTTTTATTTCTCCTTGTGCTAAAGGTGTTATTTTAGGCTTTGGGTTACAAAGCTATACTTTAGCGCTTCAAAGTTTTTTATAAAAAAAGACGGTTAAAAACCGCCTTTTGTAAATTCTATGATGAATGATTTAAATATGAATTACTTCGTCATAAGCGTCCGCAACGGCCTCCATAACGGCTTCACTCATGGTTGGGTGTGGATGTACTGTTTTGAGTACTTCATGTCCTGTTGTTTCTAATTTACGGCCCAAAACAGCTTCCGCAATCATATCCGTCACACCTGCACCTATCATATGACAACCCAGCCATTCGCCATATTTGGCGTCAAAAATCACTTTTACAAACCCTTCGGTATTACCACCTGCACTGGCTTTACCAGAAGCAGAAAAAGGGAATTTTCCAACTTTAATGTCTAGACCTTGTTCTTTAGCTTGAGCTTCAGTCAGACCAACGCTGGCCACTTCTGGACTACAATAGGTACACCCTGGAATATTTCCATAATCTAGGGGTTCTACATGATGTCCAGCAATTTTTTCAACACACAAAATACCTTCAGCAGAAGCAACATGGGCTAGGGCAGGACCAGGCGTCACATCGCCTATAGCGTAATAACCTGGCATATTGGTTTGATAATAATCGTTAACCAAAATTTTGTCACGATCCGTTACAATCCCGACCTCTTCAAGCCCTATGTTTTCGATGTTAGTTTTAATACCAACAGCAGATAAAACAATATCGGCTTCGATAACGTCTTCCCCTTTTTTAGTTTTGACTGTAGCTCTGACACCTTCACCAGATGTGTCAACTCCAGTGACTTCTGTAGCGGTCATGATTTTGATACCACTTTTTTTGAAGGAGCGCTCCAATTGTTTTGAAACCTCTTCATCTTCAACTGGGGTTATTCGCGGCATGTATTCAACGATAGTAACTTCTGTTCCCATGGCGTTGTAGAAATAAGCAAATTCAACACCAATAGCACCAGAGCCTACTATAATTAGTTTTTTGGGCTGTTTTTCCAAAGTCATGGCCTGTCGGTAGCCAATAACCTTTTGACCATCTTGCTGCAAGCTAGGGAGTTCTCTAGAGCGGGCACCTGTTGCAATTATGATGTGATCCGCACTATACGCTACGCCTTCTACATCAACTTTTTTACCTGGTTTTATTTTTCCGTAGCCAGAAATAATATCAATTTTATTTTTTTTCATTAAAAATTGAACGCCTTTACTCATACCTTCGGCTACATTTCGGCTTCGATTTACAACGGCGTTAAAGTCTTTGTCGTAATCTTTGATGGTTAATCCATAATCTTCAGCGTGTTTGAGGTATTCAAAAACTTGTGCAGATTTCAATAGTGCTTTAGTCGGTATACAGCCCCAGTTTAGGCAAACACCACCAAGGCTTTCCTTTTCAATAACAGCTGTTTTGAATCCTAATTGGGAAGCACGAATGGCAGTGACATAGCCGCCTGGACCACTTCCTAAAACAATTACATCATATTTGCTCATAGCTATAAACTTTAGTTGTTGTTAGAGAATGCAAATTTACAAAACAAGAAGCTATAAATAAAGTAGAATGTGATGAAAGTATTGGGGAGAGATGTGGTTTAGGATTTTTTGAAATCCAAGCTGAGAGAATTAACACAATAGCGTGTTCCGGTAGGGGTAGGGCCATCATTGAATACATGCCCCAAATGCCCACCACAGGCGCTACATAAAATTTCTGTTCGTATCATGCCATGACTCTTATCTAAGACATAAGATATTTTATTATTGATAGAGGCATCAAAACTGGGCCATCCACAACCGCTATCGAATTTGGATTCACTCTCAAAAAGCGTTTCGTTGCAACCTGCACAATGATATAACCCCTTGTCATATAGATTGTTGTACTGGCCTGAAAACGGTCTTTCGGTTCCTTTATGTCGCAGGATATGAAATTGCTCTGATGACAACTCTTTTTTCCATTCCGCCTCAGATTTATGATGCTTGAATTTAGTCATCTTTTGGAACAAATTTTAAAGCCGCACCGTTGATACAGTGGCGCATTCCCGTTGTTTTTATTGGACCATCGTTAAACACGTGACCCAAGTGTCCACCGCAAGTGGCACAATGTTCTTCCCTTCGAGCAACACCAATATTATAGTCAACTGAAAAGGCTACATTTCCTTTAATTTCACGATCAAAACTGGGCCATCCAGATCCTGAGTTGTATTTGTGCTCGCTCAAAAACAGAGGGGTTTTGCAGCCAGCACAAACATAGGTGCCAGAGCTGTAATTCTTGTCCAATGGACTTGAAAAGGCGCGCTCTGTCCCTTTTTTTCGAAGAACATAAAACTGCATGTCAGTCAGTTCTGTTTTCCATTCTGATTCTGTTTTTTGGATTTTAAATTGTTGTTTTTTTTGTGCTTCGGACTTGCATGCCAAAATAAAAAATAGGCTTAGAAAAAATAAAAAAGATTTGTGCGTCATAATTTTAGAATTGGGATATAAAATTAATTAATTTTGATATGATCTATTTAACTTTCACAAAACTTTGTGACTAATTAAAAAAATAGAGGTCAAAAGTTATGGAATACTTTTTGATAATCTACAATAAATCATTTTTATGAAAACAAAATTAGTATATGTTATTTTAATTTTAATAACCAGTTCTTGTGCTACCAATCCTTTTACAGGCAAGAAAACAATGGCGTTGGTTCCAAACTCTCAAATACTCCCCATGGCATTTGCGCAGTATGACAAATTTTTATCAGAAAATAAGGTCGTTTCTGGAACAGCAGACTCCGAAATGATTAGACGGGTTGGGCAGCGTATTTCAAAAGCAGCTGAACGATGGTTAGATGCCAATAATTATCATGGTTATTTGAAAGATTATAAATGGGATTATAATTTAGTTGAGGATAAAACTATTAATGCTTGGTGTATGCCAGGCGGTAAAATTGTTTTTTACACAGGAATACTTCCCATTGCAGATAATGAAACTGGAGTAGCGGCCATCATGGGTCACGAAGTCGCTCATGCTTTGGCTAATCATGGACAACAACGTATGAGTGCCGGAGTGATGCAACAATTGGGCGCTGTTGCTGGGAATGTTGCCATAAAAGATGACAACAAACGTAATTTATTTAATCGATATTATGGTCTAGGGAGTACAGTTCTAGGGGTCTTACCTTTTAGCCGATCTCACGAAGCAGAGGCCGATAAAATTGGGATCTATATCATGGCTATAGCTGGTTACAACCCTGATGAGGCTTCAAAACTTTGGGAACGTATGAAAGCTACAAACGAGGGTAAAAAAGGCCCTCCTGAATTTTTGAGTACACATCCTTCCAACGACTCTCGAATCGTAAATTTAAAAGCTTTGGCCCCAGCTGCCCGAACTGAAGCAAAAAAGTTTGGAGTAACAAGCTTTAAATAATAATTGCTTATTTTAGGAGCTGCTAACACAATTGGCAGCTTTTTTATGAAAACATTAAAACGTGGCAGTAAACAACTCATAAAGGCATGGGCGTTTTATGATTGGGCAAATTCTGTTTATCCTTTGGTAATCAGTACAGCAGTTTTTCCCATATACTATACTAGTGTGACGAGTTCTTTTACGAATTCTTCTGGGGATATTAGCTTTTTGGGTACAACATGGAATCCAACAACCTTGTATGATTATACCCTTTCATTATCATTTCTGATTATTGCTTTTTTTTCACCTATATTTTCTGGAATTGCAGACTACACTGGTAATAAGCTCAAATTTTTAAAAGGATTTTGTTTTTTGGGATCAGTGTCTGTTTCTGCCTTATTTTTCTTTCAGGGCGAATCAACGCTTTGGGTGGCGCTTTTGTTTACCGTTTTGGCAAGCATTGGTTTTTGGGGGAGTATTGTTTTTTATAATGCCTATTTACCAGAAATTGCTTTTCCGGAACAACAAGACAATGTAAGCGCCAAAGGCTTTATGTATGGCTATGCGGGCTCAGTATTATTGCTTGTTTTTAGCTTAATTTTGGTTCAGAAACCAGATTGGTTTGGGATTACAGACCCCACTTTGGCTCCTCGCATTACTTTTATATTGGTTGGGTTATGGTGGCTAGGTTTTGCTCAATTTACTTACCGTCGTTTACCAAATAATATCTACAATCACAACCCTGAAAAAGATTATATTTGGAAAGGTTTTTTAGAACTCAAACAGGTTTGGAAATCCTTAGATTCCCATACACAATTACGTAACTTTTTGATTGCGTTTTTTTTCTTGAGTGTTGGCGTTCAGACCATAATTTTGATGGCTGGAATTTTTGGAAGTCAAGAACTAGGTCTTCCGACATTAAATTTGATTTTGACTATTTTGATTGTTCAAATTGTAGCTATTTTTGGTGCTTATCTTTTTTCTAGATTATCTAATATTATCGGAAATTTGGCGACCCTTAAAATCACTTTAGCAATTTGGGGCATCGTATGTTTGATAGCCTTTATTTTGGATAAAAACTTACCCCATATTGATTATTATTTCTATGCCATGGGAATTGTTTTGGGATTTGTTTTAGGGGCAACACAGTCGCTCACAAGGTCAACCTATTCAAAGCTTTTGCCAGACACTCAAGATCACGCGACTTACTTTAGTTTTTATGATGTTTCTGAAAAAATAGCAATCGTGATCGGAATGTTTTTATTTGGTCTGTTGGTAGCTTTAACAGGCTCTATGCAATATTCTGTGTTGACTTTAGCCCTATTTTTTCTCATTTCCTTTGTTGTATTAAATAACGTTCGTCAATCATCAAATCTGAAGCACAACAATTAGATTTGGCATAGGAATTGACTATTTATATGCGCATTAAGGTCGTTTGAAACGATTTTAAGATTAAAACAATATAATTTTAACCCATATTATGGTTTAAAAATATTCTGTAACACATGACAGAATGACCTATTTTAAAGATGAACAACCCAAAATACAAATTACTTGACAGTTTGTCACTACAAGATTTTGATGAAAATTCAGAACTAATTCCGTTAATGACAATAGAGGACGAAGAAGTGATTAAAAATGAATCACTTCCAATCACTCTACCCATATTATCTCTTCGAAACACAGTTTTATTTCCAGGCGTAGTTATTCCAATAACTGCTGGACGAGATAAATCTATAAAACTCATCAATGACTCCAACCATGGATCAAAAGTTATAGGAGTGGTATCCCAAAAAGATGAAAGTGTAGAAGACCCAAAGGCAGAAGATGTTAATACCATCGGTACTGTTGCTAGGATTTTGAAAGTTTTAAAAATGCCAGATGGCAATACAACAGTTATCATTCAAGGCAAAAAACGATTCGAGATAGATGCGTTTTTATCTGAAGAACCTTATCTAACTGCAAAAATTAAAAGCGTACCAGAAATTATTCCCGTAAAAGATGATAATGAATTTAACGCGGCGATAGATTCGATTAAAGATTTATCGTTAGAAATTATAAAACAGAGTCCGAATATTCCAAGCGAAGCTTCATTTGCCATAAAAAACATTGAAAGCAATTCATTCCTAATCAATTTTGTGGCCTCTAATATGGGAATCTCTGTTTCAGAAAAACAAGAGCTACTAGAGATTAATGAGCTGCACCAAAGAGCCTTGGTAACGTTAAAACACATGAATGTTGAGTTTCAGCGATTAGAGCTTAAAAATGATATCCAATCTAAGGTTCAACATGATATGAACCAACAACAACGTGAATACTTTTTGCAGCAACAAATTAAAACAATTCAGGAGGAACTCGGAGGTGTGAGTTACGAAGAAGAAGTAGAAGAAATGAAAAAAAGGGCCGCTGCTAAGACATGGGACGATAAGGTTAAACATCATTTTGACAAAGAAATTGGTAAACTCCAAAGGATGAATCCTCAAGTTGCGGAATATTCTATTCAAAGAAATTACTTGGATTTATTTTTGGATCTTCCTTGGAATCATTTTAGTCAAGATAATTTTGATTTAAAGCGAGCTCAAAAGATTTTAGACAGAGATCATTTTGGTCTAGAAGAAGTCAAACGTCGCATCATCGAATATTTGGCAGTTTTAAAACTCAGAAATGACATGAAGTCGCCAATTTTGTGTTTATATGGCCCACCTGGAGTAGGTAAAACATCATTGGGTAAATCTATTGCAGAGGCACTTGGTCGAGAGTATGTTCGAATTTCCCTAGGGGGCCTACGAGATGAAGCTGAAATTAGAGGTCATCGCAAAACTTACATTGGTGCCATGCCCGGTCGAATTCTGCAAAGTTTAAAAAAAGCCGGTACCTCCAATCCAGTTTTTGTTTTAGACGAAATTGACAAGCTTTCCAATTCGCATCAAGGTGATCCCTCCTCGGCGATGTTAGAGGTTTTAGACCCAGAGCAGAATTCTGAATTTTACGACAACTTTTTGGAAATGGGATACGATTTGTCTAAAGTTATGTTTGTAGCCACTTCCAACAGTTTGAACACGATTCAACCTGCTCTTTTGGATCGAATGGAAATTATCAACGTCAACGGTTATACCATTGAAGAAAAAATTCAAATTGGTAAAAAATATCTTTTACCCAAACAACTTAAAGAACACGGATTGAGTTCTAAAAACCTTAGAATCGGACAGCCCCAATTAGAGCAAATTGTTGAGGGTTATACTAGAGAATCTGGCGTTCGGGGATTGGAAAAACAAATTGCCAAAGTTGTTCGTTATGCCGCAAAGCATATTGCTATGGATGACCCCTATAATATCAAAGTTTCTAAAGAAGATATTATTGAGATATTAGGTGCCCCAAAATTGGAACGTGATCGTTATGAAAATAACAATGTTGCTGGTGTTGTCACAGGTCTTGCTTGGACTAGAGTAGGGGGTGATATTTTGTTTATTGAATCCATTTTATCCGCAGGAAAGGGGGTATTAAATATCACTGGTAATTTGGGTAAAGTTATGAAAGAATCGGCCACTATTGCAATGGAATATATCAAGGCTAATGCCGAGGATTTTGGAATTAAAAACCATGTTTTTAGCAACTACAACGTACATATTCATGTCCCTGAAGGTGCTACACCCAAGGATGGACCAAGTGCGGGAATAACCATGCTCACCTCTTTGGTATCCTTACTTACGCAACGCAAAGTCAAGAAAAGTATTGCGATGACAGGTGAGATAACACTCCGGGGTAAGGTATTACCCGTCGGCGGAATCAAAGAAAAAATATTGGCAGCAAAGCGGGCCAAGATAAAAGAAATTGTTCTTTCAAAAGCCAATAAACCTGATATTGAGGAAATTAACAAAGATTATTTGAAAGGACTCAAATTTCACTATGTTTCTGAAATGCATGAAGTGATCGAAGTCGCTCTAACAAAGCAAAAGGTAACAAATGCCAAACAACTGTAAATATTATCATTCCTCACAAATCAAAATAAAGCGATGAAAAACTCGTTTTTGTATTGAATTAATTATTTTTGATTGAAAATGAGGAGATTAGTTTTGGTTTTTGCAGTGGGATTAAGTTCATTACCGCTTTTTGCTCAATTGGGCGGAAAAGCCACCTATCAATTTCTCAACTTAATGTCCTCTCCTAGGCAAACAGCTTTGGGGGGTAAAATCATTACCAATGTCGATTACGATGTTACTCAAGCTATTTATAACCCAGCCACCATTAACGTAGATATGGACAACCAATTGGCATTTAATTATGCCAATCATTTGGGCGATATCAGATATGGAACTGCGGCTTACGCCTATACGGTAGATCGAAGAACACAAACCTTTCATGCGGGTGTTACTTATGTTAATTATGGAAACTTCGACGGATATGATGAATTTGGTAACAGTACTGGTTCATTCACTGGAAATGAAGTTGCTGTCTCTTTTGGATATGCACTTCAGATTGGATTTTCTGATTTTTATGCCGGTGCAAACGTCAAACTAATTTCTTCTAAATTAGAACAGTATAGCTCATTCGGGGGAGCTGTAGATTTGGGATTGATTTATATAGACTCTAATCTTGATTTCAACGCTGCAATGGTCGTTCGAAATATCGGAACTCAATTTACAACCTATGCAGGACTAAACGAACCATTGCCGCTTGAAATTGACGTGGGGCTATCTCAAACGTTGCAAAATGTTCCAATTAGATGGCACCTAACTTTTGAAAATTTGCAACAATGGCCCATAGCAACTCCCAACCCCGCACGAGTAACTACCGACTTGAGCGGCAACCAAACCCAAGAAAAAATAGGATTTCTAAGCCAGCTAATCAGACATACTATCGTTGGTGTTGAGCTTTTTCCTAGGCGTGGATTTAATCTAAGAATGGGCTATAGTTTCAGAAGATCAGAGGAATTACGAATCGAAGAATTAAGAAATTTTTCTGGTCTGTCTTTTGGTATTGGCGTTAAGTTTAATAAATTACGGTTTAGTTACACACATGCACGATATTCATTGGCCTCCAATACAAGTTTTTTAGGGATGCAAATCAGTTTATAACAGTGAAAAAAATTACAATTGCCATAGACGGACACTCCTCTACTGGAAAGAGCACTTTGGCCAAACAATTGGCGGCTCATTTAAATTACATTCATATTGACTCTGGTGCTATGTACAGAGCTGTCACTCTTTTTGGCTTGGAACATGGGATAATTACAGAAGACAAGTTTGATCATAAAAAATTAA
The DNA here is from genome assembly GCA_049889395.1 of Flavobacteriaceae bacterium. Taxonomy (GTDB): domain Bacteria; phylum Bacteroidota; class Bacteroidia; order Flavobacteriales; family Flavobacteriaceae; genus UBA3537. Next base: position 15,117 of record JBMHDM010000030.1, read on the forward strand.
TTAATGCCTTACAAAAGGTTAAGATAGAATTCAAAACAAGTGACGACTATTCCACATTATTATTTTTAAACAATAATGAAGTATCTTCAGAAATCAGAAGCTTGAAAGTTTCAAGTTATGTAAGTAAAGTCGCTGCTATTCCAGAAATTAGATCAAAATTAGTGGCGGAACAGCGTCGGATGGGACAAGATAAGGGAATCGTAATGGATGGACGCGATATTGGCACCGTCGTATTTCCCGATGCTGAACTCAAAATTTTTATGACCGCTTCAGCAGAAACACGAGCCAAGCGTCGCTTACGAGAACTTCAGGATGAAAATCAATTAGTCGATTTTGATGCTGTTCTTGAAAATATTAAATCAAGAGATTTTAAAGACTCTACAAGAAAAACCTCACCTCTAAAACAAGCCGACGATGCGTTGGTATTGGACAATTCAACATTGACACAACAAGAGCAGTTCGACTTGGTTTTGGAATGGGTTAACAACAGCCTTTGCTGATAGTTATTTTTCTACACTTTAATACCAAGTAATTTAAAACCTTTTGCGTGACTTAAAACCTTTTGCGTGACCAACTTCTTTTGGTATTTGGAATCGGTCTTACAAATTTGGAATGACCAATCACTGGTCTGGGTAAATCAAATCAGGGTCTTTTAAAATATGAGAATTAGCCTTAAAAATAGCAGTGTATTTCATCGGGTCGCCGTAATAGTGTTTGGCAATTTTCCCTAATGTTTCACCACGTCTAATGGTGTGCCTGTGATACACACTTTGGTCTAAAACTCGAATATCGGCTTCAATATCTGTGGGATGTGATCCGCCAATAGATTTTATTTTGTACCACAATATGTTTTTTTCATATGGTGTTTTGGCTGTTCCTTTGATCTTTAGGACACCATTGTCTTCTGAGACATCGCCTTGTTGTATGTTCAGTTTTGTGCCTAAATCCAGTACTGGCTGGTATTTTTGTTCAATCATTATGATAGATTTATGGGTTATTACTGTCTAAATGTAAGCTATTTTTACAGATTAGTACGTTAAATTATTGTCATTTTTTTATTATAAATGCAATCACTTGATAATCAAAATGATAAATGTTTGCTCAACTGATGTAATAGTTGTATTATTGCACTCTTCTTAGCGATAGGGTTGGAGAGAAGACAAAAATATGTAATTAACACTTCTGTGTGTTTCGCATAATCCAACCGAAATAACACACGGAATACAAAACAATATCAGCTATGGCTGAAGAACTAACTCCAAATGCGGAGGCGTCCAAACAAGACACTCCTGTTGTTGAATCAACAACTAACGAAGCTCAAATTAGTCCTGAGCAATTTCTAAAAGACTTTAACTGGCACAACTACGAAGAAGGCATAGACCCCGTAGCAGACGAAAAACTCGATGAGTTCGAGAAATTAGTTGCTGAAAACTTCGTAGAAACTCTTGACGATCAAGTCGTTGAAGGCACTGTAATTCACATCACAGATCGCGATGCCATTATTGATATAAATGCCAAATCAGAAGGTGTTATATCATTAAATGAGTTCCGTTACAATCCTAACCTCTCAGTTGGAGACAAGGTAGAGGTTTTAATTGATGTCCGAGAAGATGCTACAGGTCAACTGGTATTATCACACAGAAAAGCTCGTGTGATTAAAGCATGGGATCGTGTGAATGCAGCCAACGAAACTGGCGAAATCGTCAATGGTTTCGTTAAATGCCGTACCAAAGGCGGAATGATTGTCGATGTATTTGGTATTGAAGCATTTTTACCAGGTTCTCAAATTGATGTTAAACCGATTCGAGATTACGATCAGTATGTCAACAAAACAATGGAATTTAAGGTTGTAAAAATAAATCATGAATTCAAGAATGTTGTTGTCTCACACAAAGCTCTAATAGAAGCCGATATTGAGATTCAGAAAAAAGAAATTATCAGCCAACTCGAAAAAGGACAAGTCTTGGAAGGTATAGTTAAAAACATAACTTCTTACGGTGTCTTTATGGATTTGGGTGGTGTAGATGGCTTGGTACATATCACAGATTTATCTTGGTCTAGAATCAGTCATCCAAGTGAGATCGTTGAGTTGGACGAAAAACTCAACGTTGTTATTTTAGATTTTGATGAGGACAAGTCCAGAATTCAACTCGGTCTTAAGCAATTATCCAAACATCCTTGGGATGCCCTTGGAGAAGATGTTAAAGTAGGTGACGAAGTTGAAGGAAAAGTTGTAGTTATTGCAGATTATGGTGCGTTTGTAGAAGTTGCTGAAGGTGTTGAAGGTCTTATTCACGTTTCTGAAATGTCATGGTCAACCCATTTAAGATCTGCACAGGATTTTGTTAATGTTGGCGATACCGTAAAAGCTCAAATATTGACTTTAGACAAAGAAGATCGAAAAATGTCATTAGGGATCAAGCAATTAAAACCAGATCCTTGGACTGATATCACTTCCAAGTTCCCTGTAGGATTCAAGCATACAGGTATAGTCAGGAACTTCACAAACTTTGGAGTTTTTGTTGAGATGGAGGAAGGAATTGACGGATTAATTTATATATCAGATTTATCTTGGACAAAGAAAATTAAGCATCCAAGCGAATTTTGTGCTGTAGGGGATAAACTTGACGTCATTGTATTAGAACTGGATGTAGAAGGACGTAAGTTGAGCTTAGGCCACAAGCAAACTACTGAAAATCCATGGGATAAATATGAAGCAGAATTTGGTCTAAATTCCAAGCATACGGCATCTATTTATGAGGTTGTAGATAAAGGTGCAACAGTCAAATTTAATGAAGACATCGTTGCATTTGTACCTTCTAGACATCTAGAAAAAGAAGATGGAACAAAACTCAAGAAGGGTGATGAAGCAGAATTTGTTATCATTGAATTTAACAAAGAGTTCAAGCGTGTTGTCGCTTCTCACACAGCGGTTTTCAAAGCTGAAGAGTTGAAAAACGTCAAGGCAGCGGCCAAAAAAGCAGCTAAATCTGCATCAGAAGCCAAAACCACTTTGGGGGATGCAAATACGGCATTGCAAGAGCTAAAAGATAAAATGGACGGAAAAGCTTAAGTGCCATTTTCATCATTAAAAAGCCCTTCTCACGGAGGGCTTTTTTTATTCATAAATGTTTTGATTGTCAATTTGGCAAAGAATTAACTTTTTTTTTGAATTTTAAGAGATTGATATTCATAATTTTATGGACCTATAAAACACTTGACATATATGACTTTTCAATCCATTCCGAGAGCTTTCGAGATTAATCAAAGAATTCACCACAAAACCTATCTTGTTGATGGGGAACTCAAAACTTGGGATGGACCTACCTCCGAAGTGTATTCAACTATTTCTTCCTCTCCAGACTATGCTCCAACTTTACTGGGATCCATTCCATTACTAGAAAAAGAACAAGCTTTTGAAGCTCTGGATTCTGCCAGCAATGCCTATGACAACGGACAAGGACTATGGCCAACTATGAAAGTTTCTGACCGAATTGCCTGCATGCAGAAATTTGTCGCTCAGATGAAAACCAAGCGCGAGCAAGTCGTAAAATATTTAATGTGGGAAATTGGAAAAAATTATAAAGATTCCCAAAAAGAATTTGATCGTACAGTTGATTACATTTATGACACCATTGACGATTACAAACAACTAGACCGCAATGCAGCCAAATTTCATAAACATTCAGGAGTTTATGCCCATATAAGAAGAGGACCCTTGGGGGTTGTTCTATGTTTGGGCCCGTACAATTATCCACTAAATGAAACATTCGCCCTACTGATACCCGCCCTGATTATGGGTAATACAACTATATTTAAACCCGCTAAATTAGGAGTTTTACTACTTACTCCCCTCATGGAAGCTTTCCAAAATAGCTTCCCAAAAGGAGTTGTAAACATCCTTTTTGGTCGAGGTAGAACATTGGCATCGCCTCTTATGGAAACTGGAAAAATTGATGTTCTAGCGCTTATAGGTCACAGTAATTCAGCAAATGCCCTTCAAAATGCTCATCCAAAAAAGAATAGACTCAGAATAGTACTTGGTCTTGAAGCCAAAAACCCTGCTATTGTTTTACCAGATGCCGATATCGATTTGGCTGTTGATGAATGTATTGCTGGGACGTTATCCTTCAATGGACAACGTTGTACTGCTCTAAAAATCTTATATATCCACGAACAAATTTTTGAACAATTTAAAACCAAATTCTGCGAAAAGGTAGACGCCCTAAAGTTTGGTAACCCTTGGGACGATGGTGCCATGCTAACCCCTCTTCCTGAAGTTAATAAGCCCGATTACATTCAGAGTCTTATCGATGATGCTATTGAGAAAGGTGCAAAAATTTTAAATAAAAAAGGCGGTGAACGAACAGAAAATTATATTTATCCCTCTGTTTTATTTCCTGTAGATAAATCTATGAATGTTTATCATGAAGAACAATTTGGTCCTGTTATTCCAATGATGACTTTTAATGACATCCAAAAGCCATTGAATGATATGGCAGAATCTAGTTATGGACAGCAAGTTAGTGTATTCGGTAAAAATACCAAGACTCTGGCACCCCTAATAGATACTCTAGTTAATTTAGTTTGTCGAGTAAATCTTAACAGCTCATGCCAAAGAGGTCCAGATGTTTTTCCGTTTACGGGAAGAAAAGACTCAGCCTTTAGCACTTTGAGTGTCAGAGACGCATTACGATCTTTCTCAATTAGAACCTTCGTTGCGGCTAAGGATAATCCTTACAACAGTGATATTCTCAAAGAAATGTTGGAAGAAAAACAGTCTAACTTTATCAGCACAGACTATTTACTCTAGTTAAGTTTAATTTTTTTCTATTACCTTTGCGCTCGTATATGTTGAATACATCATGAGTCAAAAAGTTTTACTGAATCATAAAGAAGTAAACATCATTCTTCACCGACTGGCTTGCCAACTCATTGAAAGACATACTGATTTTTCAAATACCATATTAGTAGGTTTACAACCCAGGGGGATTTATTTGTCCAATAGGATAAAAACTATCTTGCAAGACGAATATGGTATAAATCAAGTTCAATCGGGGCAATTAGACATCACATTTTACAGAGACGATTTTAGACGTACAGTCAAACCTTTAACGGCCAACACAACAGAAATGGATTATGCGGTTGAGGGCAAACAAATCGTTTTTATTGATGATGTTTTGTACACAGGACGAAGTATTCGTGCAGCTCTTACAGCTATTCAATCCTATGGACGTCCAATGAGTATAGAATTATTGATATTAATTGACAGAAGATTTAGTAGGCACCTTCCCATCCAACCTGACTACAGAGGCCGACAAGTAGATGCAATTGACGACGAAAAAGTCATTGTAAACTGGAGTGAAACACAAGGTGAGGACAGCGTATATTTGATAAAACAATAACACATGAGTACCCTAAGTGTCGATCATTTATTAGGAATTAAACAGCTAAAAAAATCAGATATTGAGCTTATTTTTCAAACTGCCGATCATTTCAAAGAAGTTATAAATCGTCCCATAAAAAAAGTCCCCTCACTTCGTGATATTACAATAGCCAATTTGTTTTTTGAAAATTCAACACGCACAAAACTTTCTTTTGAAATTGCCCAAAAACGTTTATCAGCTGATGTAATTAATTTTTCTGCCTCACAATCCTCTGTCAAAAAAGGGGAAACACTGATAGATACTGTAAATAATATTTTGTCCATGAAAGTGGATATGGTAGTAATGCGTCATCCTAAACCTGGTGCTGCAGAATTTTTACAGCAACATGTTAATGCACGTATTATCAATGCTGGTGATGGAGCTCACGAGCATCCTACACAAGCGCTTCTAGACACTTACTCAATAAGAGAAAAGTTTGGTTCTGTCGAAGGCAAAAAAGTTGCTATCATAGGCGATATTCTTCATTCTCGTGTGGCGCTGTCTAACATATTTGCCTTAAAATCATTAGGAGCAGAAGTAATGGTCTGTGGTCCAAAATCCTTGATTCCGAAATATATCCACGAACTTGGTGTCCAGGTAGAGTATGATCTAAAAACCGCTCTTGGATGGTGCGACGTGGCGAATATGCTACGCGTTCAAAATGAAAGAATGGAAGTTCGATATTTTCCAAGCGTCAGAGAATATGCTCAACAATATGGTTTGACAAAAACACTCTTGGATTCTATCGGTAAAGATATTGTAATTATGCATCCAGGTCCAATTAATAGAGGCGTAGAAATTACCAGTGAAGTAGCTGATTCTCAAAACGCTATCATCTTAGATCAAGTCGAAAATGGCGTAGCCATTCGTATGGCAGTAACCTATTTATTAGCTTCTAAAATTAAGGCATAGATGAGTTTAGATCTTCCTAATGATATTGTCTTTGTACATCAAAATCAAAGTACCATTTCTAAACTGTTACAAGACTTTGACTTTGAATCTCATAGCAAACAAAATATCATCTTTTTTGTTGGAAATCATCAAGATTTGACGGCTGATTTTTTAAATATTATTTCTGATGTTTCTATGAAACATCAGCAACACAATAAATCATTTGTATTGGTTTGTTCTGCATTTTCTCCCGAGGACTGGCCAGACCATCTAGTTGTTGCTCCGAGCCAACAGGAGGCCCTTGATATCATCGACATGGAGGAGATGCAACGAGATTTAGGATTTTAATCATATGATGTTTTGAAATTAACCATTTTAGGTTGTTATAGCGCTACACCAAGAATTATTGCTCAAACCACTTCTCAAGTTTTGAACACTCGCGGTCATGTGTTTTTAATTGACTGTGGTGAGGGAACACAAGTTGAATTGAGAAAACATAAAATCAAATTCAACCAGATTAAACATATTTTTATTTCACACTTACATGGCGATCATTACTTTGGGCTCATTGGTTTGATTTCAACTTTTCGTCTATTAAATAGAGAGACTGACTTACATATACATGGTCCAAAAGGGCTTAAAGATATTATCTTATTACAATTAAAACTGTCTAAATCCTGGACAAATTACAATCTTATTTTTCATGAATTGACCTCAACTCACTCAGAATTAATTTTTGAAGATGATAAAGTTGAAATTCATACCATACCACTAGATCATCGCGTATATACCAATGGATTTTTGTTTAAAGAAAAACCATTTGATCGAAAGTTATTGATTGATAGGGCAGAGGCCAAAAACATTGATGTAGCTTATTATAGAAAATTAAAACAAGGTGCTGACGTAAAAAATGAAAATGGTGTCTTAATCGCCAACAGCGAGGTTACTGCTGATGGGCCTCCAGCAAAAAGTTATGCGTTTTGTAGTGATACGGCTTACAACGAAGCTATTATTCCAATTATTAATCAGGTTGATGTGCTATATCATGAGTCCACTTTCTTAGACGAACATGAAAATCTGTCTGAAAAAACCAAACACTCTACTGCAAAACAAGCAGCCATGATTGCAAAACAGGCGGATGTTGGAAAATTAATTCTTGGACACTATTCGTCGCGTTATAACGATGTTGAAGCATTCAGGACGGAAGCTTTATCCGTTTTTGATAAGGTTGAATTGGCCAAAGATGGCAAAACGTTTCAGCTGTAATTCGAGATTTCTAAAACACTATTCCCAAACAAAACTTTAGTTCCTTCCGAATAATGCGATCGATTTGGAGGGTGATTCAAAAGATTATAAAATTTTGGCTGATCGACATTCATTTGCTTAAGATTCAGTTGTTTGACATGCCACGCCTCATGTTGAATATCAGAACGATATATTTTATTGTTTTTATTAATAAATATGGCATTTCGGTCCAACAACCATCGATCCAACGCGTTGTATTCTTGTTTTTGAGGTCCCATTTTGTATTTTATCGTTAAATTACTTGTGCGGTCTTTAACTACAAATGAATGATTGGTTCGTCTTATTTTTGCAGGATCATATTGTAACCCAGAAATTAATCTTGCCATTAAACAAGATAGGGCTTTTTGCCCTTTAATACTTAAAAAGTAAATCCCAGATTTCCCATTGCATCGTACATAAGTTCTGATATTTATGACGTGAAGATCAAAAATTAATGGGACTGCTGGCCATTGAAGTGGCCTAATATGTTTCACATCAAAAGCTATTATTGACACCCAGTAGTTTTTTTATATTAATCTAGTTCTAAAGATTTTGGAACATGTAGTTGCAAGGCCTTTTTTTCTACTTTGTAGTGTAAGAAGACAACGTTTTCCCATTCCTGAAAAAAAATCTTTTTCTTATTGGTTGCCAAAATGAGTTGTTTATTTGGGGTTCTTTGGATTTCAAATGATTTTTTTAAATTATAAATATTCAAAAATTCTTCTACTCAAAAGAAAAGTTATACCAACCAAAACAAGCTTGTAAAACCAACGTTTTTTGGTTTTTTTATCTTTTTTGCCACTAGGTATATGAAATAGAAGTACAATCCAAAGGTTGTAATATCAGAAATAATGTCTAAGGTTGTCATGGTTTTTCAGTTACGTTATATAAAAAAGCTTAATTTGTATACGTACCTCAAATCCTAAATCTACCCCATAGTCGGATACCTAATTAAGAAAATTGTCTGAGAAATGTATATTTCTGGGGCAAGCAGAGTATCAAATGTAATAAAAATATTAAAACCCTTCAAAGACACCAAGTCCAAAAAGTGCAAAATCGTATTTTACGGGGTCGTTTACATCAAGTTGTCTCAAAATCTGATCTAATTCAATTACAGCTTTAGCATCGTTTTGAGTTCTCTTTAGCAGTCCTAATTTTCTGGCTACGTTTCCAGAGTGAACATCCAAAGGGCAGGACAATTGCTTAGGCTTCAAAGTGGACCACAAACCAAAATCAACTCCAGTTATATTTGGTCTAACCATCCAACGTAAAAACATGTTTATTCGTTTTGCTGCTGAATTGTTTAAAGGATCACTGATGTGTTTTTTTGTTCGTTCTGTGTGTTCAATTTCAAAAAAATGATTTTTAAAATGATGTATGGCATTTTGCAGCGATTCGGATGTACTGTATCGATGGAATAGGGCTTCCATACCGCCGTATGTATCGTATATGTGCCTCAAGCTCTTTACAAATTGAACGGCATCAATCCAATTGAATGTTCGATGCACAAAACCCTCTAATCCTTTTAAATCCGTATCAGCGTGATTCATCACAAAGTCATGGGGGGAGTGATCCATTCGTTCCATAAAACTACTAGAACTTTTAATGATACTTTTTCGATTACCCCAAGCAATAGTAGCCGTTATAAAAGCGGAGATTTCTATATCTTCTTTCTTATTGAAACGGTGGGGTATTTGAATGGGATCACTTTTTATAAATTCTGTGGTGTTGTATTGCTCAACTTTGGAGTCTAAAAAACCTTTTAAATCTGCCCAATTTAGCCCTGAGTTGTTAGAAAATTTTCCCATCGGTCATGGTAATTTTTCGATCGGCCATGTTGGCCAGTTCAGGATTGTGGGTTACAATGATGAAAGTATAGCCAAAAGCATCTCTGAGATCAAAAAATAATTGGTGTAATTGTTCTGCTGTAGCACTATCTAAATTACCTGAGGGCTCATCGGCGAGTACAACTTTTGGTTGGTTGACAAGGGCCCTAGCCACAGCAACGCGTTGCTGTTCTCCGCCAGAAAGTTCATTGGGTTTGTGGTGATACCGCTCCGTAAGACCCAAAAAATCCAACAAAGTTTTTGCCTTTTCTATAGCGTCATGTTCTGCAGTTCCTTTGATAAACGCTGGAAGGCAAACATTTTCTAGTGCAGAAAATTCTGGAAGCAATTGATGAAACTGAAACACAAATCCTAAGTTTTCGTTTCTAAACTTGGCCAATTCCTTTTCATTAAGTTTATCTAGGTCAATATTGTTGATCGTTAGCTTATAACCATTTTTGTTGGAGGGTGTGTCTAAAGTGCCTAAAATTTGTAACAAGGTTGTTTTTCCAGCTCCAGATGCACCAACAATAGACACAATTTCGCCTGTCTTGACTTCAAGATCGACGCCTTTTAAAACTTCAAGGACATCGTAATTTTTTCGTATGTTTCTGGCCTGTATCACTTTTGTAAATTTATATTAAAAGCAGTAGTTGTGCAATCAAATTAACGTTTTTTAAGACTTACTTTTCCTACCTTTGAGTGCTTAAATTTAATGTTATGGAAGAAGCTGTATTTTGTGGTGGGTGTTTTTGGTGTACAGAAGCCGTTTTCAAAAGACTAAAGGGTGTGAAATCTGTACAGTCTGGATATACAGGTGGGTTTATTAAAAACCCGGCTTACAGAGAAGTTTGTGAAGGACGTACTGGTCATGCTGAAGGGATACGACTAGAATTTAACCCTCAGGTAATTTCCTACAAAGAACTTCTTGAAATCTTTTTTTCCACACACAATCCAACCACTCTTAATCGTCAAGGACATGATATTGGTACTCAATATCGTTCAGCTATTTTTTACACTTCGGATGATCAAAAAGACGTAGCCCTTTCTGTTATTGATTTTTTAAATCAATCTAATGTCTTTGAAAGTTCCATTGTCACTACTGTAGAACCACTGCAAGAGTTTTATGATGCCGAAATAGATCATCATGATTACTATGACCGAAATAAAGACCAATCGTATTGTCAATTTGTTATTTTACCGAAAATAAAACATCTCAATCAGCGTTTTGAGTCTAAACTCAAATCTAGTGACCCTGAATAATTTACCAAAATATCAAAAACTTATTGTCAGTATTATAGGTGACCTTTTGGGTTATGTTTCTTTTATTGTACCCATTTTCGATGTCGTTTGGGCCCCGCTATCGGGCTATATTATGTCTAAATTATACGATGGAAAAAAAGGAAAAATTGCTGGGGTCTTGGTATTTATTGAAGAAGCACTTCCATTTCTGGACGTGCTTCCTTCATTTTTAATCCTATGGATTTACACTTACTATTTCGATCAGGAATAGTCAGCTTTACCCATTGTTGTTGCGAATTACTCTACGGTAAGGTTAAATGTAGCTTCAACATCTGTCTCTCCACCAGCATCTGCAAGACCTGTATTAGGCTTTGTTGGTTCGTGACGCAATACAATAGTTAATGTTCCCATGCTGGCCGTATTCGCGGTTAAATTGAACTCAACTCCCAGAGGGTTTCCATCACCATCCATATCAGCGTAAGACGTCGTCACATCAAGTCCTCCGGCAGGCGTAAAGAAAAACTGGTGTTCATTGGCCTCCTCTATGACTTCTTCAGTAATATTTTCAGCTGGTGTTTCAGTTTCATTTTCAACTTTGATTAGGCCTGAATAAGTTGTACCCGCTACCAAATTTCCTGAAACTGAGTATACAGGAGCGTTAGGTCCATCTCCATCGAGGTCTGTTTTTTTTAGTGTGATAGCTGTTCCACCGCCAGCGGGTGTTAGCGTAACGGTCATCGTGGTAATCACTTCCTCTTCATTAACTGGATCTGGGTCGTCATCCGAACATCCTGTAAATACTAAAGCGATTAATAGTAATGGAAATAGTAAAATTTGCTTTTTCATAGTTTTTAGTTTTAATAATTGTATTTAAGATTTAATAAAATATTTCGTCCTAAATCATCAGCATAAAAACGCTGTAGATTTAAGTAATTGCGGTAGGAGGTGTTCATAACATTATTAATTCCTAATCCTACCGTTAAGAATGATGTCTTGTTTATTTTAAAGTTGATACTTGAGTTAAAATTCAGTAAATGGTATGCACTTGGCGGGGTACTCATGTCCACAACTTCTGTGGAGTCTGTCAATGGTATGTACACTTCAAAATTGGTGTCAGGGAATTCATTTTGTACAAAAACATATTCGCTTTCCAAACTCATTTTGAAATTTTTCCACGACGGTTTATTGAATGAAATAGTGTTCTTTACATTAACCGGTGGCATGTTTATTAGTGGCAAATCTAAAGTTTTGTCCATCCCTTTTACCAATGAGAATTGATGATTAAAATCAAAATAAGAGTTGAGTTTGATTTGTACGTCTAGATCCAAACCAATCAGCTGTGCTTGGGTTTGTCTATATTCCCAAACTTGAAAATTACCACGGATAGTTTCCGTGACAGCCGTTGGCTCAATCAAAATAAAGTCCGAAATCGTATTGACATACGGATTGATAGTAAAACCAAAGTTTTTATTTTGACGTTGAAGGGTCAAAGAAAACTTGTGACTAATTTCAGATTCAAAACTTAAATCACCTAGCTCAATTCGAGCGATAGCATGATGTAACCCCTCACTAAATAGTTCAGAAGGATTAGGTGGCCTAGATGCCATGGCATAATTTAAAAATAAACTATATTGATCATCTAGCTGATGTTGAATACCAAACGTTGCCGATACGTTATTGAACGTTAAATTGGGCTTGGTAGCGACCTGATTAGCCAGCTCGTTTACCACTAAATCTGGATACAGTTCATCATAATTTCTGGATTCCCAAAAAGAGGTTCTATAGTATTTAAAAACATCCATATTTGAAAAATCATATCTTAAACCCGATTCCAAATTCCAGTGATCCCCTAACTTGTAATTACCAATAACATATAGTCCCAAATCATACTTGTCATAATCAGGAATTAACCGTCTTACACCCGTATTCGGATTCGGGAAATTGTTCTGATATCGTGCCATAATACCCGATTTAAGTTCTAGACCCGATTTATTTTCAGACTCATAATCTATCAAGATCGTATGAGTATTTAGTCTTAAATCCAAAGCAGCTTTGTCTTTATCATCGCCACGACGAATGTCATATTCAAATCTATTGTTCTGTTGAAAGTCATACTGAAGACTAAATTTTCCAATTCGATCAAAAGATTTAAACCCTTTGATTCTGAATAGATGGTGTCCTACTTTCTGGTAAGGTTCGCTTATATCGTATGTAAAATCACGAATAATTAAAGGGACATCACTACTCAAAGCTCGGACTTGGTCTCCAGCACCATGTAAGTGCGAGGCTCGTAAAATTCCAATGTTGCTATTCATAAAAGAATAATAAACTTCAAACCCTTGTCGAATTTGATTCAAACCAAAATGCAGTCCTAGATGTTGTGATGATACCCCGGTATTACTCAGAAGATAATCTGCAGCATCAAAATCGCCAAAACGTTTGACAGATCCTTGAAAAGTGCCAAACCATCCCTTATTAGTGCTCTTAGTGATTTTAGTCGATAACAATCCTCCACGACCATTAGTCTGGCCTGTAAGTTGAGTATGTCCGTATAAACTATCCAAAAGAGGCACTTTGGCTGCTTGTGATATGACAATCCCACCAATTGCATCTCCGCCATACTGCAATGCACTGGAGTTCTTTATTACAGTAAGTCGATCCACACCATTGATATCTATATTGGGGGCATGGTCGGCACCCCATTCCTGATCTTGCAGGCGAACACCATTATTTAGCATGAGAATACGACTGCCGTATAGACCATTGATAATAGGCTTCACAACTGTATTCCCTTTGCTCAATGTTGCTACACCACTTACAGAGCTCAAAGCATCTCCTAATGATCCTGTGCTGAATCGTGCTAGTGTTTCGTTAGAAATTTGTGTTTCTATTGAGCTTTTGATCTTATCCTCATATAGTTTGCCATCTACAATAATCTCATTGAGTTCTTCAAGATGATGTTCCAAAATAAAATCTCTTACAACGGATCGATTCATTTTTAAGGTGAAAGTTCTGTTATCGCAAGACGGATGCATGACTCGGATATTGTAGATTTCTCCTGTACATAAATCCGAGAGTTCAAAATGGCCTTCTAATCCAGTTTGAACACTAGCGTTTGTTTCAGAAATCACCAAGGTAGCACCTGACAACACCGTGTTGTCGTGCATATCTAAAACACGACCAGAAAGTGTTAGATTACAATTTTGAGACCATACAGCAAAGCTGCACAGTAGAATAATACAGTTAAAATGATTTTGCATTTACAGTGCTTCATTAACATTAAGAGATGATTTGGGGTGTCAATGTTAAGAAGTTGCTGGAGGGCCCCTTAGTTGTTTAAAATGTAACTTAGTATTGCAGGATAAAAATCTGTAGTGTGTAATTTGTTTTCTATTTGCGGCTATGAGGATGTTGTCCTCATAGTCTTGAAAAGAGTAAACAGTTAAACTAAAATTAAAATCACAAAGTTCACAATCAATAGCTGATTCGTGAAGGTGTAGTTTTCCCTGAAATTTACAAATAGGGTGATCATGATTTTCAAAAGAATGAATAATCTGAATTGAAGCTGGAAGCAAAAGTGCTAACATTAGCAAGCTGCTGCAAAACAATCTAGTAATATTTGATTTTATATACTTCATTCGTTGTTTAAGAAACGTCCTAGACCAAATCTTCGGAGCATTTTCTTTTCAAAGTTCCAAAAAAAATCGAATTGCCCAAAAATAAAACCCCAAAATACCAATAAAATTTGATAAAATATCAAACTTGTAAGGATAAATGAAAACCAGTATACAAATAGGTTGAAATTATCTGTAGTAATCCCCAGCCATTTAATAATTGGTCGACCTACAAACATGGAAGAAGATCCCGTTATAGCAAAGACAATAAATATTCGAATAAGTTGCCAACGTTCTTTGACTATCCATTTAGATTCTAATTTGGATATAAAAAACAAACATAACTTTATGATAGTTAAACCCAGTCCTAGTCCAAAAACTATTGATATCCAAAGCGGAGTGTCAATGATATTATTTGCGATTTTAAAACCAGTGTAAAGGCATCCTGTAGTCCCTACAACAGGATAGAGAAGCTGCCAATTTTTGCTGATTTGCCAATTATTTTTCAGGGTTTCCAAGCGGGTTTTCATGCCCGCAAAGATAACATATTATAGCGTTATAAGTATTTATTTTTTGTTAAACAGCTTACCAAACAGTCCACTTATACTGTTGTTTTTCTGACCCAATACTGCACCTGCTACATCATCAATTATTGATCCTTCCTGATCGGCATCTAAAATGGATTCAAATAAATTTTGATTTCCGCCTTTATCGTGAAAATTACCATCCACGAGCCCGCCCAGCAAATTGGTTAGTCCGTTGGCATCGTTCACAGCGCTTTGACGTTGTTGTTTTCCAAGAAAACCCATGACAATTGGGGCAGCAATTTTTAGAATTTGACTCACAGTTGAGTTGTTAATTCCAGACTGTTGGCTTATAGCATTTTCGACGTTCTGACGCCGATTTCCCAAAACATGCCCCAATATTTTACTGCCATCTCGCGCTATGGCATTGGAGTTATTATTGGCAAATATTTCGCCTAGTTGGTCTAAAATACGACCATCATGTTTGTGAGATAATGCGCCCAACAGCCCCGAAGCACCATGAGGTGTTGCGGCGTTACGTTGCATGACTTGCATCAAAACAGGTACTGCCAAATTGAGTAATTTACTGGTATTGGATTTTGATTGTCCAGTTTGGCTGGACAAGCCCTCGATCAATGATTCTCCCAAATCACTGCCAAGTAGGTTTAGTAGTCCTGACATAGGGTGTTGTTTAAATGTTAATTTATGTTTAATTCAGTTTTTTATTTGCTAATCAGGTTCTATGAAACCGTTGCCAAAAATACATCCAAATGGCATCAAATGTTAAAACAGCTTAAACTGTGCAAAAATTTTTAACTGATAGTCTGAAAGACCTAGGTTTTCTCATGGTTTTGAAGTACAATTTGGGTGCATATCTGTCTCCAAAAATAGAAAAAAATCCAACATTAGAGTTGGATTTTTTTTAAAATTTAAGAAGTTGAAATTTAATTCAACTGGTTTTGGTTTTTAAATTATAATTTATTTCAATTTATTTGAGAATCGAAATAATTTGAGCGGCCAACTCAGATCCAATGCGTTGTTGTGCTTGAGTCGTTGCAGCGCCAATATGTGGGGTGAGAGACACTTTGGGGTGCATTAACACCTGCACAGCTGGTTTAGGCTCATTCTCAAAAGTATCGACCCCTGCGAAGGCCAATTTACCAGAGTCAAGGGCTTTCAAAAGAGCCACTTCATCGACCACACCACCGCGTGCCGCATTGACCAATCCTGCGCCGTCTTTCATCATATTGAATTCGGCTTCACCAATAACAAACTCTTTTTGAGCCGGGACGTGAAGGGTTACAAAATCGGCTTGTTGGAGCACCTCATTTTTGGTAAGCATATCTATGTTGAATGATAACGATTGGCCATCGAAAAAGGGAACAACTACTGATGCTTTGTCCATGAACGGATCATGTGCAATGACTTTCATTCCGAGTCCGATTCCTATTTTGGCGGCCGCCTGTCCAATTCGTCCAAATCCAACAATGCCTAAAGTTTTACCTCGAAGTTCGGTGCCTTTTGCATAGGCCTTTTTGAGAACTTTAAATTTGCTGTCTCCCTCCAATGGCATATTTCGATTGGAATCATACAAAAATCGAACACCTGAAAAGAGATGAGCAAAGACTAATTCTGCTACCGATTCCGAAGACGCTGCCGGTGTATTGATAACGTGCAATCCTTTACTTCGGGCATAATCAACATCAATATTATCCATACCAACGCCACCGCGTCCAATAACTTTAAGACTAGGACATGCATCTATAAGTGCTTGGCGTACTGTTGTAGCACTGCGCACTAGGATGACGTTAATATTTTCGTTGTTAATGTAATTTTCGAGCTGTTCTTGGGCGACGTTAACGGTTCTAACTTCAAAACCAGCGGCTTCGAGCTCTTCTACACCATTTTTAGAAATTCCGTCGTTTGCTAATACTATCATAATGTTATGCTTTTCGTTCTAATTCGCTCATCACTTCAACTAAAGTTTGAACGCTTTCAATAGTCAAGGCGTTGTACATGGAGGCGCGGTATCCGCCTACACTTCGGTGACCATTTAACCCGTTAATGCCTGCTTCTTGCCACATGCTGTCAAAGGTATCTTTTAGATTGTCATTGGCAAGGGTAAAGGTGGCATTCATCGTGGAACGGTCTGCTTGTGCGGCAAATCCGTTGAATAGGGGGTTAAGATCAATTTCTGAATAAAGGAGTTGGGCTTTTTTTTCGTTTTCTTTTTCAATAGCTGTTATTCCACCTTTATTTTTGAGCCACTCCAAGTTGAGCATAGCAGTATAAACGGCATATACAGGAGGGGTGTTAAACATACTGCCTTTTCCGATGTGAACTTTGTAGTCCATCATGGAAGGGATCTTTCGAGAGACTTTCCCTAAAATGTCTTCTTGTACCACAACTAAAGTTGTACCCGCAGGACCCATATTTTTTTGAGCCCCAGCATAGATCAATCCAAATTTCGAGAAATCTAAAGTTCTGGAGAAAATATCGCTGCTCATATCACAAACCATCGGGATATCTGTTTCTGGAAATTCTTTGATTTGTGTACCAAAAATAGTGTTATTAGAAGTGCAATGAAAATAGTCGTGATCTTCTGGAATATGGTAGCCTTTTGGGATATAGTTGTAGTTAGCATCTTTTGAAGAAGCGACTTCCAAAACATCGTCAAAAATTCGAGCCTCTTTGATGGCTTTATCGCTCCATGTTCCGGTATTGAGGTAGGCGGCACGTTTTTCTAATAAGTTGAGTGCTACAGCCAAGAATTGGGTACTGGCGCCGCCTTGCAGAAACAATGCTTTGTAGCCCATTCCTTCTAATCCGAGTAATTCTAGTACTAAGGATCGTGCATTTTCCATGATGTCTACAAAGGCTTTGCTACGGTGAGAAATTTCGATTAGTGATAGACCATTATCAAAATCCAAAATCGCTTGTGCCGATTGTTTTAAAACTTCCTGAGGGAGTACGCATGGTCCTGCGCTAAAATTGTGTCGTGTCATTCCTGAAGATTGTTAGTTCGCTAAATATTAAGCTGCAAATGTCTGAATTAATTGTGGATATGGGTGCAAATTTTTTTATAATATTCTGTTATATTTTCAACAAGAAATCAACAGTATCAATATTATCTGCATAGTCGGACAATGCTGGGTATTGCGTTTGACCAAATGCAATGGTATCGGGAAAATCGTTTGTGGTTACAACACATTGGATAAGTTGTTGATCTTTTTCCAGCCGGTCTTGTAGCTCAGCTGTGTTATCGTAAAATTCGTAGAATAGTGTGGCTATGGGTGAGGCATAACGGGAATCTTCTTTGAGCATCAAAAAGCCATTTTCTAACAATTGAAACTCGCTCATCAAATAGACCGCCTTGTTGTAATCATAATTATTGGCATATTTAGCACTGTTCATAATGGGATGCCAATCATACATCGCTTGAAAAAATTCGTCAAAGTTATAATCTCTTGGAACAAATAATTTGGACACACTTCGGCACCCCAATCCATAGTATCGAAATACGTCTT
Organism: Flavobacteriaceae bacterium; assembly: GCA_049889395.1. Taxonomy (GTDB): domain Bacteria; phylum Bacteroidota; class Bacteroidia; order Flavobacteriales; family Flavobacteriaceae; genus UBA3537. The sequence continues at coordinate 33,451 of JBMHDM010000030.1, forward strand.
CGGCCAAATGAGAAAGTTCTTGGGGAGTTTCTTTTCCGGTTAGGATGGCAACAGAATTTCTATTTTTTCGGATTATAGCTGGCTTATCTTTGAAGTAAGTCTCAAAATATCTGGCGGAGTTATTGCTGCCAGTAGCAATAACGGCGTCGTAGTGATCAAGTTTATCATCTGAAAATGAAATTTTATCTTTCAATTCGGGCATAATATGCTTGATATAAGCTACCAAAAAGGGTAATAAATGTCTATCATTAGACGATTGTTTGATTAAAACTTGATGTCCTGTTACAAGGGCCGATATAAAATCGTGAAACCCTACTAACGGAATATTTCCAGCCATGATTATGGCCACCGTTTTTGGGGTTTTAGCTGGAATGGTATAAGGGGCCAGCCAGTGTTCTAAATTGCTTTTTTTTAGTGCTGTCTGCCATTGGTTAAGAGCAAAAATAAGATTGGACGGTGTAAACCAACCGTTGTGTTCTTGCGCCAACTTGAGCTGGTGTTTAAACCCATCGAAAAACAAGTCGTTGTGGCGTACATCTCTTGAAGGTGTTGCTATTTCAGACGTAAATTGTGCCAAAAACTGTCCCAAATGGTGTAGCCCGTTTATTATCATTTTTTTATGATTCATAATTTGTTTGTCGCTTTTTTTGGCGTTAATTTTGTTTGTACAAATTTAGTTAATTCTAATCTTTAAAAAAGACTATGGCTATTATAATCACAGACGAATGCATCAATTGTGGCGCTTGTGAGCCCGAATGCCCAAATACTGCTATATACGAAGGCGCAGATGATTGGCGATACAAAGATGGTACCAGTCTGGCAGGACAAATTGTTCTGCCGAACGGCAAACAAGTAGATGCCGATGAGGCGCAAATTCCCATTAGTGATGAATATTATTTTATCGTTCCTGATAAATGCACTGAATGTAAGGGTTTTCACGAAGAACCCCAATGTGCTGCAGTATGTCCAGTCGATTGTTGTGTGCCTGACGACAATCACGTAGAAACAGAAGAGGATCTTTTGGGTAAGCAACGCTTTATGCACCCTGATGATTAGAATTTTTTTAATTGATTTCAAGTTAATTTTTTAAATTTTAGGTTTTGGGTTGGGGTAATAACAAGATTCATTTGTGTATTTTTGCCCTCAAATACAAAAGAAACCTATGAAAGCAGGAATCGTGGGCTTGCCCAATGTCGGAAAATCAACCCTATTTAATTGTCTCTCTAATGCCAAAGCACAAAGTGCCAATTTTCCTTTTTGTACAATCGAACCCAATATAGGGGTGGTCAATGTTCCAGATCCAAGACTTTCTCAATTAGAATCCCTAGTAGGCCCAGAAAAAGTCATACCAGCGACAGTAGAAATTGTAGACATAGCCGGTTTGGTCAAAGGCGCCAGCAAAGGGGAGGGCTTAGGTAATCAATTTTTAGGAAACATCCGAGAAACTGACGCTATTTTACACGTTTTGCGCTGTTTCGACAATGATAATATCGTTCATGTGGATGGCAGTGTCGATCCAATTCGTGACAAAGACACGATAGATATGGAACTCCAACTTAAAGATTTGGAATCCGTTGAAAAAAAATTGGAAAAAGTTAAGCGCACTGCCAAAACTGGTAATAAAGAAGCCCAAAAAGAAGCTGAGGTTTTGATACTACTCAAAGCCCATTTGGAAGCTGGTCAATCCGTTAGAAGTTTGGAATGCTCAGAAGACGATTATGAAGCCTACGTCAAACCCTTACAATGCATTACAGCCAAACCAGTACTTTATGTGTGCAATGTCGATGAAAATTCTGCAGTAGGGGGCAATGCTTACGTGAAACAAGTCCGAGCTGCTCTAGCCAACGAAAATGCTGAAGTCTTGGTTTTGGCCGTTGGTACTGAAGCTGACATCAACGAATTGGACGATTTTGAAGAACGCCAGTTGTTTTTGGAAGATATTGGATTGGATGAACCCGGATCTTCCAAACTCATTCGTGCAGCTTATAAATTACTCAACTTACAAACCTATTTTACAGCAGGCCCAAAAGAAGTTCGGGCTTGGACAATTAACATTGGAAGTTTAGCGCCTCAGGCAGCAGGGGTCATTCACACTGATTTTGAAAAAGGATTTATTCGCGCCGAAGTGATTGCCTTTTCAGATTATGAGCAGTATGGTAGTGAAGCTAAAGTTAAAGAAGCAGGTAAAATGCGCGTCGAAGGAAAGAACTACACTGTCAAAGATGGCGATGTGATGCATTTTCTGTTTAATGTTTAGCATAAAATTACATTTTTTGTCTTCCAAAAATTTCTCAACAAGGCCCGTTTTTTTTTTGTTAATTACTTATTTGATGAAAGGTTTTATTTTTTTTGAGGTTACACTATATTAGCACCTCGTCAAAATAACTATGGCCCAAAACACAAATTATACTGAAGATAATATCCGCTCCCTGGATTGGAAAGAACACATTCGAATGCGTCCTGGGATGTATATCGGGAAATTAGGCGATGGCTCTTCAGCCGATGATGGGATTTATATTCTCCTCAAAGAAGTCTTAGACAACTCAATAGACGAATATGTCATGGGGGCCGGAAAGTCTATTGACATCTCCATTCAGGGCAATAAAGTCATCGTTCGTGATTATGGACGAGGGATTCCCCTAGGGAAAGTTGTTGACGTCGTTTCTAAAATGAACACCGGCGGTAAATATGATTCTCGCGCTTTTAAAAAATCTGTTGGATTGAATGGTGTGGGAACTAAAGCTGTAAATGCCTTATCGACCTATTTTAGAGTCGAATCGACTAGAGACGGTCAATCGGCATCGGCCGAATTTGAATTGGGGGTTTTAAAAGATCAAGAGTTATTGGAAGATACTTCCCGACGAAAAGGAACTAAAGTATCTTTTATTCCTGATCCGGCCATTTTTAAGAATTATAAATACAGAAATGAGTATGTTGCGCGCATGCTCAAAAATTATGTTTATCTGAATCCAGGATTGACCATCACCCTTAATGGGGAGAAATTTTTCAGCGAAAATGGTCTTAAGGACTTATTGGAAGATAACTCTAAAACCGAAGATCGATTATATCCAACAATTCATTTAAAAGGGAACGATATTGAGGTGGCCTTGACACACAGCAAAACCCAATACAGCGAGGAATATCACTCCTTTGTAAATGGTCAAAATACCACGCAAGGCGGAACACATTTGGCGGCCTTTCGCGAGGCTTTTGTCAAAACTATTCGAGATTTCTTTGGTAAAAATTATGATGCCTCTGATGTTCGGAAATCCATCATTTCGGCTATAGCTGTTAAAGTTATGGAACCTGTTTTTGAAAGTCAAACCAAGACCAAATTAGGATCCACAGAAATGGGAGGGGGGTTACCCACTGTCCGAACGTTTATCAATGATTTCGTGAAAACGAATCTGGATAATTATTTACACAAAAACCCAGATACAGCAGAGGCTATACAACGAAAAATTCTTCAAGCCGAGCGCGAGCGAAAAGAGCTATCGGGTATTCGCAAAATTGCTAGAGAACGGGCCAAAAAAGCCAGTTTACACAATAAAAAATTAAGAGATTGTCGGGTTCATTTTGGAGATACCAAAAATAATCGTAATCTAGAGACAACCTTGTTCATTACCGAGGGAGATTCTGCATCGGGCAGTATCACCAAGTCAAGGGATGTAAATACACAAGCCGTATTTAGTCTAAAAGGGAAACCCTTAAATAGTTATGGTTTAACCAAAAAGATTGTTTACGAAAATGAAGAATTCAACTTGTTACAAGCCGCACTCAATATCGAAGAATCCATAGAAGATTTAAGGTACAATAATATTGTTATTGCAACCGATGCAGATGTGGACGGCATGCACATTCGTTTGTTACTAATCACCTTTTTTCTTCAATTTTTCCCTGAACTGATAAAAGAGGGACATTTGTATATTTTGCAAACCCCGTTGTTTCGAGTTCGAAACAAAAAAGAAACCATCTATTGTTATTCAGAAGAAGAGCGCATAAATGCTATAGAAAAACTTAAACCTAAACCCGAAATCACTCGATTCAAGGGATTGGGAGAGATTTCGCCAAATGAATTTAAACATTTTATTGGAGATAACATCAAATTAGACCCTGTTATGCTGGATACCGATAAAACAATTGATGAACTGTTATCGTTTTACATGGGCAAAAATACCCCTGAACGACAGAAATTTATCATCGAAAATCTAAAAGTTGAACTCGATTTTATCGACGCAGATAAGTCCTAAATTATGCATGACGAACATCTAAATAGAACAGACAATTCCAATCCTACTCAAGAAACTATAACTCGAGTAACAGGAATGTACAAGGATTGGTTTTTAGATTATGCGTCCTATGTCATTTTGGAGCGTGCCGTTCCGGCCATTGAGGATGGCTTTAAGCCTGTTCAACGACGCATTCTACACTCGATGAAAGACTTGGATGATGGCCGCTATAACAAAGTTGCTAACATCGTTGGACACACTATGCAATACCATCCGCATGGTGATGCCAGCATTGCAGATGCTATGGTTCAAATTGGACAAAAAGATCTGTTAATTGACACCCAAGGAAACTGGGGCAATATTTTAACTGGAGATCGTGCTGCTGCGTCCAGATACATCGAAGCACGATTGTCTAAATTTGCATTAGATGTGGTATTTAATCCTAAAACCACACAATGGCAATCATCCTATGATGGCCGCCGAAAAGAACCTATTAATTTGCCGGTTAAGTTTCCGTTACTTTTGGCACAAGGCGCCGAGGGTATAGCAGTGGGTTTGTCCACCAAAGTACTACCCCACAACTTTTTAGAACTTATAGATGCTTCGATAAAACATCTTCAGGGCAAGCGATTTCATATTGTTCCAGATTTTACTACAGGTGGCGTAGCGGATTTCACCAATTACAACGATGGGTTAAGAGGCGGAAAAATTCGGTGTCGGGCAAAAATTAGTCCGTTTAACAAAAACACCTTAGTCATCACAGAAGTTCCCTACGGAACCACAACATCATCTCTTATCGATTCGATACTTAAAGCCAATGATAAAGGTAAGATCAAAATCAAAAAAATTGAGGATAATACAGCTGCTGAAGTTGAAATTTTAATCCATTTACCCTCTGGTATTTCTCCCGATAAAACAATCGATGCTTTGTTTGCATTTACCAATTGTGAAACCTCAATTTCGCCATTAGGATGCGTTATCGAAAACAATAAGCCATTATTCGTCGGGGTATCAGAAATGTTGAGACGATCAACAGATCATACTGTAGAATTGTTGAAGCTAGAGCTAGAAATTAGATTAAGAGAATTAGAAGAACAATGGCATTTTGCGTCTCTAGAGCGTATTTTTATAGAGAATAGAATCTACCGAGAAATTGAAGAGGAGGAAACCTGGGAAGGCGTAATTGAGGCTATAGATCAAGGGTTGAAGCCTCATGTTCAACACTTAAAGCGAGAGGTCACAAAAGACGATATAGTAAGGTTAACAGAGATTCGAATTAAACGCATCTCCAAGTTTGATATCGACAAGGCTCAACAAAAAATAGAGGCATTAGAAGATCAAATTGAAGACACCAAAAGACATTTAGCCACCATTATCGATTATGCTATAGCATATTTTAAGCGTTTGAAATTAGATTATGGTAAGGGCAAAGAACGAAAAACAGAAATTAAAATTTTTGATGATGTCGATGCGACCAAAGTTGTTATTCGTAACACCAAGCTATATGTCAATAGAGAGGAAGGCTTTGTTGGGACTGCAATGAGGCGTGACGAATATGTTTGTGACTGTAGTGACATAGACGATATCATAGTCTTTACCAAAAACGGAAAGATGATGGTCACTAAAGTTGATAGTAAAACCTTTGTGGGGAAGCAAATCATTCATGTAGCCGTTTTTAAGAAAAAAGATAGTCGAACTATCTATAATCTTATTTACAAAGACGGTAAAGGTGGTGCGTCCTATATCAAACGATTTGCGGTAACGTCGATTACACGAGATCGCGAGTATGATTTGACTGCTGGGAAACCCCTCTCAAATGTGCTTTATTTTTCGGCAAACCCCAATGGTGAGGCTGAAGTTGTCACCATACACCTACGACAAGTAGGAAGTATTAAAAAATTGAAATGGGACGTCAATTATGCGGATATTTTAATTAAGGGTAGAGGTTCTAAGGGAAATTTAGTTACCAAACACACTATCAAACGTGTCGAATTAAAAGAAAAAGGGGTTAGCACTTTAAAACCAAGGAAAATATGGTTTGATGATACCATTCAACGCTTGAATGTTGATGGACGTGGTGATTTGATTGGGGAATTTAGAGGAGAGGATCGACTATTGGTTATTACGCAATCAGGAAGAATTAAAACGATAATTCCAGATATTACAACTCATTTTAGTGAAGATATGATTGTGCTGGAAAAATGGATACCAAAAAAACCCATATCAGCAATTTATTTTGATGGTGCAAAGGAGAAATATTACCTCAAACGGTTTTTGATTGAAAACGAAAACAAAGAAGAGGTTTTTATATCTTCACACGCTTCGAGTACTTTAGAAATTGTCAGCACGGACTGGCGACCAGTTGTAGATATCACTTTTGCCAAAGATAGAGGAAAAGACCGCAGACCTAATCAATCCATAGATGTAGAGCAATTTATCAGTATAAAAGGAATCTCAGCACTTGGAAACCAGTTGACAAAATATAAGATCAATCAAATTGATTTATTAGACCCTCTTCCTTTTAACCCTCCGAAAGAAGTAAACGCCAATGATTTGGAAGTTGTCGATGAGCAAGAAATTAGTAGTTCGGTGGGGTCAGAAAAAGACTCGCTTGAGTCCAATATCCTAAAAAAAGAAGAGTCTCATAGGCCCCCTAAAACATTAGAGGATACAGAAAATGATACTTCTACCGATGGCCAAACATCGTTGTTTTAATTCAACCTCTTAGCGATTCCCTTTTGTTTCTTTGCATCTCCAACATAGCCATACTCGAAAGTATATGTGTCTTTTGTTGTGGTTAGAATTTTTAAATGAATGTCTTTTTTTTCAATTCTGTTTTGTGGATTAATGGTCTTAAAAATCATTTCACAATCATTAATCCAACGCACAGAGGCCGAATCAATCTTACCATCAAATCGTTCAATTTGAAGGTTTGAGAAACGTTCGAATTCAGAAATAAATTTTTGACCATCGATTGTAAACTCACTTTGGAAAATCCCAGTTTTGAAGCGTTCGCAGTCGCGTTGAACTTCATAACAGGACATCAGTAATATTAAACTGAAAATAACACAATATCTCATGGCTCAAAAATACAAAGAAATACTTAAGTTCTTTCGGATTTTTCGCAGTTGTAAGCTTGAAAAGTTCCATCCTCATAAAACACCACTATTTTATCAATTTTCTTAAGCTGCTTCACATCATGATTCGAAACACTAACAGAGGGTTTGGACTTTTTATTTAAACTTGATTGTTTGGATGGGGGAGTTGCATTGTTTGTAAGAGACCCAGAACCATTTAAAAACCAATACATGTTAATGTCTGGGCAGGCCGTATTGAGTTTTAAAATGAAATCTAAACTGGGTTTATTTCGCCCACTCAAAATGTGTGAAATACTGGAACGCTGGACCTGAATAAGGTCTGCAAAAGCAGAAGCTGATAATCCATAATGGTCCAATATTATGGTTAATCGCTTTCCAAAATTATCTGTATTTAACACTGTTTACAAATGTATATTATGAAATATATTACAAATGTAAACTTAAATTAATTAGGAAGCAAATTCAATTAAAATTCGTATTATTTTATTTAATTTAATCTGAAAATAAAACTGTTTAAAATACTGATTATTAATAACTTAGGTTATCAAAATTTAAATTTCACAAGCTTAAGCAAAATGGCAATTAAAATAGGTTAAATATGTAAACATAAGTGGGTTAAATTGATGTTTACAGATGTAAAATACAGATTGATTACTTTTGTAATATTAATTTTTAATCTCAGGTGAGGATATTCGATTCAATTCATTCAAATTTTAAGGCTTTAAAGGTTCAACAATTAAACGGGCGTTACATTACAAACGCGCAAATTGTTCCTCTGCTTGAGTGTTTGCCTTTAGGTTTCTCACATTGTATTTTGGGTTATTCTGAACTTGAAAAACCTATACATGGTGTCAATTTTGGGTCAGGACCTGTCAAAATTTTAGCTTGGTCCCAAATGCATGGTAATGAATCGACCTGTACAAAAGCTATTTTTGATGCCATTTTTTCGTTTGAACAATTGGGTTTGCTGGCGCTTTCTGAGACAATTACGCTTAAGATTATACCCATTCTCAATCCTGATGGTGCCGAATGTTACACGCGACAAAATTCCAACGGCGTTGACCTAAACCGTGACGCTACTGATCTTACGCAGCTAGAATCTCGTGTTTTAAATGATGTTTTCGAGTCTTTTCAACCTAATTTCTGTTTTAATATGCATGATCAAAGGTCTATTTTTAGTGCTGGTAATCAGCCCAAAAGTGCCACGGTCAGTTTCCTATCGCCTTCACAAGATCATCAGCGTACTGTTACACCAACACGACAAATAGCTATGGCGGTTATAAATCAAATGAATGATGTGCTACAATATTATATCCCCAATCAGGTCGGACGATATAATGACGACTTTAATATCAATTGTGTTGGTGATTTATTTCAGTCCAAAGGCGTGCCAACCATTTTATTTGAAGCTGGACACTTTCAAGGGGATTATAACAGAGATGAAACACGACAATTTATACTAATGGCTTTTTTGAAAGCTTTGGTTTTTATATCCAACCCAATAGAGCAGCAGGATGAGCTTTCAAAGTATCAAAATATACCCGAAAACAAATCATTATTTTATGATATTCTGATAAAAAATGCAAGATTACATGGATCCAAAGAAGCTAAACTGATGGACATTGGTGTTATTTTTGATGAAATTCTAATTGATTGTCGAATAAATTTCATCCCAAAAATTGAAAAATCTGGAGATTTGTCGGCAAATTTTGGCCACAAAACCATCAACGCCCAGGGTCAAAAAGTGACTGTTAGCTCGACCGGTTCGGTTATAGTCGGAACTGAAATATTTGAGTCTATTTAAATATGTCCTTTTCATAATTTTATTAACGATAATTAATAAAATTTTAACTTTCATTGATTTTATTTTGTTAATTTTGTTGAAGTTCTAAAAATATTATAAAAACTGTTATGGCCAAATTTAAGCTTGATGAGGTAGACCACCAAATTTTGAATATGCTCATTGAAAACACGCGTATTCCATTTACTGATATTGCAAAAAAACTATTAATTTCTGCCGGTACAGTTCACGTAAGAGTAAAGAAAATGGAGGAGGCTAAAATTATCAAAGGCTCCTCGTTGACGTTAGATTATCAAAAGCTAGGGTATACTTTCATTGCATATGTTGGAATCTATTTGCAAAATACATCTCAAACCAAGTTTGTTTTACAACGTATCAATGAAATCCCACATGTGACCGTGGCGCACATCACAACTGGAAAGTTTAATATTTTCTGTAAGATTAGAGCAAAAAGTACTACCCATGCTAAGGAAATCATTTTTAAAATTGATGATATTGATGGTATTTACAGAACGGAAACGATGATTTCACTTGAAGAAAGTATCAATGATAAGAAACGTTTGATGCATTCCATTTTCAATGAGATGCAATAACGCCGTTATTGTAATATTCAAAAGCCTCGTAGATTAAACCTTCAATAACTTCAACATCCATCTGACAAGCCCCAATGTCTTGTAACAATACAAAATTCACCCGTCCATGGGTGTTTTTTTTGTCATGCTTTAAAAGATTGATGATGGTTTCAATAGCTTTGGCGTTGAACTTCACCAATGGATATGTTTTCAGGATAGTACTTCTAATATCTTCTAAATCAACACTTTTCAAACCAGTTAATTTCATAGACAGATAGCCTTCCAAAATCATCCCTACAGCAATTGCTTCACCATGAAGCAGCGTTTTTCTTTGATTATTGTCAAGACAAAACGACTCAACTGCATGGCCTAGTGTGTGTCCATAATTTAAAAACTTTCTGATTCCCATTTCCGTAGGATCTTGAGAGACAATGGTATTTTTTAGTGCTACAGAATGGTATATTAAACGATCAAGTTCAGATAATTTCAATTGCTTTAAAATTTTTAATTCATTCCAATAATTGCGATCAAAAATAAGTCCGTGTTTGAGCATTTCCGCTAATCCAGATCGCATTTCTTCGACGGATAAAGTTGTAAGAAATTCCGGATCTATAAGAACCATTTTGGCAAAACTTATAGTTCCGATTTGATTTTTTGATAAGTCCAAATCAACACCTGTTTTTCCGCCAACTGATGCGTCAACCATAGCCAGAAGAGAAGTTGGAATATTAATAAATTCAATACCCCGTTTGAAAGTAGATGCTACAAATCCACCTAAATCTGTTACAACACCACCCCCAAGATTGATCATCAGAGATTTTCTATCGGCACCCAAGTCACAAAGACTTCGCCAGACCCCTAAACAGGTATCGATGGTTTTGTGGGTTTCACCGGCTGGAATTTCAATAATCTCTATCTCAGAGTCAAATCTAACCTGACTTAAAAGCCTCGAGGCACAGAGTTCATGAGTATTTTGATCTACCAAAATAAAAATTTTGGAGTAAGAGTTTGATGTAATATGACGATTTAAAGCTTGGTAAGCCAAGCCTTTGAAGTGAATATCGTATGAGGAAGTCGTAATAGATTTCATTTTCAGTTCAAATATAGCACGAAATATGTTAGAAATTGATAATTTTGGGCATGAGTATTCAAACTAATTGCGATGTCAGACTCTAATATAGATTTCGGTAACACCCGCGTGGCATTCCAACTCAAATCTGACTCTGAATTGGAACGCGCTTATTTTTTGTTTAAAATGATATCCAACGAACCTTTAGTTCGCATTGGTACAGCTGCAACTAATTTTGCCCTCAAAACAAATTTACCCGTTGAAGGATTAATTCGATCAACAGTCTTTGATCATTTTTGTGGTGGTGTTAATGAAATGGACTGTATGCCAAAAATTGATCAAATGTATGAAAGTGGTGTGTACAGTGTTCTGGACTACTCTGTTGAGGGTAAGCAAGAAGAATCTCAATTTGATTTTGTTGTAGAAAAAACCAAAGCATTAATTGATTTTGCAGCAGAAAAAAAAGCGATGCCCTTTGCTGTTTTTAAGCCAACAGCCTTGGGCCGTTTTTTATTATATAACAAAGTATCATCTGGGGATTCACTCAGTTCAGATGAAACTTTGGAATGGCTTCGTGTTAAAGAACGATTCGATAATATTTGTCAATATGCCAGTGACAAACAAGTTGCTGTTCTTGTTGACGCTGAGGAGAGCTGGATGCAAGATGCTGCCGATGATTTGTTATTAGATCTTATGCGCCGCTATAACCGCCATAAATTAGTTGTTTACAACACCTTACAAGCCTACAGATGGGACCGAATGTCATATCTAAAACAATTGACTGACTTGGCCAAAAAAGAGGGGTTTTTGTTGGGATTCAAACTTGTTCGTGGTGCGTACATGGAAAAAGAGCGCGATAGGGCCGAGGCAAATAATTATGAATCGCCCATTTGTGTTTCAAAGGAAGCCACCGATATTAATTTTGACCAATGCTTGAAATTTATGTTTGATCATCTGAACACAATTGGCGTTTTTTTGGGAACGCACAACGAGCGTAGTACACAATATGCTTTAGATATAATGAAAGATAAGGGAATTTCTAAAAATGACTCTCGAGTTTGGTTTGGACAGCTCTATGGTATGAGTGACCATATTAGTTTCAATTTAGCCGCTTCTCAATACAATGTGTCTAAATATTTACCTTTTGGACCAATAAAAGATGTCATGCCTTACCTTATTAGAAGAGCTGAAGAAAACACCTCTGTTGCAGGTCAAACCAGTAGAGAGTTGTCGTTAATCAAGACGGAAAAAAAACGCCGTAGGAGCTAGTGTATGTCTTTCAATTCTAGTACAGTTGCAATACTGTCACAATTTTGTACAGTTAGTTGTGCTTCATGTAGCTTTATGGCATAAGTTTTACAACTATCTGCCTCAACATTACTTTCTCTAAATAAAACCTTCCCTTGTCTCAAAATCCTTAAGACATAAAGAGAATCCATAGCCTTATTCTCCAGAAAGTTGAGTGTGTTTTCAGAAAATACTAAAGTCTTTGTGTTTATATTTTTTAAAACTCTGGCATTGGGACCATACGCACAGCTCGTTTTTTTTCCACTAAGGAAGAACATTAAAAAAACCAAGCCTATTGAAAAACCTCCAAAATAAAACCCCAAACGATGAATCAATTTCATATGCTCAACAAATTGGTGTTTAAAAAATTAATAAGTTTAGATCGCTACAATCTAAATCGAACCAATCCGAGACAGACTTATTTGTAATGACACCATGGTACACGTAGATACCATTTTTCAAACCCTGATCTTGTCTAATGGCATTTTCTACACCACCAGATTCGCCAATTTTTAGTAAATAAGGTGTGAAAATATTACTCAAAGAAACAGAGGATGTTCTGGAGTACCTGGATGGTATATTTGGCACACAATAATGTATAACACCATGTTTTTCGAAAGTGGGTTTATCGTGAGTTGTGAGTTCACTGGTTTCAAAACATCCCCCCATATCAATACTAACATCAATAATCACAGCGCCTTGCTTCATACGTTCAACCATAGCTTCGTTAACTAAAATGGGGGCTCTATTTTTGCCTTTGGTCGCTCCTATGGCTACATCGCAACGCATTAATGCTTTAGTTAGGTTTTTGGGCTGCATAGTAGAGGTGTAAATTCGCTGTCCGACATTGTCTTGAAGCGTTCTTAGTCTTGTAATTGAACTATCAAATACTTTGACATTTGCACCTAGGCCTAAAGCAGATTTTGCGGCATATTCACCCACCACACCTGCACCAATAACGACAACTTCTGTTGGTGGAACGCCACTTATATTTCCAAGCATTAGACCATTACCAACATTGGTAATAGACATGATTTCGGATGCAATAAGAATTGCGGCTGTGCCTGCTATTTCGCTCAGCTGCCGAACCGCAGGAAACGCACCATCACTATCGCGAATAAACTCGAACCCAAGCGCAGTTACTTTTTTTTTGGCTAATGCTTCGAAGTAGGATTTTTGCTGCATCTTAAGTTGTAGGGCAGAAATTAAAATAGCATTTGGTTTAATCAGTTCAATTTCTGCTAATGTTGGCGGTTCAACTTTTAGTAGGATTGGACAGCTAAATACTTTGGCGGTATCCGTTGTTATCTCGGCACCAGACTCGCTGTATTCTTTATCACTGAATGCCGCGTTATGACCCGCGCCAGATTCAATTAGAACATGATGACCATTATTGGTCAATGCGGAAATTGCATCTGGAGTTAGACAAATTCTTTTTTCTTGATAAGATCGCTCTTTTGGAATGCCAATAAGCAGTCTTTTACTAGAATTTGAAATTTCCAGTCGTTCCGCTTTTGGAAGAAGTTGAGATTTCGAAAAAGGGGATATTGGTTTTTGCATTACTTGAGATATTGTTCTTGCAAATTACAATTATTTTTAGAATTGGTTTATGGAATTGTTGTTTCAAAACATTCAATTCTTCTTTCATTTTCAGATACTGTCGTAAGATTTACGGTTGTGAATTTTTCAGGAAGAAGTTTATTGATTTTATCTGGCCATTCGATAAAATTCCAATATCCAGAATAAAAATAGTCTTCCACGCCAATATCGAGTGCTTCATAATGATTTTTTATTCTGTAAAAATCAAAATGATACACAAAATCCGAACTAACTTTATATTCGTTGACAATTGAAAAGGTGGGGCTTGAGGTTTCGTTTGGACCTCCCAAGGCTTTTACTAGCGCTGATATGAGGGTCGTTTTGCCGCTCCCCATTTCGCCATTAAAGACAACAATTTTTGATTCAAAACAATTTATTAGTTGTTTTGTAATATCTTCGATATGTTCAAGCTCATATTGTATGGTCATGTCATTTATTTTGGGTTTAAAACAGCAAATGGAATAATCATTTCTTCTAAAGATATTCCGCCGTGTTGGTAGGAGTTTTTGTAATAATTTGCATAGTGGTTGAAATTATTGGGGTAAACAAAAAACAAATTGTCTTTGGCAAAAATAAAATCACTGTTGATGGATACAGCAGGTAGTCCAACTTGTTCTGGGTTTTTTACGGCAAAAACGTCTTTATTGTCATAGCTCAAACTGCGACCGGTTTTGTATCTTAAGTTTAGACTTGTATCTCTATTGCCTACGACTTTGGCGGGATGTTTAACATTTACAGTGCCGTGGTCTGTGGTAATTATTAGTTTAAAATTTAATTGTTGGGCTTGCTTGATAATATCTATGAGGGGGGAGTTTTTAAACCAACTTTGTGTTAGAGAACGATAGCTCTTATCGTCTGAAGCTAATTCTTTTACAACTTCCATTTCAGTTTTGGAGTGCGATAACATATCTACAAAATTATATACCACAACAGTTAGATCATTTTTTATTTTTGTTTTAAAATGTTCAGCCAGTTTTTTTCCAGCTTTTAAATTTGTTATTTTAATGTATTCATAGTTGATGTCAGGTCTGTTATGTCGTAGCAATTGTAATTTTAGAAAATCATTTTCATATAAATTTTTACCACCATCGTCAGAGTCGTCCTTCCAAAATTGAGGATAGCGTTTTTTCATCTCCATGGGCATTAAACCCGAAAAAAGAGCATTTCTAGCATATTGTGTTGCCGTGGGAAGAATACTAAAAAACAGGCTTTCGTGGGCTGTTCTATAATGGATATTAACGGTAGATTCGATGACTTTCCATTGGTCATATCTTAAATTGTCTATAACGATAAGTAATGTTGGCTGCTCGTTGTTTATTTCAGGTAAAATTTTGTTTTTAAATAGTGTGTGCGATAGTTCGGGTGGATTTTCGTTAAGAAACCAAGATTGGTAATGCTGTTCAATGTACTTACCGAATTGTGTATTGGCTTCTGTTTTTTGAGATTCCATAATTTCTAACAGCGCTGAATCTTCAGAATTTTCCAATTCCAGCTCCCAAAAGACTAATTTTTTATACATCTCTGACCAAGATTTCCAAGAATCCAACCCATTGATTTCGAGCGCAATATTTCTAAACTCTTGAAGGTAATTTGATGAAGTTTTTTCAGAAATCAAGCGATTAATATCTAAATTTTTCTTCAGACTGAGTAGTATTTGATTGGGATTGACCGGCTTGATCAAATAATCTGCAATTTTGTTACCAATAGCTTCCTCCATAATATACTCTTCCTCACTTTTGGTGATCATAACCGTCGGGACATTGGGTTTTATTTCCTTAAGCTGCGATAGCGTATCCAACCCTGAGAGGCCTGGCATATTCTCATCCAAAAAAACGATATCAAACGCTTCAGTCTTAAACAGCTCTAGAGCTTCCATACCGCTTTGACTTGTGGTGATTTTATAGCCCTTTTGTTCCAAAAAAATGATATGTGGTTTTAGAAACGATATTTCATCATCGACCCATAAAATTTGAATTGGTCTCATAAAATTGGGTGTTTAAGAACACTAATGTTCAGGTTTTATTATTTTTGCCTAAGGAAATTTGCCATTTATTAGAGGTTACTAAAATAAAACTTAATTCGTTTGAATACCAAAAACAAACTCAAAATATTTAACGATCCAATCTATGGATTTATTACAATTCCCAATGCATTAATTTTTGATCTCATTGAACACCGTTACTTTCAGCGGTTAAGGCGGATTTCTCAAATGGGTCTTTCTTATCTTGTTTATCCCGGAGCGCATCACACCAGATTTCATCACGCATTAGGCTGTTTACATCTCATGCAAAAAGCGGTTCGAATACTCCGTTTTAAAGGCGTAAATATTTCAGATGAGGAAGAAAATGCACTCTATGTTGCCATTCTTCTTCACGATATTGGACATGGTCCTTTTAGTCATGCTATAGAACATAGTTTGATTAGTGGCGTTAGTCACGAGATGCTTTCACTTCGCATTATGGAGGTTTTAAATGCTGAATTTAATGGTAAGTTATCTTTAGCTATTCAAATGTTTAAAGGGGATTATCACAGAACTTTTTTTGGTCAACTCATCTCCGGACAGTTAGATATGGATCGCTCAGATTATCTTAAACGAGATAGCTTTTACACTGGTGTGTCAGAGGGAAATGTCAATAGCGAACGGTTGATATCGATGATGACCGTAGTAAATGATCAATTGGTCATTGAGGAAAAAGGGATTTATTCTGTAGAAAAATTTCTGACCAGTAGACGACTCATGTATTGGCAGGTCTATTTGCACAAAACAGGGCTTGTGGCAGAACACATGATCACCAACCTTTTAAAAAGAGCCAAACAGATAGCTCAAAACGATGATTTTACAGGAATTACACCATCGTTTAAATTCTTTTTAAACCAATCAGTAGACCTAACTAATTTTTCAGAACAAACCTTGGAGAACTTTCTACAATTGGATGATACTGATATTATTGCATCTATGAAACTTTGGTTGGATCATCCGGATTTTGTTCTTCGAGATTTATCTCAGCGGTTACTAGAGAGAAAATTATTTAAAATTAAGTTTTGCAAAAAGAAAAATATCGCTTCAGCCCTAAAAAAACAGCAATATATACTAAATGAAACCAGTAGTATAAGTAAAGACAATTGGCCTTATTATGTTTTTGAAGGACAAACTCAAAACACGGCCTACAATCCCAGTCAAAATCCAATTAAGGTTTTACACAAAAATGGAAAAGTCTCAAACCTTCATCGCAACACCAACCTTATCAATATCAAAGGACTAACAAAAACGACGAAGCGTCATTATCTGTGTTATCCTAAAAGTTTCCTATGATATTTTTTTATATTTTTGCAGTGGTATGAAATTTACAGCCAACCAAATAGCTAAACTTCTTGGAGGAGAAATCGTAGGAGATGAAAACGCTGAGGTGTTCAAATTATCCAAAATAGAAGAGGGAACCCCCGGCTCCCTAACCTTTCTGTCCAATCCTAAATATACGCCTCATATTTATTCAACAAACGCTTCAATTACCATCGTGAATGAGGATTTTGAGCCAGAAAAACAAATTTCAACAACATTGATTAAAGTAGTCAATTCTTATGCGGCATTTTCTACCCTTCTGGAACATTACAACAAAATCAAATCCAATAAATCTGGTGTAGAATCACCGGTATATATTTCTGATTCAGCTTCTTATGGTTCTGATTTTTATCTCGGTTCCTTTTGTCACATTGGTGAAAACGTAACTATTGGAAATCACGTCAAAATATACCCCAATTCATACATTGGCGACAATGTATCTATTGGAGACCACACCACAATTTTTGCTGGCGTAAAAATATACTCAGATTGTGTTATTGGTAGTCATTGCAATATCGAAGCGGGTGTGGTAATTGGCGCAGATGGTTTCGGGTTTTCTCCAAATGAAAAAGGCGGTTATAAAAAAGTGCCTCAAATCGGCAATGTAATTATTTCAGACCATGTAGATATTGGCGCAGGAACAACTATTGACCGAGCCACGCTAGGATCTACTGTCATTGGTAAAGGCGTGAAATTAGACAATCAAATTCAGGTCGCTCACAATGTAACCATTGGAGAACATACCGTTATCGCCGCTCAAACTGGTATTGCAGGATCAACAAAAATAGGCTCCAATTGTCAAATTGGAGGCCAGGTAGGCATTGTGGGGCATATCACAATTGGGGATAATGTCAAAATACAAGCTCAATCGGGGATTGCCAAAAATGTAGCTGATAATGCGATGCTTCAAGGCACTCCAGCTTTTAATTATGGTGATTATTACAAATCCTACGTACATTTCAAAAACCTACCTCATCTAGTCAAATCTTTAGATGATATTAAAAAAGAAATCAAAAAATGATTTTAAAAACCCAAAACAGACAAAAAACAATAGCCAAACCCACTTCTCTCAAAGGAGTAGGACTACATACTGGTGCAAACGTAACTTTAACATTTTTACCTGCAGAAGCCAATTTTGGTTTTGCTTTCAAACGCATCGATTTGGAGGGTGAACCTATCATAAAAGCCGATGCAAATTTTGTAACAAATACACAACGCGGTACTTGTTTAGAAAAAAATGGCGTTACCATCCAAACTTGCGAACACGTTTTGGCCGCATTGGTTGGATTAGATATTGACAATGCCATTATTGAGCTAAACAAATCTGAGCCACCCATTATGGATGGTTCATCAAAGTTTTTTGTGGAGTCACTTGAGAAAGCCGGAATTATAGAACAAGATGCGTTTCGTGAAGTTTTTGTGGTCAAAGATGTCATTTCCTATATGGATGAAGAAACGGGAAGCGATATAACTATTATTCCATCAAAAGAATACCAAGTCACAACCATGGTTGACTTCGGTACAAAAGTATTGGGGACTCAAAATGCCACTTTATCCAAGCTTTCGGATTTTAAGAAAGAGATTTCAGATTCCAGAACCTTTAGTTTTTTACATGAGCTAGAGATGTTGTTGGAAAATGGCCTTATCAAAGGGGGAGATTTGAACAATGCTATTGTGTATGTGGACAAACCACTTTCTGACGATACAATGAAAAAACTCAAAGTGGCCTTCAATAAAGATTCCATTTCTGTTAAACCAAATGGGATCTTAGATAACTTAACCCTTCATTATCCCAATGAAGCTGCACGTCACAAATTGTTAGATGTTATCGGCGACCTGTCCTTGGCTGGTATGCGTTTACAAGGAAAAGTCATTGCTAATAAACCTGGCCATTTTGTCAATACACAATTTGCCAAAAAGATGTCAAAAATCATCAAAAACGAACGCCGAAACAACGTTCCAAACATTGATTTGAATCAAACTCCTGTGATGGATGTCAATGCCATTATGGATATGCTACCGCACAGACCACCTTTTTTATTATTGGATAAAGTTTTTGAGTTATCTCCCAATCATGTAATTGGTTCAAAGAATGTCACCATGAATGAATCTTTCTTTCAGGGACATTTTCCTGGTGCTCCAGTTATGCCGGGGGTGCTTATCGTAGAAGCCATGGCACAAACTGGTGGGATTTTGGTGCTCAATACAGTTCCAGATCCTGAAAATTACCTCACATTTTTTATGAAGATTGATAATGTGAAATTCAAACAAAAAGTAGTTCCTGGCGACACACTCATTTTTAGTTGCTCCTTAATTACTCCCATTCGACGCGGCATTTGTCATATGCAGGGCTACACCTATGCCAATGGAAAGTTATGTGCAGAAGCCGAATTAATGGCTCAAATTTCTAAAGTAAAAGAATAAACTATGAATCAACCTCTTGCCTATGTGCATCCTGGCGCAAAAATTGCTAAAAATGTGGTTATCGAACCCTTTACGACCATCAACAATAATGTAGTCATTGGTGAGGGTACTTGGATTGGCTCAAATGTTACCATCATGGAGGGTGCCCGAATTGGAAAAAACTGTAATATTTTCCCTGGATCGGTTATCTCAGCAGTCCCCCAAGATTTAAAATATGATGATGAAGAAACCACTGTTGAAATTGGTGATAACGTAACTATAAGGGAATGCGTTACAATTAACAGGGGTACTAAAGACCGAATGAAAACAGTTGTTGGCGATAATTGCCTCATTATGGCTTACTGTCATATTGCACATGATTGTGTTGTTGGTAACAACTGTATTTTTTCCAACAACAGTACTCTAGCTGGTCATATCACTGTTGGCGATTATGTTGTATTGGCTGGAATGACGGCTGTACATCAATTTTGCGCTATCGGAAACCATGCTTTTGTAACAGGTGGGTCTTTGGTTCGAAAAGATGTTCCGCCATTTGTCAAAGCAGCTAGAGAACCCTTGTCTTATGTTGGGATTAATTCTGTGGGATTACGAAGAAGAGGCTATTCAACAGAAAAAATTAGAGAAATACAGGGAATATATAGATTACTATATCAAAAAAACTATAATAACTCTCAGGCTTCAGCCATTATTGAAGCCGAGATGGAGGCTACTCCAGAACGGGATGAGATTTTACAATTTATCAAAAACTCACATCGCGGTATCATGAAAGGCTATTTTAAATCAAACTAACGTATGGCAAGTACATCAGACATCAGAAATGGGTTGTGTATCAGATACAACCACGATATTTATAAGATTGTAGAATTTTTACATGTTAAACCAGGAAAAGGTCCTGCTTTTGTAAGAACAAAACTCAAAAGCGTAACCACCGGTAAAGTGGTGGACAATACGTTTTCGGCAGGTCATAAAATTGAGGATGTTAGAGTTGAGACTCACAAATTTCAATACCTTTATCCAGAAGACGATCAGTTTCATTTCATGAATATTGAGGATTATAATCAAATCACTTTAAATAAATCTTCTATTGATAATCCTGGCCTCCTGAAAGAAGGGGAAGTGGTCACAGTCATTATAAATTCAGAGGATGATATGCCATTGTCTGTAGAGATGCCTGCCAGCGTAATTTTGGAAGTAACCGCCACAGAACCAGGTGTAAAAGGCAATACAGCCACCAACGCCACCAAACCCGCAACCGTAGAAACAGGAGCTACAATTATGGTTCCTTTGTTTATCAATGAGGGTGATAAAATCAAAGTAGAAACCATTAAAGGTACTTACAAAGAACGCGTCAAAGAATAGTATCATAATGAAATTTCCCGCATCACAGACTCTTTTACAAATTGCTAATCTTCTTGGATGCGAATATGTTGGTGCAGATAATTTTCCAGTTCTTGGAATAAACGAAATACATGTTGTTGAATCTGGGGATATTGTTTTTGTGGACCATCCCAAGTATTATGACAAAGCTTTAAAGTCGGCTGCTACAGTAATTTTAATTAACAAAAAAGTGGATTGCCCAGAAGGAAAAGCACTTCTTATTTCAGAAGATCCATTTCGTGATTTTAATAAACTCACGTCCCATTTTAAGCCTTTTATTTCTTCATCAACTAGTATAGATCCCTCTACTAAAATTGGTACGGGAACACACATTCAACCCAATGTATTTGTTGGCCCCAATGTCACTATAGGTCAACACTGTTTAATTCATGCCAATGTCGCCATTGTAGGGGACACCATTATTGGTGATCACGTGGTAATTGGACCAGGAACTGTTGTAGGAGGAGATGCTTTCTACTACAAGAATCGTCCGGAGGGCTTTGATCAACTCCTATCAGGCGGTCGAGTCGTCATAGAGAACAACGTTCACATTGGATCAGGTTGTACTATTGATCGTGGTGTAAGTGGTGATACAATTATCGGCGCAGGATCTAAATTGGATAATCAAATACAAGTTGGTCATGACACCCAAATTGGAATCAAATGCTTGATTGCTTCTCAAACGGGAATTGCAGGTTGTTGTATTATTGAAGACGAAGTTACAATTTGGGGACAAGTAGGAACCAACAGTGGAATCACTATTGGAGCTAAAGCAGTTATTATGGGACAAACAGGTGTTACGAAATCTGTAGTTGGGGGTAAAACTTATTTTGGAACACCCATACAAGAATCTAGAACAAAACTTAAAGAAATGGCAGCTTTACGACAATTACCAAATCTCTTACAACAGTTAAAAAAAAATATATAATTAGTTTTAAAAAACAACTTCAAAAAATTAAATTTGCACCAATAAAATCAACCTAAATGAGTGTATTAGTCAATAAAAATTCTAAAATAATTGTACAAGGCTTTACTGGAAGTGAAGGCACGTTTCATGCCGAACAAATGATTGCCTATGGCACTAACGTCGTTGGCGGTGTTACGCCAGGCAAAGGTGGTCAAACTCATCTGGGTAAACCTGTTTTCAATACTGTCAAAGAAGCAGTTGAAACAGCACAGGCCAATACAACCATCATTTTTGTTCCCCCAGCCTTTGCAGCCGATGCCATAATGGAAGCAGCTGATGCCGGTATTGAAGTGATTATCACTATTACAGAAGGCATTCCTGTAGCCGATATGATTAAAGCCTCCAATTACATTAAAAATAAAAATTGCCGATTGGTTGGACCTAATTGCCCAGGCGTTATTACTCCAGAAGAAGCCAAAGTTGGTATTATGCCAGGGTTTGTTTTTAAAAAAGGGGATGTGGGCGTAGTTTCCAAATCAGGAACATTGACTTACGAAGCAGCAGATCAAGTGGTTAAACAAGGACTAGGCATATCCACCGCTATTGGTATTGGAGGTGACCCTATCATTGGGACAACTACTAAAGAGGCCCTAGAATTGCTCATCAACGACAATGAAACCAAATGTGTGGTGATGATTGGAGAAATTGGGGGTCAGTTAGAAGGTGATGCCGCTCAGTGGTATAAAGCTAGTGGAAGCACTAAGCCAGTAGTTGGATTTATTGCTGGTGAAACCGCACCTGCTGGTCGCACAATGGGGCATGCCGGTGCCATTGTTGGCGGTAGTGATGATACAGCTCAAGCCAAAAAACGAATTATGCGCGATTGTGGTATCCATGTGGTAGACTCACCTGCCGAGATTGGAAAAAAAGTCGCCGAAGTCTTAAGATAGACACAGTTACTTAAAATGCTATAAAACCCACTAATTGATGAAACTACTAGACGGAAAAACAGCCATTATTACAGGGGCCAGCAGAGGAATCGGAAAAGGGATTGCCACTATATTTGCCCAGCAAGGTGCAAACGTTGCTTTTACTTACAGTTCCTCTTCGGAAGCTGCCAAAGAACTTGAAGCAGAACTTCAAAGCCATGGGGTAGAGGTCAAGGCCTATCAAAGTAACGCTGCCGATTTCGAGGCTGCCCAACAATTGGTTAGCGATGTTCTAGCTGATTTTGGACAAATTGATATTCTAGTAAATAATGCTGGAATCACAAAAGATAATCTGTTAATGCGAATGGGTGAAGCCGATTTTGACCAAGTCATAGAAGTCAATCTGAAATCTGTATTTAATATGACTAAGGCCGTTCAGCGCACCATGCTCAAACAACGACAGGGATCTATTATTAATATGAGTTCTGTAGTGGGTGTCAAAGGAAATGCTGGTCAAACTAACTATGCCGCTTCAAAGGCTGGAATTATTGGCTTTTCCAAATCGGTCGCTTTAGAGCTTGGATCAAGAAATATCCGAAGTAATGTGATAGCGCCAGGTTTTATTGAAACAGAAATGACAGCCAAATTGGATGAGGCCACTGTAGAGCAGTGGCGCGCCGGTATTCCACTCAAAAGAGGAGGGTCACCTGACGATATAGCCAATGCCTGTGTTTTCTTGGCCAGCGATTTATCTGCCTACATTACAGGGCAGACATTGCATGTAGATGGCGGAATGCTTACCTAATACAACATAACAAATAGAGAAAGTGGACACGTTTTTTGTGTACATATTAAGTTCTTGTTTAATAGCGCTAATTGTAGCGCTTTTTCAATACCGTCCATGGCAAAAACCCTGCCATGTTTGGTTATTGACCTTCTGCCGAACGGTTTCGATCACTTCACTTATTTTATTAATAATTGGTCCAAAAGTCACGACCAATACAGAGACTATTATCAAACCATCACTTTCTATTTTGTTAGATAACTCTGCATCCATAAAAGTTTTGAATAAAGATAAAATTTTAGACTCTCTGGCTGATTTTTTACAAAATCATGTAGAATTAAATCAAAAATATGAGATTCAGTCTTACAGCTTCGACAGTCGTTTATTCTTAAATGATTCGTTAAATTTTCAGGGAAAACAATCTAATATTGGTAGTAGTTTACAAACTATAAATGCCATTACGAAAGGCGACATTGCTCCTGTGATTCTATTGTCAGATGGTAACCAAACTATAGGTCGTTCTTTTGCCCATAACAGAACGGCTCAGCTACAGCCTGTTTACCCACTTATTATGGGCGATTCTACAGCGTTTCAAGATTTATCAATTAAACAAGTTAATGTTAATTCTTACACATTTCTGGATAACGAATTTCCAGTAGAAATTGTACTCAATAGTATGGGTAATACCGCAGCTGAAACGGTTTTAGAGATTGTTTCCGGATCTAAGAAAATTTACACAAAACAGTTGACCTTTTCCCCTTCAAAAACTTCTGAAATAGCAAAGGTATATTTAAAAGCCAAAACACCAGGGATTCAGCGCTATAAAGTCAACCTAAAACCACTCGATGAAGAAATTTTAAAAACCAACAATGTCAAATCATTTGGTATTGAAGTCATTGATCAAAGTTTTAAAATAGCTTTAATTTCTGCCATATCCCATCCCGATTTGGCTGCTATTAAAGCTATTGCTACTGCACAAATGCACTATAGTATAGTGCGTTTGAATCCAACCGAATTTTTAGAAAATCCATCTGATTATGATGTATTGGTTTTGTACCAACCCGATCAATCATTTAGTACTATTTTTGATTACATTAACCAAAAACCGATCAACACATTTACAATAGGGGGAACACAAACTAACTGGTCATTTTTGAATGATGCTCAATCCATTTTTGAGCAAGAAATAACAGGTCAAACGGAAGATTATTACGCCCAAATCAATCCTAACTTTGAAACATTTTCTGTAACTCCCCTAGAGTTTCTAAGCTATCCACCCTTGAAATCTGAATTTGGGCGAACCTCTATTAATGTTGCTCATGATGTATTATTGTACAAAACAATAGGAGGGGGGCAAACCAATTCTCCGTTGTTGTTGACCTATAATTCGGGAGTTTCCCGTCATGTAGTTTTTCTTGCTGAACATCTTTGGAAATGGCGTATGAGAGATTTTCAGCGACATAATTCATTTGAAAAATTTGATCTATTTTTCGGATTGTTACTCAAATACTTAAGCACCCAAAAGGTTTCTGAAAAACTACGTTTATCTCATGACGTTATTTTTGATGGATCGGCACCAATTGAAATTGTAGCTGAATTATTTAATGACAATTTTGAGTCTAATACCAATGCAACATTAACCATTGAGGTCCAAAGTAAAGGACAAAAACGGCCTTTAAAATTCCCTATGCTATTAGAAAATACATCATACAGAGCTGATTTAAGTAGTTTAAAACCAGGACGTTACAATTTCAAAGTTCAAAATCAAACCAAATCCATAAGCAAAACCGGTCAATTTGATATTTTACCCTTTAATATCGAATCACAATTTTTAAATGCTAATACAATACAACTTTCACAACTAGCCAATGACACTGGTGGAAAAGCTTTTTTTGATACACAAGCACATGATTTGGTTGATGTTTTGCTACAAGAGGATACTTATGTCAATATCTTGAAAATAGATAAAAAATCTGTACCTTTGGTGGACTTTAATGCCATTTTATTAACGCTTATTTTTAGCCTATCACTAGAGTGGTTTATGAGAAAATATTTCGGATTAATTTAAAACAAACATACCATGCAAAATTTACCTAAAATTGGACTACCCATCATATTTGCTATCGCACTTGGACTTATTCTGATCTCCAAAGCTGCCGTTACCATCGGACCCGGAGAAGGTGGCGTATTATTTGAACGATTTGGGGATGGAATTAACACCGATAAAACCTATGGGGAGGGATTTCATATTGTAGCGCCATGGAATTCAATGCTCATTTTTAAGGTTCGCCAACAATCTATTTCAGATGAAATGAATGTACTGTCTGTGAATGGACTTGAAGTTCGCGTCAATGGAACTATATGGTATGAGCCTGAATACGAAAATTTAGGAAAGCTTATCAAAACTAAAGGACAAGATTATGTCATTGAGCTTTTAAATCCTGCTGTTAATGCCGCTGCACGTAGTGTAGTTGGACGCTACACGCCAGAACAACTCTATTCTAGTAAGAGAGATGTTATTGAACAAGAAATTTTAGATGAAGTTGTTAATCTACTGGAAGGACAATTCTTGAAAGTAAAACGTGTTTTGGTAGAAGATGTCAAATTACCTGAAACCATCAAAAACGCCATTGAAAGTAAGCTAAAACAAGAGCAACAATCTTTGGAATATGAATTCAGATTGGTCACAGCCGATAAAGAAGCTGAACGTCAGCGTATTGAGGCCAGAGGTAAAGCAGATGCCAACCGCATTTTGAGCGCTTCTCTAAACGACAAAATTCTTCAAGATAAAGGCATAGAGGCTACCGTAAAATTAGCCGAATCTAATAATAGTAAGGTCATTGTTATTGGGTCTGGGGACTCTGGAATGCCTATCATTTTGGGAAATCAATAAATTTTTGAAAAAAGTTTTGGTTTTTAGATTTATTTTTTTGAAGATTTGTTTTTATGAAATTTAAAGTCATGAATACTACATATTTTAACCATCATCATTCTCATACTTGCTCACAGGCGAGTTTTGGTGTTTTGGAATAAAATGAAAACTATACAGAACCTAAAACCCGTTTGATTATCAAACGGGTTTTTTTTATTTAAAAAATAATATGATGGTGACATTAAAAATTGCTGTTCAAAAATCGGGTCGTTTAAAAGAAGACTCTTTGAAATTGCTTAAGGATATTGGAATTTATGTGGATAATGGTAAGGAACAACTCAAAGCCCGTGCAACTAACTTTCCCATTGAGGTTTTTTATTTACGAAATGGTGATATTCCACAATATTTAAAAGATGGTGTGGTAGATGCTGCTATTATTGGAAGTAATATTTTGGTGGAAAAAGGGCAAGGGATTACCTCAGAGCTACAATTGGGGTTTTCAAAATGTCGCTTGTCTTTGGCCATACCTAAATCTATGCATTACAACGATTTGAATGATTTAAACGGTAGAAAAATTGCAACATCTTATCCGAGAACTGTCCAATCATTTCTAAATGATAATAATCTTGATGCCGAGTTACATGTAATTAACGGATCTGTAGAAATTGCTCCAAATATTGGTTTAGCAGATGCTATTGTCGATATAGTGTCCACTGGAGGAACTCTTTTTAAAAACAATCTAATAGAGAAAGAAATATTACTAAACTCTGAAGCTGTTTTGGCTGTTTCTCCAAATATCCAAAGTCTTCAAATGACTTTGTTAGATAAAATTAAGTTTAGAATAGAATCCGTGTTAAAAGGACGTTCGTCAAAGTATGTTTTACTCAACGCACCGAATGAAAGATTGAAAGATATTATAAATCTTTTACCAGGAATGAAAAGTCCAACGGTTTTACCTTTGGCAATTTCTGGATGGAGTTCGGTGCATAGTGTTATTGATGTTAATCAATTTTGGGATATCATTGACGATTTAAAACAGCTTGGTGCAGAAGGTATACTAATTTGTCCAATCGAAAAAATGGTTATATGATGCGAATAATAAATAATCCCAAAAAATCAGAATGGAGCGACATTCTAAAACGTCCTAAACAAGATACTAAAATTCTTGAAACAGTTGTTAATGAGGTGTTTAGTGCTGTACAAATTGATGGTGATAACGCCATTAGGAAATACACCAAAACTTTTGATGGTGTTGATCTTTCAGATTTATTGGTCACAGAGAGCGAATTAATATGTGCTGAACAAGCCATTTCTGCAAAACTGAAAGCTGCTATACGGAATGCAAAATCTAATATTGAAACCTTTCACAAGGCTCAAAAAACAAACCGCATAGAGGTTCAGACTCAGCCAGGTGTGCGCTGTTGGCAAGAGAAACGACCCATCGACGCCGTTGGGTTGTACATTCCTGGAGGAACAGCCCCTTTGTTGTCCACTGTTTTGATGTTAGCTGTGCCTGCACAATTGGCTGGTTGTCGATCAATTGTATTGTGTACACCACCAAATACAGACGGTCAGATAGCTAATGAAATATTATTTGCAGCTACGTGTTGTGGGATTAATACAATTTATAAAGTAGGGGGTATTCAAGCCATTGCAGCAATGACCTTTGGAACGGATTCAATTCCAAAAGTAAATAAGTTATTTGGCCCAGGGAACCAATATGTTACAGCAGCTAAACAAATTGCAACTAAATTCGGATTAGCCATAGATATGCCTGCTGGTCCAAGTGAATTATTGGTCATGGCTGATGATTCGGCTATACCATCCTATGTTGCCTCCGACTTGTTGAGCCAAGCGGAACACGGCCATGATAGTCAGGTAGTTTTAGTTTCGACTTCTAATCAATTATTGGAACAAGTTTCTGTTGAAATTTCTAATCAATCAAAACTTTTACCACGACAAAATATTATCGAACAATCTCTAAAAAACATGAAACTGATCTATTGTAAAGATTCAGAAACAGCAGTGGACCTTATCAATGCATATGGCCCTGAGCATTATATTATTTCAACAACAGATAATGATTTCTTTGTCAACCGATTAAAACATGCGGGTTCAGTGTTTATTGGAAATTATACCCCCGAAAGCGCGGGTGATTATGCATCTGGTACCAATCACACACTACCAACTAATGGGTATGCCAAGGCCTATTCTGGTGTCAATCTGGATAGTTTTTTGAAAAGCATTACGTTCCAAGAAATCACAAAAGAGGGGTTATTAGCTTTGGGTCCAACTATAGAGTTAATGGCAGAGGCAGAGGGGCTTATGGCTCACAAAAATGCGGTTTCTATTCGATTAAAAAACATTAACACATGAATCTTCAATCTATAATTCGACCCTCCATTAGGAATATGAAGGCGTATTCTTCTGCAAGAGATGAATTTCAGAACACAGCAGACGATTTGGTTTTTTTAGATGCCAATGAGAATCCGTATTCTAATAATTTAAATCGTTATCCAGATCCTCAACAACGACTTTTAAAACATAAGCTATCTCATCTTAAAACAATATCAACTGAACAAATCTTGATTGGTAATGGAAGTGATGAAGTGCTGGATTTACTCATAAGAGCCTGTTGTGAGCCTAATCAGAACTCGATACTTACTATGCCGCCAACCTATGGGATGTATGGCGTTTTGGCGCGTTTAAATGCCGTTGAGATTCAGGAGGTTCCATTAACTTCTGAATTTCAAATTGATACGAAGTCAGTTTTAAATGCTGTTAATTCTAATACCAAATTGATATTGATATGTTCACCAAATAACCCCTCTGGGAATGTTTTAGATAATACAGCTATAGAGCAGATTTTAATACAGTTTAAAGGATTGGTAATAATTGACGAAGCTTATGTTGATTTCTCGAAACATCCAAGTTGGTTAAGCCGTTTGGATGAATTTCCCAATTTAGTGGTCACACAAACATTGTCTAAAGCATATGGACTGGCTGGTATCCGATTAGGAATTTGCTATGCTTCCTCAAAAATTATTTCTGTTCTAAACAAAATAAAACCGCCATACAATATTAATATCTTAACACAAAATGCTGCTTTAAAAGGGATTTTGAACCAAAATATTGTTAAGCGTCAAATAGAAATGATCTTGTCTGAACGAGACATTTTGATTCATAAATTAAATCAACTCCATTTCGTAAAAACAGTCTTCCCATCTGATTCAAATTTTGTATTGATTCGTGTTGATGATGCCAATTTACGTTATAGACAATTGATTCAAAATGACATAATCGTTCGCAATAGACACGGACAATTATACTGTGATAACTGCTTACGAATTACCGTTGGAACGCCAGAAGATAATTTAAAATTAATTCAAATTCTTAATAACTTATAACATGAAAAAAGTCTTATTCATTGATAGGGATGGAACATTGATTAAAGAGCCAAAAGATTATCAAATAGACAGCTTCGAAAAATTAGAATTTTATCCCGATGTCCTATTTTACCTTCGCAAAATTGCAACTGAATTAGACTTCGAATTGGTGTTAGTTACCAATCAAGACGGATTAGGTACTGACTCATTTCCTGAGGATACATTTTGGCCTGTCCATCAATTCATGATTCAATGTTTGGAAAATGAGGGGATTAAGTTTCAAGATCAGTTTATTGACCGTACATTTGCTATTGATAATGCTCCCACAAGAAAACCAAATACAGGGTTGCTAGAATCTTATTTTTCAGAAGATTTTGATCTCAAAAATTCTTATGTCATTGGGGATAGGCTCACGGATATTGAATTGGCTAAGAATCTTGGCGCAAAAGGAATATACATAAACAACGACGCCAAGCTTGGCATCGAAGAACTTACTATTTCCCAAAACGAATTAAATCCATTTATGGTATTAGAAACCAACAAATGGAAACGGATTTATGAATTTTTAAAGTTGAAGACCAGAACAGGAACAATATCCAGAATAACCAATGAAACAGCTATTGAGATCTCGTTAAATCTAGATGGAACTGGACAAAGTTCCATTGATACAGGGATTGCTTTTTTTGATCATATGTTGGACCAAATTGCCCGTCACGGACAAGTAGATTTGAACATTAAAGTTGATGGTGACTTAGAGGTCGATGAACACCATACTATCGAGGATACTGCTATAGCTTTAGGAGAACTATTTAATCAATTACTGGCTGATAAATTGGGTATAGAACGCTATGGATTTTGTTTACCAATGGACGATTGTCTAGCACAAGTTTCCATAGATTTTGGTGGCCGTAACTGGTTAGTTTGGGAGGCCAATTTTAAACGCGAGTATGTGGGCAAAATGCCTACAGAAATGTTTATACATTTCTTTAAATCTTTTACTGATGCTGCTAAATGTAACCTGAATATCAAAGCTGAAGGTTCAAATGAACACCACAAAATTGAAGCCATTTTTAAGGCCTTCTCAAAATCTATTAAAATGGCTGTGAAGCGAGATGTTGATAGAATGATTCTTCCATCCACAAAAGGTATGCTATAATGAAAGTCGTAATTTTAGATTATGGTGCTGGAAACATTCAAAGCGTTCAATTTGCATTTGAACGACTGGGTATTCAGGCCAAATTATCAAAGGACAAGGAAGACATATTGTATTCTGATAAAGTCATTTTTCCGGGCGTTGGACAAGCCAGTCAAGCTATGAAGCAACTAAGGGCGACAGGCTTAGATGTTATCATCCCCAACTTAGAACAAGACGTTCTAGGAATTTGCCTAGGTATGCAACTTATGTGCCGGTATACTCCAGAAGGACAAACAAATGGATTGGGTATTTTTGATGTTGATATCACAAGATTTGATGACACTCAAAAAGTACCTCATATTGGATGGAATCAAATTGAAGATTTATCCTCAAAACTATTTTTGGGTCTAGATTCTTCAAGTTATATGTACGCTGTACATAGCTATTTTGTGCCAAAATGTGATTATACTATAGCGACATCAACTTATGGACAAATTTTTTCTGCAGCATTAAATTACCGTAACTTTTATGGTGTTCAATTTCATCCTGAGAAAAGCAGTCAAGGTGGCGCATTAGTTCTGGATAACTTTTTAAAATTAACAACATGAAAATAATTCCAGCAATAGATATCATTGCAGGTCAATGTGTCAGATTGACCCAGGGAGATTACACCTCCAAAACCATCTACTACGACAAACCATTAGAAGTTGCAAAACGTTTTGAAGACGCTGGAATATCACAATTACACTTGGTAGACTTAGATGGAGCGAAAGCTAAGCAAATAGTAAATTATAAGATATTAGAATTATTATGCTCTAAAACAAATCTAAAAATAGATTTTGGAGGGGGATTAAAGTCAAATGATGATGTAAGAATTGCATTTGATTGTGGTGCTAGTCAAATTACGGGGGGGAGTATAGCCGTGAAAAATCCTATTGTTTTTGAATCTTGGATTAAAACTTACGGTTCTGAAAAAATTATCCTAGGGGCAGATTGTCTAAATGAAAATATTGCCATTCAGGGTTGGCAACAAAATAGTAGCTTGAAAGTGCTTCCTTTTATAGATGATTATTACACCAAGGGGGTTCAAACGGTAATTTGTACAGATATTTCTAGAGATGGTATGTTAAAAGGTCCGTCTATCAGTTTATACACCTCAATTTTGAATCAAAATCCAGCGCTTGATCTTATCGCATCTGGTGGGGTTTCGTCGTTGGGAGATTTAAAAGAATTAAATAAAATAGGTTGCAATGGAGTGATTATTGGAAAGGCCATTTATGAGGGTAGGATTTCATTAAAAGCTTTAGAACAATTTCAACTTAATAACCAATAGCATCATGTTAACAAAACGTATCATACCATGTTTAGACATTAAAAACGGGAGAACCGTAAAAGGTGTAAATTTCGTCAATCTTCGCGATGCAGGGAACCCCGTTATTTTGGCGAAACAATATGCCTTTCAAGGTGCCGATGAGTTGGTTTTTTTAGATATCTCAGCTACACTTGAATCCAGAGCTACAACTTATGAAATGGTTAGAAAAGTGGCGCGTGAAATTGATATACCATTTACGGTTGGTGGTGGGGTAACTTGTGTAGAAGACGCGTCATTATTACTCCAATCTGGAGCCGATAAGATAGCCGTAAATTCAGCAGCAATAAAACGACCAGAGTTAGTCAATGAATTGTCTCAATACTTTGGAAACCAATGTATTGTGGTGGCAATTGATGCTAAACAAATCAATAATGAATGGATTGTTCATTTGGCCGGTGGTACTACACCAACAGATTTAGATCTATTTGAATGGGCTAAAACTGTAGAACGTTTAGGAGCAGGTGAAATCCTGTTTACCTCAATGAATCATGACGGCGTTAAATCAGGGTTTGCTAATGAAGCTTTGTTGCAATTATCAAATATTGTAAATATTCCCGTTATTGCATCTGGTGGCGCAGGTAATATTGAACACTTTAAATCTGTTTTCAAAACAGGAAAAGCTGACGCTGCTCTAGCTGCCAGTGTATTTCATTTTGGTGAAATTTCAATTCCGCAACTAAAAAAACAATTACAAGAATGTCAAATTAATATTAGATTAGCATGATTATCAATTACAACAAAGAGGGACTGGTGCCTGCCATCATCCAAGATGCCGAAACCAAAACCGTTTTGATGCTGGGTTATATGAATGAGGAAGCCTTAGAGCAGACCAAACAAACCCAGCGCGTGACCTTTTTTAGTAGAAGTAAGAACCGCTTGTGGACAAAGGGTGAGGAGAGTGGTCATTATCTAAATTTTATATCCTTTGACGTTGATTGCGATCATGATACGCTGTTAATTAAAGCTCTTCCTTTAGGACCAACTTGTCATAAAGGAACAGACAGCTGTTGGGGTCAGCAAAACAAACCAAAGTTTGGCTTTTTGACTGAACTAGAACATATTATTTCTGATCGAAAAAACAGTCTGATTGAACAGTCATACGTTTCCGGATTATTTAACAAAGGACTTAATTCCATTGCCCAAAAAGTAGGTGAGGAGGCTGTTGAAATGGTTATTGAGGCAAAGGACTCCAATGATGAACTTTTTTTGGATGAAAGTGCCGATTTACTGTTTCATTATTTGATACTACTTCAAGCTAAAGGATATCGGTTAGAAAGTGTTGTAGACGTTTTAAAATCTAGACAATAATTTTTATTTGTTTATAGAAAATCCGACCTTGAGCCAATGTTTCAAAAACGCTATTATTATCTTGTAAAATTTCAATTTTTGGGCTATCGTTTTCACGGTTGGCAAAAACAACCTAATACGAAAACCTTGCATTTGATGATAGACAAAACACTTCGATACATTCTTCAAAATCAGTCATTTAAAACCTTAGCTGCTAGCAGAACCGATGCTAAAGTTTCTGCCGAGGAAGCTGCTTTCGAATTGTTTTTAAAGGAAAAACCTATTGAGGATTTATCATTGTTTTTATTGGATTTTAACACCAACTTACCTCAAGATCTTAGAGCAATTTCAATCGAAGAAGTAGATTCTAAATTTAATATTATTCAGGATTCAAAATTTAAAGAATACCATTACGTTTTCGCTCACGGTCAGAAATGTCATCCTTTTTGTGCACCAATTATGACAACAATTCTGGAGCCTTTAAATATTGCTTTGATGAAACAAGGTGCTCAATGCTTTGAGGGATTGCATAATTTCAAATCCTATTGCTATAAAGCCACCGATCATGGTATTTATAAGCGTGAGTTAATCAGTTGTGAATTGGTTGATAACACGCTTTATACAGCCAGTTTTTTTCCCAATGAGTCATACATATTGCGTGTAAAAGGAAAAGGGTTTGGACGTCATCAAATTCGATTAATGATGGGAGTTTTGATACAATTGGGTAGAGGAGAAGTTGACTTAAACTTTATTGAAACTAGTTTGAAACCCGGTGCTACAGCTAAAATAGATTATATTGCACCAGCCTCTGGGCTTATATTACACCAAATTCAATTTTAATTTAAAACTTCCGTTCGAATATTTCTAAGTCAAAAGTGGATGACGCCGCTATAATATGATCGAAAATATCGGCAATAATATATTCATAGTTTTGCCATCGCTTGTCACTACTGAAGGCATAAATTTCAATGGGGAGGCCATTATCTCCAGGTTGAAGCTGTCGAGCCATTACCATCAAATCTTTGTTTACGGCCGAGTTTTGTTCCAAATAAGATTCGATATATTTCCGAAACAATCCAATATTTGTTAAATTTCTTCCGTTGATTAGCATGGATTTATCAATGCCATTTTCTGAATTAAATGCAGTAATATCAGTTGATTTTGCCGATATATAATCACTTATGAGTTCAATTTTTGATAATTTCTTCAGATCATCGCTTGTAATATGTCTAATACTGGCCATACGGATGTTAAGTGCTCTTTTGATACGTCTGCCATCAGATTCAGTCATACCACGCCAGTTTTTGAACGAATCGGAAATTAACGCATAGGTTGGTATTGTTGTTATGGTGTGATCAAAATTTCGAACTTTAACCGTGGCCAAGTTAATCTCTATAACATCGCCATCAGCACCAAATTTTTGAAAGGTAATCCAATCGCCAATTCGAACCATATCATTAACAGAAACCTGAATACTGGCAACAAATCCTAAAATAGTGTCTTTGAAAATTAATATTATTACAGCCGATACAGTACCAAGACCAGCCATAAACTCCCAAAAGGAAACGCCAGTTACAACAGCAAAAACAGCGAAAATACCAGTAAGCCAGACAAAAATCATGACCACCTGCACATAACTATCTATTGGTTTGTCTTTTAATTTATCAACAGATTTGAAGTATGCTTTCATGGAGTTAAACACGCTTCGTATTCCCCATACCGAAAACGTAATTCCTAAGACTAAAATGACTTTTTTGACTATAGATTGCCAATCTGGGTGTTCAAAAAATATATTCGGTATAGTCTCATAGGCCAAGATTAATGGTACGATATGAGCGATGTTTCGAGGGACCTTATGCTCAATCATGATATCGTCAAAATGTGTTTTCGATCCTTGCGCCAATTTTGTAAAAACCAAACGAATAATCAAACGAATGATAAAGTCTAGTACAAAAATGACTAAAAGCGTACAAAAAACTAGGAGAAGTATACAGGACCAATCTGAAACGGAAGGGCTTATTCCTAAACTGATCAGGAAATGCTTTAGCTTATTTAGAATAAATTCCATAATAATCTATGTAAAAAAGAGATTTATTGATGTTTTTTTAGTTTATTTTCCAATACAAATGTACCAAAAGGAATGACAGAAGCGATTAAAATTCCAAAGAAATTATTTTTAATCCACTGGTTTTCAGATCTTAATACAAAAGACAAAGCTAAATACCCCATAAATAAAAGTCCATGAGGCATACCAAGTATTTTGACAAATGAAGGATCGCTGTAAATATATTTTATGGGAACAGCAATAAACAATAATAAAACATAGGAGAGGCCTTCTAAAAAGGCAATTATTCTAAATATATTGATAAGTGACATACAAAATCTTTACAATTGCAAAGATAAAACATAATACGTTCGAATCAATTTTACATAATATAAATTATAGTACAATTTAAAACAGCAGTATTTTGATGGAACTTCATAGTTTAATTAAAATAAAACGTATCGTAATTAAAATAAAACGTATCGTATTAGATCAAAAACTGAAACAATTCAGGTTTATTATTAAGATAGTCTCCAAAAAAATTATGTTTTTTTAATTTGGTAATCAAAGGTTGAAGATCAGACTCTCGTTTCAGTTGTATACCAACAACTGCTACATCATTTTCTCGATTAACCTTTTTGGTGTATTCAAAATGTGTAATATCATCTTGTGGACCTAACATTTCGACAACAAATTCTCGTAGTGCACCAGGACGTTGTGGGAATTTAATAATAAAGTAATGTTTCAAATTAGCGTAAAGCAAAGCCCGCTCTTTAATTTCTGCGGTTCTTGTGATGTCATTATTACTTCCGCTTACCAAACAAACCACAGTTTTTCCTTTAATATCGTCTTTGAACTCATCGAGTGCGGCAATACTCATTACACCTGCGGGTTCGGCTACAATAGCGTCTTTATTGTACATATCTAAAATCGTTTGACAGATTTTACCTTCATGAACGGTAGTCATAACATCTAGCTTATCTTGACAAATTTTAAAGGTCAAATCACCAACGCTTTGCACAGAAGCACCATCAACAAATTTTTCTATATTTTCCAGTTTAACGATTTTACCATTTTCTAAAGATTTGGACATGGATGGCGCACCAGCTGGTTCTACACCAATGATTTTGGTACTTGGTGATAATGTTTTTACCGCTGTAGATAATCCGGAGGCTAGACCGCCACCCCCAACTGGAATAAAAATGTAGTCGATAACTTCTTCCAATTGTTGAATAATTTCTAGACCAACTGTACCTTGCCCTTCAATGACTTTCGGGTCATTGAAGGGGTGAATTAGGGGTGTTCCATTTTTGGTGCATTCTTCGATAGCCTTGTGAAAAGAATCATCAAAAGTATCACCAACAAGAATAACTTCAACAAAATCTTTTCCAAACATTTTGACTTGTTCGACTTTTTGATTTGGAGTTGGAGCAGGCATGAAAATTTTACCTTTAATCTTTAATAATTGGCAAGATAATGCAACACCTTGTGCATGATTTCCAGCACTGGCGCATACAATTCCGTTTTTTACTTCATCAGAAGATAATGAAGAGATTTTGTTGTAGGCTCCTCTAATTTTGTAGGATCTAACATTTTGTAAATCTTCGCGTTTGAACAAGAGTTTACACTGATATTGTTCGGAAAGTCGCTGATGTATCTCAAGGGGGGTTACAGTCGCAACATTTTGCAATTTTTTTGCTGCCAGTCGAATATCGTCTAGGGTTGGCATATTTAAACCTTGAACATCTTTCATGAGCTATGCTTCAGACTTAATAACTTTCATATCGGTCATTGCTTGTCTTAATCTGGCACCCACTAATTCAATTGAATGATTTCTAATAGATTGATTTACAGATATTAAATTAGCATTATCTACAGTATTAGTTTGATTTGCATATGCAGTGCCAATAACATCTGTTTTTATATTTTTCATAAAATCTTTCAGAAGCGGCTTACATGCATGATCAAACAAATAACAACCATATTCTGCAGTATCAGAAATAATGCGGTTCATTTCGAATAATTTTTTTCTTGCAACAGTGTTGGCAATTAATGGTAATTCATGCAACGATTCATAATAGGCCGATTCTTCAACAATTCCAGAGGCGACCATAGTTTCGAAGGCCAATTCTACTCCAGCACGCACAAATGCGACCATCAATACACCATGATCAAAATATTCTTGTTCATCAATAGTTTCAGAAGTTGCAGCAGTTTTTTCAAACGCTGTTTCACCTGTTGCTGCGCGCCATGTCAACAAATTGACATCATCATTAGCCCAATCTTCCATCATTGTTTTAGAAAAATGTCCAGACATGATATCATCCATATGCTTTTCGAACAATGGGCGCATAATATCTTTCAATTCTTCTGAAAGTTCGAAAGCTTTAATTTTTGCTGGATTGGATAAACGATCCATCATATTGGTGATACCTCCGTGTTTTAAAGCTTCTGTAATGGTTTCCCACCCGTATTGAATCAATTTTGATGCATAAGCAGGTTCTATTCCCTCCTCTACCATTTTATCAAACGATAAAATAGACGCCGTTTGAAGTACACCACACAAAATAGTTTGTTCGCCCATCAAGTCACTTTTTACTTCAGCAACAAAAGATGATTCCAAAACGCCTGCTTTGTGTCCTCCTGTGGCTACTGCATAAGCTTTGGCTTGTGCCCAACCTTTTCCTTCTGGATCATTTTCGGGATGAACAGCAATAAGTGTTGGGACACCAAATCCTCGCTTGTATTCTTCACGAACTTCACTTCCGGGACATTTAGGCGCTACCATAATAACGGTTAAATCCTCACGAATTTGTTTTCCTTCTTCAACAATATTAAACCCATGTGAATAGGAAAGTGTAGCCCCTTTTTTCATGAGTGGCATTACGGTATCGACAACATTAGAGTGTTGTTTGTCTGGTGTAAGGTTTAATACAACATCTGCTGTAGGAATTAAATCTTGATAGGTTC
The DNA here is from genome assembly GCA_049889395.1 of Flavobacteriaceae bacterium. Lineage (GTDB taxonomy): Bacteria > Bacteroidota > Bacteroidia > Flavobacteriales > Flavobacteriaceae > UBA3537. The sequence continues at coordinate 71,933 of JBMHDM010000030.1, forward strand.
CAACATTAAAGTTATTTTCAGTTGCATTCTTGTACGACTGTCGCTGTTCTTTTATAGCTTGTGCTCTTAGGGCGTAAGAAATATCAAGCCCAGAATCACGCATATTAAGTCCTTGATTAAGCCCTTGAGCTCCACACCCCACAATGACTATTTTTTTGCCATTTAAGGCCTCTACACCAGTTTCAAATTCTGATGTTTCCATAAATCTACATTTCGATAGTTGATCGAGTTTTTGTCCTAAAGAAAGTGTGTTAAAATAATTTGCCATTTTTTTATTTGATTAGTTATTAAATGCGGCAAGCATTTCTGTTATTTTCATTTCATCTTTTGTGACGGCGATACGTCCAGAGCGTACAAATTGCATGATCCCAAAAGCACTTAATTCTCTGTGTAGCATTTCGATTTCATGACGTCTCCCCGATTTTTCAAGAACAAAAAATTCTCGATTTACGGTGACAATTCTTGCGTCGCTTTCCTTTATAATATTTTGAATTTGGCGTTCTTCAAACAAAAGGTCTGATTTAATTTTAAACATACAAGATTCTAAATAAATAGTTTCTTCATCGGTATGGTAAAATGCTTTAATGACCTCAATTTGTTTTTCAATTTGTCCAATAATTTTTTTGACATTATTCTCTGTCATATTCACCAAAATTGTAAAACGTGATACCGCTTCAATTTCTGAAACTGAAATATTCATGCTTTCAATATTGATGTGTCTACGCTGAAAGATTGCCGAAATCCTGTTCAGCAGCCCAATATTATTTTCTGTATATACAGAAATGGTGTATTGCTTTGTTGTATTGTCCATCTTATTATTATTCAAGTCGTATATCTGATACTGATGCTCCAGAGGGGATCATCGGGAATACATTGTCTTCTTTTTCTACGCATACTTCCAAGAAATAGGCTTGTTTAGAGGCCATCATATCTGCTACGGCATCGGCCAATTCTTCACGTTTTGTGACGCGTTTGGCCTGAATGTGATATCCTTTAGCGATAGTTACAAAATCAGGATTAGTCATCTCGGTTGAAGCGTAACGTTTGTCAAAAAACAACTGTTGCCACTGGCGTACCATTCCTAAAAAATCGTTGTTTAGCACCACAATCTTAACCGCCGCTTTGGTTTGGAAAATAGTTCCCAATTCCTGTATCGTCATTTGATATCCACCATCACCAATTACAGCGACAACTTCACGTTCTGGGGTGGCCATTTTTGCACCTAATGCAGCTGGTAAAGCAAAGCCCATAGTGCCCAATCCACCAGATGTAATATTACCTCTTGATTGTGTAAATTCGGCATAACGGCATGCGATCATTTGGTGCTGCCCAACATCTGAAACAATTGCGGATTCTCCTCCACTTTGTGTATTTATTTCTTTTAAAACTTCACCCATAGTGAGCCCTTCTTTTGTTGGGTGTAAAT